>NZ_JBHTCX010000002.1:0-475153 GCF_042666875.1 Brachybacterium sp. GCM10030267 | reverse complement strand
TCCGCGCTGCTGCAAGCCGGCGATCACACCCAACTGATCCCGCCCCAGATCCCCGAGGACGCCGCCACGATCATCGAGCAGATCACCGGGCAACCGGGACACTAAGCAAATGCATCAACTCAGGTGAACAGATCTTCGCAGCTCGGCGAAATCCTGACCGAAGCGCTGGAGGGCTCTGGGAATTCCCGGGCGGAAAGATCTCTCCTGGAGAGAGTCCGACCGATGCCTTGCGTCGAGAACTCCATGAGGAGCTGGCCATCACCGTCAGCGTCGGCGAACTCGCAGGCCGGGCAACCACGCAGGTCGGCCATGCAATGATCGATCTGGCGTGCTACTGGGCCTCGCTGGACGGCCCTGAACCGGCGACCAGCACCGATCACGATGCCATGGGGTGGTTCGCGATCCCGGACTTGCTGGGACTGACGTGGTCCCCAGCAGACGTTCCGGTGCTGCGAGTCATTGAGGAACGGTTCGATCGCCCGCTGTGAGTCCCGGGAAGCCGATGTCGATTCGCGGCGCGGCTGCTGAAGGAGCTCTTACGAACTCCTCGTAGTGCACGGCAAGCAGGTCCCTGTCTGGGCGATCGGAACGCCGCTTCGGCACCTTCCGGAGCTCCTCACCGTGAAGACGTTTGAGGCCGTACTCCAAGATGGGGCCATCAACCTCGTCCAAAATATCCTCGCGGACCTCGATTTTCAGGTCCGGGGTGACGGCCAGGATGCCCGCGTCATACGCAGCATGGTGAATCTTGCAGAGAGCCAGGCCGTTCCTCACCGCTGCGATGCCCCGCTCATCTCGGTCCGGGACGATATGGGCTGCGTCCGACAGGGCGCTGTGCCGCAGATTACACATAGCACAGCGGGTCTCATACGCCTGCATGACAAGCCCGCGGAAAACCGGCTGGTGGATTCGTCGCTTAGTCTTCGACTCTGCGTATTCACGGAAGGCTTCCTCGCCCCCAAGACCGCTCGACTCGAAATTCTGGAGTCCGTCGGTCGCCACGACAAACTGGTGCAGTTCCGGCTCCTCAGCGACCAAGTACACCGGGAAGATCGGCTTGTACAGTCCAGGCGCAATGCCCCAGAACCAAATCAGGGGCAAGCCGCGCGCCATCGCCTCACGCAGCCCCCGGTTATGCGCATGGTTTGGATCGGTCTTGTGCCACTTGTAACGAAGGAGTCCGTCAGGGCCCGGGGCGTCATCATAAGGACGTTCTTTGCCTTCGGCGCGATATGTCGTGGTTATCGACAAAGCAGTCTCGAGCACGGCCGGCTTGCAGATCCCAGCCTGCCTGTCTTTGAGCGCGCGCCGCTCGCCACGGAAGTAGAAGTCCTGCAAGAGATCTTCATACCCGATCGGGTTCAATCCGTCCTGGGTCCGCACTTCGAGCCAAGTCATGGCCGCATTGCGGAGCTCGAGATCCTCCTGGCGGGTCAGCATGTCCGCATCATGGCACACATATCAGGCCACGACGCCCACGTACTCGTCCAAAATCCCCGACACCACCACCCCGTCGGCCTCCGGGAACTCCAGCCCCAGCAGGTGCGCGAACGTCGCGGCTTCGTCGGTCACGCTGCAGCGGGCGAACTTGGTCCCCTCCGCGATGCCCGGCCCGGCCATGGCGAACACGGCCTGGATGTCCTGCTCGGGCAGGTGGCCGTGCTGGCTGATGAGGAACGCGTAGTCCTCGTCGAAGCGGTTGTACAGCGCACGCCCTTCCCACACGTTCTGGAAGTTGGTACCGCTGGTGCCCTCGAGCACCCCGGCGAAGGGCCCGGAGTAGCCGTAGTCCTCGCCCATCTCGGCCAGCGGGTGGAAGTGGGCGATGGGCATCTCGGGGTCCTGGACCCAGTCCTCGACCAGGGCGAGCACGTGCTCGCGGGTGTCGGCGTCGGCCTCGGGGTTCAGGTGCAGTTGGCCGGTCAGCCCGCAGCCGTGCACCCAGGCGTCCCACTCGGCGACCTCGCCGTCGGCATCGAGGCGGATCAGCCCTTCCTCGACCAGCACCCGGTTGGCGCGGAAGCAGCGCCCCACCTCGACGTGCCCGTGGTCGGAGACGATCGCGACGTTGGTCACCTCGGCCACGCCGGCCTCCTCCAGCGCATCGAGGATCTCGCCGATCCACCCGTCGACCCGCTCGAACGCCTCGCGCACCTCCGGCGTGTAGCGCCCGGTGCTGTGGCGGGCGCCGTCGACGTCGACGATATGGGCGAACAGCACGTCGGGCCCCTCGGTGCGGATGATGTCGGCCGTCACGGAGGTGACGAAGCGGCCGAAGCGGTGCTTGGAGTCCCAGCGGATATCGCCGGCGTGGGCATCCACGTACTCCCGGCCCCGCTCGCTGGCGGCCTCCCGCACGAGCGCCTTCGTCTGCTCGAGGCCGGCGACGTCCCAGATCTCCGGCACAGCGATGTCGATCGACGGGGACCAGCCGGTGACCGGCCAGCCCACGCTCGCGCTGGTCAGCCCCGCGCCCTTCGCGAGGTCGAAGATCGTGGGGCAGGCGATGTCGCGGGCGTCCCAGAACCAGTCCGGCCGGCGCACCCCGGGCTGGACCTGATCGGCGCCGCCATGCTCAGCGAGGCGAGCATCGATGCCGGTCAGAGTCAGGGTCGGGAGCGGGAGCGGGAGGCGGATCCTGTCGTCGCTCGCGCCGTCGCCCGGATGGCGGCCGCGCCGTGCCGCTCCTGGACGCTCACGGACCTGGCGGCCTCGGCCCACGTCGGCACGACGGCGCTGGTGGACCGGTTCCGCCGCGCCACCGGCCACTCCCCCATGCAGTACCTGCGCCGGCTGCGCATGGGATGGGCGATGAGCGAGCTCGCCGGCTCCGACGCACCGATCTCTGCCATCGCCCACGACGCCGGATACGGATCGGCGGAGGCCTTCGTCCGCGCCTTCCGCGCCCACACCGGGACCACTCCGGGACGCTGGCGTCAGACCTCCCGCGGGCGCACCTTGATCGAGGCGAACCCGATCGCGGCGACGGCGGAGACGATGGCTCCGAGCGCCATGGCCGCTGCCGGGCCCTGATGATCCACCAGCACCCCGCCGACGGCGGACCCGGCCATGATCGCCACCTGGAACGCGGTGACCTGCAGCGAGATCGCTGATTCGACGCGGCGGGGCTCGACCGCGGAGACCCACAGCTGCGTGGTCACCGGCACCATGTTGAAGCCCAGGCCCCAGGCGATCACGACGACGACCAGCACACCCGTCTGCTCCGTCGTGGCCATCCCGAACAGCGCGACGGCGAGGATCGCCGGGCCCGCCGTGGCGGCCCAGCGCATCCAGCGCGAGAGGTATCCGCCGGCGAGGTTGCCGAGCACTCCGCCGAGGCCCCAGATCAGCAGCAGCGCGGCGACCGCCGAGGCATCGACCGCCTCGATCGCGACCCGGATGTAGGGGTAGGCGGTGAAGTTGGCGAAGGCGGCGACCGCGATCACCGCGACGCCCACCACCAGGCGGCGGTTGCCGAGCGCCTTCCGCATCATGGCCAGGCCCGCACCGGGCTGTGCGGGCACGGCCGGCAGCAGCCGCCACAGCACGGCGGCCGACACCAGCGTGAGGGCGCTCATCACGAGGAACACCGCACGCCAGCCGATGATGTCACCGAGCACCGAGGCGACCGGGATGCCGATGATGGTCGCGGTGCTCGTGCCGAGGGCCACCGTGGTCGAGACCAGGGCGGCGCGACCGGTCACCTGGACGCCCACGGACAGGGCGAAGGACCAGAACCCGGCGATCGCCACCCCCAGCAGGACGCGGGCGATGAGCACCACCGCGAGCGTCGGGGCGAGGGCCACCACGAGGTTGGAGAGGATCGCCAGGCCCAGCAGGGACAGCAGCACGGTGCGCCGGTCGGTGCGCGGCAGGATCGAGGCGATGGTCGGCGCGGTCAGCGCTCCGGCCAGGGCCGTCGCCGCCACGGTGAGCCCGGCGCGGCCCTCGGTCACGGAGAGGTCCGCGGCCATGCCGGGGAGGACGCCCGCCGGGATGAACTCGGCGCCGACCAGAGCGGCCGTGCCGGCCGAGAGCGCGAGAGCCGTCACCACGGGGTGATGGGCGCGGGCGGGGCCTCCGCTGCGGTCGCTGGGGTCCGTGGTCGCGGGGCCACGCCGGGACGTGGTCTCGGGTGAGGAGGAAGTCATGACTCCAGCATCGGTCACCGGGAGGGGTTCCGGCTGATCCGACCACCGGAGCGATTGATCACGCGACCGGAGGAACCAGCCGCCGCCGTGCCAGCTCCCCCGGGTCCGCTAGCTCCCGGCGATCAGCGCGACCGTGATCGCGAAGACCACGCCCGCGCCGACGATCGCCCCGAGGGACCCGATGAGCACGCCCGGCCAGGAGGTGCGCCGCAGCAGCAGGACGCTCAGTCCTCCGCCGAGCAGCAGCAGTCCGCCCAGGGTCGGCGCGCCCAGCAGCAGACCCACGAAGACCACCGTGTCCCGCGGGGTGAGGGCACACCCGAAACCGATGCCCTCACAGCGCCCGTCGGGATTCTCGTCCGGAGCGATCGCGAGACCCAGCGCGTACAGGACGAGCAGCAGCACCGCCCAGGCCAGCAACGTCAGCAGCACGGAGAGACCGCGCCGTCGAGACGACTGCTCCGAGGGCGGCGAGGACGGGTGCGGGGCCGGTTCCATGGACGGTCAATCTACGGCAGCGCGCGTGCTCGGTGCCGCTGCCCGCGGGCATGTGCACCCACGAATGCACTGAGCCGCGACACCGTCTGTCAACGATGTCGCGGCTCAGGGAAACGGGCGGTAGCGGCGGGATTCGAACCCGCGGTACGTTTCCGTACACATCATTTCGAGTGATGCACCTTCGGCCGCTCGGACACGCTACCGCCGGACAGCTTAACCATCGCGCCATCTGCCGTTCAAACCCGGCCGCCCCCGACGCGAGTCAGGTCACGTGCCCGCTCCGTCGCACTGCCGGGCCACCATGACGTTCCCGGTGGCGTGCAGAAGCGTCGCGTGGGCAGTGGAGCCGAACGGCCCCCGGCTCACCCCGCGGTGGCCCATCACCAGGATGCGCGCCCCGGCGGCCGCGGTCAGCAGCGCATCGGGCACCGAGCGGCCCTCGAGCAGTCCGGCGTCCACGGTGATCCCGTCGTGCCGGCCGCGCGCCCGCTGCACCGCCGCCTCGAGCAGCCCGTCGGCATCGGCCGCCGCTCCCCCGGCGCGCACATGGACGATGCGCAGCGCCGTGCCCCAGGCGGCGGCCAGGTCGGAGGCCGCGTCCACGGCCTCCTGGCCCGCCTCGGACCCGTCGACCGCGGCGAGCACGGGACCGGCCCGGTGCTGGTCGGAGCGGATGATCGCGACCGGACAGCCGGCGTCGTGGAGGATGCCGCGGCTGACGGAGCCCAGCAGGGTGCTCATCACGGCGCCGAGACCCCGGGTGCCGACGACGAGCAGATCGGCGGTCACCGAGACCTCGCCGAGCACGTCGCGGGGATTGCCGGGCAGCAGCTCGGTGGTCACGGCGATCTCGCGGGTCACGTCACTGACCGCGTCCACGGCGTCATCCAGCACGCGCAGCGCCTGGTTGCGGGGGCCGGCGGGGTCCATCACCGGGACCCCGGCCATGCCGTGGCCCAGCATCGGCAGCGTCCAGGCGTGGACCAGTCGCAGCGGTCTGCGCGTGTCCCGGGCGAGCTCGGCGGCCCAGCGCACGGCACCCGCCGACGCCGTCGTGTCGTCGTAGCCGACCACGATGCTTGCGGTGAAATCCATGGTCCACACCTCCCCGTGCGGCCCTGCCTCGTGCCCCCAGGATACCGTTCACCGCGCCGCCGCCCACGATGCAGATCCAGGACACCTGCCGCGACTACGTTCAGCGAGCATGAACTCCTCCTCGCATGCCCCCTCCGCTCCGTCCGCTCCGTCCACTCCGTCCGTACCGTCGCGTCGCACGCTGCTCACAGCGGCCGGCGCCGTCGCCGTCCTCGCCCCGCTGTCCTTCACCGGGCGTGCGGCCGCGGACCCGGGCGCCTCCGGCGACACCGAGACCCGCACCCTGACCGGCCGTTTCGAGATCGGCGCCCCGGATTTCGCGGAGATTCCCGTCGAGGTCCCGCGCGGGGTCTCCCGCCTGCACGTGGCCTACTCCTACTCGAGCCCCGAGGTGCCCGACGGGACGCCGGGCAATGCGCTGGACATCGGCATCTTCGATCAGAACGGGACGAAGCTGGGCGGACGCGGGTTCCGTGGCTGGTCCGGCGGGTTCCGCACCGAGTTCTTCCTCAGCCGCGCCGAGGCGACGCCCGGCTACCTCGCCGGGGACATCGAGGAGGGCACCTGGAACGTGCTGCTCGCGCCGTACCAGGTGGCGCCCCAGGGCATGGACTACGAGGTGGTCGTCACCCTCACCTACGGCGACGCCGAGGAGGCCATCGAGCCGCAGTACCCGCCGCTGCAGGCCCCGGGCCGCGGGCGCGACTGGTACCGCGGCGACGCCCACCTGCACACCGTCCACTCCGACGGGAAGTACACGCCCGAGCAGGTCGCGACCGCGGCCCGCGAGGCGGGACTGGACTTCATCGTCTCCACCGACCACAACACCACCAGCTCCCACGGGGTGTGGGGCCCGCTGGCCGGTGATGACCTGCTGATCCTCACCGGTGAGGAGGTCACCACGCGCCACGGGCACTGGCTCGCCCTGGGGATGCCCGCCGGGGAGCTCGTCGAATGGCGTTACCGCAACCGGGACGACGAGTTCGACCGCTGCCGCAAGCAGGTCCAGAAGACCGACGCCCTCGCCGTCTCGGCGCACCTGTACTGCCCGTGGATCGGGTGCGAGTGGAAGTTCGGCCTCGAGGATCTCGACGCCACCGAGGTGTGGACCGGCCCCTGGGGCTGGGACGACGAGACCGCCGTGTCGACCTGGGCGAACCTGCTCGCCGAGTCCGCGCGCGGCAAGGGCGGCAAGCGTGGCGGGACGGGGTCGTGGTTGCCGGCGATGGGCAACAGCGACGCTCACAGCCCCGGCGACTCGGTCGGTTCGCCCCACAACGTGGTGCTGGCCGACGGTCTCTCCCGCGACGCGCTGCTGGCCGGCATCCGTGCCGGCCGCTCCTGGCTGGCCGAGTCGGCGGACATCGACCTGTCCCTCGTCGCCTCGGCCGGCGGGGCCGAGGCAGGCATCGGCGACCGGCTCGACGTGGACCGCGACGAGACGATCACCGTGACGCTGGAGGTCTCCGGCGTGCCCGACGGGACGGTGCGCCTGCTGACGGATCAGGGACAGCTGCTGCAGACGGTGCTGGCCGGGGACGGGCGCGGCACGATCACCTGGACCACGGCCGCCGGATCAGCGCCTTCGTGCGTGCCGAGGTGCGCCATCCGCTCGAGGACGGCTCCGCCGGTGGCACCACGATGGGGCCGACGGCGGGCTTCGGGGCGATGGCAGCGCTGACGAACCCGATCTGGCTCGGAGCGCTCTGACAGGACCACGGCGCAGCACCCCGGTAGGCTTCGTGCGATGACGATCAACGGTGTCCTGCCTGCCCTGCTCACCGCGTACGACGACGATGGAGCTGTCAGCGTCGAACGGACCCGGTCGCTCGTCGGCCGGCTCAACGAGGCCGGCGTCGACGGGCACTTCGTCACCGGGACCTCGGGCGAGTACTACCTGCTCAGCGTCGAGGAGCGGCTGCAGATCCTCGAGACCGTCGCAGACGTGGCGGACGGACGCGAGGTCGTCTTCCAGGTCGCCCACTCCGACCAGCGCGCCGTGCGGGAGCTCGCGCGGCGAGCCGCCGACAGCGGCGCCACGGCCATCAGCGCCTCCATCCCGATCTACTACGGCTATAGCGACGACTCGCTCGCCGCGTACTTCCGGGACGTGCGCGCATCCAGCAACCTGCCCCTCCTCGGCTACACGATCCCGGCCTCCACCGGCCGCACCCTCGGTGCCGACCTGATCTGCGACCTCGCCGCCGAAGGGGTCCTGGACGGGCTCAAGTACACCTCGAGCGACCTCGCGGTCCTCGCTCGGATCCGCGCACGGGTCCGCGACGACTTCTCGATCCTCATCGGTTCCGACGAGCTGCTGGTCGCGGCTCTGTCACAGGGCGCCGACGGTGCCATCGGCGCCACCTTCAACCTCGCCCCCACGCTGTACACGGAGCTGTACCGCGCCGTCGGCGCCGGAGACCTCACCGAGGCGCGGCGCCTGCAGGCGATCGCCGTGGGGATGCTCGACGCCCTGGCCGGTGGCGGCGAGACGTTCCCGGCGCTGAAATCGGCCATGCGCTCCCGCGGCGTGGATGTCGGCCAGGCCCGCTTCCCCATGGCCCAGCACGACGGCGAGGACGACGCCCGGGTCGCCGCCGCCCTCGCCGAGGTCGACGGCCTCGCTGAGCACCTCATCGGCTGACTCTGCCTGCCTCTGCCTGACTCCGCCGGCCCGGATCTGCGTGTCGCCGCTCAGATCCCCAGGTCGACGCGGCGAGCACGCCGGCCATGCGCGTCGGCCCCGGCCTGCGCACCCCGCGCCCCGGCGGACCGCCGCCGCAGCAGGTCGTGCAGGAACAGAGTCGCCATCACGGTCTCGGTGACGATGAGTGCGAGCGTCGCGCCGACCGCGCCGGCCCATAGGACGGCCGGGATGCAGAGCGCCACATGGACGACTGCGCCGATCGCGGTGAGGCGCGCGACCAGGCCGTACCGGTGCTCGGCGTTGGCGTGCAGCGTGAGCACCGTCGTGATCCCGGCGATGATGATCATGACGCCGACCAGGCGCGTCGGCCAGATCGCCCCGACCATGTCCGCACCGAGGTACCAGGGGATCACCCAGCCGGCCCCGATCGCCAGGCAGGCACCCGCCGTCCCGTACGCGGCCACGACCCCGAGGCTCACGAAGCGGCGCATCCCCGCCACGTTCCCCGCCGCCATACGCGGCAGCATCGCATCGACCACTCCCCGCATCACCCCGCGCACGGCATTGCCGAAGCGCTCGGCGGCGCCGAAGAAGGCCACCTGGGATGGCGCCGCGAAGGCGCCCAGGGCCAGCGAGCTCGTCGAGGCGGTGACCACCACGGTCGCATTGGAGACGAACAGCGGCGCCGAGTCCCGCAGCGCCGTCGTCACGCCCAGCCGGGTCACCCGCACCACGCGCGCCGATCCCCACACGCGCACGAGCAGCCACCAGGCGATCACCGCAGCGAGCGCCTGCGGGGCCAGCTGCCACGCGACGGCGAGATCCATGTGCGCCGGATCGCGCACGGTCAGCAGCAGACCGCCGAGGGCGATGATCCGCGACAGCGACATCACCAGGGCGAAGGTGAGCATGCGGCCCATCGCCTGCAGCATCCAGCCCGGGTACCAGGCGCCGGCGAGCACCAGCAGCAGGCCCAGCATCATCGCGCCCGCGTGCTCGTGCAGCCCGGGGACGACGAGGGTCACCGCGATCATCACGACCGTGCAGACCAGCCAGATCACGGTCTTGGCCCACACCGTCTCCATGAGCACCTGCGACCGCTCCGCGACGGTGCGGGCGAGGCTGGCCCGGCGCAGCGCGCTGATGCTGAACCCGAAATCGGTGACGTGGATGACGACCTGCAGCACTGCCAGCAGCAGCATCACCACGCCGAGGTCGGCGACCCCCAGCACCCGGGCCAGGAAGGGCAGCGAGACCAGGGGGTAGGCGAAGCTCGTGAGGTAGCCCAGGGCGATCGTCACCGCGTCCGTGCCGGCACGGCGCCGGGAGTCGGGCCCGTTCACCGTCCCATCACCGGCCCGACGGGGCTCACGGAGCGCACCACCTGGAAGGATTCGGCCGACGACAGCCCGACCTGGCTGCCGCGGAAGCCGGCCAAGGATTGCAGAGCCCGCGCCGACCGCGGCCCCGGGTCCGGCTGCAGCTGAGAGGCGAAGCAGCGGAAGGCGTCGATCTTGGTCCGGACGGTCTCGGTGATGTCGACATGCCAGGACGGGGTGAACGTCGGCTCGGCCCCGGGAGCGTTCCAGAACGTCTCCGAGACGGTCTCGTACATGGCGACCGTCCGCAGATCCCGGCCGGCGCCGACGGGCCGGGTGACCACCATCGAGGCGTCGAACACGGTGCGGTGGTCGACGTGCCGGTCCGGGAACGGGATCAGCGCGAGCGTGGGCCGGTGCTCCTCGACCAGGGCCTGCAGCGGCCCGTTCAGCGTGGTCACGGCACCGCGCGAGAGCTCGACCGACGGCAGGTGCAGGAACTCCGAGACGGCGACACCGAGGAGCGCATGTGCCTCCCGCGCCTCCGCCTCGACCTCCTCGGCGATGCCGGCGGGGTACGTCGGCGGCAGATCCGAGCAGACCACGACGACGACCACCCTCCAGCCGTCGCCGGCCAGCCGGGCGATGGTGCCGCCCGCTCCGAGCACCTCGTCATCCGGGTGCGGGGCGATCACGAGGGCGCAGGGTGCATTCATGCGGTCAGGGCTCCTTCCCGCCGCCGGTCACGGCTGCCGGTCAGCGACATCTCGATCCGGTCGCAGACCTCGTCGATCTCCCGCGGCGAGGACGCCGGGGAGCTGGGCACCACGAGGGTCGTCGCGAACAGCCGCTCGGCGGTGCCGTCGACCAGGCGGGGGAAGCGGGAGGGGTCGGCGCACAGCGGCTGGACGTGCAGGGGCGTGAACAGCCGGCGGGTCTCGATGCCGTGGCGACCGAGCTCGTCGCCCAGCTCACCGGCGGCGATGCCCGAGTCCAGGACGAGCGCCGTGAGCCAGCAGTTGTCGCCGGCGTCGTCGCCACCGAGGATCCGCAGCCCGGGCACGCGTTCGCACAGCGCGCGGTAGCGCTCCCGATGGGCGCGGCGCGCGGCGAGGAACTCGTCGAGCCGCCCCAGCTGCGCCAGCCCCAGCGCGGCAAGCACGTTCGAGAGCCGGTAGTTGAACCCGTGCTCGCGATGAAGGTAATGCGGGACGTCCTCCCGGGCCTGGGTGGACAGGAACAGCACCCGGTCGGCGAGTTCCTCGTCGTCGGTCAGGACCGCCCCGCCGGCGGAGGCGGTGATGATCTTGTTGCCGTTGAAGGAGACCGCCGCCGCGCGCCCCTGCGACCCGGCGGGACGCCCTGCCCGGGTGGCGCCGAGGGACTCCGCGGCATCGACCAGCAGCTGCGCACCGTGCCGGGCGGCGATCGCCCCGAGGCGGTCATGATCGGCGACCTTGCCGTACACGTCCACCGGTAGCACCGCGGTGATCGGTCCGCCGACGCGAGCGGGATGCGCGAAGGCGGCGTCGACGAGCTCGGGTTCGAGGTTGCCGGTGTCGTCGGCGTCCACGAGCACCGGCGTCGCCCCGGTCTGCGAGATCGCGTTGAGGGTGGCGACGAACGTGAGGGTCGGGCAGATGGCCCGGTCGCCGGGGCCCACGCCGGCGGCCAGCAGCTGCAGGTGGAGAGCGGCGGTGCCGGAGGCGACCGCGACGGCGCGGGCACGGCCGGTGCGTTCGGCCAGCGCCGCTTCGAAGCGTCGCAGGTCCGGGCCGGCGGGAGCGATCCAGCCGCCGGCGATCGCCTCGCCGACGGCTCTCTGCTCCGCAGGGCCGACGGTGGGGACGGACACGGGGATGCGCGGGCCCATTCAGCTCACCGCCATGATCTGCTGGGGCTCCGCGGCCGCCACGGCAGCCGGCTCGGGCGTGGTGAACAGCGGGTCGTACCCCGAGGGGATCATCAACTCGCGCACGTGATCGGACCACTCCTCGACGCCGGGCAGGGTGGCGGGGTCGATCGAGGCGCAGCGGACCCGGCTGATGCCGTCGTGCTCGGTGCGATCGAGCTGCTCGTACTCGGAGAACAGCTCCTCGTGGAGCTTCTCCCCCGGCCGCAGGCCGGTGTACACGATGGCGCACTCGACGCCGGCGAGCTCCGCGATGGCGGTGGCGACGTCCACCATCCGCACCGGTCGGCCCATGTCGAGCACCAGGGTCTCCCCCGGCGCCCCGACGGTGACGGCGGAGAGCACCAGCGAGGAGGCCTGCGGGATCGTCATCACGAACCGCGAGACCTCGGGGTGGGTGATGGTCAGCGGGCCGCCGCGGCGCACCTGCTCCACGAACGTGGGCACCACGGAGCCGCGCGATCCCAGCACGTTGCCGAACCGCACCGAGACGAACGGCAGGCCGGTGCGCTCGGCGTAATGCGCGGTCAGCGCCTCGGCGACCCGCTTGGAGCGGCCCAGCACGCTGGTCGGGCTGGCGGCCTTGTCGGTCGAGATGTTCACCAGCCGCTCGGCCCCGTGGCGGGTCGCGGCCTCGAGCACGTTCCGGGTCCCGTGCACGTTGGTCATCCAGGCCTCCCGCGGGTAGCGCTGCAGCAGCGGGAGGTGCTTGAGCGCGGCGGCGTGGACCACCAGCTGGGGCCGGTGCTCGGCGAAGACCGCGTCCAGGGCGCGGGGATCGCGGATGTCGGCGAGGACGGTGTCGGGCGTGTCCAGCAGGGCGGCGCCGTTCATCGACATCTGCAGCTCGTGCAGCGCTGACTCATCGCGGTCCAGCAGGGACAGCCGGGCGGGATCGAGGCCGCGCAGCTGGCGGCACAGCTCCGATCCGATGGAGCCGCCGGCGCCGGTGACCAGCACGCGCTTGCCGGCGACCAGCTCGCGCACCGGGCCGAGGTCCGGCGCCATGGTGGTGTGGCCGTTCAGTGCTGTGAGCCGGCTGGTCAGGGCGGACATGTCGAGTCCGAAGGGGGTCAGCGGGCTCGTGGTGGCGGGGTCGCGGTCGAGGGAGTCGGGGCCGTGTCCACGGCCGAGCAGTCTGAGAATCATGACGAGAGTCCTTCCTGGCGGCGGGGAGTGAGGGCGAGAGCGAGGAGCAGCGGGACGGTGAGACCGGCGAGCGCTCCGGCGGGCAGGATGATGAGGGGGTCGGGGTCCTCGGGACCGGTGGGCAGGGTCGCCTCCTGGACGAGGGTCGCGGTGACCTCGATGGAGTCGGTCGAGGTGCTTTCGATGGAGGTGGCCAGCGCCGTCGCTGCGGCGTCGGCCGTGTCCTGCGCCTCGGCCGCGGTGTCACCGGTGCCGGTGATGGACAGGACCATCGAGCCGGGCGTCGCCCCGTAGGAGACGCTCGACTCGATCTGGTCGCGGGAGAGGTCCTGGCCGAGCAGTTCGCGGATGTCCTGGTGGACCGCGTCCGCGCGACCGAGATCGACATAGGTGGGCAGCCGTTCATCGACGAAGACCGTCGCGCTGAAGCCCGCGACGTCGCCGCCGGGCATCTCGGCCTCCACCAGCACCCCGGCCTCCGAGCCGTAGGTCCTCGGCAGCAGGGCCAGGGCGATGCCCGCGGCCACGAGGCCGACGACGAGGCCGATCAGCAGCCACGCCCAGCGGATGCGCAGCACTTCCCAGAATCTCTCCGACGTCATGCTGATTCCTCTCCGATAGGTACGCCGACCTGGCGATAGGCCGCGAAGGAGTCCTCCGCGAGATGGGTGAGGCCGAAGCAGGCACGCACCCGGGCCCGGGCGGTCTCGCCCAGGGCCCGACGTCGTGCCGGATCAGCGGCCAGCTCGCCGAGGGCCTGCAGCAGGCCCTCGGCGTCCGCGCGCAGCAGCCCGGTGACGCCGTCGATGACCACGTCGGCCATGCCGGTCACGTCGTGGGCGAGGACGGGGACACCGAGCGCCTGCGCCTCGAGCACTGCGATCGGCAGCCCTTCACCGGCGCTGGTGAACAGCAGGACGTCGGCCCGGGAGAGCTCGGCGAGCAGCGCGTCCCGGTCCAGCCAGCCGCTGACCTCGACGTCCGGGCCCAGCAGCTCCCGGTCGCCCTCCCCCAGCCAGCGGAAGACGGTTCCGGGATGCTGCTCGTGCCAGCGGCGCGCGACGGCGTCGAACTCGCGGGGCCGCTTCTGGGCGGCGATCCGGCCGACGTGGACGACGCGCAGGTCGCCGCCGGATGCGGCCTCGGGCCGGGGCAGGGCGGCGAGCTGCTCGGCGTCGACCCGGTTGCGCAGCACGGCGGTGCGGGCGCGGGGCAGGACCCGCTGCGCCAGGCGCTCCTCGGTCTCGGAGACCAGCAGCAGACGCGGGCCCAGCAGGGTCCCGGCCCGCTCCAGGGCCGTCAGCACCCGGCGGTGCAGGGTGCCGGCGTCGCTGCGGTCGAACGCGAAGCAGTGGGGGCTGTAGACGGTGCGGTCGCGATGCCCGGTCAGCACGGCCACGGCTCGTCCGATCATCCCGGTGCGGGAGGAGTGGAGGTGGACCAGCACGTCCCGTCGGGCCGTGAGCTCGGCCGTGGCGCGCACCAGCAGGGCCGGCAGGGCGGTGCGGGGGCTGCGGCTCCAGCGGAGCACGGTGACGCGGTCCCCGGCGAGCGCCTGGATCCGTTCCGGGGAGGGCGAATCGTGGCGGGGGACGTAGGCGAGGGTGACGTCGATCCCCGGCACGGCGCTCTGGGCGCGGGCGAAGGTGGTCACGGCGGCGAGCACGCCGGAGGAGGCGGCATCGGTGATGTGCAGGATCGACGAGGTCATGACCGCCCCCGATGCAGGTGCACCATGAGGACCAGCGGGAGCAGCGGGGTCAGGTGCTTGAGCGCGGAGCCGTAGTCCGGCTCGAACAGCGCCTGGACCACGAGGAAGGCGAGCAGCAGGGAGGCGGCGCGGGTGGCTCGCGGGGAGCGGGCGCCGACGAAGCGCCCGCCGAGGACGGGCACCAGCACCAGCGCCCACACCACGACGATCGCGATGCCGCTGGCCAGGTGGAAGGCTTCCCCGGAGACCAGCAGCTGCACGGGCACCACCATCAGCGCGAGCATGGCCAGTGCCGCGAGCACGCCGAGGGCCCCTCGGGCGTCCGGGGCGACGCTCTGGATCAGGGTGTTCACCTGCTCGCCGGCGCGCTCGGCGTTCGACCACTCGCGCGCCCCCTGCAGCCCGTGCCCGAGCACCGCCTGGAACAGGGGCTGGAGCACCGCGTAGGCGGCGGCGGGCAGGGCGACCAGCAGCAGAGGGTGGGCGGTGCGCGGCAGCAGGATCCGCCAGCCGATGTACATCACGGCGATGATCAGCCAGTACGGGCGCAGCGTGGCCCCGTAGGCGAGCGCTCCGCCGATCACGGCCAGCTCGCCCATGGCCGTGCTGAACCGGCCGCGCCCGTCGGGGATCACGACGACGAGCATCGCGACGCCCAGAGTGACCAGCTCCTTGGAGTACTGCGCGAGATAGGCCAGCGCCGGCACGAAGAAGGCCATGGTGACCAGCAGCGACGGCATCGAGAGCCGGGCGGTGCGCTCCCAGCCCACGGCGAGCAGGATCCCGCTGCAATAGAGCGCCACGCCGAGCAGCGCGGCCAGCGGCGGCGCCTCCCCGAGCCCGGCCAGCGCGTACAGATGGCCGACGCGCTCGAACGACTCGGCCTCGTCGACGAGGCTGCCGCCGTGGATCGTCAGCTGCAGCAGGCCGTCGTCCCAGAGGAAGTGCTCGGGGAGGTACGGCCTGATCCCGAGGGAGGCCATCAGCGCGCCGGCTGCGGCCAGCAGCACGAGGATCTGGTTGTCGATGCCTGCTTCACGGATCGCTCTCATGCCAGCACCTCGCAGGCGGCGGCGAACTCGTCGGCCATGGCGGTGGTGCGCACGTGGCGGGCCCGGTGGGACATCTCGGCCCAGGCGGCCGGGTCCTCGGCCAGCTCGAGCAGACGGGCGGCGGAGCGGGCGGCGTCGCCGTGGTGGTGCAGGGCGTGGTCGCCGTCGCGGGTGTCGGAGGCGAGGTCGCCGACGGGCGTGAGCAGACTGACCATCCCCGCGGCGAGCGCCTCGTGGGCCGCCATCGCGTAGCCCTCGAACTCGGAGGTCTGGATGAACACGTCGGCCTCGGCGGCCGCGCGGGCGATCGCGGCGCGATCGGCGGGACCGGTCAGCGTGACGGCGTCGGCGAGCCGCCGCCGGGTGATCTCGGCGCGCAGGTCCGCCAGGCCCCCGCTGTCGGGGCCGATGATGGTCAGGTGCGCCCCGGCGGGCGACTGCTCGCGCAGCTGCGCCAGGACCCCGAGGGCGACGTCCAGGCGCTTCTGCGGGGCGATCCGCCCCCAGGTCACCAGGCGCAGCTGTGCCCGCAGGGCGGGGGCGGCCGCGGTGTGGGCGGGCAGGGGCGCCGCGTCGGGACGCACGAGCACGGCGGGGTGGCGGGCGCCGGCGCGGCGCAGGATCGGCTCGGCGAGCAGGTCACGGGCGGCGATCGAGTCGCACAGCACGAGGTCGGCGCGCGGGAGGGCCCAGTGATGGACCAGCCGGTCCACAGGCTGGGTGAAGCGGGAGTTGTGGACCCAGATCGCCCACGGTCGCCTGCGCCCCAGTGCTCGGGCGAGGGCGCCGACAGCCACGCTGCGCCACAGGGAGGTGACCAGCACGTCGGGGTCCCAGCGGCGGAGCTGGCGCAGCAGAGCGAGGACGGAGAGCGGGGAGTTCAGGCCGGAGCCGACGACGTCGGCGGTCAGGACGGCCTGGTCCGGGTCCGCCGCGGCGAGGACGGCGATGCGGTACTGGATCCGCTCGTGGTCGGCGAGCTCCTCCCGCAGGTGCGCGGCCGCGGATTCGACGCCGCCGACATGCGTGCTGTGGATCAGGTGCAGGATGCGCATCACACGGCTCCGTCGCTGGTCAGGACGGCCTTGAAGGTGCGCAGCAGGATCGTGAGGTCCAGCAGCGGTGACCAGTTGTGGGCGTAGTAGACGTCGAGCTCTCGGGCCTGCTCCCAGCTGAGCCGGGAGCGTCCCGAGACCTGCCACAGCCCGGTCATGCCGGGGCGGACCCCGAGGCGATGCTCGGCGTCGCCGTCGTAGAGGGCGACCTCCGCGGGCCGCTGCGGGCGGGGGCCCACCAGGCTCATGGTGCCCTCGAGCACGTTCAGCAGCTGCGGGAGCTCGTCGATCGAGCTGCGGCGCAGGAACGCTCCCAGGCGGGTCACCCGCGGGTCCGCGGAGACCTTGAACAGCGGGCGGCCGTCGGCGTTCTGCTCGCGCAGCAGGGCCTCGAGCTGCGCGTCGGCATCCTGGACCATGGTGCGGAACTTGTAGATCTGGAACGGCTCCCCGTCCAGACCGATGCGCTCCTGGCGGTAGAGGGCGGGACCGCCGTCCTCACGGCGGACCGCCAGGGCGGTTCCCAGCAGTACCGGGCCCAGCAGCACCAGCAGCGCCGCGGCGCCCAGCAGGTCGAGGGCGCGCTTGCCCACCCGGGTGAGCAGGCCCGGCCGCGGGGGCGTCAGCAGCAGGCCGGGCCCGTGGGCCGTCATCAGCAGTTCGGTGCGCGAGCTGCGCACCCTGCCGGTGGGCTGGTGCAGGAGGAGCTCCACGCCGTCCCGGCGCAGCGCCCAGGCCAGCTGCTGCACGGTGCGGTCCGGGATGCCCGGCAGCAGCTCGACGCGGTCGGCGCCGCCGCGGGCCACGTCGTGCAGCACGGCGGCGACGACGACGCCGGGATCCTGGAGGGTCTCGGCGGAGAATCCGCGCACCCGCTGGGAGCGGCCGTGGCGGTGGCGGACGATCTCCGCCGCCGGGCAGACGATGATCGCCCGCGGCGGCACGGTACGATCGAGGACGAGACGCACCAGCGGCGTGCTGGCCCAGTGCGCGAGGGTCAGGGCGAGCAGCAGCACAGCCACGTCACCGCGCACGGCCTGCCCCCACAGGGCGGAGTGGGCGGCGAGGGCGGCGAGGGTGAACGCGGTCGCCACCAGCAGCGGCGCCGACCGGTGCCGCTCACCACGGCGGATGTCGAAGGCATGAGTCGCCAGCGCCAGCACGAACCACGCGGCTCCCGCGCCGAGCACCAGGGGCTCGGTGCCCACCACGGCCAGAATGCCGGCGGTGAGCCCGGCCGCGATCAGCGCGGCCAGGCCCCGGCGCCGCAGTGGGGAGGTCAGGATCGGCCAGGGGAGAACGGGGTGCGAGGGCAGGGCAGATTGGATCGTGGACACGATTCCTCCGACTCGGCACGGACAGGGATGCGGGCCCCGGCGACTGGCCCGGAGCACTTCCGCAACGTAGGCCTGCCGGGACCCGGATCACACCGGCTGGAGGCATAACCCGGTACGGGGTACGGGGAGAACCCGGTATTGAGGGGCGGGTACCCCTGTGCTGGGCACTGGGGTACCTGGTACTCTCCGTCCAGCTGATGCGGTCACGTGTCCAGAAAACGGAATCGACCTGCCATGCCCACTGCTGACTCCGCACTCCCGCCGATCTACGGGCGCGACCTCGCCCTCGACAGCGCCCGTGAGCTCGCCACCCGGGTGCTCGGTTACAGCGCCCAGGCCCTCACCATCGAGGGGCCTCCCGGCATCGGGAAGTCCACACTGGTCAAGCGCATCGCCGCAGAGCTGCGCCACCAGCAGACCTGGCGCGTGCTGGTCATCTCGTGCATGCCCGGGGACGCGGCGTACCCCGGCGCCGTCGCCGATCGCATCGTGGCGTCGATCGAGGCACCCGTGACCTCCACCGATCCGCTCGGGCGGATGATCGAGGCCTTCAACAGCGAGGCGATCGCGACCTGCCTGATCATCGAGGACGTGCAGTGGATCGACGACGCCACGGCCGAGGCCATGTGGCACATCGCGGAGACCTACCAGAGGGCCCGGGCGTTCTTCATCGTCACCGCCCGCACGGGCAGCTCGCCGTTCTTCGACCGCATCAGGTCCATCGCGACGACGGAGGTGCACGGCAGCCACCTCACCCTGCACCCGCTGGACGAGACCGCGATCAAGCATTTCGCCGGCGACAAGCTCGGCGTGCCCGTCCCCGATGAGTTCGCCGTGCGTCTGCACGGCGCGACCGGCGGCTCTCCGCTGCACGTCGCCATCGTGCTGGACCGGCTGATGGCCGCCGGTCCCGGCGAGCGCGATCTGGAGCTGGCGATCAGGAGCCTCGAGACCGACGTCTCGCAGCGGGCGGGCCGGTTCGACCGCGCCGTCCCGCAGATCCTCGTCGACGCCGACCCCTCCACCCGCGCCGTCCTCGAGCTGCTGGGCTTCGCGGACACCACGCTGCCGTCCTCGCTCCTGGACGAGGCGCTCGAGTCGCAGGGGCTGGCGCCGTTCTGCGAGCCCACGCTGCTGGCGACCGGGCTGGTCACCCTCGTGGACGAGGATCATGTCCGGCTGGTGCACGCCATGGTCGCGCGGGCGATCCGGTTCGCCACGCAGCGCAACCGCCGGGCCGTCGTGCACGCGGTGCTCGCCGAGCACGGCACCCGCGCGGAGCGGCTGCGGCACCGTCTCGCCCTGCTGAGCAGGCCGCCGTCCCCGCAGGCGACCGCGGAGCTCGTCGGCGAGCTCGCGGAGGAGGGCTACGCGGCCCTCGAACGCCACTCGTTCGACGTGGCCTTCGAGATGCTCGCCGCCGCCTCCTCCTTCGCTCCCGGCCCCGATCTGGTGGCCGCCGCGACCCGCGCGGCGGTCTCCGCGCGCCGTCCCGCTCTGCTGCGGCAGCTCGGAGCCTCGGCACTCGCCGCCGCCGACCCGCAGGTGCGCGGCGCCGTCCAGACGCTGCTGGCCATCGAGGACCATTCGCTCGCCGACAGCGTCCGCCACCTCGAGGCGGCACTGCGCGCGCCCCGCTCCACGGACGGCACCCTGCTGCTCGGCCACGCCGCCTCCTGGGCCGCGCGCCTGGCAGGATCGCTCGGGGAGTTCCACGTCGGCCGGCACGCCTTCGACGTCGTCGTGGACCAGCTCGCGGAGCTGCCCGACGCCCCGCCGGCGGAGGTCGCCAGCCTGCGCGGGATCCTGCGCTGCTGGGCACTGTTCGCCGACGGCGACGGGTCGTCCCGAGCCGGCATCACGGCCGACATGACCGCGATCGCCGAGGAGCTGGCCGCCACGCCGGGCACCGAGCCCGCGCAGCTGGCCATCAGGAGGATCATCGGCTCCCTGCTGCACCGCCAGGGCCACCCGGGCACCGCCCGCGAGCTGCTGGTGACCTCGTTCTCCTCGTCCGCGGAGGGCGCGTTCGCCATCCACACGCAGATGTGCCTGGCGCTCATGCACTTCGACGCCGGGCTCCTCGACGAAGCGCACGACGCGGCGCTGCACGCCCTGGGCGGGACCCTGCTGACCTCCGAGGACGCCGGCGCCCTGTTCGCCTACGCCGTCGCCGCGCTCACCGCCGGCATGCGCGGCGAGACCGATCGTGCCCAGCGCTTCCTCCGGCGCATCGACGGCTCGCCCTCCGCCCTGCGCACGACCACCGGTCTGACCGCGGTGGAGGAGCTGGCACGGGCCTGGCACGCCGTGCGCGCGGGAGACGACGCGGCGGCGACCGAGCACCTGCAGACGATCGACGAGAACGTCTCCGGCTGGCGGCTGGTCGGCCTGGCCCCGGCGATGATCCTCGCGCGGTCCCTGGCCGCGACGGGGCGCACCGGCGAGCTGCCCACCCTCATCGACCGCATCGAGGACCCCGCGATCCCCTACGCCGAGCGGGCCCGCGCGGGCATCGCCTCGTACGCGCGGGCGCTGCTGGCGGCCTCGCGCGGGGACCGGGAGGACGCGGCCCGTCGGCACCTCGACGCGGTCGAGCACTTCGACGCCGTGCCGCCGCTGCGCCCCTCCCTCGCCGGCCTGCCCGGCGGCGGGCTGCGCCTGTACCGCGCCTTCGCGGCGCTGGACGCCGCCCGTCACGTCTTCTCCGACGCCGGCGCCTCCGCCGCGGCGAGGGAGCGCGCCCGGCTGCTGGCCACCCAGGCGGCGAACGCCTTCGCCCGGTCCGGGCTGGAGCGGCTCACCGCGCAGGCGAACAGCCTCGCCGTGCCGGCGGCGCCGGTGGAGGACCAGCCGGAGCGCCCTGCATCGCGCAGCTCCCTGCCCCCGGTGCTCGCCTACCTCACCAAGCGGGAGCAGCAGATCGCGATCATGGTGGGCGAGGGCCTCAGCAACCGGGAGATCGCCGAGTCGCTGTACATCTCCGTGCGCACGGTCGAGTACCACGTGCGCAACACGCTCGCGAAGCTCCGCCTCTCCTCGCGGGTCGAGCTGCGCCGCATCGTGCGCGGTCCGCACCACGGCGAACCCAGGGAGGTGCCCGTAGGCTCGCGTCCATGACCGACGCTCTGCCTACTTTGCCCACGCCGCCCACGCCGCCCGTCCCGCCCCGCCGCCCCACCGAGCGGATCGTCCACGGCGACACCGTCGTCGATCCCTACGAGTGGATGCGCGACAAGACGAACCCTGAGGTCATCGCGCACCTGGAGGCGGAGAACGCCTACGCCGACGCGCGCACCGCGCACCTGGCCGGGCTGCGCGAGGCCCTGGTGGGCGAGTTCGTCGGCCACACCCAGGAGACGGACCTGTCCGTCCCGGTGCGCCGGGATCACTGGTGGTACATCACCCGCACCACGGCCGGCAACGACTATCCCGCCTTCACGCGGGTGGCGGACACCGGCTCGATGCCGCAGGTGGAACCGGGCACCATGCTCGAGGGCGAGCAGGTGCTGCTGGATGCGCAGGCCGAGGCCGCCGGCGCGGAGTTCTACTCCCTCGGCGGGCTCGCCCCCTCCCCCGACCACACCCTGCTCGCCTACGCCGTGGACACCGCGGGCGATGAGCGCTTCACGATCCGCATCAAGGACCTGAGCTCCGGGGAGATCGTCGACGAGGTGGTCACCGGGGCCGGCTACGGCCTGGCCTTCTCCGCCGACCAGCAGTGGCTGTTCTACGCCCGCATGGACGAGGCCTGGCGCCAGCACCAGATCTGGCGCCACCGCCTCGGTGCGGCGGCGGAGACGGACGAGCTCGTCCTCGAGGAGAGCGACGAGCGGTTCATGATCGGCTTCGACCGCTCCCGGGACGGCTCCACCCTCGTGATCCAGGCGGGTTCGACGACGACGTCGGAGGCCTGGCTGCTGGACCTGGCCGACCCCACCTCGGCGCCGCGGCCCGCGGGTGGCCGACGGGACGGCGTGGACTACACCGTCGAGCATGCCGGGGACCGTCTGCTGATCGTGCACAACGCGACCGCCGAGGGATTCGCCCTGGCCGAGGCACCGCTGCAGGACCCCTCGGCCTGGACGGATCTGCTGGTCGCCGGTGAGGGCGAGCGCCTGCTCGCGGTCGAGGCCTTCGCCTCCTTCGCGGCGCTCGAGCTGCGCAGCGGCGGGCTCGCGAGCGTGCGGCTGCTGCCCCGCCGGGCCGACGGGTCCCTCGACCTCGAGGCCGCGCGGGAGGTCAGCCACGGGGGCGAGCTGGACACCGTCGAGCTCGACGCGAACCCGAACTGGGACCAGACCTCGCTGCGGTACGAGCTCACCAGCCTACTCACCCCGCCCACCATCGCCGAGGTCGACGTCGCCGGGGGCGAGGTCAGCGTCCTGCGCCGCACCCCGGTGCCGAACTACGACCCGGAGCTGTACGTGGAGCGGCGGGAGTGGGCGCGAGCGGCCGACGGCACCGCGATCCCGATCTCCCTGGTGGCACGGCGGGAGGTCGCCGCCGAAGGCACCGCCCCCGGCTACCTGTACGGCTACGGCTCCTACGAGGTCTCCGTGGACCCCTCCTTCGTGCCCACCCGGCTCTCGCTGCTGGACCGCGGCGTGGTGGTCGCCATCGCCCACGTGCGCGGCGGCGGGGAGATGGGCCGGGCCTGGTACGAGCACGGCAAACTGCTGGAGAAGAAGAACACCTTCAGCGACTTCGTCACCGCGGCCGAGCATCTGGTCGAGACGGGGCTGGTGGCCCCGGACCGGCTCGCCGCCGAAGGTCGCAGCGCCGGCGGCCTGCTCATGGGCGCCGTCGCCAACCTCGCCCCGGAGCGGTTCCGGGCCATCATCGCCGGGGTGCCGTTCGTCGACACGCTGACCACGATCCTGGACCCGTCGCTGCCGCTGACGGTGGGCGAGTGGGAGGAATGGGGCAACCCCGTCGACAGCGCCGAGGTGTACCGGTACATGAAGGAGTACACCCCCTACGAGAACGTGCGCGCGGTGGACTACCCCGCGATCTTCGCCGCCACCTCCCTGAACGACACCCGCGTCTTCTTCGTCGAGCCCGCGAAGTGGATCGCGCGGCTGCGCGAGACGGTCACCTCGGATCCGGCCGAGCGCCCGATCCTGTTCCGCTGCGAGATGGTGGCCGGGCACGGCGGGCGGTCGGGCCGCTACCGCAAGTGGGAGCAGCGGGCCGACGAGCTGGCCTGGCTGCTCGACCAGCTCGGGGCCACGAGGCTGCTGTGACTTCTTGACACGTAATGCACGTCACCTTACGCTCACGGCGAGGCGAAAACGTATCGAAACTTTTCGCCAGTCGACGAAGGAGACGACATGAAGCGACGCCAGATTCTCACCGCCGGCGCCCTGGGTGCCGGGGCCCTGGGTGCCGGGGCCCTGGCCGCGGTGCCCGCCGCCGCACAGGCCCGAGGCCCGAAGCAGGACGACCGGGACAAGCGCACCCCGCCCGGCCTCGCGAAGAAGGACACCCTCGCCTTCGCCGCGGGGACGACGCTGAAGATCGGCTCCGCCGTGGCCGGCGGCGGACACCACACCAGCCAGCCGTACCCGCCGCCGTTCACCGACGACGAGACCTACCGCGAGCACCTCGCGACCGAGTTCACCTCGCTCTCGGCCGAGAACCAGATGAAGTGGGACCACCTGCGCCCGGACCGCGACACCTTCGCCTTCGCCGATGCCGACGCGATCATGGACTTCGCCACCGAGCACGGCCAGGACGTGCGCGGGCACACCCTGCTGTGGCACAGCCAGAACCCCGCCTGGCTCGAGGAGGGCGACTTCAGCGCCGACGAGCTGCGCGCGCTGCTGAAGGAGCACATCGACACGGTCGTCGGCCGCTACCGGGGCCGGATCTCCCAGTGGGACGTGGCCAACGAGATCTTCGACGACGACGGCAACCTGCGCACCAGCGACAACATCTGGATCCGCGAACTCGGCGTCGAGATCGTCGCCGACGCGTTCCGCTGGGCGCGCGCCGCCGACCCGGGCGCCCTGCTGTTCTTCAACGACTACAACGTCGACGGGATCAATGCCAAGTCCGACGCGTACTACGCGCTGATCCCGGACCTGCTGGCCGACGGGGTGCCCGTGGACGGCTTCTCCACCCAGGGGCACCTGTCCATCGAGTACGGGTTCCCCGGCGACATCACCGAGAACCTGCAGCGCTTCGCGGACCTCGGGCTGCACACCGCCGTCACCGAGCTCGACGTGCGCATGCCGCTGCCGGACGGCGCCGAGCCCACCGAGGCCCAGCTCGCCCAGCAGGCGGACTACTACCGCCGTGTCACCGAGGCCGCGCTCGCGGTGGACGGCTGCGACTCCCTGACCCTGTGGGGCTTCGTCGACACCTACTCCTGGGTGCCGGCGACCTTCGAGGGCCAGGGCGCCGCCTGCGTGCTGTGGGAGGACTACACCCGCAAGCCCGCCTATCACGCCGTCCAGGACGCCCTCGCCGAGGCCAGCGGCCGCGCGGACCACCCGGCTCTGCGGGACTGAGGACGAGCGGGCGCGGATCAGAACGCCGGGATGATGGCTCCGCTGTAGGTGTCCTCGATGAAGGTCCGCACGTCGTCGGAGTGCAGCAGCTCATCGAGCGTCACCAGGGCCTCGTTCTCGGCGTCCTCGGTGCGGACCACCAGGAGGTTCGCGAACGGGTTGCCCTCACCGGACTCGAGCACGAGGGCGTCCTCGGCCGGGTTCAGGTCCGCCTCCAGGGCGATGTTGCCGTTGATCACCGCGGCCGCGTAGTCGGCCAGGGTGCGCGGCAGCAGGGCGGCGTCGACCTCCGGGAACGTGAGGTTCTTGGGGTTGTCCTCGACGTCGTCCGGGGTGGCCTCGGTGGGCTCGACGCCCTCGGCGAGGGTCAGCAGCCCGTTCTCGGCGAGCAGCGCGAGGGCGCGGCCGCGGTTGGTGGGGTCGTTGGGTACCGCCACCTCGTCGCCGTCGGCCAGGTCATCGAGGCTGGTCAGCGAGTCGGCGAAGACGCCCAGCGGCTCGATGTGCACGCCCTCGAAGGGGGTGAGCTCGTAGCCGTTCTCCTCCATCTCGGTCTCGAGGTAGGGCAGGTGCTGGAAGAAGTTCGCCTCGACCTCGCCGTCGCTGAGCAGGCGGTTGGGGATCTTGTAGTCCGTGACCTCCTCGATCTCGATCTCCAGGCCGGCGTCGGCGGCGAGGTTCTCGCTGATGAAAGCGAGGATCTCGGCGTGGGGCTGCGGGGAGGCGGCCACCCGCAGGGTGGTCACGCCGCTCTCGTCGGCCGTGGGGCTCTCCCCCTGGGAGCCTGCGCCGCAGGCCGAGAGGGACAGGGCTGCCAGGCCGGCGCCGGAGGCGAACAGGGTGCGGCGGTTCAGGGTGCTCATGGTTTCTCCTGGGGGTGGGATGCGGGTCAGGCGGTGCGGGCACGGTGGTCGACGGCTCGGGACAGGCGGGCGCCGATCATCTGCACGGCGACGACGATGATGATCAGCAGGATCACGGTGGCCACGGTGATCTCGGTCTGGTAGCCGGTGTAGCCGCGGTTGTAGGCGAGCTGACCGAGGCCGCCGCTGTTCACGGAGCCGGCCATGGCGGTGTAGCCGATCACGGCGATCGTGGTGGTGGTGATGGAGCCGATGATGCCGGGCAGGGCCTCGGGGATCAGCACCTGGCGGATGATCTGCCAGCGGCTCGCGCCCATCATCGACACGGCCTCGATCTTCCCGGCGGGGATCTCGCGCAGGTTCAGCTCGAACAGGCGGGCTGCGAAGGGGACCGCGGCGACGGTCAGGGCGAGCATCGCAGCGTTGGGGCCGGTGGAGCGGCCCACGATGAACGCGGTGACCGGGATCAGCGCGATGATGAGGATGAAGAAGGGGAACGAGCGCAGCACGTTGACCACGAAGCCGACGACCTGGTTGACCCCGCGCAGCCAGGTCGAGCGGGCACCCTCGGTCTCGAACAGGGCGATGCCCAGCGGCAGCCCCAGCACCACGGTCAGGATCATGGTGCACACGGTCATGTAGAGGGTGACGCCGACGGCCTGCCACAGGCCGTCCTCCCACTGCCACAGGATGGGGTTCTGCGCCCACTGCTGGAGGGTCTCGATCATGCCGCCACCTCCTCGGTGATGATCTGGGCGACGACGCCGGCCGACTCCAGCTCGCGCAGGAACGAGGCCAGGCCGTCGTGGCTGATGGGCCGCCCGGAGTCGTTGCGCAGCGCCAGCTGGACGCGGCCCACCTGGCGGCCGCCGATGGTCTCGATGGTGCCGGCGACGATCCCGGCGCGGGCGCCGTGCTGCTCGGCCAGGCGCACCAGGTCCTCGCTGGTGCGCAGCTCGGGCGAGTCGCCGTAGTTGCAGTTGACGATGGTGGCGTCGATGCCGGTGGGCACCGGCGGCAGCGGGATCAGCTCGGCGGCCAGCGGCCCGTGCGGGTCGGCGGCGACGTCGACCAGGTCCCCGCTCTGGGCGATCCGTCCGTCGGCCAGGAGGGTGACGGTCTCGCAGACCTCGCGCACCACGGCCATCTCGTGGGTGATGATCACGACGGTGATGCCGAGGCGTTCACGCAGGTCACGGATGAGGCGGAGGATCTGGCGGGTGGTGGCGCCGTCCAGTGCGCTGGTGGGCTCGTCGCACAGCAGCACCTTGGGCTCGGCGGCGAGGCCGCGGGCGATGCCGACGCGCTGGATCTGCCCGCCGGAGAGCTGGGCGGGATAGTTGTGCTCGCGACCGGTCAGGCCCACGAGCTCGACCAGCTCGGCCACGCGCTCGCGGCGGCGTTCGCGGGGCACCCCGGCGATCTCCAGCGGGTGGGCGATGTTCTGGGCGGCGGTGCGGGAGTCCAGCAGGTTCGCGTGCTGGAAGACCATGCCGATGTTGCGGCGGGCGGCACGGAGCCGGGCCCCCTCGAGGGCGGCGACGTCGGTGCCATCGACCTCGACCCGGCCCGAGGTGGGCTTCTCCAGTCCGGTCAGGCAGCGGATGAGGGTGGATTTGCCGGCGCCGGAGCGGCCGACGATGCCGTGGACCCTGCCGGCGTCCAGCTGCAGATCGATGCCGTCGAGCGCGGCGACAGAGCCTCCCCCGCCGGGCGCGGGGAAGACCTTCGTGAGGCCGTCGAGAGTGATCACACTCGGGATTGAAACATCCCCCAGGCGGTATCCCGCACCCTCGTTCACACGAGGCAATACACCTCACGCTTTCGGGGGCCATAAGGCGGGGCCAGGTCACACCGCCGCCTCACCTCGAGACGCGGGCGGCAGCGCCATGACATCTGTCATCGCCGCCCGGTGAGGACGCCACAGCAGCCGGTGAGCCACCGCCCTACCCGAGGAGTCCGCGCGGCGGAAGAGTGAAGCCATACCGATTGCACACTCCCGAGGAGCTTCACATGGTCAACGACATCCTTCAGCAGCTCGCCACCTGGGTCGACGGCATGGAGACCTGGCAGCAGGTCCTCGCGCTGATCCCGATCGGGGCGATCCCCTTCATCGAGTCCTTCTTCGCGGCACTGCTGGGCACCGCCGCCGGCATCCACCCGGCCATCGCCATCCCCGCGGCGGTGGTCGGGAACATGATCTCGACCTTCGCCGTCATCGCCCTGTCCGGCCGTGCCCGCGACGCCGTCTCCGGCCGCCGCGAGCGTCCGGAGAAGAAGACCTCGAAGATCCGTCAGAAGGTGGCGGCCGCCCTGGACAGGTACGGCGTTCCCGGCGTCGCCCTGCTGGGCCCGTTCGTCATCGCCTCCCAGATCACCGCGCCCACCCTGGTCGCCCTCGGCGCGACGCGCAGCCGCGTCTACCTGTGGATGGGCGTCTCGATCACCGCCTGGGGTCTGCTGTTCGGCCTCTTCGGGAACCTGCTGTCCACGGCGCTGTAAGCTCGCGACCAGCAGGGAAGGGAGACAGCCATGAGCACCGCGCATGCCGCCGGTCGACAGTGGCGCGTCTTCTTCTCCTACACCGCGTGGTCCGTGGTGCTGATCCTGGTGCTGTACCCCGCCAGCCTCCTGGCGTACACAGGCGTGGGTCCCTCGGTGATCCTCGCCGACCATCCTGTGGTCGTCGTCCTGATCGCCGCGCAGATCGCCCTGGGTGCCTGGTCGGCCTGGCGCGCGCTGGCCGCCTGGTCGCGCACCGCCGGGCCGGCCGTGCGCGGCCCGTGGGATCTTCCCCGGGTGGGGCGCCTGCCGTCGGACTGGACCCTCGCGGCCACGGCGGCGCTGTCCGTCGTGATCGTCGCCTCGGTGCTCCTCGCCGAGGCCGAGCCCCGCCTGCTCATCGTCCCGCTCGTGCTGCTGGCCGGGACCGTCTGCCTGCGGTGGCCGTGGGGCGTCGGCATCATCATCGCGATCATCGTCTCGCTCGTCGCGGCGACGCTCGGGCTCCCTCCCCGCGCGGCGCTCGTCTGCGGCGGCTTCACCGTGATCGCCGTGTTCACCTTCCGCTCCTCCCTGTGGCTGGCAGCGATGGTCCGAGAGCTCGACGAGGCGCGGCAGAGCCAGTCCCGGCTCGCGGTCGCCGAGGAGCGGCTGCGCTTCGCCCGGGACCTGCACGATGTCACCGGGCGCGACCTGTCGGTGATCGCCGTGAAGTCCGAGCTGGTCGCCCAGCTGGCCGAACGGGAGGACCCCCGGGCCGTCGAGCACGGCCGCGAGGTCGCGCAGATCGCACGGGCCTCCCTCGCCGAGATCCGCGGGCTGGTGCGGGGCTACCGGGAAGCGGATCTGGCCGCCGAGCTGCGCGGCACCATCTCCCTGCTGCGCTCGGCGCAGGTGCAGGTCGAGGTGGAGGGCGACGTCTCCGACCTTCCGGCCGAGCACGCCGACAGCGCAGCCTGGGTGCTGCGCGAGGGCGGCACCAACATCCTGCGCCATGCCGATCCCACCAAGGTCACGATCACGCTCGGGGCCGACGGGCTCCGCCTGGTCAACGACGGCGTCCCCACCGGCGGGCAGGTCGTCGAGGGCGATGGGCTCACGGGCATGCGGGAGCGCCTCGGTGATCGTGCTTCCCTCGTGGTGCACCGTGACGGCGGCACCTTCACTCTCGATGTCCGCTACGACGATGCCGGAGGCCGCCATGACTGACCCCTCCTCCCCGCTGCGCGTGATCCTGGTCGACGACGAGCACCTGATCCGTTCCGCGCTGGCCACGATGCTCTCCCTCGAGGCGGATCTCGAGGTGCGCGGCGAGGCCGGGGCCGTGAGCGACGGGGTGGACCTGGCTCGCGCCGAGCAGCCCGACGTGGCCGTGGTCGATCTGCAGCTGCCCGACGGGGACGGCCTGGAGGCCTGCACCCGGATCGGCGAGGTCTCCCCCGCCACCCGGTGCCTGATCCTCACCTCGCACGCCCGGCCCGGGTACCTCAAACGAGCCCTCGCACAGGGCGTGCTGGGGTTCCTGCCCAAGACCACCTCGGCCGAGCAGCTCGCCCAGGCGGTGCGCGCGGTCGCCGCCGGGCGCCGCGCCATCGACCCCGAGCTGGCGGCGGAGACGATCTCCTCCGGGGATTCGCCGCTGACCCCGCGCGAGGCCGATGTGCTCGAGTACGCGGCCGACGGCGCACCCGTCGAGCAGATCGCCCGCCGCGCGCACCTCGCCGAGGGCACGGTGCGCAACTACCTCTCCAGCGCGCAGGCGAAGCTGCAGGCGAGCAATCGCCACGAGGCGGTGGGGATCGCCCGGCGCCAGGGCTGGATCTGATCAGCGCTGGGCCGGTGGCACTCGACGTTCCGGCCAGGCCTGATCGGCGTCAGCCCCGGCGGCGGGCGCGGAAGAAGTCCCGCAGCAGATCGCCGCATTCGCTCTCGCGCACACCGTCGGTGAGCTCGACGCGGTGGTTCAGCCGGGGCTCACGGACGAGGTCGTAGAGGGACCCGGCAGCACCGGCCTTCGGGTCCGGGGCGCCGACCACGAGCCGGCGCACCCGGGAGAGCACGATCGCGCCGGCGCACATGGTGCAGGGCTCGAGGGTGACGACGAGCGTGCAATCCGGCAGCATCCACCGGCCGCGCACCCGGGCGGCCTCCCGCAGCGCGAGGATCTCGGCGTGGGCGGTGGGGTCCTGGTCGGCCTCGCGGCGGTTGCCGGCGGCCGCGAGGAGCTCGTCGTCGGACCCGATGACGACGGCACCGATGGGGACGTCGGCCGGGTCGCGCTCGGCGGCGGCGCGCGCCTGGTCGATGGCCAGCCCCATCAGCTCCTCGTCGCTCATGGCCGCTATTGTCGCCTGCCCGCCACCCGGTAGCGCGCCTCGAGGAAGGCCCCGCTGCGACCGAACTCCTCGAGCTCCAGGTCGTACCTGCCCTTGAACAGGGGCCGGCCGGCGCCGAGGGTGACCGGGGCGATCGAGACGTCGATCTCGTCCACCATGCCGGCGTCGGCGAACTGGGTGGCGAGGTCCCCGCCGCCGACGATCCAGACGTCCCTCCCGTCGGCCGCGGCCTCGAGCCTCTCTCGGTAGGCCTCCGGCGCTCCGGAGAGCAGGCGGATGTTCGAGGCGGCCGGGTCGAGCTCGCGGTGGGTGAACACGAACGTGGGCTGCTCGTACGGCCAGGAGGACGGGCCGTCGCCCTGCGCCTCCGGGTGGTCGAGCACCCACTGGTAGGTGGTGTACCCCAGCACCACCGCGCCGATCCCGGCGATGAAACGGTCGTAGTCGAGGATGCCACCCGAGGGTTCCGGCTGGGACAGCAGCCAGTCCAGGCTGTCGTGCTCGTCGGCGATGAAGCCGTCCAGGGTGGTGGCGGTGTAGAAGCGGTAGGCGGTCATAGCGGCTGCTCTCCTGTCGTGCGACGGTGCCAGAGGATCGGGTCGGGGTCCAATGCGGGGGCTGAGAGGTCGACGCCGGCGTCGGCGAGCATCCAGCGCGCCAGCAGCCGGCGATGGGCGGAGAAGGTGAGCTCGTGGGCGATGATCTGCGAGAGCAGGAAAGACTCCGGCGGCTCGCACAGGGCGTCGATGATCCTGTCCTGCCAGGCGTCGCGGCGCTGGATGTCGCGCACCAGGGCGAGCCAGCGCGCGCCGATCTCGCGATGGCGCTTGCGCAGCTCACCGGGATCTTCGCCGCTGCTGAGGTCCGGCGCGGTGCGGGCCTCGATACTGGCCAGCCAGGGCTCCTTGCTGAGCACGAGGTGGCGCAGCAGCTGCCCGATCGTCTCGTCGGCCCCGTCCCAGCCGCGCGGGGCGCTGCCGGGCAGTCGTACCCGCGCGAGTTCATCGGACCCCAGCGCGCCGGCCGCCTCCAGCAGTGCATCGATGTCCTCGAGGTCGTGGCGCACCTGGATCCCGACCACGTCACCGGCCGAGATCTCCTCCGGTGTCCCGGCGTCGACGTACAAAGCCGTCGGTGAATGGAAATGGAGGCCGTTGGGCGAGGGCAGCCAGTGGCCGCGCACGTCGGCCGACGGGAGATCGCTCGGCGCGTGGCCGTAGGCGCGACGGAAGGCCCTCGAGAACCCTTCGACGGAGTCGTATCCGGCGGCGAAGGCCGCGTCGGTGACGGACGTGCCGCGCTGAAGTCGCCAGGCCGCCTGTTCGAGCAGCACCCGTCGGCGCAGGGTGAGCGGGGATTCGCCGCTGCGCCCGCTGACCTGTCGGGTGAAGTGGAACGGGGAGAGGAACGCGCCGCCCGCCATGTCGCCGAGGGTGTGGTGGCGCTCGTCCAGGACTGCGTCGAGCAGCCGGTGCAGCGGATCCGGTGAGTTCTCCTCGTTCTTGTCCATGTGATCCAGTATTCGTCGCGTGCCTGGCGCGCGCTTGACCGGTCTTGCTGTTCTGCGTGGTCCGGTAGATTCGCACCATGCGCGTCCTGGAGATCGACCACCCGCTCGTCGCCCACAAGCTGACGGTGCTGCGCAATCGCGCCACCCACTCCTCGGTGTTCCGCCAGCTCGCCGATGAGCTGGTGACGCTGCTGGCCTACGAGGCGACGCGCAACGTCGCCGTGGCGCCGGTGGAGATCGAGACCCCGGTGACCGCGATGACCGGCACCAAGCTCTCCAACCCCAAGCCCATGGTGGTGCCGATCCTGCGCGCCGGCCTGGGCATGCTCGATGGCCTGACCCGCCTGCTGCCCACCGCCGAGGTCGGGTTCCTGGGCATGGTCCGCAACGACGAGACGCTCGAGGTCACCACCTACGCGAACCGCCTGCCCGACGACCTCTCGGGGAGGCAGTGCTTCGTGCTGGACCCGATGCTGGCCACCGGCCACACCCTGATCGCGGCCTGCGAGTACATGCACGAGCGCGGCGCCCGCGACATCACCTGCGTCACCCTGCTGGCCGCCCCCGAGGGGCTGAAGGCCATGGAGGAGCAGATCGACCCCGCGATCGACCTGACCATCGTCACCGCCGCGGTCGACGAGAAGCTCAACGAGAAGGGCTACATCGTCCCCGGCCTCGGTGACGCCGGTGACCGCCTCTTCGGCGTGGTCGACTGACCGGCGCCGCGACGCCATGAGCTCCGAGGAGAGCCCGCTCGCCCATTGGGAGCAGCGGTATGCCGGCGCGGAGCCGGTGTGGTCCGGGCGCGTCAACCCGACCCTGGCCGCCGCGGTGGCCGGCCTCCCACCCGGTCGCAGCGTCGACCTGGGCTGCGGCGAGGGCGGCGACGTGATCTGGCTCGCCCAGCAGGGCTGGCAGGCACTCGGTCTGGACCTCTCCCCCACTGCCGTCGCGCGGGCGCGGGAGGCGGCCTCAGCACGCGAGCTCGGCCCCGGATCGGCTCGTTTCGAGCAGTGCGATCTCTCGGCGTGGGAGCCCGACGAGGCGTCCTACGACCTGGTCACCGCGTCGTTCTTGCATTCCCGGGTGGCGCTGGACCGCACCCGGATCCTGCGCCGGGCAGCGCGTGCGCTGGCTCCCGAGGGTCTCCTCGTGATCGTCTCCCACGCGGCCCCGCCGCCGTGGGCGCTGGCGCATGACCATGAGGGCACCGGCCCCACCGGCCCGCACGAGCAGATGCTCACGGCCCAGGAAGAGGCCGACGAGATCGCGCTGGACCCCTCTGCCTGGGCAGTGGAGGTCGCCGAGCAGCGCGAGCGGGAGGCCGACGGCCCGGACGGACAGCACGGTCACCTCGAGGACTCGCTGCTGATCGTGCGCCGCACCGCCTGAGCGCCGGCCTGACCTGGAGTTCCGAAGCGCCTCGCGTCCGTGGCGTTTCAGAATATGAACGCTTGCTTGCCCGAGACGGCAGGGCGGTGCATGCTCGTGGACATGACGTCGACCGCCGCGCTCAGCCAGACCACCCGCCGGGTGGTCCGCTCTGCGATGCGCTCGATGATGTTCATGATGATGATGCCGATGATGCATCGTCAGCCGAGCCTCTGAGAGCTCAAGGCACCTCCGGGGTCGGCTGACAGGAGCCGGCCGGAAGGCGCGGGCTCCAGGTGCTTCCGGGAGCACGCCCCTCGATGATCCGCCCTCAGGCGTCGATCTCCAGGGATCCCGGGCCCACCGCCCGCCGCGCGATACAGCGCCGCACCTCGGAGAACTCGCATCATGACCATCACCCTGGACCGTCCCGCCACCACCGTCCGTCCCGCCGCCGCTCGTCCGGCCGCCGCTCGACCCGCCGCGGCCCGCCCGGGCACCCGCGCCCCGCATCGTGCCGGCGCCTCGGCACCCCGCCCCCAGACCTCCGCCGAGGGTGTGACCGTCACCGTGTCGGTCACCCTTCCCGCCGGCACCGGGGACGTCGACGCCGCCCGCATCGCCGATGACCTGCGTTCCCACGCCCAGCGCCTCACGGCCTCCCAGCAAGCGCGCACCAGCGTGTCCGTGGACAGCCCCGACGCCTTCACCGCCACGGCCGCCTCCGGCCGCTCCAGCGCCCGCACCCTGCCGCCGCGCGAGCAGAGCCCGGCCGCGGTCAGCCCGCTGCGCCCGCGCCGCACCGGCGTGGTCTCCCCGAACTCCCCGGCCCGCCGGGATGCGGAGGCGGCACGCCGCCGGGCCGCCCTGGCCACCGCGGTCAGCCCCTCGAGCCCGTCGGTCGCGGCCGAGGACAGCCTGGTGGTCGACCTGTTCGGCCGCCGGGTGCGGATCGACGGGCAGGACGTGGACCTGACCTACAAGGAATTCGAGCTGCTCGCCCAGCTGGCCGGCAACGCTCGGCGGACCGTCTCCCGCGAGGAGCTCATGAAGACCGTCTGGGCCGAGGCCCCGGCGGACACCGGCGAGCGCACGGTCGACGTGCACGTGCGTCGTGTGCGTACCAAGCTCGGCCGCTACCGCCGCCTGATCTCGACCGTCCGCGGCGCCGGCTACCGCCTGGACCCGGGCAGCGACGTCGCGATCCTCGGCTGAGCACCTCGCGGCCCGCATCGCTGACCTCCCCGCGCCCTGGGCACCGCGGCGCGTGATGACGACGGGCGCCCCGAGCCCCGGGCGCACCGACCCCAATGCACGCACCGGACGCACCGAACCCAATGGGCGCACCGGGCGTCGCATCCGTGACCCTGTTGGAATTCGGCGCTCGTTCCAACAGGGTCACGGATGTGCGCAGCCGCGAGCGGCTGGAGTGAGCGACTCGGGTTCTGTGCAGCCGACGCGAGCGTCCACGGGTCGCCAGCGCGCGGGGCCACGGCCCTGCGCGGTTCGGTAAGCGATCCTTCCGCGAGCGGCGACGCCGTTCCGGCCGTCCCGGCACCGAAACGCCTCCGGACAGGACGAGCGGCCCGGAGCTCTCAACCGACAATGTCGGGGGCTCACGGACCGCTCGTCAGGCCTGTCGTCCGTCAGGGGTGGGTGCGGGCGAACAGGCTGGACGGGCTGCCATAGGTGGGGGAACCTGGCATTGTGCCCGTCCGGCCGCTCCCCATGAGGGGGGTCCTGGGAAGCGGCACATCTATGAAGTTTTCACACCGTGCCGGGTGGCACGGCCGCGACGTTATCAGTCGAAACCGGGAACTGTGACCCTCACGAGACCTGTCCCCCATCACGGCGATCCGAAGGCCGCGCACGTCCGTGGACGGCCCCTCGTCGCGACAACGCGTTCCCCTTGAGTCTAGGTCGTCCTCGGCTCTGTGTAAACGCGCCAGCACTCTGTGTTTTCGCAGGTGACATGCAGGAACATTCAGGGTTGGGGTTGGTGTCGAAGCGCCCAAGGTGTCGTCAACGTACATCAAAAACACCGCTCCTGCCGCGTGTTCTGCAGTGATGCTCACGAGCTGTCGATACCCTGCCCGCCGCCTCGCGCCGGACGGGGCTCGGGCGGTGTTCGGGCCGCTGTCGCGACCTTCACAGTGAAAGTGTGAGCACCGTCGCATCATCATGCAGCTTGCGGGGCCGGCGATGCTCCGGAAGCGTCTGCTCGGCGGCTCGGAGGCCGGCGATCAGCTCACCGGGAGCAGTGCACAGAGCCGCGGACAGCGAATCGTCGTCATGCATCCCGAGCAGGTCCACGGTGCGGGTGATGCCGTCGGAGACCAGATGGACGGCCGACAGATCGGTCAGCAGGGTTCGTCCGGTCAGTGCCTGTTCCGCAGCCTCCGGCTCGTGGCGGGCCACCCAGAAGCCACCGGTTGCATTGCGTCGCTCCTCGACCCCCTCCGGTGAGGACTCCTCACGTGCCACGTCATCGACCCGGAGGTCGCTGAGGCGCCGCACTCCTCCGTTCCGGGCATGCAGCAGCAGGGAGGAGTCGCACAGCACGAGATGCTCGAGGTGCTCACCGGTTCTGCGGACGGCGACGACGGTGGCCGACGGGCTGCCTGCCTCGAGGTCGCACTCGTCCTCGTGCAGTCCGCGCACCTCGGCGATCGCTCGCGCCAGCGCCCCGGTCAGATCCGTGCCCGGATCCTGGGCGCCGGTGAGCAGGTGAGCGGCCAGCCGGTGGGAGAACCAGGCGACGCTGTGATGGCAGCCGGCGCGGAACCGTCGGGGCAGGCCGGCGCCGTCGAGGACGACGGCCACGTCGCCGAGCACGCCGGCGGCGTCCTCGTTCGCGCCGGGGACCGCCGGATCGGTGACCAGTGTGGTGCGCACTGGTCCACTGTATGCACCCGCCCGCGGCAGAAGCGGGCTGGTCGTCGGGCATCCGGGGCCGCACGCCCGTAGAGTGGGTGCGATACATGCCGCTCGGCCGATACCCGGCGAGGCGGACACCAGGATGTGGAAGGGAACCATCGATGATCGCGCAGGCGCGGATCACCTCCGACACCACTGCCACCGTGCATCTGGCCGACGAGACCGTCGAGGTCACCGGGGCCAACCTCCCCGAGATCCGCAACCGGGTGAAGCAGGTCTTCATCACCGCCGCCCGCAGCGGCGGCGAGGCCGTGGACGTGGTGATCGTCGAGCCGGATGTGCGCCATCACCTGCGGGTCGAGCCCACGGGCCGGATCGCGGGGCGCACGGCGGACGACCGTCCGCTCTACGGGCCCGCCATCGACGACCCTCTGATCGCGCCGCCGAGCGGGGGCCATGCCGCCGAATCGCTGCCGACGGACGACACCGCGGACCTCAGCTCGATCACCCCGGATTCCCTCGGCCCAGCGGGCCCCGCCCGTCCCGCGGGCCCCGCCGAGAGCAGCTCCGCCACCGGGGAGCATGCGGCCATCGGCTCGCCCGCGACCGGGGAGCACGCCGCCATCGGTTCACCCGTGACCGGGGAGCATCCCGCCGTCGGCTCCCCCGCGACCGGCGAACTGCCGACGGTGCGGCCGCATCGTGCCCGCCGGCGCCGGGCGGCCGCGATGCCGCCATCGGCCCTGTCCGGAGCCAGCGTGGCCTCGCACGGGTCCGCCGGGTCGGACTCCGCGCCCTCGGCGTCCGCGACCTCCGCATCCTTCTCCGCCGGATCGGCAGGGTCGGCGCCCTCCGCACCCTCCTCCGCCGGATCAGCGGGTTTGGCGACCCCCGCTCCTGCCGCCGGTTCCGACACGGGCTCGCACGCGCCGGTGCCCGCACCGGCGTCGCGGGACGAGGTCATCACCTCCGTCCCGTCGGGCGGTGTCCGCTCAGGCCAGGAGGACCGGCCGGGCCGGGACGAGCGCTCCGAGCAGGGCGGCCGTTCTGCTGCGTCCGGAGATTCCGCGTCCAAGCGCCCGCTGCCGCCGCGCACGGTGTCCGACTCCGATGACCGGCCCACCCTGAAGGACCTGCAGTCCTCGACGGCGCGCCCGGAGAAGGACAAGGCCACGCGCGGATTCCGCGGTTTCATCATCAAGCTCACCGGCGGGGCCATTTCCCCGGCCCCCGGCAAGGCCGAGCGCCTGGACAACGAGCGCCTCGAGCGCATCCGACGGCAGCTGGATGGGCCGCGCAACATCGCCGTGGTCAACCTCAAGGGCGGCGCCCACAAGACCACGGCCTCACTCATGATCGCCGCCACCCTCGGCGTGACCCGCGGCGGCAACGTGCTGGCCTGGGACAACAACGAGACCCGCGGCACGCTGGGCTGGCGCGGGCTGCCCACCGAGCACCACCGCACCGCGGTGGATCTGCTGCACGACATCGGCCGCCTGCGCTCCCCCGAGGCCAGTAACGCGGATCTGGATCCGTACGTGCGGCCCCAGGGCGAGATGCGGTTCGACATCCTCGCCTCCGACGAGGACCCGGGCTCGGCCGCGCTGATCGATGACGAGGCCTTCGGGGAGCTCAACGACACGCTCTCGCGGTTCTACCGCATCAAGGTCATCGACACCGGCAACAACGTGCGCGCCTCCAACTGGCTGGCCGCCGTGCGCAACGCGGACCAGCTGGTCATCATCTCAACGGTCCGAGAGGACACCTTCAACGCGGCCGCGTGGATGATCGATGAGCTGCGGGCGACGGGGCTGGCCGAACAGGTCGACCACGCGGTGACGATCCTGTCCCACTCCGCGAAGGGGAAGGTCGACTCCAGGCTGCGTCAGCGCCTGCTCGCCCACTTCGGGGCGCACACCCGCGCGGTCACCGAAGTGCCCTATGAACAGCAGTTCGTCAGCGGCTCCCACCTCGACTGGTCGCGGATCCACCCCAAGACCAAGGAAGCCTGGCTGGACGCGACCGCGCTGATCATCGACGGGCTCTGAGCGGGACGGCGCACCCCACCCGACCCCGCGCGTCCACAGCACGACGCTCCCGGCACACCCCTGTCGGCCCCGGGGCCTAATCTGGTGGGCATGCCCGTCCGCCGTCTGCACCTCGTCGTCGACGAGGACCTGGGTCCCGCCCTGTGGGTGCGCGAGCAGACCGGGCCCGGCCGCTCGAAGGCGCTCGAGGATCTCTCCGGGCTGCGCGACGAGGCCCCGGCCGACCTCTCCGACGCCCTGGCGGAGGCCCCCGACCGGCTGCGGCACCGGATACGGATTCCCGGCCGCGACGGCCATCGCCGGGTCCCCGCGCTGCCGCTGGCCGGCCCGTCCCTGACCGCCGTGGTCGGCGCGGTGACCGAGCTGCTGAGCGGGCGCTTCGGGGACGAGCTCGTCGACCGCCTCAGCGCGCTGATCGGCGAGGGTGCCGCTGCGAGGCTCGACGAGGACCTGGTCGCCATGCCCGACCTGATCGCCGCGGCGCTGCTGGATCTGCAGGCGCGCCGCCTCGTCGCCGAGCGCCAGCTCCGGGTCCGCGCCGCCGAGCGGTTCGGCCGGCCCGTGCTGGAATGGCGCGCCCCCGAGCGGGAGGCGTCGCCGATGCTGCACGCCCTGGTCGACGGGCACGCGCGGGCGGCCTTCGCCGCGCACGTCCAGGCGCTCGAGCACCCGCCGCACCCCCACGCCTCGGATGCCGATGACCGCTTCGGGGTGCTGGCGGCCCTCGCGGCCGACGGCGACCTCGAGGCCGACCTGCCGGCCCGGCGCCGGATCACTGCGGCCTTCGATGCCTTCGTCGAGTCGGGGCGGCCGGGCGTGAGGCTCCGCTCGAGCGACAGCGACGTGGTGGTGCGCCTGTTCGAGCCGCCCGTCGGCACGGCCTGGCCGCTGGAGACCTGCCTGCGCGAGGCCGACGGCACCGTGCATCCCGTCGCCGACCTCCGAGCCGTCGGCGACCTCACCACATCCGGGGCCGCCGAGGCCTCCGCCGCCGTGATGCGCGAGGCCCCGACGGTGCGGGACGCGGCGGTGGACGAGACCGGCGTGGGCTGGCTGCTGACCACAGCCCAGGCCGGGGCCTTCCTCGCCCACGACACCCCGGCGCTCGAGGACGCGGGGATCACCGTGCTGCTGCCGCGGGACTGGACGAAGCAGCGCACCACCGTGCGCCCCCAGGCGGATGAGAACGCGGCAGCCGAGGGTGAGCGCAAGGCCTCCGGCGTCGGCCTGGACGCCATGGCCACGTTCCGCTGGCGCGTGGCCGTCGGCGAGACCGAGCTGACCGAGGCGGAGATGGAGGAGATCAGAGAGGCCCAGTCGGAGCTGGTCCAGCTGCGCGGGAAGTGGGTGCGGCTGGATCCCACCACGCTCCGCGCGGCCGAGCGCTTCCTGGACGCCTTCACGGCCGGCACCCGCGATCGGCGCCGGCAGAACCGGGAGGACGGCACGCCCCCGAGCGCCGGCGCAGCCCAGCGGGCATCTGCCGCAGGCCCCGCCGGGACTCCGCCGAGCCTGCCGCCGCCCCCCGCGGACGACCCGTCGGCCCCCGCCGAGATCTCCGGGCAGGCGCCGTGGATGGAGATCTTCTCCATGCTGCTCTCGCCCGAGGCGGCCGACGTCGACTTCGGCGTGCAGGCGCTGGTGGCCGGCGGCCGCGAGGGTCTGGCACGGCTCCTGCCCGGCGGCAGCGGCGCCTATCCCCACCCTGCGCCGCGGACCCTGGATGCCACCCTGCGGCCCTACCAGCTCGACGGGCTGAACTGGCTGTGGGCGCTGGACCGGCTCGGTCTCGGCGGGATCCTCGCCGACGACATGGGCCTGGGCAAGACGATGCAGGTCCTGGCGCTGCTGTGCCGGGAGCGGGAAGGGACCGGCCCCCTGCGGCCCGACGACGCACCCTCGGCCCCCGACACCGCCCCGGCGCCTGCGGCGGGCACCGTGGGCCCGACGCTGCTGGTGTGCCCGATGTCCGTCGTCGGGGCCTGGCAGCGGGAGGCGGCGACCTTCGCCCCGCACCTGTCCGTCCACGTCCACCACGGCGGAACCCGGGTGCGCGATGAGTCCTTCGTCGCCGGCGCCGCGGACCTCGACCTGGTCATCACCACCTACTCGCTGCTGGCCCGCGACCAGCCGGTGCTCTCGGCCGTTCCCTGGCACCGCATCGTGTTCGACGAGGCGCAGCACGTGAAGACCCCGGGCACGCAGGTCACCCGCGCCGCCCGCGCGCTGCAGGCCCCGCACCGCCTGGCCATGACCGGCACCCCCGTCGAGAACAAGCTGGCCGACCTGCACTCGCTGATGGAGGTCGCCAACCCCGGCCTGCTCGGCACCGCCACCAGCTTCCGCGACCGCATCGCCAAGCCCATCGAGGAGGAGGGCGACGAGGCGGCCCTGCGCCGGCTGAAGTTCGTCACCTCCCCCTTCATCATGCGCCGCGTGAAGACGGACCGCTCGATCATCAAGGACCTGCCGGACAAGAGCGAGCTGACCCGGGTGGTGAACCTGACGCCCGAGCAGGCCGGGCTGTACCAGGCACTGGTCGACGAGCTCCTGGACCAGCTGCGCGACGCCGACGAGAAGACCCGCCGCACCCTGGTGGTCTCGACCATCACCCGGCTCAAACAGGTCTGCAACCATCCGGCCCACTACCTCGGGGACGGCTCGCCCCTGCTGCGCGAGGGGCAGCACCGCTCCGGGAAGCTCGAGCTGGTCGACGACGTGCTGGAGACGGCCTTCGCCGACGGGGAGAAGGTGCTGCTGTTCACGCAGTTCACCACCTTCGGCCACCTGCTGGTCCCGTACTGGCAGGAGCGCTTCGCCCACCTGGGCCTGGACGTGCCCTTCCTCCACGGCGGGGTCTCCAAACGCGACCGCGACGACATGGTCTCCGAGTTCCAGGCCCACCGCGACCGTCCCGGCCTGATGCTGCTCAGCCTCCGCGCCGGCGGCACCGGGCTCACCCTCACCGCCGCCAACCACGTCGTCCACCTCGACCGCTGGTGGAACCCGGCCGTGGAGAACCAGGCCACCGACCGTGCCTTCCGCATCGGCCAGCGTCGCGACGTCAGCGTGCACAAACTGGTCAGCGCCGGCACGGTCGAGGAGAAGATCGACACCGTCCTGACCGACAAGCAGACCCTGGCCGACCTCACCATCAGCCCCGGGGAGGACTGGCTGGCCTCGCTCGACGACGACACCCTGGCCGACATGCTCTCGCTCAGCGGGGACGAGCTGGGGACGGCCGACGGGACCGACGGAGGCGACGGGACCGACCTGGCCGACCGAGGCGAGCGACCGTGAGGACCCCGCGATGAGCATCAGACTGACCTCGCGCCGCGGCGCGATCGGCAGGAACTGGCACGCCGCCGCCCTGCGCGACGCGGCCGAGACGATCCTCGGCGTGGGCCGTGCCGGCAGCGGCAAGGCGGACGCCCGTGCCGGCCGCGTGCAGTGGCTGGACATCGAGACCGGCATCGCCCGCGGCGACGTCCTCGACGCCGACGGTCACCTCTACCAGGCACGCGTGGACCTCCCTCCGTTCAGCCCCGCGGACCGGGAGGCCTTCGTGCAGGTCGCCCGCACCCGCCCGGACCTACCGACGCGCCTGGCAGGCGGCGAGTATCCCCAGGACCTGGAGGCAGAGCTCGCCCGCTGTGAGGTGTCCCTGCTGCCCCGCGGCGCCTCCGAGCTCTCCCACGACTGCTCCTGCCTGGACTGGCCGGGACCCTGCCGTCACGTCGCGGCACTGGTCTATGTGCTGGTCGAGGAGGTCGATGAGCGGCCCGTGCAGCTGCTGACCCTGCGCGGCCTCGCCCTCGAGGACCTGGTCCCCCCGGCCGGCGCGCGGAGCCCCGCGGCGGCGGGGCCGACGGGGCCGACGGGGCCGACACGACCCGAGGACCAGAGCGGTCCTGGTTCGGCGAGCGGGCCGGAGGAGCCGGGCACGCCGGAGGGCGGGGACGGTGCTGCGACTCGCGCCGGCTTCAACCCGGCCCGCATGGACCCGGCGCTGCTGGCCGAGGTGATCGGCGACGGACCGGCGGCGGCCATCGCCTCGTTCTACCGCGCCGGCGCCGCCCCGAGCGACCAGCCCACGGCCATAGAGTGAGGATCATGCCTGCCGCCTCCCCCGCCTCCGCCTCCGCTGCTGCCACCCCGTCCGTCGCCTCCGCTGCCGACATCGTCCCGGAGCACGTCAGCGCAGAGATCGCCGCCCTGTTCGACGAGGCCGTCGCCCGGCACCGCACCGCCGGGGTCACCTGGGCGCTCCTCGGCGGGCACGGCCACAGCCGGGCCGTGCTGGCTCACGGCGCGGCCGGGCACCGGGAGCTGGCCGATGGCCGCCCCGCGCCCGGCTCCGCGCCCATGGACCGCGGCACCATCTCCCGGATCGCGTCGATGACCAAGTCGTTCACCGCCGCGACCGTGCTCGCGCTGCGGGACGAGGGACGACTGCGCCTGGACGATCCCGTCGCCCAGTACGTCCCCAAGGCCGACGGGGCCTTCGAGACAGGTCCCGACGACCCGGAGGTCACCGTGGGCCACCTGCTGACGATGAGCGCGGGCCTGGTCACCGACAATCCGTGGGGCGACCGCCAGGAGGCCCTGACCCGCGAGGAGTTCGCAGAGATCCTGCGGGCCGGCCTCGGGCACGTCCACCGCCCCGGCACCGGGTTCGAATACTCCAACACCGGGTACGCACTGCTGGGCCGCGTGATCGACGAGGTCACCGGCTCGGACTACACCACCGAGATCCGCCGCCGCTTCCTCGACCCCCTGGGCCTCGCCGACACCGCCTTCGAGGCCGCCTCGATCGACACGGGACGCCTGGCCACCGGGCACCGGGTCGGCGACCGCAGCGACGCCACCCGCTTCGAGCCCGTGCCGCTGGACTCCCCCGGCGTGTACGGCGCGATGGCCGGCCTGTTCTCCACGGTCGACGACGTGGCGACCTGGGTGCGCTTCCTGGCCGCGGCCGACGCCCCGGGCGAGGCCACCCCGGCCGGGGAGCCGGCCGCACCCCCGCTCTCGGCCGCCTCCCGCCGCGAGATGCAGCAGCTCCAGCGCCACCAGCCGCTGGCGCCCCTGCCCGCCGGGGAGGATGGACGCTCCCCCGGTTTCGACCGGGTGCGCGGCTACGGGCTCGGCCTCGTCGTCGAGCAGTTCCCCGACCTCGGTGAGGTCATCTCCCACTCCGGCGGCTACCCCGGCTACGGCTCGTTCATGGTGTGGCACCGCGCCTCCGGCGTCGGCGTCGTGGCGCTGGCCAACAGCAAGTACGCCCCGGCCACGCCGTTGTCGATGCAGGCCCTGCGCCTGCTGCAGCGCGAGCTCCCGGAGCTGCTCGCCCCGCCGCGGAAGACCGCCTCGCGCCAGACCCTCCGGGCGGCCGCCGCCGCGGTGGACTGGCTGCGCACCGGCGACGCCGCTGCCGCGGACGCGGCGGACACGACGGATACGGCGGATATCTGGTTCGCCGGGAACATGGACCTCGACAGCACCCGCGCCGAGCGCCGCCGGCGCCTGGAGGCGGCCCTGGCCGCAGCCGGCCTGGACCACAGCGCCCTGGAGCTGCTGCGACCGGACAACGCCACGGTGCTCAGCCGTGCCCAGCTGCGCTGGACTCTGCGCGGCGCCTACGACGGTGCGCCCTCGGTGCGGATCGATCTGCTGACCGATCCGCGACGCGAGGCCCTCGTGCAGTCGCTCGACGTCACCACGGTCGCCGCCGGCTGAGAGCGGCCGGCCGGCCGCGCCTCAGGTGAAGACGTACCCGTCGCCGTCGTCGGCCTGCGTGCAGGAGAGGTAGGCGCCGTCGGCCGTCATGGCGATGACGCCTTCGTCCTCGGCGAGGCACTCCTGGCCGGGTTCGACCTCGGCGAAGGCGGAGTCGATGTCGCTGACCGGGGCGGCGGCACCACCGTCGGGACGGAAGACCACCACCAGCGTGACCGCCACGATGACCCCGAGGATCACCGCCGCGGCGACGCCGAGGCCGACCGCGAGCAGGGTGCTGCGGTTGGTGCCGCCGGGCCCGGTGGCCGTGCCCGTGGCCGTGGTGGTCCCGGTGGCCGTGCGCGCCGGGGAGGAGACGGTGCCCTGGCGAGTGCTCTGTGGTGCCCCCTGCGGCCCGTGTCCGGGCGGCGTGTGCTGCTGGGCTCCGCGCTGCGGCTGCGGTCCGCGCTGCGACTGGGGCGGGGTGCCGTGAGCGCCCGCTCCCCGCGGTCCGGTCTGCGGGGACGCCGAGCCGGAGGAGAAGCCCTGCTGGACCCGGCCGGCGCGGATCGCCTCCATGGAGGAGGCCGCGACCTGCGGGGCGGGCCGCTCGGGCCGGGCGGCACCGGGCGCGTTCTCGGGCAGGGGCTCCAGGGTGTCCTGGAACTCGAGCGGGGTGCCGTCGGCGTGCGTGAGCGGATAGCCGCGGGGCACGCGCGGGAGGTCGCGGCGCACGGCGTCGGCGCTGGTATAGCGCTCCTCCGGCTGCGCGGCGACCAGTCTGCGGATCACGGCGGACAGCTTCGGCGTGACCCCGCGCAGGTACTGGGAGAGCTCGTCGGGCCGGAAGGCGCCGTCGTGCAGCTTGATCGGGCCGTTCAGCGCGACCAGGGCGACCACGCCGGCGGCGTACAGATCGTGCGACGGGGCGGGCTCGGCCATCGAGAACAGCTCCGGGGCCATGTAGCCGGGGGTGCCGTTGACCATGCCCACGTGGGTGAAGCGCACGTCGCTCTCATGCACGGCGATCCCGAAGTCCGCCAGACGCGAGATGGGGAAGGCGCGACCGCGCGGCTCGAACATGATGTTGGCGGGCTTCACGTCGCGGTGGATCCAGCCCTCGGCGTGCACATGGGAGAGGCCGTCCAGCAGCTGGTCCAGGATGACCGCCACGGCGGGCTCGGCGAGCTTGCCCTTCTTCTTGACCACCGACTCGAGGGTGCCGCCCGAGACCAGCGGCATCGCGATGACCACATGCTCGTCCTCGGCGCCCCAGCCGTACGGGGTCAGCAGATGGGGGTGGTCGAAGGTGACGCCCTTCTCGCGCACGAAGCGCATGAGGTCGGCCGAGTCGCGCTGGCGCAGCACCTTGGCCGCGCACAGCTCCTGGGTCTTCGAATCCCAGGCGCGCCAGACGGACCCCGAACCGCCCTTGGCGATCAGGTCGATCAGCGCGAAGCGCCCGACAATCACATCAGCCATAACCCGCTCAGCATAACGGCCGCCCGAATGCGGACGTTATGCTGGCCACCTTCAGCGACCGGAGGGGAATGACGTGGGCCTGGCAGCACCGCTCGAGGATGACCCGATCTGGGACCCGGTCGCCTTCTCCTGGCCCCTGATCGGAATTCTGCTGGCCATCACCGTGCTGCTGACCATCGGTTTCGTCGTGTGGACGGTTCTGCAGCCCGACGAACCCGATCATGACACCAGCGGACTCGTCGACAAGGCCACCCGCCGCGACCGGGAGCAGGCGCGCACCATCCACCGCCGGCTCGATGCGGACTCCGGTCGCGCGGACACCTCCGAACCCGAGCTCAGGTGACCTTCCCACAGGAGCCCGTGCGGCGCCGCGACCTCACCCGTCTGCTCGCCATTCCCGGGGCGGCGCTGGCGACCCAGGCCACCGCGTGCAGCGGCCCCTCCCCGGTACCCACCTCGAGCGACATCGCCCGGGACCCGCTGGCCGAGCTCGACCCCGAGAACTGGGACGCCCGCACCGCGGAGGAGGTCCTGGCCCTGCCGGTCCACACGCCTGACCCGGCACCGTCGCAGTGGGACGAGCTCGGCACCGACGACGCCGCGCTCGATCCAGCCCGAGCAGCTCTGGTCGACTTCGTCCGGGAGGCGTACCTCTCCCCCTCCGCGCTGCGCGGACTGGACGACGACGCCGCACTGGAGCACATCATCACCGCCACGCCCGAGTACTGGGTCGAGGATCTGGAGACGGCGTGGAACGACGGCGGGCGCCACTTCTACGCGTTCTCGCCCGCTGAGCGGTACCGCACCGTCGGCCGGCCGGCGATCGCCGCCGACTGGTTCCGCGGGGAACGGGAGGACCTGCCCGTGCTGATGCTCGGCAGCACCGTGGCCTGGACCGTCCTGGACACCGACAGCCATGCCGTCGGCGTGATCGCCTACCGGCTCGGGATCGTCGCGACCATCGAGTCGGACGGCTCGGCGAGCGAGGCGACGCTCCGCGTGACGGTGCACGGCCTGGACGGCTGCGCCACCACGGACGAGGGCGGCCTGCCGGTCCCGGCGCTCGCCGACAGCGAGGAGCATCAGGCGGCCCAGAAGGCCACGATGGACAATGTCATCGCCTCCCCGCGCATCCCTCGGGACGCTCTGCTGGACGACCACTCCGCGCTCTTCGAGGGCCGCAGCTCCACCAACGTCGTCTGCGAGTGAGGGGCCGGGCGCCGAAGCACGCGCGGCAGCGTCCGCACACGCTGTTCACCTGGACGTGGCCGCACGCTCACCCCCGCCTTGCGCCCCGGAAAGGCGCCGGCCGTACGGTTGCGCGAACATCGATCCAGCGCATCACCCGCGCCGCTGTCCGACTCACGCCACGTCGACCCAGCAGCGCACCGACCGCACGGAGGGGAGGAGGCCCATGCCCGCCGGCCGCACCCTCGTCCTCGCCGTGGACGGCCTCGACGAGCACGACATCGGCGCCCTCACCGACGGGACGGGACCGATCGCCGCTGCGACGCCGCTGCGGATCCGCCCGGGCGGCCCCTCGGAACCTGCGCCCGCACTGACGAGCCTGGTGACCGGGGCGTCGGTCGCCCACACCGGGGTGGCCACGCAGGCGCCCTTCCGACCGGACCGCCCCGATCGCCGCTCCACCTGGTACGCCGAGGCGGTCACCGCTCCCACGCTGCTGGAGACCGCGCAGGAGCTCGGTCTCGTCACGGCCGCCCTGCAGTGGCCCGCGACCGCCGGCGCCTCCCTCGACCTCTGCCTGCCGCTGGTCGAGGACCTGGGCCGTTTCCGCAACCGGTGGGAGATGACCGAGCAGACCAGCTCCCCGCGGATGGTCGCCGAGCATCTCCGGGCACGCCGCGAGGCCGGTGTGCAGCTCTCCCAGGTGCCCCCGGACGAGCTGGTCGCCGAGATCGCCGCCGAGTGCTGCCACGGCGGCCGTCTCGATCTGCTGGCCGCGCGCCTGACCGGGCTGGGGATCGAGCGCCGCTCCTCGGGACTGGAGACGCCGGCGACTGCTCGTGCGCTGGTGGACACCGTCGATGCCATCGCCCGGATCGTGGACGCCTTCGCGCCCGATGAGGACGACCGCATGGTGCTGGTCCCGGGTCGTCCGCTGGTGCCGACGGCACTGCTGGTCCATCCCAACGCGGTCCTGGCCGCTCAGGGGCTGGCCGAGACCGAGGGCACGCAGCTGGCGGGTTTCCGTGCCCTGGTGTGGCCCGACGGCCCGCGGGGCGTGCTGCACGTGCGCCGCGAGGAGGGCCCCGTGGTGCGGGACGCCGCGATCGGCGCCCTCCGCGAGATCAGCGAGCACACCCGGCTGCAGCTGAGAGAGGTCGACGACGGGGTGGGGGCCACCACGGAGACCGACGTCATCGCCGTGCTCGAGGGCACCCCGGGCACGGTGTTCGGGCTCTCGGCGACGCACCGCCCGCTGGTCGAGGGCGATGATCCCTATTACGCGGGCCCGCGGGCGGTCTCCGACCCGTCGGCACCGGTGACGGCCCTGGCCGCGGGGCCGGGGCTGCCGTCCTCTCCCGCGGACGGGTCCTGGGCCGATCTCGGCGTGACCCTCGCGAGAGCACTCGGAGCCCCGCTTCCGGGCGCGACAGCGCACGGCATGTGCCCCGCCTGAGGACCGGACCCCGGTTCTCCGCGGCGCCTGCCCGAGCCGTCGTCGGGCCTCAGCGCACCCTGGGCACCCGGGCACGCGTCCAGCCGCGAACCGCCTCGAGCGCACGGCGCAGCGGGCCGGGCGGAGGACCGGCCAGCCGGTCGCGCAGCTCTTCGAGCGCGGGCGCGTGGTGGACGATGTGGTGCGTGCCGTCGTGCAGTGCGGGGTGGGCGCTGCGCGTCGTCAGCTCCCCGGCGGAGACCTCGACCGCGAAGGCCACCCGCACCTGGTGGGCGCCGTCGCCGTCCAGGACGACCTCGAGGCTGTCGACGGCGACGGCGAGATCCGCGGCGATGTCGGCGCGCAGCCGCTCGATCGCCGCATCGAGGCGCGCGGAGGTGGGCTCGTCCTCGCGCACGGAGGCGTTCAGCGGGATCGAGACCAGATTCCCGCCGACGTCGGTGATCGCGTCGATGACCTCGTGGATCCCGCTCTCGCGCCCCTGCTCGCGCACGGTCACCTGCTGGACGACGATGCGCAGGGTGCCCTCGGAGCTGTGCGGCGTCACCAGATCTCGGATCATGGCGACGGCTCTCGAGCTGCCGTCCCAGGTCACATGGTCATCTACCAAGTGGTCGCCTCGCGTCATGGGCACCAGGTTAGCGCGTACCTCAGGTGGCGGCGGGGTGCCTCAGGCAGGCGTGGGCGGCCTCGATCTGCGAGCGGCGTCCGGTCTGCGCGGCGGGGCCGTCGCCGTGGATGGCCGGGTCGTGGCCGGCGCCGGGGATCTCGAGGTAGGTCGCGGTGCCGCCGGCGTCGGTGATCGCGGCGTGCAGACGCCGTGAGTCCTCGACCAGGTAGTCCTCGGCGCCGGTGACCAGGTGGACCGGCGGCAGTGCGCCGAGCTCTCCGTGCAGCGGGCTGATGCGCGGGTCCTCCGGGGGCACGCCGCGGGCGTACAGCCGGACGGCGGTGCGCAGGTCCGCAGCGTGCTCGTCGTCGTGTCCGTCCTCAGCGCCCTCCGTGCCCGCGGGCCGGCGAGCGGTGGGAGTGAGGTCCGCCCACGGGGATTCCAGCAGCAGCAGAGCCGGGGCATCCGCGCCGGCGTGGATCAGCGAGTGGGCGGCCGCGAGCGCGAGCCCGCCCCCGGCGCTGTCGCCCGAGAGCGCCCAGCGGCCCGGACGCAGCAGCGACTCCCGGCCCATCGCGTCGATCGCGCCGAGGACGTCGTCGAGAGCCGCCGGGAAGGGGTACCGCGGAGGCAACCGGAAGTGCACCATCGCGGTGGCCGCGCCGGCACGCCGGCCGACCTCCTCCAGCCAGCCCCAGTGGTTCGGGCTCTCGCCGTACAGGTGGCCGCCGCCGTGCAGGTGCACGATGGTCGAGGCCGCGGCACGGTCGGCGTCGATCCAGGTCACGGGCACGCCCTGGTGCTTGCGCCGCTGGACCCGGGCAGGGGCCGCGACGGCGCGCGGGGGCAGGGTGGGCCGCTGGGAGGCGAGGATGCGCAGCGCACGGACGATGCTCATGGGAGGCATCCTGTCACGAAAACGGCGGATGCTCAGGTTCTGACCGGCGCTGATCCGCTGCGCTCGGGCAGCTCTCAGGCGGAGATCTCGTCGTCGACCATCCGGGGCCGGGCGGCGCGGTGGCCGACCACGCCCAGCAGCACGCCGCTGGCAGCCATCATCGCCAGCAGCGCGGGGATCGAGCCGGTGGCATCGAGCAGCGCGCCCGCGATGATCGGCCCGATCGCGGCGAGGATGTAGCCGTAGGGCTGGACCATGCCGGACAGCCGCGCGGTCACCAGCGGGGACCGGCTGCGCAGGGGGATCAGGGTCAGCACCGTCGGGAAGGCGAAACCGCCCACCCCCAGCACGCAGGCCCACAGCAGCGGGCTCACGGTCGGCGCCAGCCACAGCCCGAGATAACCGATCGCGGTCAGCGCGCCGAAGCCGGCCGCGATCCACGGCAGGTGCCGGGAGCGGTCGACCACCACGGGCATCACCAGGCCGCCGACGACGCCCCACGCCAGGACCACCGCCATGATCACGCCCGCTCTCATCGGGGAGATCCCGGCCGACGTCAGCACCTGCGGCAGGAACCCGAACTGGGTGTAGACGTTCGTGGACTGCAGGCCGAACATGACGGTCAGGGCGATGGCCGTCGGCGAGCGCAACAGGGAACCGCGCAGCTCGCCCGCCGGTGACGGCGGCGGGAAGTCGTGCCCGGTGCGGACCAGGACGAGCACCCAGATCAGCACGGGCACCGCGGCGAGCATGCCCCAGAACTGCAGGGACTCGCGCCAGCCCTCGGCGCCGGGACCGGCCAGCGGCACGGACAGGCCCGCTCCGGCCGCCCCGCCGAGCGCGAGCATCATGCTGTACAGCGTCAGCAGCGTCACCGTGCGCGCGGCCCCGTGCTGCTTGATCCACGCGGGCACCACCACGTTGCCCAGCGCCGGGCCCACCAGGGCCAGCAGCGACAGGATCAGGAACAGGGCGAAGGCATCGACCGTCGGCCGCAGCAGCAGGCCGAGGGTGGCCAGCACGAAGGAGGCCACGACCGTTCCGGTCAGGCCCAGCACGCGCGAGATGGGCACGGCGAGGGCTCCGAAGACGCCGAAGGCGAGGCAGGGCAGCGCGGTCAGCAGCCCGGAGGCGGTCGCGCCCTGGTCGTAGGCGGCCTCGACGTCGCCCATCAGCGGTCCCAGCGAGCTGGCGCCGGGACGGAGGTTCAGCGCGACCACGCTCACGGCGAGGACGGCGAGGAGGCCGCCGACGGCGGTGGCGCGCGTGGCGCGGGCCGAAGCCGGCCCAGCAGGCCCGGACGGCCCGGCCGGAGAGTCAGGCGCAGCGGCTTCCGGGGAGGCTCCGGCGGAGGTCGTCGAGGAGGTGGGGGCGGGATCCGACGGGGTGGTGCTCACCGCACCGTCCTACAGGTTCGGGCCCGGCCACGGCCAGCACGTGATCCGGAGATCACGCCGGGGCCCTACTCTGGTGCGCGGCCCGATCGCCCCGTCGGCCGCTCCCTCGCCCAGGACCCGCAAGGACAGCTCCATGACGCCCGACCCCGCCTCCGCTTCCGGCTTCGGCTCGGCCTCCGCCACCGCGGCCCCCGCCTCTCCTCGCCGGCATCCCGTCGACCAGGTCCCTGCGCCCGGCCGCCTCGCCGTGCTCTCCGTCCAGCACGTGCTGGCCTTCTACGCCGGCGCGGTGATCGTGCCGCTGCTGATCGCCTCCGGGCTGGGCCTGACGGCCGAGCAGACCATCCACCTCATCAACGCCGACCTGTTCACCTGCGGCATCGCGACGCTGATCCAGTCGGTGGGCTTCTGGAAGATCGGGGTGCGCCTGCCGATCATCCAGGGCGTGACGACCACGGCGGTCAGCCCCATCATCGCGATCGGCCTGGCCGCGACCGGTGGGGAGGGCGGCGCCGAGGGGCTGCCGATGATCTACGGGTCGATCATCGTCGCGGGCCTGTTCACCTTCCTGGCCGCGCCGTACTTCGCGAAGATCCTGCGGTTCTTCCCGCCGGTGGTGATCGGCACCGTGCTGACCACGATGGGCATCACCCTGCTCGGCGTCTCCGCCGGGGACATCACCAACCAGGCCGACGGGGTCCCCGCCACCCGCGACGTGCTCTACGCCCTGGGCACCCTGGCGATCATCGTGCTGGTCCAACGCTTCTTCCGCGGCTTCCTGGGCACCATCGCGGTGCTGCTGGGCCTGGTGATCGGCACCGCGGTCGCACTGCTGCTGGGCGACACCTCCTTCAGCGGCGTCACCGAGGCCTCCGCCTTCGGCGTCACCACGCCCTTCTACTTCGGCGTCCCCACCTTCTCGCTGACCGCGATCCTCTCGATGATCATCGTCATGCTCATCACCATGGTCGAGACCACCGGGGACGTGTTCGCCGCCGGGGAGATCGTCGGCAAGCGGATCCGCCCGCGCAGCATCAGCGCGGCGCTGCGGGCAGACGGCGCCTCGACCCTGCTGGGCGGGATCCTGAACTCCTTCCCCTACACCTGCTTCGCCCAGAACATCGGCCTGGTGCGGCTGACCCGCGTGAAGTCCCGCTGGGTGGTCGCCGGGGCAGGCGTGCTCATGATCGTCCTGGGCGTGCTGCCGAAGGCCGGCGCCGTGGTCGAGGCGATCCCGGCCCCCGTGCTCGGCGGGGCGTCGCTGGCGCTGTTCGCCTCGGTGGCCCTCGTCGGCATCCAGACCCTGTCGAAAGTCGACCTCACCGACAACCGCAACTCGGTCATCGTCGGCACCTCCCTGGGCCTGGCGATGCTGGTCAGCTTCAAGCCCGATGTGGCCGCCGTGTTCCCCACCTGGGCGCAGACCTTCGTCTCCTCCGGCGTGAGCGTCGGCGCGATCACCGCGATCGTGCTGAACCTGCTGTTCTTCCACCTCGGGCCCCAGCACGGCTCGAACGTCGCCACCACCGCCGCCGGCGAGCGGATCGGGATCGAGGACGTCAACGACATGGACCGCGAGGCGTTCGTGGCCACGTTCGCCTCGCTGTTCAACGGCGCGACCTGGCCGCTGGAGCGGGCCTGGGAGTCCCGCCCCTTCGCCGATGCCCCGGCGCTGCGCGCCGCCCTCGAGGACGCCGTGCTGACGGCCGGCCGCGAGGAGCAGGACGCCCTGGTGGCCGCCTATCCGGACATGGCCACGCTGGTCACGGCCGACGAGGAGGAGGCCGGCGCCATCAGTCAGGACGTCGGCTCCTTCGCCCTGGAGAACCTCTCCGACGGGGACGTCGAGGAGGTCCGCGAGCTCTCGGCCCGCTACGAGGAGCGGTTCGGTCTGCCGTTCGTGGCGTTCCTGGGCCGCACCGACTCGTTCCGCCAGATCATCGAGGACGGCGTGCGCCGCCTGGACCATTCGCGCGAGCAGGAGCGCCGCGTCGCCCTGACGGAGGTCGTCGAGATCGCCGGGGACCGTTTCGGCATCATGGTCGCCGACGCCAACCCTGTCGGCACCGCCTGGGCCCGGAAGTTCGACTCGCTGCAGTGAGCTGGAGCGGGCCGCGCTCGGACGGGGCCGCGCCCGCACGGGGCGGTGGTCGCCTCAGGGGCGGCGCCAGTCGTCGCCCTGCAGGTGGGAGCCGGCCATCGGCCCCATGGTGAGCATCCCGCCGTCGACCACCCAGGACTGGCCCGTGACATAGCCGGCGTCGGGTCCGGCGAGGAAGGCCACGGTGGCCGCGATCTCCCGGGCGTCGCCCGGGCGGGAGACGGGGATGCCGGGGCGGTGCTTGTCCTCGAGCACGCTCTCGTCCTCCTGTCCGGTCATCTCCGTGGCGATCTCCCCGGGGGCGACCGCATTGACCGTGATGCCGTGCTCGGCCAGCTCGAGCGCGGCCACCTTGACCAGCAGGCCGAGCCCGCCCTTGGCCGCGCAGTACGGGCCCGCGCCCACGCGCGGGGCGTGCTCGTGCACGGAGGTGATGGCGATGATCCGGCCGCCGCTGCCGGCCTCGACCATGCGGCGGGCGGCGGCCTGGAGGCAGCTGAACGCCCCGTCGAGGTCGACGGCGACGACGTGGCGCCAGGTCTCCAGATCCATGTTCAGCAGCAGCTGCGAGGTGCCGGTGCCGGAGCTCATGACCAGGGTGTCCACCCCGCCCATGGTCGTCGCCAGGTCATCGACGACCGCGGCTCCGGCGGCGGGGTCGGAGAGGTCCAGACGGCGCACGTGGGCCACGGCCCCGGCGGCCTCGACCTCCCGAGCGGTGCCCTGGGCGCCCTCCTCGTCCTGGTGCCAGGTGATGCCGACCTGACGATCCGGGCCGGCCAGGGCCACCGCGGTGGCCCGGCCGATGCCGGAGTCCGATCCGGTGACGATGGCGCGGCGCGGCTCGAAGGCGGCGGAGCCGCCCGTCGGCGCCGGGGTCGCGCTCATCGCGAAACCAGCTTGAAGAAGGTGCTGTCCTCGCCGTCGGCCTGCTCCTGCTGATACAGGAAGGCGAGGTTCTGCTGGTCGAACTTCGCGAACCAGTCGTCCCAGCTGACGTGCTCCAGCTGCTCCTCACCGGTCCCGCCGGGGAAGTCGATGCGCAGCACGCCGACGTCACCGGAGTCGCCGGTGCCCTTGACCCCGGCCGGGGTGCCGTCGTGCTGCTCGACCCACCGGCGGATCTCGCCGTGGTCGGTGGTGGTGATGCTCTGCGATGCCATGGGTCTCCTCCTCGAGGGTGGTTCGTGGTGCAGGGGGAAGGTGCGCTTCGGACGGGTCGGAGTCGGACGGGTCAGAGAGGCTTCAGCGGATCGTGGCCGATCGACATCAGCCCGCGCCGCCAGCCGTCGTCGCCCGCAGTGGGTTCGGGATCCTCTCCGCGCTGGGTGCGGATGGTCTCGACGGTGCGTCGCATGATGTCCGCGTCCTCGCCGGTGAGGTCGGTGCGACGCTTGCCGAGCACATCCAGCACGCCGCGCGAGAGCGGCCGGCCGGCCTGGTCGGGGAACGTCTCCGTGCTCTCGCCGGCGCCTTCCGTGGCGAGCCACTCGCGCAGCTCCGCGGAGGTCATGTTCACCAGGCTGTGGAACTCCTGCCACAGCTCCTCGTCGACGACGGATTCGGCCATGTCCGATCGCCTCCTCGTCTGCTCGCCCTGTGGTGCACACCACGGTCGTCCGCGCGGCAGGGAGCGTCAAGATCGACGGGCGAACCTCGACCGGGTGGTCCGCGACATCGCCGTCCGGATCGGGCCCCGGAGCCATCACCAGGGCCATCGACGCGTCCGGCGGACGGCGCTAGCGTGGGCGATGCACGCCCTCACGCACGTGATGGCGACGTCTGATGGAGGAGAAGACATGCCGAACACGATCATCAGCACGGCGAGCACCACCTGGCAGGGGGACCTGCCCTCCGGCAACGGCACCACCACCCTCGAGACCTCGCAGCTGGGCAGCTTCCCGGTGAACTGGAAGGCCCGCGCCGAGGAGAGCGGGCAGGGCACCACCTCGCCCGAGGAGCTCATCGGCGCCGCTCACGCGACCTGCTTCGCGATGGCGCTGACCAACGGCCTCGGCGAGAACGGGACCCCGCCCACCACGGTCGAGACCTCCGCGGCGGTCTCCTTCAACGTCGGCGAGGGCGGCATCCTCGGCATCGAGCTGACGGTCACCGCCGAGGTGCCCGGCCTCGAGGACGCCGACTTCCAGCGCCTCGCCGAGGACGCGAAGAAGAACTGCCCCGTCTCCCAGGCGCTCTCCGGCGTCGACATCACGCTGACCGCGAAGCTGGCCTGACCGCGATCCCGGCCTGACCGAGAACCCGGCCTGACCGAGACGCCGGCCGCAGCCCGCTCATCCCCCGGTCTCCTCATGCAGGAGGGATCGGGGGATGCTGTCGGCTCCGCGGACGTCCTGGACCAGACGCCGGTCGATGGACTCGCCGCGGCGCACGATCGTCAGGGCCCCGCGAGGCTCGAGAATCACCAGGTCCGCGTCCTGGACGCAGTGGAGACCTGCCCGGCGCAGCAGGGTCAGCAGCTGCTCCTCCTGGACGCCGAGATGCCGCAGCCGCCACGGCAGCACGTGGCCGTGGATCATCACCACGCTCGCCTGCGGGCCGTGCAGCGCGAAGGTGCGCGCCAGCCCGCTGCGCAGCCGCCCCAGGGTGAACTCGAGCAAGAGCAGGGTCGCGACCGCGACCAGGCCCCCGGCCAACGTCGGCGACTCCCCCAGCATGGCGCGGGCGAGCAGTGCGCCCAGCAGCGCCATCACCGAGAAGCTCAGCACCGAGGGGTTGGCCGTCAGCCGCTGGCCCCCGATCTGCAGGATCAGCGCATAGAGCACGTACAGCACGGCGGTGGAGATCAGCACACCGAGCAGTCCGGAGCCGGTGATGCCGACCTGGGTCCACAGCTGGTGAAGGAATTCCATCCCTCCAGTCTCTACCCGATGCCGCCCGCCGGGGCGGCATGGCACGATCTTCGTGGACGCGCCGCGGCGCCGCCACCCCACGAAGGAGCGCCCCACGAAGGAGACAGCATGAAGCTCAGCATCATCATCGGTTCGGTGCGCGATGGGCGCAAGGGCGGCCGGGTCGCCGAATGGCTCGCCCCGATCGCCCGCGACCGCGCGAGCGAAGCAGCCTTCGAGGTCATCGATCTCAAGGAGTTCGACCTGCCCATCCTCACGTCGGCCACGGTGCCGGGCGCCGCCAGGAAGCAGTACGAGGACGAGCGGGTCCAGCGCTGGTCCGCCGCGATCGACGACTGCGACGGCTTCGTCTTCGTCACTCCCGAGTACAACCACGGGGTCCCGGGCGCCTTCAAGAACGCCTTCGATTCGCTCGGCACCGAGTGGAGCGAGAAACCCGTCGCGTTCGTGTCCTACGGCGCGGACAAAGGCATCCGCGCGGTCGAGCAGTGGCGCACGATCATCTCCAACTTCCACATGATCGACGTGCGCACGCAGCTGGCCCTCTCGGTCTTCACGGACTTCGGCGAGGACGGCACGTTCGCTCCCTCCGAGTCCGCCGCGAAGAAGGCCGGTGCCCTGGTCGATGACCTGGTCAAGGCCACTTCGCGAATCATCGCGACCCGCTGAGCCCCGAGCCCCGAGTCCTTCCATGCAGCCGATCCCGCGCTACTGGGCCACCGCCGACGAGGTCGTCACCTTCCCCGGCCGCGGGGAGTTCGCCCTCACGATCCGAGGCTCCTCCGACCTCTCGCAGGAGGACGCCCAGCGCGATGCCCGCGCCAGGCTCCAGCGGCTCGTGGCCGCCGGTGGGCCGGGGGCGCTTCGCGGCGATCTGGAGTACTACCCCGATCGCCGCCTGCCCGAGGAGCTGCTCGAGGAGGTCCGCTCCCCCGACGGCGAGCTGATCGCCGCCATCACCCGCAACCGGTACGGGGCCGCGGTGCTGAACACGGACGCCGTGCTGATCAGCGACGTCGATCTGACGACGGGCTCTGAGATGTCCTCCCGCCGGCGCGGCCGGGGCGGCCTCCTGACGCGTCTGTTCGGTGGCGGCCGAGATGGGGCCGGCGCCGAGGAGGATCCCGACGCGTACGGCCTCCCGGACCCCGGGGCCCGCGGTGAGGAGCATGCTCGGATCCTGCAGGTGATCGCCGACTTCAGCGTCCGCCATCCCGAACTGGGGATGCGCACCTACCGCACCCGCAACGGCTTCCGCCTGCTGGTCACCGGCAGCGGCGCCGAGCCCGGCAGCGAGCGGGCCCGGCAGCTGATGAGTGAGCTCGGCAGCGACCGGCTGTACGTTCTCCTGTGCCGTGTCCACGACTCGTACCGGGCACGGCTGACGCCGAAGCCGTGGCGGATCACGGTGGACCGCCTGGAGTCGCTGTCGGCCCGGTCACCGCGGGACCAGGAGTATCGGCGCTGGGTCGAGCGCTACGACGCCGCCTCCCGCGACTCGGCCGTGTGCCGGCTGCTGGAGACCGCAGGCCCTGCCCCGACCGCGCGGGAACAGCAGGTGATCGAGCTGCACGACCGGGCGGTGGGGGCGAGCTCCGGGCTGCGGCTGGCCTGAGTCCGCCAGGGTCAGTGCGTGACGGTGGCCTTCTCCGAGCCGGCGCCCGTCATGGAGCGCACCTCCATCTCGGCGTGCTTGAGGTCGTTGCGCTCCGAGGAGGTCACCGACCCGAGCCAGCCGAGGAAGAAGCCCAGCGGCACCGTGATGATCGCCGGGTTGGACAGCGGGAACCACGCGAAGTCCAGTCCGGGGATCATCGCCGTCTCGGATCCGGAGACCACCGGGGAGAACGTGATGAGGAACAGTGCGCTGAACAGGCCGCCGTAGATGCTCCACACCGAACCGCGCGTGTTGAACCGCTTCCAGTACAGGGTGTAGAGGATCGAGGGCAGGTTGGCGCTGGCCGCCACGGCGAAGGCGAGCGAGACCAGGAATGCCACGTTCTGCTCGGCCGCGAGGATGCCGCCGACGATCGAGACGCCGCCGATCACGAGCGCCGTGCGCCGGGCGACGGTGACCTCCTTCTGGGGGTCGGCCTGGCCGCGCTTGATCACGCCGTTGTAGATGTCGTGCGCGAACGAGGCGGAGGCGGTGATCGTCAGGCCCGCCACCACCGCGAGGATGGTCGCGAAGGCCACCGCGGAGATGATGCCCATCAGGGCGGTCCCGCCGACGGCGTAGGCGAGCGCCGGGGCCGCGGAGTTCGAGCCGCCCGGCAGCGCGTCGATCGTGTCCACGCCCACCATGTAGGCGGCCCCGAACCCGAGCACCAGGGTGCACAGGTAGAAGAAGCCGATCAGGGCGATCGCCCAGACCACCGAGCGCCTGGCCTCCTTCGCGGTGGGCACCGTGTAGAAGCGCATCAGCACGTGGGGCAGCCCGGCGGCACCGAACACGAGCGCGATCGCGAGGGAGACGAAGCCCAGCTTGGTGGCGCCGGAGGTGCCGTACTGCAGCATCGGATCGAGGATCGCCTGCCCCTCCGGGTGGTTCTGGACGGCCTGTCCGAGCAGGGCGGAGAGGTTGAAGCCGTTCAGCGCCAGGATCCACACGGTGGTGACGCCGACGGCGGTGATCAGCAGGACGGCCTTGATGATCTGCACCCAGGTGGTGCCCTTCATGCCACCGATCAGCACGTAGGCGATCATCACGACGCCGACGACGGCGATCACCAGCGACTGACCCACGCGGCCCTCGATGCCGATCAGCAGGGACACCAGGGCCCCGGCGCCGGCCATCTGCGCGAGCAGGTAGAAGAACGTGATCGCCAGGGTGGAGGTGGCGGCGGCGGTGCGCACCGGCCGTTTCTGCATCCGGAAGCTCAGCACGTCGGCCATCGTGTACTTGCCGGTGTTGCGCAGCGGCTCCGCCACCAGCAGCAGCGCCACCAACCAGGCGACGAGGAAGCCGACCGAGTACAGCAGACCGTCGTACCCGTAGAGGGCGACGGCCCCGACGATGCCGAGGAACGAGGCGGCCGAGAGGTAGTCACCGGCGATGGCGATGCCGTTCTGGCGACCGGAGAAGGCGCGGCCGCCGTGGTAGAAGTCCCCGGCCGATGTGGTCGTCTTCGAGACCCGCACCACCACGACCAGGGTGATGATGACGAAGGCGAGGAAGATCGAGATGTTCAGGATCGGATTGCCCATGTCGTTCATTCGGTGCCCTCCAGCTCGCCACGGATCCTGCTGGAGATCGGATCCAGCGACTTGTTGGCGTGGCGGATGTACGCCCACGTGATGAGGAAGGTCATCAGGAACTGGCTGAACCCGAAGATCGTGCCGAGGTTCAGGTATCCGACCACCTGGATCGACATGAATCCCGTGGCGTAGGTCGACAGCAGCACGTAGCTCAGGTACCAGACGAGGAAGGCGATCGTCATCGGGATGGCGAAGCCGCGGAAGCTGCGGCGCAGCTGCCCGAACTCCTCGGACTTCTGGACGGCGAGGAACTGCTCGGCAGTGGGGGTGAGGGGCTCGTCGGGATCCGGCACAGGGCCGGGAGTCCCCTGGGGAGAGGAGGTCACAGGCACAACTCCTTCGTTCTGCGGTGATGCCAGGCCGGTGCGAGCAGCACCGGACTCAGGCTGACCGTAGCACCTGTGATGGCCACCACAATAGGAACCTGGGATCTGGTCGGCCCGCGACCGCTACGGAGACGACAGCTTCTCCTGCGCGTCGCGGAGCAGCCCGGGCGCGAGACGGCGGTGTGCCATGGACAGGGGGCTCCACACCACAGGCCCGGCGCGGCCGGTGTAGTCCATCACCGTGGTGAGCGTGACGTGCAGGGCGTGGGTCCGCACCAGGAGATGGCAGGTGAGGAAGGGCGAATGCGCCTCGAGACGGATCGTCTCGTGATTCCGCTCGGCGACGACGAACCCGGCGACTACATCCGGCGACGGCCCCGGTTCCAGCCGCAGACGCAGGAGGCCCCGGAAGATGACTCGCTCCCCGGTATCGGGGATGTCCCCGAACATCGCCCGTGCCCAGGACTCGGCGCTCGCGCGCGGCGGGACGTCCAGCTCGAGAGCGAACTCGTCGGCGTATCCGGGCGCAGCGACCGGCACCGCGGCCAAGGAAGCCCGCGGGACTTCGTGCACTCCGACCGCGGCGGTGACGGCGCCCATACGGCCACCGCATCCCCACGACCGCCGTCAGCGCGCCTCGAATCGGGGTCGCTGCTGAGAATCCGCGGCACGCGTGCCCGTTCCACGGTTCTGTGTCAGCGCAGAGACGTTTCCGGGGACCGGGGCGCCTGAACCCGGCGCGGCACCTCAGCCGCTGAAGCCGCCGGTGCCGGCCATGTCCTTGAACCGCGAGTAGTGGCCTTCGAAGGCGACCGGGATCGTCTTGGTGGCACCGTTACGGTGCTTGGCGAGGATGAGGTCGGCCTCGCCGGCGCGGGCGGACTCCTTCTCGTAGTAGTCCTCACGGTGGATCAGCACGATGAGGTCCGCGTCCTGCTCGATCGAGCCGGATTCGCGCAGATCGCTCATCATCGGGGTCTTGTCCTGGCGCTGCTCGCTGCCACGATTCAGCTGCGAGATCGCGATCACGGGCACCTCGATCTCCTTGGCCAGCAGCTTCAGGGCACGGGAGAACTCCGAGACCTCCTGCTGACGGGACTCGACCTTCTTGCCCGAGCTCATCAGCTGCAGGTAGTCGATGACCACCAGACCCAGGTCGTGCTTCTGCTTGAGCCGGCGGCACTTCGCACGGATCTCCATCAGGGACATGTTCGCGCTGTCGTCCATGAACAGCGGGGCGTCGGCGATGCGGCTCATGGCGCGGGCCATGGCCTGCCAGTCGCGGTCGTCCATCGAGCCGTCGCGCATGCGATTCATCGGAACCTGCGACTCGGCCGAGAGCAGGCGCATCGTGATCTCGGTCTTGTCCATCTCCAGCGAGAAGATCACCGAGGCCTTGCCATTGTGGATGGAGGCGGAGCGCAGCACGTCCATGCCCAGCGTCGTCTTACCCATCGCGGGACGGCCGGCGAAGATGATCATCTGCCCGCCGTGCAGGCCCTGGGTGAGCTCGTCGAACTCCGCGAACCCGGTGGGGATACCGGTGACCTGACCACCGCGGTTCTGGGTGGCCTCGATCGTGTTCAGGGTCTCGTCGATCACCTCGCCCAGCGGCACGAAGTCCTCGCTCTGACCGCGCTCGGTGACCGCGTAGACCTGGGCCTGAGCCTCGTTGATGACCTCGTCGACCTCGCCGCCGTCGGCCGCGTAGCCGAGCTGGACGATGCGGGTGCCGGCCTCCACCAGGCGGCGCAGGGTGCCGCGCTCGACGACGATCTCGGCATAGAAGCCCGCGTTGGCGGCGGTGGGGACCATGTCGATGAGGTCGGCGAGATAGGCGCCGCCGCCCACGCGCTGCAGCTCGCCGCGCTTGGAGAGCTCGTCGGAGACGGTGACCAGGTCGGCGGGCTCGCCGCGGCCGTACAGGTCGATGATCGCCTCGAAGATCATCTCGTGCGCAGGGCGGTAGAAGTCACTGCCGCGGACGGTCTCCACGACGTCGGCGATCGCGTCCTTGGACAGCATCATCCCGCCGAGAACGCCGCGCTCGGCAGCGAGGTCCTGGGGCGGGGTGCGCTCCAGGCCGCGGTCCGGTCCTGCTTCATAAGCCTCAGTGGATGTCACCGAGCCAGTGTAGGAACACCGGCGGACGCCGGGCGACGTGACATCGATCGGGGTGTGGATTCACATGCGGTGTGGAGGAACGGGGCAGGCCGCGTCCGGCCGTCAGCCTGTTGGCCGGCTGGTCCGTCGGGCCCGGCGCCTACGGTGATGCCATGCCTGATGCCATCGCTCCGCTCGCGTCCATCTCGATCGACTGTCCCCGGCCCGACGACCTGGCCCCGTTCTACTGCGCGCTGCTGGGGCTCGAGGAGGCCTTCGCGACCCCGGGCCGCGAGGTCGTCTCCCTGGCGGGGGCGGGCCCGATGCTCACGCTGATGACGGCCGACGAGTTCACGGCCCCGCAGTGGCCGGAGGGTCCGCAGCGGGCACAGATGCACCTGGACCTGGCCGCGGAGGATCTCGAGGCCGCGGTCACCGCCGCCACGGAGATCGGCGCCCGCGAGGCCGATGCGCAGCCGGAGCCCTCGGCCTGGCGGGTGATGCTCGATCCCGTCGGACACCCGTTCTGCCTGAGCGCCGTGCGGCCGGACTGAGGCGACCCGGACTCCGGCCACGGCCCGTGCCGCCACCGGAGAGTCTCGAGATCAGGCCTTCTCGGGGACCCCGACGACGTACGCCGCCTGGCCGACGTGCTGGGCGGCGTCATCGACGATGCTCACCAGCCTCGCGCCACGCGTGACCGGCGGGTCCCAGCTGTCGTCGATGACATCGCCCAGCGCGTCCTCGTCGAGGGTGTCGAGGTAGGCCAGCAGCGCCTCCGTCACGGCGGAGAGGTATTCCAGCAGCGGGCCGGGCTCCTCGGCGGTCACGGCGCGGGCCTGCTCGGCCGAGTCCCCGTAGCCGACCCGAGACCCTTCCTCCCCGAAGCCGGTGAGCTCTGCGAAGTCCTCGGAGACCCACAGCTCCTGGTGGTCGGCCAGATCCGCGAGCTGCGCATCGATCTCGCGGCCCGCGTGCCAGAGCAGCCAGGCGACGGAGTTCGGGTGTCCGCCCACATGGGCATTGAGCGTCTCGGCGTCGAGCTTGTCGCGCAGAGCCTCGGCGGCGTCGAGGGGGCGGGACGCTGCGTCACGAAGGATGTCGATTCCATTCATGCGCCCGACGCTACGCCGCAGCGCGGACTCGGTCGAGGGCCGGCCGCGAGGCCCGACCTGACGGTCATCTCCGCGCGCTCCGGCCCGCGCATCGCCGACCTCGCGCGGGTCACTCGTGCACGACGCCGCCGGCCTGCTCCGGGTGGCGCTGCAGCCAGCTCTCGATGAACGGGCAGATCACGACCACCGCCAGCGATTCGGATCGCGCCTCCGCCAGGACGGTGCGCACCAGCACCGACGCGACTCCCTCCCCGCGATGCTCGGGATCGGTGACGGTGTGGACGAGCTCGATCCGCCGGCGGGTTCGCTCATACAGGAGGATGCCGACGGTCGCGCCGTTCCGGACCGCCTCGTAGCGGCGGGAGGCAGCGTTGTGCCGTACGCGGATGTGCTCGTCCGGGCCATGCGTGTGCTCGTCGATGTCTACGCTCATCGCCCCGCGCCCCTTCCGGCCGATACCTCCACGGTACGTCAGAGGGCGGGTCGGCAGCAGTGCCGGATCCGCCTGTTGCGCCACCCGCAGCAGTCCCCTGCCTGGCGCGTGGCACGAACATGTAGCTGAGCGGACCGTGCCCTCCTCTCACAGGGGTCTGGAGCCGCTCAGCTACACCTTTTTGCCAACAGCTCCGCGCCGGCGCTGGCTTGCCAACAGCCCGGCGCCGGCGCTGGTTTGCCAACGGCCCTGCGCTGGCGCCGGGGACGCCGGACCCAGGTGCCGGGCACCGTCGCGGTCAGGCGTCGCCAAGGCGCTCGAGCAGGGCGTCGACGCGGGCGACGTCGTCGGCCATCTCCAGGTGGGCCCAGCCGTCGCGGGCTCGTTTCGCCGCCCGCCGGGCCCGGTCGTGGATGCCGCGATCGGCGAGCATCTCGGCGTGCCGGTCATCGACATAGGCCGCCCAGTACCGGGCACGGGCGTCGTGACCGGCGGGCATCTCGTCGATGACCTGCATCGCCTCGCGACGGCGACGTTCGTACTCGGCCGCATCGGCAGCGCCGGGGGCGTCGGCGGCCCGGGCGGAATCCGCAGCTCCGGGGACGGGCGCGGCACCGGCGGCATCTCCAGTGTCAGCGGCACGGGCGGCCTCCTCGCGGGCCAGGGCGGTGCCGACCGCGATGAAGCGGCCCACCCGGGCGTCGACCCGGTGGTCCCACAGCAGCTCGGGGGGCAGCAGGGGCCGGCCACCCTCGGGGCGGGCACGGCGCTCGATCGCCCCGGCCACCTCGTCGGCCACAGCGGTCCGTCCCAGATCCAGAGCACGCCGCAGCACGAGCGCGTGCGCCTCGAGCTCGGTCCTGATCATCCTCGCGCGCTCGGCACGCGGGGTCGCGAGGTCGTCGGCCAGCCAGCGCGCCTCGGAGGCCACGCGGCGCAGCTCCTGGAGGGCTGCGGCGTGGTCGCCGGTGCGCTCGTGGATGCTCGCGGCCAGCCGGGAGGCCTCCAGCGCGCGGCGGTGATCGCGCTGCTGGTCGGCGATGCGCCGGGCCTGCTCGAGGGGCACCCACGCGGCCTCGTATCGCTCGGCCGCGATGCGCTGGGCCGCGACGGCGAGCAGCGGGCCGGTGCGCAGGGCGTCCCGCTGCAGGGAGCGCTGGAGGGAGGCGAGACGGCCGGCGGTGAAGGAGGCCTGGGCGGTGGCGCCGGCGGCCATCAGGGCCCGCAGCAGGTCGGTGATCAAGCCGATCCGCAAGGGCGGATCCTCGACCTCGTGGAGGGTCTCCAGGGCGTCCAGGGCGTGACGGGCCGCGTGCAGAGGGTGCTCGATGCCCAGGGTGCGGGCCAGCACGGCGTGGGCGGAGGTGGCGATGCGCGCGGGGTCGGGGAGGGGCCCTCCGGCCTCGGCGGCCTCCTGGTCGAGCACCTCGAGCACGTCGAGTGCGTGCGTGGTGGCGCCGGCGGGATCGCCGACGGCTTCGAGGGCCTGGGCCATGCGCAGGCGCAGCTCCTTGTCGGGATCGCCCAAGACCTTCTCGCGGACGGCGGGCAGGGCCTTCAGCGCCGCCCGGAGCCGGGTGACCGCGCGCCGCGGATCGGCCGCGCCGCGGGCCTCGTCGGCCCCGGGAAGAGAGGTCTGCTCGAGGCCACGGACCACGGCCAGCAGCTCCGGGGGCGGCTCGGCTCGCTGCCCGCGCCGCCGGCCCCTCGCGGCGGAGCCGGCCCCGTCCACGGCGGCCTTGGTGGCCGCGGCGGAGCGGCTGCGCACCGGGCCGCGCTCCAGCAGCACGGCCACGGTCGCCTGCGCCTGCTCGGCGAAGCCCGAGCGATGCAGCACGGAGACCATGTCCGCCGCGTCGCGATCCACCGCATCCGCATCGCCCATCAGCACGGCGCCGCGGAGGGCAGCGCGCAGCAGCGCCAGCCGGTCCCCGGGCTCCGCCGGCGCGGTGCGGAACTCCTCGGCGAGCGCGCGGGCGTCCCGGTAGCGCTCGGCGTGCACGAGATCACCCACCCGGTGCGCGGCTTCGAGCACGCTGCGCGGGAAGGGCAGGGGCAGTTCCGGGGGTCGCAGGGCGACCCTCAATTCCTCCATGCCGGGCGGACCTGCCTGGTCGCGACGGCCACCCGGTTCCGGGACGGTGGCGGCGCCGGAGATGATCACAGAGGGAACCTACCAATCCTCCGCTGAGAGGTCCCGAGCCCGCCCCGCCGCCCCGCGGACTCGTCGCCGGGCCGTCCGGGCATGGCCCACAGGCGGCTCTCCGCCCCAGTAACAAGCTGTGACCAGGGGAGATTCGTCTGAGAGTCCTCTCATCGGCGGCTCATCACCGGCTCATCCCCTCCCGATTCACTGCATCCCATCGCCCGCGGCTCTGCGCGGTCCGATCCAGAATGCAGCATCCCGAGGAGTCCCCATGACGATCCTGAACCAGGCCCCCGCGACAGCCCCCGCCACCACGACCTCCCCGGCCGACGCAGTCCTCTCCGCCGGGCCGGCGCGCAGCACGGACACGGCCGAGACGCCGCGGGCCCGGATCGAGCGCGCCAAGCACGCGTTCTCCACGCGGAGCGTCGGGGCGTTCCTGCGCCGCGCCGCGGACGTCGACCTGATCACCGCGGACCACACCCCGCGCGCAGGCGAGATCGTCCTGGCCCGCGTCACCTCCATCGGCCACCACAAGCGGCTCGAGGGCCCGACCTCCCGCCGCCAGGTCCTGTTCGTGGGCGACGAGATCGTGGTCGCCTACGGCAGCCGCTACGCCGCCGATCAGTTCCTCGCGACGGTCCCGGCCGACCTCGGCCCCGCTCACCTCGCGGCCGCCGGGGGACTCGCCTCGCGCGTGCTCGAGCAGCACGCCGGCGTCGGCTCCCCCACCGAGATCGAGCCCATCGGGGTCCTGCGCGATGAGCACGGTCCCCTCACCCTGTCTCGGGCCGCCGCGCATCGGATCGCGCCCGGGGTGGCCTCCCGTACCGATCGCCCCGCCCATCACGCGCCGGTGATCGCGGTGCTGGGGACGTCCATGAACTCCGGCAAGTCCACCGTGCTCGCCCAGCTCGCCCACGGTCTCGCCGCAGCCGGTCTGCGCGTCGCCGCCGGCAAGGCGACGGGCACAGGCGCCGGCAACGACTACAACCTCTTCCTCGACGCCGGCGCCCATCGGGTCCTGGACTTCACCGACTTCGGCTACGCCTCGACGTTCCAGCTCGGGGCCGACGAGGTGCGGGACCTGTTCCTGTCCATGGCCGACGAGCTCGCCGGTGGCGGTGCGGCGCCGGACGTGGTCCTCCTGGAGATCGCCGACGGGCTCTACCAGGGCGAGACCGCCCGCCTGCTGGGCGATGCGGAGTTCTGCCGGGTGGTGGACGAGGTGGTCTTCTCCGCGGGCGATGCGCTCGGCGCGGTCGGCGGGGTGGCGGCGCTGGCCACGCTCGGCCACGTCCCGAGCTTCGTCTCGGGGGTCCTGACCAGCTCCCCGCTGGCCACGGCCGAGTCCCGCCGGGCGCTCGAGATCCCCGTCGTGCCGACCTTCGACCTGGCCGATGCCGGCATCGCCCGCGGGCTGGTCACCGAACTGCTCAGGAAGCACGGCGCCGATGCTGCGTGAGCGCCGGCGGGCATGGCGTGAGAGCGGGCGGGCATCGCGTGAGAGCGGGCGGGCATCGCGTGAGCGGGAGCCGGCCGGGCCGGCATCCCGTCAGCGCAACGGGCGCGAGCGGGAACCCCGTGAGGACGCCGACGGGCTGCTGCGGAATCCGCCGCCGCTGCCTCCGCTGCTGCGGGGCGTGCGACGCCGCTGGCTGAGCGTCCTGGTGCTGCTGGGCCTCGGTCAGGCCGGGCTCGCGGCCCTGTCGGCGTGGGCGCTGGTCAAGCTCCAGGAGGCTCCGACGGGAGCCTCCCCGCTGCTGCTGCGGGCGCTGGTCCTGCTGGTCCTCGCCGCCCTCGCGGTCGGCGCGCTGAAGGTGCACGAGCGGGTGGTGGCCGAGAAGCTGGGTCAGGACTACGTCCATCAGCTGCGGCTGCACCTGCTCGGCGACGCCCTCACTCCCGGGCACGCGACTTCCCTCGGCGTGACCGTCGCCCGCACCACCAATGATCTCTCCGGGGTGCGCAACTGGGTCTCCCAGGGCATCGCCCCGCTCACGGTGGCGGTGCCGCTGATCGGCGGCAGCCTCGTCACCCTCGCCGTGCTCCACCCCGCGCTCGCCCTCGCGATGGCCGCTCCGCTGCTGGTGCTCGGCCTGTGCCTGGTGTTCTGGGCGCGCACCGCGCTGGTCAAGACGCGCCGGATGCGGCGCACCCGCGGCCGGCTCGCCTCCCGGATCGCCGACACGGTGACGGCGTCCGACGGGATCCTCGCCTCGGGCGGGACCCGCCGCGAGCTGCGCAACCTCCGGGACGCCTCGGGCCGCCTGGTCGAGATCGCGGTGGATCGCGCCGAGACGGTGGGGACCATCCGCGCCGGAGGGATCGTCGCCTCGACCCTGACCGCGCTGCTGGTGGCCGCCACCGGCGCCTTCCTGGGTCTCGCCCCCGGGGTCACGATGGCGGCCATGGCCGTGGCCGGGATCGCCTCGACCCCCGTTCTCGAGATCGGCCGGATCGTGGAGTACCGCCAGACCTACCGGGCCGCGCGAATGGTGCTCGGGCCCGCCCTGGCCGGCGCGGCGGCCCGCCGTGAACAGGCCTCGGCACGTCGCCGGGCCGGTGCGGAGGCCGCCCCGCCGGTGATGCCACCGAGCGGGCAGGGAGCCGAGCGCCTCGTCCACCTCGAGCTGCCGGGCCTGACGGAGCCCGGTGATGCGCTGCGGGCGTGGACCGGCGATCGGGTGCGGCTGGTCAGTGAGGACCCTGCGGCCCCGCGCGAATTCGTGCGACGGCTGCTCGAGCTCTCCCCCGGCCCGGAGGATGCCGCCCCCGATGCGACGTGGGTGGCCGGTGAGAACCTGCGGGCTCTGCGGTCCAAGCGGGTGCGGATGCTGGTCGGCTACGCAGGTGCCGGCGCCGTCTTCGAGCCGGGCACGGTGGCACGGGCACTGCATTACCGCCGCCCCGACCTGGACGCCGCCCACGACCAGGAGATCCTGGACCTCGTCGGCCTGGACGTCTCCGCACTGCCCGATGGCGCCCGCACCCGTCTGCGACGCGGCGGCGAACCGCTGGGGCGCGGCGACCGCGCCCGGCTCGCCCTGGCCCGTGCCCTGTACGGGACGCCGCCGCTGCTGATCGTCGACGCCCTCGAGGGCGATCTGGATGACGACGGGCGCAGGATGCTGGAGCGGGTGCTGACCGGGTATCCCGGCATGGTCCTGCTGACCGGGTCCGATGACCTCGCCCGTCGGCTCGAGGCACGCGAATACCGGCTGCGCTCGCTCACGGCCGCCGAGCGCGGCACCACCGCCGGCGTCGGGACGGACAGCGAGGACGAGTAGCGCCGAGACCGGTCGAGATCGGTCAGTCCTCCAGGCGGGACCGGTCAGTCGCCCGGACGAGATCCGTCAGTCGCCCCCAGGGGGCGCGGTCAGTCGTCCAGGCGGGCGCGGTCAGTCGTCCTCGTCGTCCTCATCGTCGTCGTCCCCCTCGTCGTCGTCGCCGTCGTCATCATCGTCGTCGTCGGCGTCGGCGCTGCGGGTGGACGTATCGTCCTCGCACTCCCAGCCCCCGTCGTCCCACTCGCAGGTGTCGGAGGGGCGCTGCGTCGTGCCCGTGGAGCCGCCGTCCTCGCTGCTCGATGAGCCGCCGGCACCACTGGACCCGCTGGAGCTGCTGGAACCGCTGGAGCTGCCGGACCCCGAAAAGCTGCCCTGCCCGGAGCCGTCGGACTCGGGGGTTGCGGAGGGTTCCGGGGCCGGCTTCGGCGAAGGAGCCGGCTCGAGGGAGACCCCGTCGCCGGCGGAGGAGGCCTCCGAGCCCGAGGACCCGGTTCCGGCCTCGGCCTCCGGGATCTCCACGGACTCCTCCCCCGCGCTGTCGCCGGCCTGCGAGGACTCGGGCACGTCACCGGGCAGGCCACCGGAGGATCCGCCCCCGTCGGAGGCGGCGGCGTCCTCCTCCACGACGATGCCCGAACGGTCGACCCCCGTCTGCTCCACGGCGGGCAGCGCGGCGAGGCCGACCGCCGCGAGCGCGACAGCCAGGATGATTGCGGCGGTACGGAGAGCCTTCACGTCTTTCATGGTCCCCACCTGCGATGAAACGGGCGTGAACTCGTCATGAGAGGCCTCTCATGTGCCGGCCGCGCCCCAGGCATCACGGGCCGGGGTGTGCGTGGCCGGCTCGTCAGGCGGGGCCTCACGCGCGCGGATCCACGAGTTTGTACCCGGCGCCGCGGACGGTCACGAAGCGACGTGCGCCCAGCTTGCCGCGGAGGTATCCGACGTACACGTCGACCACGTTCGAGGCGCCGTCATAGTCGTAGCCCCAGACCCTCGACAGCAGCAGGTCGCGGGTGAGCACCTGACGGGGATTCTCGAGGAACACCCGTGCCATCGTGAACTCCCGCGAGGACAGCTCGACCGAGCGCTCCGGACCGGCCGCGCCGCCGGACTCCTCGGCCCGGCCGGCAGGCGCGCCCTCGCCGTCCCCGTCGGCCGGCTCGTCGCGGAACGTGGCGACCCGCGTGCGCAGGTCCAGACGCAGGTCCCCGAGCTCGAGCACATCGCTGCCGGCCGCGCCGGCACCCGCCGCCGCCTCGCGCGCACGCAGCTTCACCCTGGCCAGCAGCTCCTCGAAGCGGAAGGGTTTGGCGATGTAGTCGTTGGCGCCGGCCTCGAGCCCCTGGACCGTGTCCTCGACCCCGGTGCGCGCGGTGACCACGAGGATGGGAAGGTCCACCTCCATCTCCCGCAGCGCCCTGAGCACCTGGAAGCCGTCCATCCGCGGCAGTCCCACATCGAGGATCAACAGGTCGAAGTCGCCGCTGGAGGCGAGGTCCAGTGCGCTGATGCCGTCCTCGACCACGCTCGAGGCGTACCCGTTGGCCTTGAGCCCGCGCTCGACGAATCGTGCGATCCGTGCTTCGTCCTCGGCGATCAGGATCCTCATCGGCGACCTGCTCCCTTCGTCTGCGGCGCCTGCGTGCCCGCGCCCGCGCCTGTGCCCGTCGGCCCAGTATCCCCGGGCTCGGCCTCCCCCGGCCCGCCCGGTCCGCTCCCCACGGGCCGCGCATGCTGCGGGATCACGATGGTGAACGTGGAGCCACGGCCGGGCTGCGAGGACAGGCGCACGTCCCCGCCGTGGCCCTGCGCGATCGCCTGCACGATGGGCAGGCCCAGGCCGGTGCCCGAGCCGCGGTCGTTGTCGACCCGAGCGAACCGCTCGAAGATCCGCTGCTGATCCTGCTCGGCGATGCCGACGCCCTCGTCCTGCATGCTGAGGTGGATCTCCGGGCCGTCCGGTCCCAGCACCCGGTCCACCGCGAACCGCACCCTGCTGCCCTCCTCGCTGTAGCGCGCGGCATTGGCGGCGAGCTGGACGACGGCCTGCGTCAGGCGCTGCTCGTCGGCGTCGGCCGTGACGTCCGCGGCCCGGTCCAGCACCCAGTCGCGGTCGGCGATGTGCTCCATCCGTGCGAGCGCGGAGCGGGCGAAGGCGGCCAGGTCCACGGGCCGGGTGCGCACGTAGTCGGGACGGGTCGAGGCCGCCAGCTCCGAGAGGTCCCCGACGACGCGTCCCATGCGGTCGAGCTCGTCCATGGCGATCTCGTGGGCCTCGCGCACGTCGGCGGGGTCCTCGGCGTCGGCCGTCTCCAGGGTCCCGTGCACGATCGTCAGCGGGGTGCGCAGCTCGTGGCCGACGTCGCTCATGAAGCGCCGCTGCTCGGCGAACCCCGCCTGGATCCGTTCGAGCATCCGGTTGAAGTTGCGGGCCAGAGCGGCGATGTCGTCCTGTCCCTCGGGGACGGGGACCCGGCGGCCGAGGTCGTCGACCGTGATCTCCTCCGTCGCAGCGCGCAGCGTCTCCAGCGGTCTGAGCAGTCGCCCCGTGACGAGGTAGCCGACCCCGCCGGCCACGATCAGCGTCACCACGGACAGCGCCGAGAAGGTGGCCACGGACCGCCACAGCTCCTGCTTCTGGGCGCCGATGTCATTGGCGACCACGAAGATCCCCTCCGAGTCGTCTCCCGCCACCTGCACGGAGGCCACCAGGGCCTTCACCTCGCGTCCGTCGACGTCCAGACTGGTGGAGACCGTGCGGCCCGGCTCGTGCACGGCCAGGATGTCCTCCAGCACCGTCGGCGACTCGGCGGGCCCTTCTGCCACCAGGTCGAAGTCCTGTGCCTGCGGCTTGTACAGCGGTTCGCCGTCGATCACGGCCAGCACCGATTCGTTGTCCGAGGGCGCCGCGGACTCCGTGGCGGCGTTCAGCACGCTGTCCACGGAGGTGTGGACGTGGGAGCCGTCGTCCTCGGTGGCGTTCGCGATCAGATCCAGCTCGCGCAGCTCCTGCTCCAGCTCGGCCTCCACGCGGTCCTCGAGCACACCGAACTGGGACGCATAGGTGAGCAGGCCGGTGACGGCGAGCCCCACCACCATGAAGGCGAGCACCACGGACAGCACGCGGGTGCGCACCGACCACCCGCCCGTCGCGGCACCGGCGAGCGACTCGCGCAGGCTCTGCAGGGGCATGGTCGCATCGTAGGGGACGGGCTGCGCCGGGGACCGGCAGCGGTCGGCGCAGGCCCGTCAGCCGCGAAGCGGCCGGTGCCGCGTCACGAGCCGGTCAGTCACGCCCGCGACGGCGTCGGATGATCCCGACGATGCCGCCGCGCTCCTTGAGCGAGCGCCGCGTGCCCCGGTGGCCGCTGCCATCGCTCGGCGCGACGCCCTCCCGTGCGGTGGAGCGCTCCCCCGCGGCGGGGTCCTCTCCAGCGACAGGGTCCTCTCCCGCGGCGGGGTCCTCTCCCGCGGCGGGGTCCTCTCCCGACGCGGGCGCCGGCGCCGGGGACCCGGCGGGGTTGACGGAGCGGCTGCTGCGGGTGCGCCGCTCCTCGCTGCGCCGGGTCTCCTCCTGCTCGGCCGCGGCCCGCTCGCGGGCCTCGCGGTGGCGTGCCTCGCGCAGCTCGGCCAGCCGAGCCTCCTCGCGGAGCCGGCGCCGCTCCCCCGGGCCCTCGGCGATCCGGTAGAGCACCGGGACGATGACCAGCGTCAGTAGGGTCGAGGAGACGAGACCGCCGATCACGACCACGGCCAGCGGCTGCGCGATGAACCCTCCGTTGCCGGTGATGCCCAGCGCCATCGGGATCAGCGCGAAGATCGTCGCCGCCGCGGTCATCAGGATCGGCCGCAGCCTCTTGCCGGCCCCGCGATGCAGTGCCTCCTCCAGGCTCATGCCCTGCCGGCGGTACTGGTTGACCAGGTCGATCAGCACGATCGCGTTGGTGACCACGATGCCCACGAGCATCAGCAGGCCGATCATCGAGGGCAGGCCCAGCGGGACCTGGGTGATGATCAGCAGCCCGAGAGCGCCGGTGGCGGCGAAGGGGATCGAGACCAGCAGGATCAGGGGCTGGACGAGGGACTTGAAGATCCACACCAGCAGCACGTACACCAGCAGGATCGCGGCGAGCATGGCGATGCCGAGCTGGCCGAAGGTCTCGTTGATGTCCTCGGCGGTGCCGCCGACGGTCGCGTCGACGCCGTCGGGCAGGTCGGCGTCCTCGATCGCCGCGTTGGCCGCGTCGGTCGCATCGCCCACGTCCTCACCCTCGGGGGTGACGGAGACCGTGACGGTCTCCAGTCCGTCCTGGGTGGCGATCTGGGGGCGGGACTGCTCCTCCTCGACCGAGGCGATGTCGGTCAGCGGGATCCCCCCGGCCAGCTCGAGGCCGCGGAGCTCGTCCAGGGTGTCCACGCTCTCGCCGCGCTCGACGTAGATGTCCAGCTCGTCGTCGTCCAGGGTGATGGTGCCGATGGCCCCGGGGTACATCTGTGCCGCGACCATGCCGATCACGGTGTCCTCGGTCAGCCCCAGCCGGCCGGCGGCCTCCCGATCGACGGTGACCACCGCGGTGGGCTGATCGGCCTGCAGGTCGCTGGTGACCTCCTCGACGCCCTCGGGAACCGGGTCGAGCTCGGCGAGGATCGCGTCGTTCGCGTCCTGGCGGGCCTCGGAGGTGGGGCCGGTGATCAGGATGTCGATCGAGCTGGAGCCGGTGGGGGAGGCGACGTCGGCCGCTTCGACGGTGCCGGAGTCCGGGAGGTCCTCCAGGGCGGCGACCATGTCCTCCTGGACGGCGGCCTGGTCGGCGTCGGTCTCGGTGGTGATCGAGTAGCTGATCTCGTTCTCGGCGCCGCCGCCCCCGAAACCGGTCGAGCCGCCGCCGATGGTGGTCTGGACCGTCTCGACACCGTCGACCTCGAGCAGCGCCTCTTCCGCCTCGGAGGCCTTCTCGGAGGACTGCTGCAGGCTGGTCCCCGGGGGCAGGGTCTGGGTGAGGGAGGCGATGTTCTGCCCGGTGTCCCCCAGGAAGTTGACGTTGACCAGCGGGATCAGGAACACGGTGGCGACCAGCACGGCGACGGAGGCGGCGAGCGTGAGCAGCCGGCGCAGCAGCGAGTCGAGGGTGATGTGGAGGATGCGGTCGTACAGGCGGTGCAGCCAGCCGCGCTCCTCGCGGGCCTCGGACTCCTGGCGGATTCGGGCGGCCTCGGCGGCGTCGGCGGGATCGAGGTCCTCGTGGCCCTTCGGGGAGCGCAGGAACCAGTAGGCCAGAACCGGCACGATGGTCAGCGCCACCAGCAGGGAGCTGAGCATGGCGATACCGACGGTCAGCGCGAAGGGCCGGAACAGCTCACCGGCCAGGCCGGAGACGACCGCGATCGGCAGGAACACCACCACCGTCGCCAGGGTGGAGGCGGTGATCGCGCCGGCGACCTCCCCGGTCGCATCGAGGATGGCGCGCATCTTGGCCTTGCCGTAGGCGAGGTGACGGGTGATGTTCTCGATCACCACGATCGAGTCGTCGACCACGCGGCCGATGGAGATGGTCAGCGCCGCCAGGGTCAGCATGTTCAGCGTGTACCCGGTCACCAGCATGCCGATGAAGGCGATCAGCAGCGAGGTGGGGATGGAGATGGCGGTGACGACCGTCGGCCGCACCCGCCGCAGGAACAGCAGGATCACGCCGACGGCGAAGATCAGCCCCAGCAGGCCCTCCTCGGCGAGCGCCACGATCGATTCCTCGATGAACGGCGCCTGATCGAAGACGACGTCGCTCTCGGCGTTGCCGCCCACGTCCGGCAGGGTGTCCGCCAGCACGCCCTCGACGTCCTCGGAGATGTCCACGACGTTGCCGTCTGTGGTGGCGGTGACCATCACGACCAGCGACTCGCGGCCGTTGGTGCGGGAGATCGAGGTGGCCTCCTCGGTGGTGCGATCGACGGTGGCGACCTCCGAGAGGGTGACCGGTTCCTGCGGCTGGGCCTGGGCGTCCTGGCCCGGCAGTGCCTCCTCGCCCGACTGAGGGTCCTCGCCGGCCTGCCCCGGCTCTGCTTCCTGGCCCTCGCCCTGCTGGCCGTCGCCGGCCGGGAGCAGTTCGATGGTCTCGAGACTCTCGATGCTGTCCAGGGACTGGCCCAGGACCACGTCGAGGCTGCGGTTCTCGTCGGTGACGGTGCCGCCGGGCACGGACAGGCCGTGCTCGTCCAGGGCGGTCGCGATGTCGTTCTCGGTGAGCCCGTTGTCGGCCAGGGCCGCCTCGTCCGGGCTGATCCGCACGATCTCCTCGGGCGCGCCGATCACGGCGACCGAGGAGACACCCTGGACCCGCTCGAGCTCCTCCGTCACGGAGGCGTCCAGCCGGGTGGCGAGCTCCGTCGGCTCCAGATCGGAGGAGACGGAGACGACGACGGCCGGCAGGTCGCTGGTGCCGCCGGAGATGACCTGGGGCTCGGCGTCCTCGGGCAGCTGGTCCTCGATGCGGGTCAGGGCCGCGTCGACCTGGTTGGTCGAGCGCGCGACGTCCGTGCCGTAGGTCAGCTCGACCGTGACCATCGAGGTGCCGGCCTGCGAGGTCGATGAGGTCGATTCGACGTTCTCCAGCCCGCTGAGGGCCTGCTCGATAGGGCGGCTGATGCGCTCCTGGACCTGCTCCGAGGAGGAGCCCGGTGCAGGAGTGACCACCTGGATCTGCGGGAGCGCGACGGAGGGGATGAGCTCCTGACGCATCGTCGTCATCGCGAAGGCACCGATGATCGACACGGCGATGCAGACCAGGGCGATGAAGGAGCGGTTGTTCAGGCTCAGACGGGCGAGGCGGTTCATCGTGCTCCTCGAGCGGTGCGATGCGTGCGGCGGCGAAGCGGCACGGCAGGTCCCGCGCCCGGAGGAATCGGCGGCGGGCCCTCCACGCCGAACTGTTCCATACGAATCTGTATCGGTGTATCCGACGTCCGTAGGAGAATCCAGGTCCGTCGGTCGGCCGCCCCGCAGCCCCCGTTCTCCTTTCCGGGGCGATTTTCCGGGCCGTGCGCCCTGGGAGGACAATGGGACCGTGCCCGACCCCGCATCTCCTGGTTCCACCTCCCCCGCTGCCACCGGTCCGGCCTCGAAGGCCGCCGCCCGCCGCGTCGTCGACCGCGACATCCTAAGGCTGGCCGTGCCCAGCCTCGGCGCGCTGATCGCCGAGCCGCTGTTCCTGCTGGTGGACTCCGCGTTCATCGGCCGGGTCGGCACCGTCTCACTCGCCGGCCTGGGCCTGGCCTCCGCGGTGCTGACCACGGTGATCGGGCTCTCGGTGTTCCTGGCCTACTCGACCACGGCGTCGGTGGCGCGGGCGTTCGGGGCCGGCCGCACCCGCGAAGCGATCGCGCGCGGCGTCGACGCCTGCTGGCTGGCGCTGATGATCGGGGCGGGTGCGCTGATCCTGCTCGCCGTCGGCGGCCGCTGGATCCTGGCCCTGTTCGGGCCCTCGCCCGAGGTGCTCGACGAGGCGACGACGTATCTGCGCCTGAGCGCGTTCGGGGTGCCGGCGATGCTCGCCGTGCAGTCCGCGACCGGGCTCCTGCGCGGCCTGCAGGACGCGAAGCTGCCGCTGATCGTCGCCGTCTCGGGCGCGGTGGTGAACATCCCGTTGAACTGGACGTTGATCTTCGCCCTGGATCTGGGGATCGCGGGCAGCGCCCTCGGGACGGTCATCGCGCAGTGGGGCATGGCCGGGGTGCTGCTGGTGCTGGTGTCCCGCGCCGCGCGTCGCCACGGTGCACCCCTGCGGCCGCACCTCGGGCAGGTCGCCTCGGCCGGCCGCGAGTCGGTGCCGATGTTCGTGCGCACCGTCTCGCTGCGCGTGGTGCTGCTGGCCGGGACGCTCGTGGCCACCCAGCTCGGAGCCGTGCAGCTGGCCGCCCACCAGATCGCCCTGACCGTGTTCAACCTGCTCGCCCTCGCCCTCGACGCCCTCGCGATCGCGGGCCAGGCGCTGACGGGGAGGTTCCTCGGCGCGGCCGATGCCGCCTCCGTGCGCGCGGTGACCCGCCGGCTGATGGTGTGGGGCGTCGGCGGGGGCGTGGCCACCGGGATACTGCTGCTGGCGGCCAGCTACGTGATCCCAGGTCTGTTCACCCCCGACGTCGCGGTGCAGGAGAACCTGCGCGCGGCCTTGTGGATCCTCATGATCGCCCAGCCCGTGGCGGGCTACGTGTTCGTGCTGGACGGGGTGCTGATGGGCGCGGGAGATGCTCCCTACCTGGCCAAGGCCGGCGTCCTCAACGCGGCCGTCACCCTGCCTTTCGCAGCGCTGGTCTACTACTCCGACTGGCACGGGGCGTGGGCCCTGGCCGCGCTCTGGGTGGCGTGCACGCTGATCTTCATGATCGCCCGCGCGGTGACTCTCGGAGTGCGCGTGCGCAACGACGCCTGGATGCGGCTGGGCGGGTGAGCGGCTACACGGCTGAGGCGTGATCAGCCGGGCATCGTCGCCAGCATCGACCCGGCATCGACACGGGGGATGGCACGACCATGTAGTGGAGCGGCATCTGCCCTCCCCTGAGAGGGGGCAGATGCCGCTCAGCTACACCTTCGTGCCAGTGGGCTCGTGCCTGATGCCGGCCCAGCAACCCGCTCAGTGGGAGTTGAGGAACTCCTGGAGCGCCTTGGTCGTCGAGTAGCTGTTGCGGAAGTCCCACACGCCGTTGCTGCTGTGGCCCATGGCGGCGCGCAGCTTGGCGGTGGTCTCCGAGCCGATCTTGCCGTCGACCTCCGCACCGATCTTCGCCTGGAGAGCCTTGATGTCGCTGGTCGAGAGCGAGCCGTCGGCGCTGACGCCGATCCAGGACTGCAGAGCCGCCGTGGTCCTGGGGCCGAACTTGCCGTCGACCACGAGGTCGGCGGAGCTGCTCGAGCCGGAGCCCTCCGAGCCGGAGCTGCTGGGCGTGCTCGCGGCGGGGGCGCCGTCGTTGAGGAACTGCTGGAGCGCCTTGGTGGTGGAGTAGCTGGTGCGGAAGTCCCAGGTGCCGTTGTCGCTGAGCCCGATTGTGGTGCGCAGCTTGCCGGTGGTCTCCGAGCCGATCTTGCCGTCCACGCTCGCGCCGACCTTGGCCTGCAGCGCCTTGATGTCGCTGGTCGAGAGCGAGCCGTCGGCGCTGACGCCGATCCAGGACTGCAGAGCCGCCGTGGTCTTGGGGCCGAACTTGCCGTCGACGGCGAGTGCACCGGAGGTCTCGGACGCGGCGCCGGTGCTCGTGCCGCCGCCGGTGGAGCCGCTGCTGGAGCCCCCGGCGGGCTGCGCATCGGGGTCGGCCCCGCCGTTGGACCTGGTCAGGCCCGCCTTGGCACCGCAGGTGGGCCAGGCGCCGGGGCCCTGCTCGGCGAGGGTGCGCTGGGCGACCGCGATCTGCTCGGCCTTGGTCGCGTCGTCGGCGCTCGAGGCGTACTCGCCGCCGCCGAAGGCCGTCCAGGTGGAGCTGGAGAACTGCAGACCGCCGTAGTAGCCGTTGCCGGTGTTGATCGACCAGTTGCCGCCGGACTCGCACTGGGCGACCTCGTCCCACACGGACTGGTCAGCGGTGGCGACACCGGCGCCGCCGATGCTCAGCCCGGCGGCCACGACGGCGCCGCCGGTGGCAGCGGCCATCTTGGGCGCCACGCGAGCTCCGCGGAAGTAGACGGCGCCGCCGTCGGCGCGGTGGGAGGGGGTGCGGCGTGCAGTGGCCATGGGAAGGCTCCTCGGGACACGGGGGAAGGGGCGGGAGCGGGAAGCTGTCGACCGGCGGACCGGCGATGCTCCCCTGCTGCGGGCTGGTGGCCTGCGCTCCGTACCGGGGCACCCTCTACGTTGCCTGGCCCGGAGCACCGGGAATAGCCTTCCTGACCAATCCCGACCGCGGTTTTTGCCCGATTTTTACCGGACGCGCAGGAAATGTCCTTCGAGGCGAGCCCCTGGAAGGGCTATTGGCCTCGGCCGGATCTCAGCTCGGCGAGGGGCACTGCAGACCCGGGATCAGATCACGGAACGGCCGCCGTCGACGCGCACATTCTCGCCGGTGATCATGGCGGCGTCCCGGCCGGCGAGGAAAGCGACCAGGGAAGCGACCTCACCGGGGTCGGCGAAACGCCCCGCCGGAATCTCCTCGCGGGCTTTCGCCCCTTTCTCCCCCACCCAGATCTCGCGGGCGAGAGCGGTGTCGACGATGGTCGGGGAGACGGCATTGACGGCGACGCCGCGCGAGGCCCATTCCACCGCGAGCACTCGGGTGAAGCCCAGGATGCCCGCCTTGCTGGCGGAGTAGGCGGCGTGCTCGGCCAGTCCGATCTCGGCGGCCTGGGAGGCGATGGAGACGATGCGCCCGTAGCCGGCCTCGAGCATGGCGCGGCCGGCGGCCTGGGCCATGAAGAAGCTGCCGGAGAGGTTGACCGCGAGCGTGGCCTGCCAGTCCTTCGCCGGGACCTGCTCGCCGGGGGCGAAGCGGCCGATGCCGGCGGAGTTGACGAGGACGTGGGGCGCTCCGAGCTCCGTGGTCACCCGGGAGACGGCCTCGGAGGCTGCGTCCGCGTCGGAGATGTCCGCGCTCACGGGCAGGTGGCCGGCGCCGGGCAGGGCGGCGACCGCCTCATCCAGGCCGGAGGCGATGTCGACGCCGGCGATGCGGGCCCCGCGTTCGGCCAGATGGGTCGCGATGGCGTGGCCGATACCGGAGGCAGCGCCGGTGATGATCGCGATCTGGCCGGCGAAGTCGTGGGAGGTGAGGTCAGTGGTCACGGAGATCGTCCTCTCGCGGCTGGTCGGTCCTTGTGCAGACTCTTCTGTCTGTTCCCCGCCACGCTACCCGCGCCTCGGCGGGATTCACCGCCTGAGAGCCCTGCCGCCGCGACGTCACAGCGCTCCCGGGCTGGACTTCTCGCGGGCCCGGTCGGCGACGCTGACGGCCATGGCCACGAGGGTCAGCGCCATGATGATCGCGATCGCGATGATGAACGCCTCGAGCCACGCGTGGCCGCCCTCGGTGAGGGCGAAGATGACACCGGGGATCATCGCGGTGCCGATCGCCGCGCCGGTGCGTTGGCCCAGCTGAAGGATCCCGCCGGCCACGCCCCCGAAGCGGGGGTCGACCGAGTGCAGGGTCAGGGTCTGGTTCGGCGAGATGATCATGCCCTGACTGAAGCCCATCAGCATCAGCGGCGCGGCCAGCCACCAGAACGCGATCGCCCCGCTCTCGACGAAGCCGGCCAGAAGGGCGGTGCCCAGCAGGCCGGTGAAGGCGATGGCGAACCCGGCAATCACCAGGCGGCGGCCGAGTGCGAGCACGTACCGGCCGGCGACCTGCGAAGTCACTGCGGCCGCGGCCGAGGACGGCAGGCCCATCAGGGAGGCCTCGAAGGCGGAGTGCTCGAGGTGCATCTGCAGGTACAGCGGCACGATGATCCACACACTGGTGGCGCCGAGGAAGTAGATCGAGACGATGAGGATGCCGTTGCGGAATGCGCGGGAGGTGAAGATCGCGGTGTCGACCATCGGCGGCCGGCCGGAGAGCTTGTAGCGCTGCTCCCACCACCACCACAGGCCCAGCACCGCCAGGCCGACGGGGAAGGACAGCCACACCAGCGGGCTGACGCCGCGCTCGAGGAACGGCAGCATCACCCCGAGGATCGCCACGCACAGCAGCACGGTGCCGACGGGGTCGAGGTCCGGGCGACGCGTAGCCCGGACGTGGTCGTCGGGGATGACCTTGAAGGCGCCGGCGATGGCGGCGATGCCGATCGGGACGTTCATCAGGAACATCCATCGCCAGCCCTGGTCGGGGCCCAGCACCTGGATCAGCAGGCCGCCGATGACGGGGCCGACGGCGGTGGCGACGGCGACCGTGGTCGCCAGCAGCGCGAAGGCGCGGGCGCGGTCCTGGCCGCGGAAGTGCTGCTGGATCAGCGCGACCGTCTGCGGGTTCAGCAGCCCCGAGCCGACGCCCTGGAGGATGCGGGCGGCGTTGAGCACCTCGACCGACGGGGCGAAGCCGCTGAGCAGGGAGCCGATCGTGAACACGGCGATGCCGACGATCAGCATCCGGCGCCTGCCTGTGGCGTCCCCGGCGCGGCCGGCGGGCACCAGCAGCATCCCGAACGCCAGCGCGTACCCGGAGATCACCCACTGCAGCCCGCCCGTATCGGCCTCGAGGCTCTCACCGATGGCGGTGAGGGCGACGTTGATGACGCTCACGGCCACCAGTGCCATGAACAGCGGCGCCAGGAGCACCGCGAGGAGGGGCTTGCGGCGCACCGTCTGGGCCGGTGCGTTGGGGTCGGGAGTCACATCAGCAGGATAGGCACTCCCTCCAGCGTCCGTTCAGCCGCCGCCCGCCGCTCGTGGTGGGAGGAAGGTCTGCCGGGCAGCTCCTACCCCGTCCATCCCGTCGGCCCTCTCGGCCCTGTGCGCCCGAAGGGATCCGCGCCGGCGTCGGGCTCCGTGCCGTCGGCGTCGTCGCGGTAGGGTCCCGGTGGGATCACGTAGTCGGTGCGATCCGACAGCAGCGGCGCAGAGACCTGCAGGGATCGCAGCGGGGGACGTGAGGAGTAGTCCGCGCCGGGGAAGCGGCCGAACTGGTCGCCGGTCCCGGCCGGCCGGGTCCGATCCGCGGCCTCGAGCATGGCCATGGCGTCCCCGGGGGTGGGGAACTTCGAGGACCACACGTGTCCCGGAGGCAGCGGCGAACGGAACAGCGCACCGCCCGGTCGGGTCCACAGGGACCCGGGCTTGGAGCGATCACGCAGAGCGTGGGCTCGCCACGTGATCACCGGGTGGGAGGACAGCCAGTTGACCCAGTGGACGAAGAAGCTGGGATCGGTCGCGGCGCGATCGGCGACCTCGTTGACGTTGACCTCGGCATTGAGGTATTTGCCGCCCGAGAGGACACCGATCACGCCCGGTGCACCCTCCGGCGCGAAGCTGTAGCCGAAGTTGTCGGCCGTGTACTCCTGGGCTCGGGAGAACGCGGAGCCCAGGATCGGGATCATCCGCAGCACGTTGACGAAGACCAGTCGGAAGTAGGAGACGTGGCCGGCGGCGAGGTGGCCCACCTCGTGCCCGATGACGAAGCGCAGTGCCTCCCGGTCACGGTTCTCTCCGCCGACCTCGAACATGTCCGAGTGGATCACCACGAAGCGACGGAAGCCGTGGCCCGCGGCGAAGGCGTTGACGACTCCGTTGCCCATCAGCACGTAGGCATCGGGGACCCGGCGCATGCCGTACTGCTGGGCGGCCTCGACCACCATCCGATACCCCTCGGGGAACTGGGTAGGGCTCATGCGCACGGCCGTGGCCCGCATCCGCGCGTACATCACCGCACGCGCCCACCAGGCCAGGATCGGGAACAGCGGGAGGATCGCCACGAGCTGGAGGGCGAAGGGGATGAACCCCACATACCGCCACAGCTCGCTGACCGTCGCCTCACCCTCCAGGACCTGCAGCACGACGGTCGAGACCATGAGGGCGATCCACCCGGCATAGGTCAGAACCGTCAGTCCGATGCCGACGGCCAGGAGAGGCAGCTCCCACGGGTGCCGGATCCGTCTGCGACCGAGTACCCCGTGCGTGGTCGCACCGTTGATGAGGTTCGGGTCCTCGGGCCGGCTCCGGCCGGAGGGCCCGGGGTTCGGGGACGCTCCGAAGGGGCCGGGTGACCCGGGCCCCGAGGGGATGCCACCGTGCGGCGGTCCACCCGAGGGCGGGCTGCCCGGCGGCATTCCTCCCGGCGGCTGGGTGCCGGGGAACGACGGCAGTCCTGGAGGCGGTTGGGTCATGGCGCGCACGCTCCTTCGGTCCATCGGCCTGCAGAGGCCTTCGACGACGATAGCCTCGCGCGGCCCGATGCGCCCTGAACGAGCGCTGGACTGTGGACGAGAACCTGGGCTCCCGCGTCGCCCGGGCCGCGAGGCACTCCACCCGGGTCAGCGAAGCACGCGCCCCAGCAGTCTCCGCTTGAGGCCGCGATAGGGCGGGTAGACCAGGCGCAGGGTGTCCGGCCGCAGGGGTTTGCGGACCACCGGTTTGGCGTGGGTGAAGGTCTCCAGGCCGGCCCGCCCGTGGTACGCACCGGAGCCCGAGGCGCCGATCCCGCCGAACGGCATGGTGGGTGAGCCGACGTGGGCGAGGGTCATCCCCAGCGCCAGGGAGCCCGAGGAGGTCTCCGCAGTGAAGCGTTCCTCGACCTCCCGGCGACCGGTGAACACGTAGGCGGTCAGCGGCTTCTCGCCGGCGCGGATCCGGGCGATCGCCTCGTCCGGGCCCTCGACGGGGAGGATCGGCAGCACGGGGCCGAAGATCTCCTCCCCCATCACCGCATCGCCCTGCTCCACACCGGTCATGATCGTCGGCGGGAGGTAGCGGCTCGCGCGGTCGGCGCCGGCGGTGCCGCCGAGGGCGACCTTGTCGTCGTCGATCAGGCGCAGCACACGGTCGAAGTGGTCGGTGGAGATCATGCGTCCGTAGTCCGGGGAGCGCTCGGGCCGGGCGCCGTACATCTCCCGCACGGCCCGCCGCAGGTGCGGGACCAGCTTCGTCGCCGTGCGCGGGGTGGCCATCAGGTAGTCAGGGGCCACGCACGTCTGGCCGGTGTTGGTGAACTTCCCCCACACGATGCGGCGCGCGGTCCGTGCCAGATCCACCCCGTCGTCGACGAAGACCGGGGACTTCCCGCCCAGTTCGAGGACGGTCGGCGTCAGGTGCTCCGCGGCGGCGCGGGCGACGATCCGGCCGACGGTGCTGCCGCCGGTGTAGAAGATGAGGTCGACGCGCTGTTCGAGCAGGGCGGAGGTCTCGTCGGCCCCGCCCTCGACCACCCGCACCCAGGCCGGATCCAGATGCGTGCGCACGAGGTGCGCGATCGCCGATGAGGTGGCCGGGGCGAGCTCGCTGGGGGTCAGGATCGTGGTGTTCCCGCCGGCGATCGCGCCGATCAGCGGGGCCAGGGCCAGGTTCAGCGGATAGTTCCAGGGCGCGATGACCAGCACCAGCCCGAGCGGTTCGCGGTGCAGCTCGGCCCGGGAGGGCGCCTGCAGCGGCCCCAGCGGGAACCGTTCGGGGCGCAGCCAGGAGCGCAGGTGCCGGCGCACGTGCGCGATCTCCTGGGTCAGGACCCCGAGCTCGGTGATCACGCTCTCGGTGCGGGATTTGCCGAGGTCCTCGGCGAGAGCGCTGGTCAGGCGGCGGTGCTCGGCGCGCAGTCCGCGGCGCAGGGCCTCCAGCTGGGCCAGGCGGGCCTCGACCCGGCGGGTGGTGCCGGCGTCGAAGGACTCGCGCAGGGCCGTGATGTCCGCGGCGGGATCGTGGGTCGGCATGGGTCCACGATAGGAGTTCGGGGATATTCTCGAAGAATGCCCGACCCCCGCTCCCGAGCCGCCCGCCGTCGCCTCTCGCCCCACCACGGAGCGCGGCGATGACTGTCCTGGTCACCGCGCCGATCCTGCTGACCATGACGCTGCTGGTCTCCGGGCTGGCCAAGCTCGGTCAGCGCGACATCACCGCCGACGCGATGGTCTCGCTGCGCCTGCCCGCCCGCTCGTGGCACCCGGTCATCGCCACGGTGCTGCCGGTCGCGGAGATCGTGCTGGCTCTGGGCCTGTGGGTGCCGGTCGTGCCGCTGCAGACGGTGGTGGCCGGGCTGATCGCCGTGCTGATGGTGACGTATCTGGTGATCATCGCGCGGGCGCTCACCGTCGACGAGGCGGTGGAGTGCTCGTGCTTCGGCACCCTGGGCTCGCCGACGGTCTCCCGCGGCACGCTGTACCGCAACGTGCTGCTGAGCGTGCTGGGACTGCTCACGGTGGCGTTGGCCGCCGCCGGCGACCTCACCCGGATCCTCGTGTATCACCCCCTGGCGCTGCTGGCCTGGGTGCTCGCGGTCGCGACGGCCGTGGTGCTGACGGGGCTGGCCCTCGGCGGCCTCGAGCCGGAGACAGGAAAGACCCGGTCGGTCCCCGCCAGCGAGAAGGCCGGGCAGAGCCCGTCGGCCTCCGGCGGCGAGGAGGTCGAGCAGGACGAGCTGCTGGACTATGAGCGCGCGGCGATTCCCGCGGGCGTGCTCCAGGAGCGCTCCGGGGAGCTGTTCACCCTGCGCCGGCTCAGCGCCCGGCAGGCGGTACTGCTGGTGTTCGTCTCCGAGGGGTGCGGCCCGTGTGAGCGCGTGATCGACCAGGTGGCCGGCTGGCATCGCGACCTCTCCGCCTACATGCAGGTCAAGGTCGCCTTCTCGCGGCCCGTGGAGCAGCTGCGCGAGCGCACCACCCAGCGCGTGGGCGAGCACGTGCTCTACGACCCGCAGTTCAGTGCCCGGGAGGCGCTCGGGGGACGCACCGCTCCCTGCGCGGTGCTGCTGGGGGCCGACGGGCTGCTCGCGGGTGGCCCCGTCACCGGCGGCACCGCGGTGATCGAGTTCGTCGACGAGATCCGCGAACAGCTCCGCCTCGCCCAGGAGGACGGGGAGCTGCCCGCCGCCCCGGAGGACGGAGAGCTGCCGGAGGCCACGGACGACGCGCAGCTGCCGGCGCCGCAGGACCGAGCGACCTGAGCGTCAGGGCACGCTGGCCTGCGCGAACCTGCCCCTGCCACCGGCCCGCAGGGGCCCGTCGGCCGCCGGGACGAATGCGGCGCCGCCCGCGGGCAGCAGGTGCGTGCCGCCGCGCGTGCCCAGCAGGACCTCCCCCTCGAGCCCGAGCACGATCCTCGGCCCGGTCCCGGGGATCGGATGGCACGGCTGCGGCGGACCGGTAGGGTCCGAGAGCTCGGTGAGGGCGAGCTCGAAGTCGTCGACGGGCGCGTAGTAGGCGATCGACGTGGCGTTCTGCCGCTCGGGGGCGACGCGCAGCGGGGGCGCGGCGGTGACGGAGACGCACTGGAGGACCTCGTCGGCGTCCACCTTCTTCGGGGTCAGTCCGGCTCGCAGCACGTTGTCGCTGGCGGCCATGACCTCCAGGCCCATGCCGTGGAGGTAGGCGTGCAGCGCCCCGGGAGGGACGAACATCGCCTCCCCGGGCTCCAGCGTCACCGGGTTCAGCAGCAGCGCGGCGACGACGCCGGGGTCGCCCGGGTGGTGCTCGGCCAGCAGCGAGACGAACCGGTCGATCCGGGGTGAGGGCGAGCTGCCAGCCGCCGACCGCTCCCGGCAGGCAGCGACCACCTCGGCGACCTCCTCCGCCGTCGGGCGCATGGACGCGGAGACCAGGGTGCGGAAGGCGGCGCGCATGCCGTGGGCCGTCGGGCTGCCGACCAGCAGCCCGTGCAGCCGATCGGTGAGGTCGGTGCCCAGCCCCTCGAGGATCGCGGCAGCCCGGCGCGGGGTGCGGAATCCGCACAGCGCGGTGAAGCGGGTCAGGGCGACGAGCATCTCCGGTTTATGGTTCGCGTCGCGGTAGGTGCGGCGCGGGGAGTCCAGGGCGAGCCCGGCGGCGTTCTCCGCGGCGAAGGATTCCGCGGCGTGCTCGCGCGTGGGATGGACCTGCAGGGACAGCGGCCGCTCGGGGGCGATCACCTTCAGCAGGAACGGCAGGTGGCCGCCGAAGGCGCGGCCGACGTCCTCCCCCAGCAGGGCCGGGCCGTCCGCGGCGATCACCTCGTCCAGGCGCCCGCCGCCGGGGATCGTCGCGGGAGCCAGCGGATGCGCGCCGAACCAGGCCTCGGCCCACGGGGTGCCGTCCGCCTCGCGGCCCAGGAACTCCGGCAGCGCCGTCGTCGATCCCCAGGCGTAATGCTGCAGCCGGCCGTCCAGGCCCAGAATGCTCACGCACCGCCCTCGAGAATCTGGGCGATCAGGCGAGCGGGTTCGTCGGCCGCTACCGGCGGCGCGGGGGTCGCGGGGCCGCCGGCGCGGCGCATCCCGTACCGCTCCCAGTACTCGTGCACCCACGACGGGGCGCGCGGGGCGTGGACCCAGGCGGGCAGGCCCCGCACCGCAGCCTCGAGCACCTCGGGGGAGAACACCGAGACGACCGGACGGCACAGTTCCGCCACCGTCGCGGCCGGGTCCTCGAGATCGATGCCGCGGCGGCGCAGCACGGTGTGGACGCCGCGGGCGACGGGGTCCCTCTCGCCCGGCCCGGGCCGGTACGAGGCACCGGCGGAGCGGCAGACGGAGTACGCGGCGCCGGCGGTGATCCGGCGGGGCAGCTCGAGGGCGTCGAGCTGGCCGAGGAACACGGGGCGCTCATCACTGCGGTCGCTCTCGCCCGCGACTGTGCCGGCCTCATCGGGGGCAGGGCCGGTCCCGGCGATCGCGTGGCCCGTCCCGGCGGGACCGGCCACGTCGTGCGCGGCCTGCCACAGCCATTGGGAGCCGACGGTGCGCACCTCGAGGTCGTCGCGGCCGGAGCGGTGGAACTCGGCGTCGGCGTCGCTCCACGCCAGCAGGGTGGTCTGCGGTGGGAGCGGCGGCGTGTACGGGGTCACGGCGGTGTGCTGGACGACGGCACTGGGGACGTCGGCCTCCAGCGCCCACTCGTGGACCAGCCGGCCCACGGGCAGGTGCCATCCCAGCGTGATGGCCGAGGTGATGCCGCGGCCCTCGAGACCGGCGCGCGCCGCGGGGAGGTTCTCGCGCTCCCAGTCGGTGTCGGCGAGCTCGGGCAGCTCGATCGACGCCGGTGCCAGCACGTCCACGGGAACGTGGAGGTAGGGCAGGGCGGTGAGCAGAGCGTCGCGGGCGGTGGCCGTGGCGGAGTCGACGCCGACCAGGATCCGGCCGCTGCCCTCGCCCGAGCGGGAGTGCAGCACCAGCGAGGTCGCGGCCGCGCCGGTGCTCTCCCGTGCTGTCCGGGCCGCCTTCCCCGGTCGCGCGGAGCGCACCAGGCCGGCCACGGCAGCTCGCGCGGCGTCGGTCCGGCTCCGGCTGCCGCGCCACTCCTGCCAGCGCTCCAGGCTGCGCGGATGGATGAGGGTCATGATCTCCCGCCTCAGCGCGGCAGGTTGCGCACGTTGCTGGCCGCCATGTCGATCATGCGGCCCACGCCGCCGCCGAGCACGATCTTGGTGCTCGCGGTGGCGAAGCCGCGGATCTGCTGGGCGGTGACCTTCGGCGGCATCGAGAGGGCGTCGGGGTCGGTGACCACGTCGATCAGCATCGGCCCGTCGGTCGCCAGCGCCTTCTCCAGGTCTTTGCGCAGCTTCTTGGGGTCGGTGATGCGCACCGAGGGGATGCCGACGCCGTGGGCGATCGCGGCGTAGTCGACGTCCTCGTGGTCGGTGCCGTGGTCCGGGAGGCCCTCGACCAGCATCTCCAGCTTGACCATGCCGAGGCTGGAGTTGTTGAACACGAGGATCTTGGTGTTCAGCTGGTGCAGCTTCACGGTGAGCAGCTCGCCCATGAGCATGCCGAGCCCGCCGTCGCCGCTCATGGAGATGACCTGCCGGTCCGGGTACGCGAGGGAGGCGCCGATGGCCTGCGGGAGGGCGTTGGCCATGGTGCCGTGGTGCCAGGAGCCGAACACGCGGCGCCTGCCGTTGGGGGTGATGTAGCGGGCGCCCCACACGTTGCACATGCCGGTGTCGACGGTGAAGACGGCATCGTCGGCGGCGAGGTCGTCGAGGGTGGCGGCGACGAACTCCGGATGGATGGGCTTCATCCGCTCGACGTTCTTGGTGTACGCGGAGACCACACCGGTCAGAGCCTTGTGATGACTCTTCAGCATGCGGTGGAGGAAGCGATGGCTCTTCGAGCTGGTCAGCAGCGGCATCACGGCCTGCAGCGTCAGGGCGACGTCGCCGTGGACGGCGAGGTCCAGCGGGATGCGGCGGCCCAGCCGGGAGGCGTCGGCGTCGATCTGGACGATCTTCGGGGGGTTCTTCGAGCTGCCGTGGCCGGGAAGGAACTCGGTGTAGGGGAAGTCGGTGCCCAGCAGGATCACCAGGTCGGCCTCGTGCATGGCCTCGTAGCAGGCCCCGTAGCCGAGCAGTCCGCTCATGCCCACGTCATAGGGGTTGTCGTACTGCATCCACTCCTTGCCGCCGAAGGCGTGGCCGATCGGCGCCTTGACCCGGTCGGCGAGTTCGAGCACCTCCTCGCGGGCGCCGCGCACGCCGGCACCGGTGAACAGGGTGACGGTGCCGGCCTCGTCGATCAGCTCGGCGAGGCGGCCGACGGGGCCGGGGGCGGGCTGGACACGGCCCATGTCGGTGGCGAGGTCCCGGGTCCACGGGCCGTCGTCGACCTCTTGGTCGGCGATGTCGCCGGGGAGCACGAGCACGGAGACGCCCTGCTTCGCGATCGCGGTCTGGACGGCGATGTGCAGCATGGTGGTGCCGTGGTCGCCGGAGTTGACCAGTTCGCAGAAGTGCGAGCATTCCTGGAACAGGGCCTCGGGGTGGGTCTCCTGGAAGAAGCCGGTGCCGATGCTGCCGCTGGGGATGTGCGAGGCGATCGCGAGCACCGGGGCCCCGTCGCGGTGGGCGTCGTACAGGCCCTGGATCATATGCGTGTTGCCGGGACCGCAGGAGCCGGCGCACACGGCGAGCTTCCCGGTCAGGCGTGCTTCGGCGCCGGCGGCGAAGGCCCCGGCCTCCTCGTTGCGCACGTGGATCCACTCGATGCCCTCGGTGGTGCGCACGGCGTCCACGATCGGGTTCAGCGAATCGCCGACGACCCCGTAGATGCGCTCGACGCCGAGGTCGCGGAGCTGGGTGACGAGGAGCTGGGCAAAGCTGGTGCGAGCCATCGGATTCCCTCCCGGGTAGCGGGGCGCCGGGACCGCGGTCCCGGCGCAGGGTGCGTCTACTCCGAGCCTACCGGGGCACGCCGGGTCCCGGCGCGCGGCGGCTCGCCCTGCGCGAGATGACGCTCCCCCACGCGCGTCGCCTCGCCCCGCGACGACACCCCCCTCACGCCGCCCCGCCCCGCGACGACACTCCCTTCACGTCGCCTCGCCCCGCGCGAGATCCGTGACTCGGTTGCTTTGAGGGCCGGATACCAACCGGTTCACAGATCTCGCGAAGGGCGGGCGCTGGCGGCGGGGATACATGGTGGCGGCGGGGGCGCGGTGACGACGGGGGCATAGTGGCGGCGGGGAGGCGCGGTGGCACGGGAAGCGCGGTGGCGGCGCCGAGGGGTGAGCGCGCCGGCCCTGTGCCCACGATGTCCGGTTGCGGGCAGCGATTGAACTCCTCGTCACGTCGAAGCCGCCGCGATGTCACCTGGGCTCCCTAGCGTCATACGGCGGAAGCCGACCACTCACGCGAGAAAGCTCCTCATGACACACCCCTCCCCCGCATCCCCCTCCTCCGCGCCCCACGCATCCGCCACCTCCCCCTCCTCCATCTCCGGCGCAGCCTCCTCCTCCGCGCCCGGCTCGACCCGCGCGGCCCGCTCCAGCCGCGCTCGCCGCCGTCTCGCCTCCACCCTCGCCCTCGGTGCCTCGGCAGTGCTGTGCGCGAGCATCGTCCCCACCGCGGCGAATGCCGACCCCGCCGGCAGTGACGCCCCCTCCGACGCTTACCAGGGTGAGGTCGAGGTCGTCCGCGGGCAGGCCGCCGATCCTGAGACCCTCCAGGGCGTCGTCTTCGATGACAAGGACAAGGACTCCACCCAGGACCGTGGCGAGAAGGGCATCGCCGGGGTCACCGTCTCCAACGGCCGCGAGGTCGTCACCACCGCGAAGGACGGCAGCTATGAGCTGCCGGTGTACGAGAACATGACCGTGTTCGTCACCCAGCCCGCCGGGTGGCAGGTGCCCGTGGACGAGCACAACTTCGCGCAGTTCAGCTACAACCACCTGCCCGAGGGCTCCACGGAGCTGAAGTACGGCGGGCTGGAGCCCACGGGCGAGCTGCCCGAGGCGGTCAACTTCCCGATGGGCAAGTCCAAGGCGACCAAGGGCTCGCAGCAGAGCTGCCCGATCGCCGCCGACACCCAGGCCTACGACCTCACTCAGATGGGCTACGCCCGCGACGGCGGCGTCAAGGACCTCACCGAGCGCCACGACTACGGCGGCTGCGGCTTGCTCATGCTGGGCGACAACGTCGGCGACGACCTCAGCCTGTACCCGGAGCTGAAGGACATCTACGCCGACGTCAACGGCCCCATCCGCGCCGCGATGGGCAACCACGACCTCGACTTCGATGCCACCGAGTCGAGCCACAGCAACGACACCTTCCGCCAGCACATCGGCCCGGCCTACTTCTCCTACGACGTGGGCGAGGCGCACTTCGTGGTGCTCGACAGCATCGAGTACCCCAACACCGAGACCGACGCGAAATACCTCGAGAAGATCGACCAGGAGCAGCTCGACTGGCTCGCGAAGGATCTCGAGAACGTGCCGGAGGACAAGAAGATCGTGCTGGCCACGCATGCTCCGGTCCTGGACCGCAACGGCGTGATCATCGACAACGCCACGGATCTGTACGACGTGCTCGAGGGCCGCGACGTCACCACCGTCGGCGGCCACACCCACACGCTGGAGAACAACCTCCCCGGCGACCAGCGCGCCGAGTGGGCCGAGGACGGCATCGACGAGCTCCCGCACCAGGCCCTGATCGCCGGGGCCGTCTCGGGGGACTGGTACTCCGGCGGCCTGGACGAGAACGGCCTTCCGTACGCGTACATGAACGACGGCGCGCGCCCCGGCATCATGACCCTCGGACTGGACGGCGCTGACCTCAGCGCCCGCTACACGGTGCGCGGTGAGGACGACGACGAGCAGCTGACCCTGGGCGTGAACTCGCCGACCTGGCGCGACTGGGCCGAGCAGGCGCAGGCGTGGCAGGACGACGACAAGGCCGGCGAGATGCCCGAGCTGGGCGATCCGAACACGGTCACGCGCGAGGACCTCACCGGGGGCACCTGGCTGACCGCCGACTTCTTCGGCGGCTCGACCGAGGCGACGGTCGAGGTCTCGATCGACGGCGGCTCCGCCAGCCCGGCGGAGCACACCCAGCCCGCCGAGGGTGAGGCGCTGGCGGAGGGCTTCGAGTACTCCGACACCGTCGCGGCCACGCAGAACCTGCGCAGCAGCGGCAACGTGACCACCTCGAGCGCCCACCTGTGGCGCCACCAGCTCAGCGAGGACCTCGCGGCCGGTACCCACACCGCCGAGATCACCGCGACGGACCGCAACGGGAACTCCTTCACGGAGTCCGTGCGCTTCACCGTTACCGACTGATCACCTCGGAGCGCACGACGCGTTCGGGCTCAGTCGCACACGCGAGGGCGGGCCCCACCGGGGCTCGCCCTCGTCCTCGTTCCCCCACGGCGCGCCCCGCGCTCCCCGCGAAGCCCACGAACCCCACTATGTGCGCGGCCGCCGCGAAGCCCCTGAATGCCACGGTCCCCGCGGGATCCGTGAACCGGTGGGAAAGGCGACCGAGTTCCCGTCACCTCACGGATCTCACGAAGCCGGGCGCTCACCCGGCTCCGGAGCGGCGACGTGGGTGAGCTGGACGGTCTGGACGCGCCTCTCGTCGACCTCGAGCACCTCCAGGCGGCCGCCGTCGATCTCGATCGTGTCGCCGGCCTCGGGGATCCGCCCCAGGCGCGCCATGACGAATCCGCCGACGGTCTCGTAGCCGCCGGTATCGGGCAGGGTGATGCCGGTGGCCGCCTCGAACTCCTGCAGGATCAGGCCGCCGTCGATCCGACCGTCGGCCTGGATCGTCCCCTCGAGCTCGCCGGCGGTGGGGCGGCCCTCCCGGTCGAACTCGTCGTAGATCTCGCCCACCAGCTCCTCGAGCAGGTCCTCCAGGGTGACGATGCCGTCGGTGCCTCCGTACTCATCGACCACCACCGCGATCTGCTCGGCCTGGGCGCGCATCCGGTTCAGCGCCGCCAGCACCTCGACGGTGCCGGGGATGTGCTCGATGGGCCGGGCGATCTCCGCCAGCCGCGTGGTGGCCGGGTCCTCGACCAGCAGCAGGTCCCGCACATGGGCGAACCCGACCACGTCATCGACGTCCTCCCCGATCACGGGGTAGCGCGAGACGCCGGTCTCCCGGATCACCTCGCGGGCCCCGGCCACGGTCGCGTCACCGGGAAGGAAGTGGACCTGGTGGCGCGGTCGCATCACCTCGACGACGGTGCGCTCGGAGGCGTCGAACACGTCGGCCAGCACCCGGGACTCGGCCTCGGCGAGGGCATCGGAGTTGCGCACCATGGAGCGGATCTCCTCGGCGGAGACGGCCTCGCGATCCGCGTGGGGATCACCGCCGACGGCCCGCACGACCAGGTTGGTCGAGACCGACAGCAGCCAGATCACGGGCTTCATCAGGCGGCCGAACACGCTCAGGGGAGGGCCGACGATCCGGGTCATGGCCAGGGCGTTCTGCATCGCCAGGCGCTTGGGCACCAGCTCGCCGAGCACGAGCGAGAGGAAGGCGATGACCAGCGTCATCCCGATCAGGGCCACTGTGGAGGCGGTGGTCTCGGACAGGCCCGCGCCGGTGAGCATCGGGACCAGGGACGGCGCGATGGTGGAGGCGCCGTAGGCGGAGGAGAAGAACCCGGCGACGGTCACCCCGATCTGGACCGCCGAGAGGAACAGGTTCGGGTCGCGCACCAGCTTCGCGGTGCGCTCGCCGCCGGCGCCGCCCTGCTCGAGCTGCCTGATCTGCGACTCGCGGAGGTTGACGATCGCCATCTCGGTGCCGGCGAACAGCCCTCCGACCAGTACGAAGAGCAGCACCAGGGCGAGGTTCGCGAGCGCGGTCCAGTCCATGGGCCAACGCTACCCCGGCCCACCGCAGAGCCTGGGACCGCTCACAGCAGCGGCAGCAGCTCCTCCCACACGGCGCGGAGGATCTCGGCCGCCCCGCGGCCCTCGAGCCGCGAGGTGACGGTCAGGACGGCGTCCTGTTCAGGCAGCACCACGATCAGCTGGCCGTAGGCCCCGTCGGCCCGCCAGGATCCCTCGGGCGTGCAGCGCCAGACCGCGCGGCCGTACTGCGCGCTCTCGGGTTCGGCTTCCCCGGTGGGCACCCAGGTGTCCTCGGCGTGGAGGGCATCGACCCAGGCGGCCGGCACGAGCTGGCGACCGTCGTACTCGCCGCGCTGCAGCAGCAGCCGGCCGATCCGGGCCAGCTGGCCGCTCCTCAGGTGCAGGCCGGTCGCGCCCCAGCTGTACCCGTCCCGGGTGGTGTGCCACTGGGGGTTGAGGATCCCCAGCGGCTCGAACAGGCGCGGCATCAGCCAGTCGCGCAGGGAGCGCCCGGTGCGTTCGCTGATCACCCGCGAGAGCAGGAAGATCGAGCCGTTGGAGTACTCCCACTTCTCCCCCGCTGCCGCGGTGAGGTCGGTGGAGAGGAACAGGGCGGCGAGGTCCTCGTGCTCGCGCTGCTCGTCGACGAAGGCGAGGATCGGGGACCCGGAGGTCATGGTGAGCAGGTGGCTCAGTCGCACCTGCTCGATCCCGGCGCCGTAGCCGGCGGCAGGCGCGGGAAGGTGATCGACGAGCCTGTCCTCGACGCCCAGCAAGCCCTCCTCCTCGGCGATGCCGATCGCGAGCGCGGTGACAGTCTTGGAGATCGAGTAGACGTTCTCGACGGTGTCGTCACTGAAGCGGTGACCGAGCTCCTCGTGGCCCGCGCGGTGCAGGTGGAGCGCGCGTACTCCCAGGTCGCGCTCGATGATCCTCTGGCGCAGCGGGAGCAGCAGCAGCTGATCGGGGATGGCGGGGTCGGTGCGGGCAGGAACGGAGCTGGCGGCGTCGGCAGGGTTCATGCTCGTGACCTTACGACGCCGCGGCCGGGCGGCGGCCGGATGTTCCGTTCCGCGACCGCGCCCGGCCCCGATCGCCCTGCTCCGCCGGCACAGCGCGCTGCTCCCGTCAGCATGGCTCGCGGCTGCTGTCCGCGGAGCGCGCTGCGGCGGTCAGCAGAGCTCGGTCGCGCTCACACCCGCGGGCGTCCCACGCCGGGGCGCGTGCGGTTCTCGATCGTCGGGCCGTCGATGCTCACCGTCCCGTTCTCGATGGTGACTGGGGAGATCCAGGTCAGCCGGCCCGGGTCCTCGCCGATGTGCTCGGGCTGCCAGGCGTGGTAGACGTACCAGAGGCCGTCGCGGGTGCGCACCGGCATGCCGTGGCCCGGGCCGGCGGCGACCTCGTTGGCCGAGAGCACCGGGGCGTCGGTGATCTTGATCCAGGGGCCGTCGATCGCGTCGGCGACCGCGACGCCCACGCCGTAGGTCTCGTTCCAGTACTCCCCGGCGGAGTAGAAGAGGTAGTAGCGGCCCTCGTGGGTGATGACCGAGGGGCCCTCGATCGTGTAGATCTCCCAGGCCTGGTCGCGCTCGAGGATCTGGGTGCGCTCACCCACGAGGCTCCGGCCGTCCTCGGCCAGGCGCTGGGCGAACAGGAACGAGTCCTGGTCGGCGGCGTTGCCGTCGTTCTTCCACAGCAGCCACAGCGAGCCGTCCTCGTCGCGGAACGGGGAGGCGTCGATGCAGCCGCCCTCCTCCGGCGTGGACAGCAGCGGCGCTTCGTCGGAGTCGACGAACGGACCCTCCGGCGAGTCGGCGACGGCGACGCCGATCGCCTGCCGGTCCGTGGCGCGCTCCCAGGCGGTGTAGTAGGCGTGGAACTTCCCGCCGACGTCGAGCACCTCGGGCGCCCAGTGCCGGCCCGGGTTGGCCCAGGCAGCGATCTCGGGCTGCCCGTCGCCCAGGGGCTCCCAGTCCACCAGGTCCTTGGAGCGCAGCACCGGCATGTTCCCCATCGCCCCGGCGGTCGAGTAGAGGTAGTAGCGACCCGCGACCTCGAGCACGCCGGGGTCCGGCTGGTTGGTGGCGATCACGGGGTTGGTGTAACCGCGGGCGGCGTGCGCCGGGGCCGCGGCGAGGCCGAGGCCGCCGGCGAGGGCGGCTCCGAGCGTTCCCGTGGCGACCAGGGTGCGGCGTGAGATGTGGGTGTCGGGCGTCATCGTCCTTGTTCCTTCTCCGTGGGGATGGGCCGGGCAGCTGCACGGCCCCGATATTCCTACGTGAGAATCCCGGTGGTGTCCATCACCGTCCGGCTGCTCGAGAAGGCGGGCGGCAGGCTCAGAAGGGGACGGGATCCGGCGCAGGGTCCGAGGCGTCACGGCCGACGGGCTCGAGCAGAGCGAGCTGCTCGCGCCGGCTGACCAGCGCCATGACGAGAACGGTGACCAGCACCAGCGCGATCGCGGACGAGGTCCCACCGGCCAGGGCGGCACTATCGGCCACGGCGAGGGTGGCGGCGGAGGTGCCGGGAGCGGCTGCGGCGGTACCGAGCGCGGCGGCCCCGGCGCCGCCGCCCGTCCCCGCTGCGAACGCGGAGACCAACAGGGCGCCGACGGTGACGGCCACGGCCAGCGCGATCGGCACCTCGAGGCCGCCGGTCTTCCAGGCCAGGACGGCGGCGCACGCGGCGAGGGCGACGGCCGGGATCGCGACCGGGACGGTCAGCTCGCGGCCGACCAGGGAGAGGGCTCCGACCACCAGGACGGGGACGACGGGCGTGCGTATCCAGGTGCCGAGAGCCTGGAGCAGCACACCGCGAATCGTCAGCTCCAGTCCCACGGCCTGCAGCGGGACCAGCACCAGCACGATCAGCGTGAGTACGAGGAGCTGGAGCGGCCCGGCTCCTCCGTCGGCCCCCGAGGCTCCGGGAGAGGTCGCCTCCACGAGGCCGCCTGCGGAGCCGGCGAGCGCACCCGCCAGCGCGGCGGCCGCCACGACCGCCAGGCCGCCCAGCCCTGCCACGATGCCCGTCGGCCGCAGCAGCTCACGGCGGAAGCGGGCCGCCACCGACCAGGTCGGCCCGGGCGGACGCCAGCCGCCGATGCGTACGCCGGCCAGGCCGGCCGGCAGCCACAGCGCGCCCATCGCGAGGGCGAGGCCCACATCGAGCGGGCTGGTGGGGTCGCCGCTGGTCACTCCGAGGGCGATGTTCACGCCGGGCGCGAGGGCGAGCACCAGGATCGTCAGCACCAGCAGCACCGAGGCCAGTGCCACGTAGACGACGAACGCCGTCGCGAGCGTCAGCAGCGGTTTGACGGGCAGGGACCAGGTCGAGCGCAGAGTCGCCAGCCGGTGGTACGGAACAGGGCGCGGGGGCGGGGGCGCACTCATGCGGCGAGGGACCGGTCGGAGGCGGGGATGAGGGGGCGGCACATGGCGTCACCACTGTAGAACGGGCCGGCTGAGAGCGGAGGCAGCCGGCTTCCGGGCTGCGCGAGCAGCGGGATCCGGGGCCTCCCCTCCCATGGAGCACACCGTGCCGGCTCTGAGCTCTCACCGTCGCGGGGCGAACTGCCCGGACCAGACTAGACCGCTCCTCCGTCTGCAGCGGGATGCGACTGGCCACGGTTCACCGAGTCGCGTGCGGGCCGAGTGAGGCGTGCGGGCAGAGCGCCGTGGCCGAGCGCCACCCGCTGCGGCTGCCACAGCCCGAGGCCCTCGCGCCGCGAGAACCACCACCACAGCGCTGCGGCCAGCACGAGCATCGGCACGGCGCTGAGGAGCATCGAGGGCAGGCTCACCTCGCCCTGCTCCGTGAATCCCGGGATCATCGGGGCGATGACGAACAGCGTCCAGTTGTTGGCGACATGCAACAGCACCGGGATCTCGATGCCGCCCGTCTTCCAGGCGAGCAGCCCCATGACGACGGCGAACAGCGCGATCTCGACCCGCCCCAGCCCTGTGTAACCGTGCCCGAGCACGAACAGCGGCACGGGAGCGAGGATCCCGATGACGGGCCACCGCAACCAGGTCCCCAGAACCTGCAGCGGCAGCACCCGGAAGGCGTACTCCTCCCCCGCGGACTGCAGCGGGGCCAGCACCAGCGCGAGCAGCCACGCCGCCAGCACGCCCGCGGTCGGCGGGGGCAGAGCGATCCCGTCCCGGTTCAGGACGAGGTTCGCCGCCGTGCCGGTCAGGAGGTAGACCGGCACCACGACGAGCGCCGCCCGGCCCAGCAGTCCCCAGCGGAAGCGCCCCAGCACCGAGTGGGCGATGCCGAAGCGCCCGTAGGCCACCCGTGTCCCCAGCAGCACTGCCGGGATCAGCAGGGCGAGCGCGCCCAGACCCAGCACCTGGTCCATCGGGTTCAGCGGATCCGAGATCATCTCGCTGGGAGCCGCGCCCGGCCAGATCAGCGAGACGGCGACCACGGGCACCGCGAGCAGCAGCCCCATCGCCGCGAACGACGCGGCGGTGACCAGCAGAGCGAGCAGCGGTCGCCACCAGTAGCGCCGATGCCGGACCACCCGCGGGAGCCGGTGGAAGGCCACCTGCTCGGACACGGCCGGGTCGGACGCGGCCGACGGCACGGGTGATGGGTCGGGGACGGCGGGCCGGGAGTGCTCCGCGACGGGACTCGGCCGGGCTCCTGCGATCTCGGTCATGATCCGATCCTCGCGCGGGCGTCCTGCCGGAGGCATCCGCCGCTGGGCTCGGCCTGCCTCTCCGTCGCACGGCTGAGGGGGCGTGAGCGGTATCGGCCGCGCGGTCGATCCGTCGGCCGCATTCGGCTCCCTACGCTGTGTCCATGACCGCCGCCATGCCCCACGCCGCGCCGACGCCCCCGGCGCGGAGCATGCGCGAATGGGCCATCGCGCTCGCGCAGTCCCTCGGCAGCGTCCTGCTGGGGCTGCTGCTCTTCCTCATCGTCTTCGGGATCACGCTGGAGGAATTCGGCGGTGACCCTCCCGGCGGACTGCTGGCGCTGACCGGCATAGATTTTCTGATCGGCTCCGCCATGACGATCTCGATCGGACCGCTGCGCTTCCTGCGCCCCGGGCGCGCCCACAGCGTGATCCACCTGGTCATCGCCACGGCAGCTGGGCTCAGCGTGTGGTCGCTGCCCGCGGCGGGGATCGCCCTGTACCGGGTGGGGCTGCGGCGCAGGCCACCGCTGGACATCGCCGCGGTGGTGCTGGTGGTCGTGGCCTCCACCGCATCGATGCTGGCGGACGCCGCGATCCGGGGCGACCGCGAGGACGTGTTCATCCTGATCACGCTGGCAGTGATGGCCATGGCCGCGATGGTGCCGCTGCTGGCGGGTCGCGTCGTCGGCACCCGTCATGAACTGGTGGCGTCGTTGCGGGAGCGGGCCGCCTCCGCCGATCGCGAGCGGGAGACCGCCGAGCGCGCGCGGGCCGCTGCGGAGCGCGAGGCCGCGGCGCTGATGCGTGAGCGCGACGCCGACGCCGCCCGGGTGCGGGCCGAGGAACGCGGCGCCCTCGCCCGCGACATGCACGACAGCATCTCCCATCACCTGGCGGCGATCGCCATGCACGCCGGCGCGATGTCCTACCGCGAGGATCTCCCGCCCGAGGAGCTGCGGCGCACCGCGCGGACCGTGCGGGATGCGGCGCAGCAGGCCAACCGGGAGCTGCGCACGGTGCTGATGACCCTGCGCACCACTGAGGGCGATGCTCCGCTGGCCTCGGCGCCGACACTGAGCGACATCGTCGAGCGCTGCCGCGAACAGGGCCAGGATGTGGAGCTGACCTGGAAAGGCATCAGGCCGGAGGAGCTGGCCGAGCGCGAGCGCAGCCTGGTGGTCACCCTCGCCCGGATCCTGGCCGAGGTCACCACGAACGCGGCCAAGCACGCCCCGGGGATGCCGCTGCGCATCACGCTCGCCGCGGCCGATGATCGGGTGCTGCTCACCGCCTCCAATCCGCTTCCGACCGCCGGTGACCCGGCCCCCGTCTCCACCGGCCACGGTCTCATCGGCGTGCAGGAGCAGGCGCGGCTGCTGGGCGGGGACTCCTGTCGCCGCCGCGGCCAGGACACCTTCGAGGTGGAAGCATGGATGCCATGGTGAGCGACGCGGATGGCGAGGGCGGCGGCAGGATCGGCAGCGGCGGCGAGCCCGTGCGGGTGCTGCTGGTGGACGACGAGGCCCTGATGCGCACCGGACTGCGCCTGATGATCGACGGCGCGCACGGCATCGAGGTGATCGGGGAAGCGGCCGACGGGCAGGCCGCCCTGGACCAGGCGCGCGCCCTGGAGCCGGACGTGGTGCTGATGGACATCCGCATGCCCCGCATGACCGGGCTCGAGGCCCTGCGCGTCCTGCGCTCGGAGGATTCCCCGGCCCGGGTGGTGATGCTGACCGCGTTCGACACCGACGAGTTCCTGCTGCAGGCGCTGCGGGCCGGGGCCGTCTCCTTCCTGCTCAAGGACTCCCCGCCGGAGGACGTGGTCCAGGCAGTGCTCGAGGCGGCCGACGACCGTCCCCGCTTCTCCCCCGACGTGCTCGCGCGTCTGGTGCGCCTGGCCTCGCACGAGGGCAGCGCCTCGAGGGCGGGGGACGAGGCGGATCAGTCGGGGCGGGACGGGCTCGGCGGCGCCGCACACCCCGCGCCTCCCGGCGCCGACGGCTCGCCGGAGGGCGTCACCTCCGCGGCCGCGCCCCCGCCCGACACCTCCGCGGCCGCGTCACCGCCCGACGGCATCACCGAGCGCGAATGGGACGTGGCCCGGCTGGTCGCCCAGGGCCTCGCGAATCCCGAGATCGGCGAGCAGCTGTTCATGAGCGTGGCGACGGTCAAGACCCACCTGGGCAGGCTGTACCACAAGCTGCAGGTCACCAACCGGGTCCAGCTCGCCATCCGCGTGCTCGAACTCGGTGGCTGAGGCCACGGGCACCCGCCGACACCGCCCCGTCGAGCGCCGCACGGCGAGGCACGGTCTCGCCAGATCCGTGACCTGGTGGGAATCGGCGCCGAATACCCACCAGGTCGCGGATCCGGCCGGCCATAGGCGTCGGGTCAGAGGGGGAAATAGGCTGACGACCGGCGCCCAACCCTCTCATCCACGCTCATCGGAGGACGACCATGGCCCGCATCCTCGTCGTCGAGGACTCCCCGGACGTCCATGCCCTGCTGGTCGAGACGCTCAGCGCAGAAGGTCACGAGGTCAGCGGCGTCCGCGACGGTCTCGCCGCTCGCAGGGCATTGGGACTGACCGGACCGTCGACCGGAGGGCTCCCGGCGAGCGCACCCGCACCAGCCCCCGCACCAGCCCCCGCACCCGCACGAGCCCCCGCACCCCCACCCGATCTGGTGGTCCTCGACCTGATGCTCCCCCATGTCGACGGCTCGGTGCTGCTGGCAGAGATCCGTCGCGCCGGCGATCTGCCGGTGCTGGTGCTCTCGGCGAAGGACGCCGTGTTCACCAAGGTGGACATGCTGCGGCTCGGAGCGGACGACTACGTGACCAAACCCTTCGATCTCACCGAGCTCACCGCCCGCATCGAGGTGCTGCTGCGCCGGACCGCCCCAGCGGCCGAGACCCCCAGCGTCCTCACCTACGGCCCGCTCGCTCTCGATCCAGCCACCGCGCGTGTCACCCTCGACGGCGCCGACGTCACCCTGACCGCTACCGAGCTGCGGATCCTGCAGCTGCTGATGCAGCAGCCCGGCCAGGTCTTCTCCCGGCCCCGGATCTACGAGGGCGTCTGGGAGGAGCCGTTCGTCGGCGACGACGCTGCCGTGAAGACCCACGTCTCCAACCTGCGCACGAAGCTGCGCGAGATCGCCCCGGAACTGGACCCGATCGAGACGGTCTGGGGCCTCGGGTACCGGCTGCGAGCGCTGCCCGGCCCCTGAGCGAGGGATCTTCACGGATTCCTGACCTTTCCGGGCCGGATCCTCACGCCCGCCCGACACATGCTCCGTAACGTCGAGCCATCGAGCGAGAGGAGGACCCATGAGTGAGGACGTCCTGGTCACCCGGGATCTCACCAAGCGCTACGGCAATCACGCCGCCGTGCAGTCGATGAATCTTCGACTGCAGCGGGGCCGGATCTACGGACTGATCGGCCGCAACGGCGCCGGCAAGACCACGCTGATGCGCCTGGTCTCCGGGCTGAGCATCCCCACCAGCGGAGCCATCGAGCTGTTCGGCTCGGGCCAGGACACCCCGCAGCAGGAGGACCTCGCCCGGATCGGCACCCTCATCGAGGCTCCCAGCCTCCACGGCGGCATGACGGCGCGGCAGAACATGCACCTGCACCGCCTGATGCGCGGCGTCCCCGGCGGTGACCGCGAAGGCGAGCTGCTCGAACTCGTCGGCCTCGGCGAGACCGGCCGCAAGAGGGTCAAAGATTTCTCGCTCGGCATGCGGCAGCGCCTGGGGATCGCTCTTGCCCTGATCGCCGATCCGGAGCTGCTGGTGCTGGACGAGCCGGTCAACGGGCTGGATCCCCTCGGAGTCGTCGAGGTGCGACGTCTCGTGCGCGATCTGGCCACCGAGCGCGGGATCACCGTGCTGATCTCCAGCCACAACCTGCCCGAGCTGTTCCAGACCGCGAGCGACTACATCATCGTCGAGGCCGGCGAGGTGCGGATGACTCTCACCCTCGACGAGCTCGAGGCGCAGACCCAGCAGTACCTGGAACTCGCCGCGGAGGACACCGAACGCCTGGTCACGGTGCTCGAGCGCGAGTTCCCGGAAGCCGATCCGCGCGTGATGCCCGATCGCACGGTGCGCCTGCCCCACCACGCCGAGCAGGCGGAGCAGGTGCTTCGCACGCTGGTGTCGGCCGATGTGTGGCTCACCCGGCTCGCCCGCGAGGGCGAGAGCCTCGAATCCTTCTTCCTGTCCGTCATCGGAGGAGACCGGTCATGACAAATCAGCTGCGCGCGGACCTCTACGTCCTACGCCACAGCCCGACCGCGGCCCTGTGCCTGGTGGCGGCCGCCATCGCCGCCGCCCTCTACACGTGGCTGCAGCATCAGCTCGCCGTCGGCGACCTGGGAGCGGCCTCCGCCAACGGCGTGCAGGGACTCAGCGACATCCTGCTGATCTCCCTGCTCGGCCCGCTGCTGTACGGGATCACCATCTCCCAGCCGTTCGAGACGAAGTCCGTGCACAACGCCCTGCTGGCCTCCGGGCGCGGAGCGTTCGTCGCCTCCAAGACCGTCATCGCGGCGTTGCTGGTGGCCTCGCTGTCTCTCCCCTACGGCCTGGCCGTCCTCGTCGGCCGAGCCACCGGGGCGGAGTTCGCTCCGGCCATCCCGACGGCGTTCTCGCTGGCGCTGACCGAGAGCGGCGAGCTCACCTCAGAGGCCCTCTCGAGCGTCATCGCCATCACGCTGACCAGCGCGATCCTCACGGCCGCGAAGCTCGCGGTGTGCCTGCCGCTGGCGATCTGGCTGCAGCGTCCACTGGTGGTGATGGCGGCGGGATTCGTGTGGTCCTTCGTCGCGGATCTGCTGGCGTCCACCGCGGCCGACGTCGACGGGCTGGACGCCCTGGTGCGACTCACGCCATTCTCCGCCGAGCACTCGCCGGGACCGGATTCCAGCGGCGCAGAGATGCTCGCCGCGGTGGCGGTGTCGATCGTGTTCATCGCCCTGATGGGCGCGGTGACCTGGCTGATCTTCCGGAGGGCCGACGTGAAGTGAGTGCATACGGGGCCGCGCGCCCGCGACCCCGAGGCAACCGGGTGCCCGGGGGCTTGCGCACGGGCCACCGTTCCTCCCCCGGGCGCCGTCACGGTGCGCATAAGCTGGCGCCCGCCCCAGCGACGTCCTGTCCAGCCAGCCTCACCGCCCGGGAGTGCCGTGATTGCCCTCGCCGTGATCCTCGGTGTGCTGTGGTTTCTCACCGCCGCATACCTGGTGATCGTGCTGCGGCAGATCCGCGCGGTGCGCCGGCAGCTGGAGCGGCAGCGGGGCGAGGGTGCGCACAGCTCCGTGACGCTCTCCCTGGTGGTGCCGCAGCTGGAGTCACTGGCTGCCCAGGTCAACGAGACAGTGCGCCAGGCGCAGGCCGCCTCGACCCGCACCCGCGTCGAGGAGCGCAGGATCCGCTCGTTCATCGCGGACATCTCCCACGACCTGCGCACTCCGCTCACCACGGTGCGGGGCTATCTTCAGCTGCTGGAGCGCAGCACTCTCGACGAGGAGCAGCGGGCGCAGCTGGCCGTGGCCCAGCGGCAGACCGCGGAGCTGGGCACGCTCGTGGACCGGCTCTACGAGTACGCGTACCTGCTCGATGCGGAGCCGGCGCTGGACCTCGAGCCCGTCGACGTCGGCGTCCTGATCGCCGAGTGCCTGCTGGGGATGACGGCCGAGATCGAGGGCGCGGGCATGGAGGTCGACTACGATCCGCCGGCTGCTCTGGTGGTCGAGACAGATCGGGAGAAGCTGACCCGGATCGTGCAGAATCTCGTCCGCAACGCTGTCCAGCACGGCCGGGAGCTGCTCCGGGTCCAGGTCCAGGTGCTCGGCGCTGGTGATGGCCTCGAGATCCGCGTTCGCAACGGCGTCCCGCCCGGCACCGAGATCGATGCCGAGCGGCTGTTCGAACGCTTCTACACGGCGGACCGCTCCCGCTCCGGGCGCACCAGCGGGCTGGGCCTATCGATCGTGCAGGTGCTGGCCGAGCACCTGGGCGGCAGCGTGGCTGCCGCCCAGGACCGGGAGGCCGGCACCGTGGAGATCGGCGTGAGCATCCCGCGCCCGACGAGCGGATGAGACCGGCTCAGGGCGCGGGGATCTCGAACTCGTGGCGGAACTCCGGGATGGTCTCGTCCTCGCCGAGGATCTCCGTCTCCGGTCGCACGTATGCGGCGGTGTAGGACTCCTGGCGCTCACCCTCGACCGTGAAGCCGATCCACGCCGGCTCCGTGGCACCATCGCGGCGCGGGGCCCTCTCGAACTCGGTGTAGCCGGCCTCGGAGATCTCCTCGCCCAGGGAGCTCTTCGCGTTCTCCTCCTCGTCCCCGTACTGGATGAAGAAGTCACGCATGGAGACGACGCCGCCGAACTCCTCGCCGGGCGTGACCTCGATCTGCAGGTAGAGGACCTCGCCGCCCTCCTCGATGTAGATCGAGTCGTGCTCGGAGGGCATGTCGCGCATGGCGGAGATGACGGTGATCTCGTCTCCGGTCTCCTCATCGGTGAAGGTCTCGTCGATCGGCACCTCGACGGACTCGCCGGCCGGGGCGGAGCCGGTGTCCTCGTCGGCCTCGCCCTCCTCGGCCTCGCTCTCGTCGGCCTCGTCGGCCTTGGGCTCGCTCTCGTCGGCCTCGCCGCCGCCGTCGGAGGCGTCGACCTCCGCCGCGGGAGCCTCCTCCTCGACGGCGGGGGCGTCCCCCTCGGCAGCCTCCTCGGGAGAGCCGCCGCAGGCGGACAGGGCGAACAGGGCGAGCGCGCCGGCGGCGGCGCTGCGGGTGAAGATCGAGCGGGTCACGGGTTCCTCCATGAGGTCGTGCCGGGCCTCGAGCTCTCGTCGTGCGCCGGCGCTGTTGTGGACGTCATGAACGGTATGTCGGATCCGCCCGACCCGCGATGGGGAGAACTCCCCTCCCCCGTCGGCCCTCGTGCACTGCGCCCCCATGGCCCCAGCATGGCGGGGCCGTGAGGCATCATGACTCCATGCGCCCCGCCGAACAGCTCATCGTTGAGGCCGCCGCCGCCGATGTGGGCGGTTGGGGTTTCGACTACCTCGACGGGAGAGCCACCGAGGAGCGGCCGCCCTGGCGCTACGTACAACAGCTCGCCCAAGCGGTGGCCTCGGCCGGCACGGCGATCGACCTCGACACCGGCGGCGGCGAAGTTCTGGCACGGTGTCCACGGCTGGCAACGACCCAGCATGCCACTGAATCGTGGCCGCCCAACGCCGCCGCGGCCCGTGCCCTGCTGGAGCCGCGAGCGGTCCACGTCCACGAGACTGCACCCGAAGGACCGATACCCCTGCCCGCGGCCGCAGCGGACCTGGTCACCTCACGGCACCCGGTCCGCCCGGCCTGGGACGAGATTGCCCGTGTGCTCACGCCGGGCGGCGAGTACCTGGCCCAGCATGTCGGCCCCGAGTCGGCGTTCGAGCTCATCGAGCACTTCATCGGGCCGACCACAGATCAGCAGCGCCGCAGCAGGCATCCCGACGATGAGGCCGCGGCTGCGGAGGCCGCCGGGCTCGAGGTGACCGAGCTGCGCACCGCGCGACTGCGGATGGAGTTCTTCGACGTCGGTGCCGTGGTGTGGATCCTGCGCAAATGCGTGTGGTGGGTGCCCGACTTCGACGTCGACCGTTACCGCGAGCGACTCACCGCCATGGACCGGATCATCCGCCGCGACGGCTCGTTCGTCGCCCACTCCACACGCCATCTGCTGCGCGCGCGCCGCTGACCGGCATTGGACTGACCCGGCCACGCTCAAGTTCAGGCAAGCATCGCTCCCCCCGCCGGAACGGTGACATGCGGCGATCCACCCGCGACTATCAGGCTGACCACGTGCCCCCGGCCCGGTTCACCGAAGGCGACCGTGCCGGACGAACCAGAGGAGGATGACGACGAGCGTGGCCGCGCCCAGCAGCAGCCCGTTGACCCACGAGTACGCCAGTGCATAGACCCACGTGAACACCGACAGCACGGACTCAGGGCTGGAGACGATCGCCGGCAGCAACGGCCACATCAGCGCTGCCGCATAGGCGACCGCTGCCGCCGGGAGGAAGAACCGAGCGCGAGCGAGACGGCGATCAGCGAGCATCAGGGCACCGGCCCACACGAGCACGCCGCACATCGCGCCCAGGCCGAGTTCGAGCAGGACCGAGGAACCCGCCCCGAGCAGCGCCCCGAGGGCGATGATCCACAGGCTCGTGCGCCGCGGTCGGGCGGTCCCGTACCGGACCTCGAGCACCGAGGGCCCCGGGCCGTCGTGCGAGCCGGCCACGATCCACCACCCTCCCTTCGACCCGTGCGATTCCGGGCGCCCGCGCTCATTGTCCTGTGTGGCGGCTCCGGACGACGCGGATTCCTCGCACCACGAGGCGATGGACGACGACGAGCGCTGCTCAGTCGTCCGAGACGGTGACCGTGACCTCGATGTTCCCGCGGGTGGCGTTGGAGTACGGGCACACCTGGTGGGCGGCGTCGGCGAGCTCCTGCGCCTGGTCGTGGGGAAGGTTCGGGATGACGACCTCGAGCTGGACGGCGAGCTGGAACCCGCCCTTGTCGTCCGGGCCGATCTGGACGCGGCCGCCGACGGTGGAGTCGCTGACGTCGGCCTTGGCCTTGCCTGCCACCAGGTTCAGGGCCGAGTGGAAGCAGGCGGCGTAGCCGGCGGCGAACAGCTGCTCGGGGTTGGCCCCGTTGCCCGAACCGCCCATCTCGGTGGGAGTCGCCATGTCGAGATCGACCGTGCCCTCGAGCGTGCGGACGTGACCGTCACGGCCCGTGCCGGTCGAGAGAGCCTCTGCGGTGTAGAGGGCCTTCATGATGTCTCCTTCGCTGTCGCCGAGCCGGGCCGGCGGGTGGCCCCGGCGGGTTCGCCGGGAGAATCGGGGGCGGTGAGCGCACGCATGCTGCGCGTGAGCTCCTGCAGGGTCGAGATCAGGTCTCGGGCCTCCTCGGGGCCGGCGAGACCGCTGCCGTCGCGAGCACCGTCCGCGCACATCACACAAAGTCATAAGCACTGCTTGCGACGAGTGCCTACCATGGAAGCATGGACCCTCGACGGCTGCTCATCTTCCGCACCGTGGTGCGCAACGGCTCGATCGGCGCCGGCGCCCGTGAGCTGGGATGGACCCAGCCCGCGGTCTCCCAGCACCTCGCCGCCCTGGAGAAGGAGGTCGGCACCCAGCTGCTGCTGCGCTCCTCCTCCGGGATCACGCCCACGGAGGCGGGCCGACGTCTGTCCGCACACGCCGAGGCGATCGCGGCCCAGCTGCACGCCGCGGAGGAGGAGCTCGCCGACATCACCGCACTGCGTCGCGGCACGGTGAAGTTCGGGACCTTCCCGTCGGCCGCCGCGGTGCTGCTGCCGCCGGTGCTGGCGCACCTCCAGGAGACCGCGCCGGATCTGGACGTCACCTTCGACGAGCTCGAGCCCCCGGACGCCGTCGCCGCGCTGCGCGAGGGCGACCTCGACCTGGCGCTGGTGTTCCGCTACCCCTGCAGCGACATCGATGCCGAGGGCACCCTGGAGTGGACCCCGCTGATGGAGGACCGCGTGATGGCCGTCCTCCCCCGCGACCACCCGCGCGCCGAGGACCCCGACCTGACCCTGGCCGACCTCTCCGAGGACCCGTGGATCGCCGGCTGCGAGCGGTGCCGGGCGAACATGCTCTCCAGCGCCCGTCGGGCAGGATTCGTACCGAAGGTGCGCCACTCCAGCGACGACTCGACCGTGGTCCAACGGCTGATCATGCACGGTGGCGGGGTCGCCCTGATGCCGGAGACGGCACTGGAGGCGGCCCCGACGCAGGACGTGGTGGTGCGGGCGCTGCCGGATCTGGATACGCGGATGATCGGCCTGATCAACCGTCGCGGCGCCCAGTCGATCCCGGCCGTCAGCGCCGTGCGCGACGCCCTGGTCGCCGAGACCAACAAGCGCTCCAGCACCGCAGCGCTGATCTGAACCGCCACCCGACGTTCAGTCCATCCCGAAAGTCCCTGCGTACTCTGGTGCCATGACCAGCCGCGACGCCTCCGCACGCCGAGATCGCCGAGCAGGCCGGCCCCCGGCGCGAGCCTGGCTGCGACCGGGCCTGCTGGCCGTGGGAGGTCTCGCGGTCGCCGCCGCCCTGGTCGTCGCCGACCAGCTCATCGCCGCCATCGCCCTCGCGCTGTTCGCCCTGTTCATGGCGTTCTGGACCTCCCCGCTGCGATCGGGCCCGCACACTCCGCTGGCCACGGCGCTGCAGCGGCGCGCCGACGACGTCTCCATCATCCTGTGGGCCCCCGGGAACCCGCTGTCGGCCCGCATGCAGACGGCGATCCGCACACCCCGCGAGGACGTGCTCTGGGTCAACGCCTACCGTGACCCGGAGGCCCGCGCCCTGCTGGACGAACACGGCGGCGAGGACGCCCTTCCCCTGGTGATCGTCGGCCAGGACGTCAAAGCCACCGCGACCGTCGGCGACCTGCTGGACATGCAGGCCGCGGGCCGACGTCGAGCTGCCGGCGAGGACGACGGCGAGCTCGACGCGGGAGCGACAGGGGCGTGACGGCGCCCTGACGCTTCAGACGCTCAGGCGCCGGGGAGCTCCCCGATCGAGACGGTCCACTCGCGCGCGCTGCGGTCGATGACCACACCGTCGCGGACGAACGGATCGCCGTCCACCGCGGCCAGTGCCTCCTCCTCGGAGCCGGCGCGCACGATCAGCAGACCGCCCGGGGTCCCGCCGAGCGGTCCGGCCAGCAGCAGCGTCCCCGCGGCGTGCAGCTCCCGCAGGTACTCGCGGTGCTCCGGCCGCACGGCCTGCACCTTCTCGGCATCGTCGGTGTAGGTGTACTGCACGGCGAAGACGGCCATAAGACTCTCCCGAAGGCTCGAGGGGCGCGGGCCGGTGAGGTCCACCGGCCCGACGGTGCACCCCTCATCGTGCCGCATTCGCGGTCGACCCGAGCATGCCGGCTCGTACACCTCTCCCGCCCCTGTGCACAGCACGCACCCCGCTGCTACTCTGTTATTCCGTAATTGCGTAGGAATTGGCTTCCGCACGTCCGAGATCCAGCACGGCAACGACCCGGCACGACCGCGGTCCGACGGTGATCTGACGCGACCGTGCGAGGCCCCGACGTCGAGGGGGACCTGAGCGATGGATGACGAGGGCAGCACCGGCGAGATCACCGCTCGCCTGAGACGCCTCGAGCAGCGGGTCGCGGAGCTCGAGAAGGACCGGGCACACTCCTCGACGCGCCCGGCCCCGGTCGCGGACACGCGCTCGGCCGTCGCGCAGCCATCGGACCAGGCGACCTCGACGCCGGAGCCCGCGGGCAGCCCGTGGTGGGCGCTGAACGCCCTGAAGGCGCAGGTCGAGTCGCCGGGAGCGGTCGTCTACACGGGGACGGTCGACGTCGGCCTCGGTCATCTCGAGTACCAATGGGGACGGCCGACGGAGTTCCTGCTCGAGACGGACTGGGCCGAGCACGCAGAGACCGTGGCCGCGCTGGGCCATCCGCTGCGGCTGGCGATCCTGCGCCGGCTGATCGACGGCGAACGCACCGTCGCCCAGATCGTCGACGAGCTGGAGCTCGGCTCGACCGGCGTCGCGTACCACCATCTGTCCGCGCTGCAGAACGCCGGATGGGCGACCTCTCCCCGACGCGGCACCTGGACGATCCCCGCCTCACGGGTGGTCCCGCTGCTGACCATCATCTCCGCTGCTGAGAAGGGCTGACCATGACCGACCAGCATCCCGACCGCACCGAAGCCGACCCCGAAGCCGACATCGGCACCGACGCCGACATCGATTCCGGTTCCGATCCCGACGCGCCCTCCCGGACGGGCACGTCCTTCTCGCGGCGCACGGTGCTCGCAGCCGGCATCCCGGCTGTGGCCGGCGTCCTCGCCATCACCGCGCTGTCCGGTCCGCGCCCTGCCCGCCTCGGGGATCCGACCGGTGACGAGCAGGTGACCGCCGCCCTGCAGCCCCACCTGAGTGGCCATCGCCGCGTCGCGATCGCCTATCTCGACGGCAGCGGCACCACCCGCTTCGGGGGCTTCGGGGCCGAAGCGACCGACGAGTTCGAGGTCGGCTCGGTGACCAAGACGTTCACCGGTGCGCTGCTGGCCTCAGCCGTCGAACGTGGGGAGGTCACTGTGCAGAGCACGGTCGCCGACGTGCTCGGGGACGAGGCCGAGGAGAGCGCGATCGCCGATGTCAGGCTCGCCGAGCTCGCCACTCACACCTCCGGCATCCCGTCGCTCGCCCCGAGCTGGTGGACCGGCAGGTTCACCGGCACGCTCCTGCGCCAGGATCCCTACCCCGCGCGGGACGGCGATGAGGTGATCGCCGACGCGCTGGGCATCACGCCGAACGGCCGCGGCTCCTATGCGTACTCCAACCTCGGCGTCGCCCTGCAGGGCCAGCTGCTCGCACGCGCCGCAGGCACCGACTACGCCACGCTGCTCGGAGACAGGATCCTCGAACCGCTCTCGCTGGCCTCGACCTATGCTCCGATCACCCCGGAGGGCCTGCGGGATACGGCCACGCGCGGCCACACCAGTGCCGGGCTTCCCAACGCGGCGTGGACCATGCACGGTGTCGCCCCGGCAGGCGGCATCCGCTCGACCGCCGAGGATCTCGCGCTCTACCTGACCGGCATGATCGAGGGGACCGCGCCGGGCGCGTCGGCCGCCACCGAGGTCCTGTTCACCGAGAGTCAGTCCAGTGAGACCTCGATGAACTGGTTCCACGAGGACATGGGCACAGGGCAGCTGATGACCTGGCACAACGGCATGACCGGGGGTTTCGCGGCGTTCACCGGGTGGGACCCGGCCACGGGCCGCGGCATCGTGCTCCTGACCGACACCGCGCGGTCGCTCGATGACGTCGCCGTGGCCGTCCTGACCGGGGAGGTCGAACTGTGAACACCGTGCTGGCCTCCCTTCCCCTCATCGCCGGCGTCGCGGTCCTCGCGCTGCTGGTCATCTCCATCGTCCAGCTGTGGATCCGATACGAGCATCCGGTTCGCATCTTCCTGCGGACGCTCAGTGCCGCCAGCATCATCGGCATCCTCGGGCTCGCAGGCATCCTGCCGGCGTCGATGTGGTGGGGCCCGTGGCTGCTCTCGCTGGTCACGGTCACCGGCGCGGTCGTCGCCTGCCGGCGCGCGCTCGTCAGCTCGCCTCCCGCAGAGCCGACTGCGCGGCAGGCCAAGAATCTGCGGCCCCCGAGCCGGCTCAACCTCGCCGGTGAGGTGATCGTCTATCTCGCCGTGGTCGCGGTCGCGCTCTACGCGGGGTGAGGCTCAGCCCCGGATCGGCAACCAGTCCAGCACGTCCTGGATCCCCTGGTCCCAGAACTCCCAGGCGTGCGCACCGGGGCGAAGACGCGAGGTCAGGCCGACGCCGTGCCGCTCCGCCGTGGCGATGAAACGCCGGTTCTGCCCGACCAGCTCGTCCTCGGTGCCGCAGTCCAGGAACAGCGCCGGCAGCTGCTGCGCGTCCGCGGCCGCGAGCAGCCCGAGCAGATCGTCATCGGTGCCGGCGAGATCGCGGCCGGCCCAGACCCGCTCGGCGAGGTTCCCACGATTCCCGTGGAGTGACAGCGACGCCGGATCCAGCGCCCCGGAGAGGCTCGCGGCCGCCGCGAAATGGTCCGGATGGTTCAGCGCCAGCTTGAACGCACCGAATCCGCCCATCGACAGCCCCGCCACGAAGGTGTCCTCGCGGGCGGTGGAGACGCGGAATGTCCGCGCGACCAGCTCCGGCAGCTCCTCGGAGACGAAGGTCCAGTACTGCTCCCCCACCGCTTCGTCGACGTAGAACGAGCGGCGCACCTCGGGCATCACCACGGCGATGCCCTTGTCCGCGGCGTAGCGCTCGATCGCGGTGCGGCGCTCCCACACGGTGCAGTCGTCGCTGAGACCGTGCAGCAGGTACAGCACCGGCGCCGCTGCGCCGCCTGCAGGTCGGCGGTCCGCCACTTCCATGCCGATTCCTGCGGCGGACTGCGGCATCAGCACCACCATCGAGGTGCCCATACCGAGGGACTCGGCGAAGAAGTCGGTGCGCAGCCGGATCATCGGTGCTCCCTCCCGGGATGTTGACGGTGGGGGCGCGTCGGCCCGCCTCGAGACCCCATTGAACACCGGTCCGGGCTTTCCGGGCTGGGTTCGCCGGGAAGGCCCCGCCTACGATGGCGGCATGAACACGCCCGCCCCGTCCGAGCCCGCCTGGATCCGCGACGCGATCTGCTGGCAGGTCTATCCGCTGGGGTTCTGCGGAGCGCCCCTGCACCGCGAGGACCTGGTCGGCGAGTCCTACGCCGGGGCCGAGGGAGAGAACGTCGTCCACCGCCTGCGCCGGCTGCAGGGATGGCTCGACCATCTCGTCGGCCTCGGCGCGAACGTGCTGCTGCTGAACCCGATCTTCGACTCCGTCTCCCACGGGTACGACACCCTCGATCATCGACGGCTCGACCCGCGCCTGGGCGATGAGGCGGATTTCGACGCCCTGGTCGCCGCCTGCCGCGAACGCGGGATCCGTGTGGTGCTGGACGGGGTCTTCAACCACGTCTCCCACCTGCACCCCGAGGCGCGGCGCGCGATCGCCGCCGGCCCCGGCACGCCGGAGGGCGACCGCATCCGCTGGGCCGGGGACCAGCCCTACGGCTTCGAGGGCAACGTCGACCTGGTCGAGCTGAACCTCACCGATCCCGCGGTCCAGGACGCGGTCGTCCGGGTGATGGGGCTGTGGCTCGAGCGCGGGGCCGACGGGTGGCGACTGGACGCCATGTACGCCGCGGGTGCCGAGGCCTGGGCTCCGATCCTCGAGCGGGTCCGCGCGGCCCATCCCGACGCCTGGATCCTCGGCGAGGTCATCCACGGTGACTACCCGGCGATCGCCGCCGCCTCCGGGGCGCACTCGATCACCCAGTACGAGCTGTGGAAGGCGATCTGGTCGAGTCTGCGCGAGCACAACCTCTTCGAGCTCGAGCATGCCCTCGGTCGCCACCGGGACTTCCTGGCGGCCGACGGGGACGAGCATCCGCTGATCTTCGTCGGCAATCACGACACCACCCGCATCGCCTCCCAGGTCGCCGACGGCCGGGATCTCGCCGTGGCCTACGCGCTGCTGGCGCTGCTGCCGGGGATCCCCGCCGTGTACGCAGGCGATGAGTTCGGCGCCACCGGTATCAAGGAGGACCGCGCCGGCGGGGACGACGCAGTGCGCCCCGCGTTCCCCGACGATCCGGCCGAGATCGCGGGCGCTGCCGGCAGCGTCGGCGCCTCCGCGCCCACGGAGTCCGCGGCGACCTCACCTCACCTCAGCGTGCTCAGCCGCGAGGCCGTCCCGCGGATCCTCGAGGTCCATCAGCGGCTGTTCTCGCTGCGCCGTCGCGAGCCGTGGCTGGCCGACGCGGAGGTCACCGTGCGCCGCGAGAGCCTCGAGGACACCTTCGCCGAGATCACGCTGTCCCCGCGCCCAGGCGGTGGGGGCGCGCAGGACTCGGCCGCCGGTGGTGGCGCCGCGGCTCAGCAGCTCACCCTCGTCGTGAATCTGGGCGACGCGGACCGACCCGTCCAGGGCGAGGTGCTGGAGGTCGTCAGCGGTGCCGACATGCTCGACGCCGTCGGCCCGCCCGCGCCCGGGTTCGTGCCCGCGCACGGCATCGCCGTGGTCCGCTGAGCGGCGAGGCCGACGCTGATCCTCGAGAGCGACTTCGCACGAGCAGCCCGCTCTCCGACCCGCCGCGAGCCTCCCCGAGCCCGGCCCTCGAACCCCTCCCCGTTGCCTGCCGGCCTAGGTATCGATACCGCGATCGACCGCCCGTCGGCCCGGACGTAGACTCGTGCCATGAGCACCGGGAAGCGCACTGGCATGACCCTCAAGCCCGCCGGCGAGGTCTCGACGGCCCCGGTCGTCGCCACCGGACTGATCGGCGGCTGGCTCACCGCCCGGGAGACGGGGCTCCGCCCCCTCGGCGGCGTCGTCCTCGCTGCGGCCGGGCTGTATGCGGGCCGGACATGGCTGGCCCGTCGCGGCCCTGCGACCGCCGCGGCGCTGGGAGCGACCTACGTGCTCGGCTTCGGACTCTCCCACCCGCTCGCGAAGAAGATCGGAGCCTGGCCCGCCGTGCTCACCGTGACCGGCGTCGCCGCCGGCGCCGCCGCCCTGCTGTCCGACGCGGCCTACGGGGAGTGGACCCCGGCGGACCCGGACGCCTGAGCGGTTCGACCCGGCGCACGAGCGCCGCGCGGGTCTCGGACGCTCCATAGCGGCACGTCCACCTGAGAAACGCGTCCGGCGAGCAACGCCTCGGGCGACGCGGCACGTCCCGCGAAACGGCGCGCCCGCACGGCACCGAACGGCCGCGAATCAGCACGTCCTCACCAGTGGCGATGCAGGCCCACCTGAACGGAATGCGCTTAACGACTGTCGGATGCGGCAATAGTTGACTAGGCTAATACTCCGGTCCCGACCGCCGGGACCCCCGCTCCCCCTCTGAGGACTCCTTTCCCCATGTTCGGCACCATGAGCCGCCTCTGGCAGACGGTCCGTCCGATTCGTTTCCGCCTCTATCTCGGCCTGCTCAGCGCCCTCGCCGCCTCGATCGTCGCGCTGATGATCCCCCAGGTCCTGGAGCACATCGTCAACCGCCTCGAGAACGACGCCGTCGCCGCCACCATCCTGACCGGCGGTGCCATCGTGCTCGGTCTCGGTGTGCTCGAAGCCGGCCTCCTCTGGCTGCGTCGCACCTTCGCCGTCGCCCCCTCGACCACTGTCGAGAAGCAGATCCGCGTGGACTTCTACCGCAAGGTCCAGAACCTGCCGGTCTCCTTCCACGACGGGTGGGGCTCCGGTCAGCTGCTCTCGCGCATGCTCACCGACATCAACATCATCCGCCGGTGGATCGCCTTCGGCATGATCATGGCCGTGGCCAGCTCCGTCACGGTGATCGTGGGGATGGCGCTGCTGTGGCGCTCCTCGGCGATCCTCGCGCTGATCTTCTTCCTCGCCGCCGTGCCGGTCTCGATCATCGCCTATCGCTTCCACCGGAACTTCTCGATCCTCTCGCGGCTGTCCCAGGATCAGAACGGCGACCTGGCCACCACCATCGAGCAGTCCGTCCAGGGCATCCGTGTGCTCAAGGCGTTCGGGCGCGGGCCGTCGGCCCTCGAAGGCTTCACCGAGCAGGCGGAGGAACTGCGCCAGACCGAGGTGCGCAAGGCGACGGCCATCGCGCGCTTCGACATGTTCATGTTCATGCTCCCCGAGCTCGCGCTCGGTGTCTCTCTCCTGGTGGGGCTGTACCTGACCGCGAACGGCTCGATCTCCACCGGTCAGCTGGCCTCCTACTTCGCGACCGCGACCCTGGTGGTGGGCCCCGTGCGCATGCTCGGCATGCTCTTCGGGCAGGCCGTCAGCGCCACCACCGCCCTGGATCGCCACTACGAGGTGATGGATCAGTTCAACAGCATCACCTCACCGGAGAACCCCACGCCCATCGACCACGCGGCGGCCCGCGGCGCCGTGGAGCTGCGCGGTGTCCACTTCCGCTACGAGGACGCCCCCGGCCATGTCCCCGACGTGCTGGACGGCGTGGACCTGCAGATCGACCCGGGCGAGACCATGGCGCTGGTCGGGGTGACCGGCAGCGGCAAGTCCACGCTGCTGCAGCTCGTCCCGCGGCTGTACGACGTCACCGCCGGCACCATCTCGATCGACGGGGTCGAGACCCGGGACATGGATCTCGTGGACCTGCGCACCCTGACCGCCTTCGCCTTCGAGGACGCCACCCTGTTCTCCGGGTCAGTGCGGGAGAACGTCCTGCTGGGTGCAGATCGGTCGCTGAGCGAGGAGGAGTCCGAGAAGCTGCTCGAGCTCGCCCTGTCCACGGCCGACGCCGACTTCGCCTTCGACCTGCCCGACGCGGTCGACACCCGTATCGGGGAGGAGGGCATGAGCCTCTCCGGCGGCCAGCGCCAGCGTCTGGCTCTCGCCCGTGCGATCGCGGCCCGCCCGGCCGTGCTGCTGCTGGACGATCCGCTCTCGGCACTGGATACCAAGACCGAGGAGAACGTCACCGGCCGCCTGCGCGAGGTGCTCGAGGGCACGACCACGCTGATCGTCGCCCACCGCACCTCCACCGTGGCCCTCGCCGACCGCGTCGCCCTGCTCGATCGTGGCCGGGTGGTCGCCGTGGGCACGCACACCGAACTGATGGCGAGCTCTCCCCGCTACCGCTGGGTGATCGCCAACCAGGAGGAGGAGGTGCGCCGCGACCAGGACATCGAGACCCTCACCGGGGAGCTCGACCTGCGAGGCCTCCAGGGCTCCGCCGACGTGGAGCACGGGTCCGACGGTGACGGCGAGGCGCCACCTGACCTCCGCGCGGGGCAGGACGAGGGCCAGGTCCGCACCGGCGCCGATGCCGACGCCGACGCCGATGCCGATGCCGATGCCGATGCCGATGCCGTGACCGTCACGGCGGGGATCCCCGCCGCCGGCCGTTCCGACCAGGACCAGAGCGACCGGGAGGAGGAGCGATGAGCACCGCGACCCTGCAGGACCAGAACGACGACGAACAGCGAGTCCTCTCCCCCGAGGAGAACAAGCTCTCGAGGCAGAGGTCCTTCAAGCTGCTGGGCGAGCTGATCGCCCCCGTGAAGGGCCAGTTCGCTCTGATGGCTCTGATGGTCATCATCGCCCAGCTCGCCGTGGTGGCCGGGCCCGCGATCATCGCCTGGGGCATCGACAACGCGCTGCCGGCGCTGATGGAGGGCAACAGCATCCCGGCGTTCCAGGCCGCAGCGATGCACCTCGGCGCCGCGATCGTCGGCGGGGTGCTCACCTACGGGTACGTGCGGCAATCCGTCGTGGTCGGCCAGAAGATGCTGCTGTCCCTGCGCCGCCGCGTCTTCCGCTTCACCCAGCGCCAGGACCTCGAGTTCCACGAGTCCTACACCTCGGGCCGGATCGTCTCCCGGCAGACCTCCGACATGGAGGCGCTGCGCGAGCTGCTGGACTCGGGCGTGAACGTGATGGTGGGCGCCTCGCTGTCCATGGTGTTCACGATCGTGCTGATCGTGGTCATGGACTGGCAGACGGGGATCGTCATGCTGCTCATGCTGGTCCCCTGCGTGATGCTCACGAAGTGGTTCCAGCGGCGCTCGCGGATCGAGTACCGGGCGATCCGTTCGCACTCCGCACGCCTGATCGTCCACTTCGTCGAGGCCATGGCCGGCATCCGCGCAGTCAAGGCCTTCCGGAAGGAGGAGCGCAATCAGCAGGAGTTCGACGACCTCGCCCAGGACTACCGCGACGCCTCGCTGCGCTCGGTCAACGTCTTCGGCATCTACCAGCCGACGCTGCGCTTCCTGGCCAACGTGACCATCGCGGCCGTGCTGGTCGTGGGCGGGTTCCGCGTCATGAACGGCGATCTGCAGGTGGGCGTGCTGGTGGCGCTCGTGCTCTACTCGCGCCGCTTCTTCCAGCCGGTCGACGAGATCGCGAACTTCTACAACGCCTTCCAGTCCGCGGTGGCCGCGCTCGAGAAGATCGCTAACCTGCTGGCCGTCCAGCCCACCGTCAAGGAGCCCCAGGACCCCATCCCGATGCCGAGCTCGAGCGGCCAGATCGACTTCGAGGACGTCTCCTTCCGCTACACCGCGGACGGCCCGACTGTGCTGAAGCCGATGGACCTGCACATCCCCGCCGGGCAGACGGTCGCGCTGGTGGGCCAGACCGGTGCCGGCAAGTCCACCGTCGCCAAGCTCATCTCGCGCTTCTACGACGCGACCGAGGGCAGCGTGAAGCTCGACGGCGTGGACCTGCGGAACATCTCGATGAAGGACCTCACGCGCAACATCGTCATGGTCACCCAGGAGGCCTACCTGTTCTCCGGGACCGTCGCGGACAACATCGCGCTCGGCAAGCCGGGCGCGAGCCGCGAGGAGATCGAGAGGGCCGCGAAGGCGATCGGCGCCGACTCCTTCATCGAGTCCCTCCCCTACGGGTACGACACCGACGTGAACAAACGCGGCGGGCGCGTCTCGGCCGGTCAGCGGCAGCTGATCTCCTTCGCCCGCGCCTTCCTCGCCGATCCGCGGGTGCTGATCCTCGACGAGGCCACCAGCTCGCTGGACATCCCCTCCGAGCGCATGGTCCAGGAAGGCCTGACGCGCCTGCTGGGCCAGCGCACCTCGCTGATCATCGCCCACCGCCTGACCACGGTGATGATCGCGGACCGGGTGCTCGTGGTCCACGGCGGCGAGGTGGTCGAGGACGGCTCCCCGCAGGAGCTGGTGCGTGCCGGCGGCCGGTTCGCGGCGCTGTACCAGGCGTGGCAGGAGTCGATGTAGCGGGGATCAGCGGCGTCCGTGGACCGCGACCCGGGAGCCGCTGGACCGCGACCCGGGAGCCACTGGCGCGGCAGCCCGAGCCCGGGGAGCAGGGGCCGGACGAGTATCCGGCTCAGGCTCCCAGCATCGCTCGCAGCTCGCCGGTGAACCCCTCCACCTCGACCGGCACCTCTGGGCGCCGGAACGTCTCCGGCGTGACCAGGAAGCGCTGCTCGAGAACGATCGGATCCCCGTCGGTGGACACGTGCGTCCCGTTGTCGACGTACCCGCAGGCCCGGGAGACGCCGAAGGACGCGTCGTTGCCCATGCCCGCCGAGGACTCGGCCCGCTGCGCTCCGAGGTGATCGAAGGCGAGGACCAGCATCGCCTGGCGCATGAGCTTCCCGTAGCCGTTGCCGTGGGCGTCCAGGGTCAGCCAGGAGCCCGTCCCGACCGTGCGTCGGTCGGCGAAGCGCTGGGCGGAGACGTCCTGGCAGCCGATCAGGCGCCCGTCGGCCCAGATCCCGAAGTTCAGGGCCCACGCCTCGGGCGAGACGTTCGAGCGCATCCGCCACTGGAACTTCACCGCCTCGCGCACGCGCACATCCGGTTCGGCGCGGTACCAGGGGAACGCGTAGGGCACCTCGGGATCCTCGAAGATCGGCCGACGGATCAGCTCCGCGTACTCCGGCAGATCGGCATCGGCGAGCGGACGCAGAGTGAGGTCGCCCGCGCGGATGCTCAGGCCGAGGGGCGGGTACAGCACGTCGAGGCCGGGGCGCGTCTCCATCGCCCCACTTTAGGCACACCGGCCGCATCCCGCAGCCCGTCCGGATGCCCGTTCCACGACCACGCTCGCGAGGCCGCCGTGGCAGACGCGCGAGCCGTGCCGAGAGGGCGTCGGGACCGGCGGAGAGGCGTCGGACCCAGCGGAGAGGAGCGGGCCCGGCGGGGAGGGGTCGGGCCCGGCGGAGAAGGCGTCGAGCTCAGCGGGCACCGCGCCGGGATCAGGCATGAGGACGCCGGGGCCGGTCGTCGCGCCAGCTGACTGGCTGCGGCGACCGACCCCAGCCTGGGCTGCTGCTGGTCGGGTCCTCGGGCGGGGCGCTGCGCTGACCCTGCCGGCGACCCGGCAGGGTCAGCCTGCTGAACGCACCCGGGTCCCGGCCGGTCCGGTCACACGCCGACGGGCTCCGCCTTCTGGTCCGACGTCGACCCCTCGAGGGTCTGGGCCTGGTTCGAGTCCTGGCCCGAGCCGCTCTCGCTCGAGGTGATCTCCTGCGAACGGTCGCTGTGGCCCACCGCGATCTTGCGCGGCTTGGCCTCCTCGGCCATCGGGATCGTCAGGCGCAGCACGCCGTCGGCGTAGTCGGCCTGGATGCGATCCAGAGCGACCCGGCTGCCCAGCGTCATCTGTCGGGCGAAGGTGCCGCTGGGACGCTCACGGGTCAGCCACGTGCGCTCGCTCTGCGGGGTCGAGCCCGAGCGCTCGGCGCGGACGGTGAGGGTGCGGTCATCGACGTCCACGTCGATGCTGGAGGGGTCCACGCCCGGCAGGTCGATCTCCGCCGTGAAGCTGTCACCGTCACGGTAGAGATCCATCGGCATGCCGACGGAGGCGGGGGTACGGGTGAGATCGGTGAAGAGTCGATCGACTTCCTGGAACGGAGAGAACGTGCGAGCCATGATGAACCTCCTGGAGTGTCTCGGTCGTACATCGAAGAACCTGCGGAGCGCGCCGTCCCTGGCGCTCTCACCCCGCACAACACCTGTGCCCCACGCCGTATTCCAAAGTTGAGCCCCTAAGGCTCATGTGATCTACGTCACGCCTCATCGGTGTCCGCGTGACCGCTCGCGCAACGGGCCGTCCCGGTGCCGGCGATAGGCTCCGACGATGACCACCGACGTACTCCTGACCGGCTTCGCGCCCTTCGGCGGCGAGCTCGAGAACCCTTCGTGGGAGGCGGTGCGGCGGGCGGCGCCCATGCTGCGTGACCGCGGGGTCGCGGTCCAGGACGTCGAGCTGCCCGTCGAGTTCGGTCGCGCCGGGGACCTGCTCGAGGCGGCTGTGCGCGAACACCGTCCAGGGCTGGTGATCGCGACAGGCGTGGCCGCCGGGCGCACCGCAATCACGCCGGAGCGGGTGGCGATCAACATCCGCGATGCCCGCATCCCCGACAACGCCGGTGCGGCACCGATCGACGAGCCGGTGATCACCGGCGGCCCGGTCGCGTACTTCACCGATCTCCCGATCAAGGCGATGGTCGCAGCACTGTCCGCCGAAGCCATCCCGGCCGCGGTGTCGCAGACGGCGGGCACCTACGTGTGCAACGACGTCTTCTATCGGTTGCAGCACCTGGTGGCCACCGGGACCGGGGCCGCCGGCGCGATCCGCGGCGGGTTCGTCCACGTGCCGTCGACCGACGTGGTCGACGTCGGAGTGGCCGCTGCCGGCCTGGTGCGTCTCACGGAGGTCGCACTGGGCTCCCCGTCGGATGTACGAGTCAGCGGCGGCGCACTGCACTGACCGTCCGCGACCGGCGTGGCCCGGTCACTGCGAAGGCCTTCCTGCCTGAGCCCCCACACCGGCTCTTCCTGACGGGCAGAGCACGTGGAAAACTCCCGATGGCACTCCGTGCTGCCGCGGCCGACGGCTCGTGCACGGACCGCTGAGCCCGGCTGTCCACATCACTGTCCACAACGGTGGATGAATGACAGACGTGTAGTTCACCAGGTACGAGCCACATCGAGCCCATGTACAGCGTGTCCCCAGGCGAATGGCGGACGAGCGTTGTCCACACCAGCCGCCGGCTCGTGGCCGTCTGCAGGACCGAGAACCGAACGCGCAGGTCATGCGCATCATCAGTCGAGCAGGGGCCCGACGGCCGGATGCGGTTGCACCGGACCCGTGCGCGACGAAGACGCTGGCCAGAGCAGTTCAGGCACAGCGCGCTGCGGGAGGCACGGAGGATCGTCGTTCCGGCCGTCCACACCGCGCGTCCACCACGGACGGCGAGTTTTCCACAGTGATGCTCGCTCGGTCCCCCGCCGTTGGCCATTTCTCCACATCCCCGTCCACAGCTGGGGATAGTCACAGCCATGTGATTCGCCCGCGGGGGTCTCTGTGCCGGGCGATCCCGGGGTCCGGCGCCGAGCCCGAGTGCGCCGGCGTCAGGCGTCAGGCGTCAGGCGTCAGGCGTCAGGCGTCAGGCGTCAGGCTCAGGCGTCAGGCGTCAGGCGTCAGGCGTCAGGCGTCAGGCGTCAGGCGGGGAGCATGACAGTCTTGGCGGCGACCAGCGCCACGCACAGCAGCACCCCGCACGCCACGATCCCCACGTGGACCATCGCCGAGCGCCGGGCGAGCGCCTGCCGGTCCACCCCCGGCGTCGCCTTGGGACGCAGGGCGAACATCCCGGCGGTGACCAGGCCGCCCATGATGAGCCCGCCCAGGTGACCCTGCCAGGAGATGTTGGGAACGGTGAAGGTGATGACGAGGTTCAGCACGATCAGCACCGCGATCTGGGCGGTCTGCCCTCCCATCCGCCGGTTGACGACGAACATCGCGGCGAACAGCCCGAACACGCCGCCGCTGGCCCCGAGCGTGCCGCCGTACCAGGCCTGGCTGAGCGGGTCGGTGAGCAGGTAGACGGCCGTGTGGCCGGCGAGGACCGAGACGAAGTAGACCGCCGCGAACCGCACGTGGCCCATGGTCTGCTCGAGGTACTGGCCCACCACCCACAGGGCCCACATGTTCAGCACCAGGTGCATGATGCCGCCGTGCAGGAAGCCGCCGGTGAGGAAGGTCCACGGCATGACCAGGGCACGGAACGGGGCGAAGACGCCCAGCTGGTAGACGAGATCACCCGCGACGGTCTGGCCGACGTAGGCCAGGATGCACAGGGCCATGACGGTGTAGGTGACGTAGGGCCGACGAGCCCCGATGGTCCCGCCCATCGCGTTGCGCGGCCGGGCCGATGCCTGCTGCCGGGAGATCTCCCGTTCGCAGTCGACGCAGAGCACCCCCACTGATGTCGGTCGCTGGCAGTCCGGGCAGGCCGGACGGTCGCAGCGCTTGCAGCGCACGTAGCTCACCCGGTCGGGGTGGCGGGGGCAGACCGGCTGGCCCTGCGGGTCAGGGTTGTCCTCGGCGCTGTAGCCGTAGCTGGGGCGTTCCATGGCGTCCATTCCACCACGGGGACCTGGGCCGGAGCCGCGCGCTGCCAAGAGGTTCGGCTCAGGGCGAGGTGTAGGGGAAGGCGGCGAAGAGTTTCTCGTACCGGGCTCGCTGGGAGGCGCTGATCGGGTGCAGCTCGGTGAGGTCGAGCTTCCGTCGGCCGGCAGGGCCCTTCCGGGTCCAGGTCCCGCGCATCTCTCCACGGCGGATCGCGGCACGCTTGAAGACGCCGTTGTTGCCGGGCACGAGCGCTTGGTGGCGCTTCTCGTCCATCAGGTACAGGCGGTCCCGGTAGCCCAGGACGAGTTCGTCGAACCCCGGCAGCAGCATCTCCCGCATGGTCTCCTTCTCCCGCACCGCATAGTCCTCGGCCAGTCCCGGTCGCCACCACAGCTGTTCGCCGCCGCCGGAGCGGGCGTCGGCCGCAGTGGTGTGCAGCCGCCCGTCCCCGTCGGCCCAGCCCGTCTCCAGCCGGTCCGTGATCTGGGGCAGCGCTGACCGGATCCTTCCCAGCGGGAGCTTCGACCACCAGGCCAGGTCCCGCTCCCCTGCCGGGCCGTGACTGGTGAAGTACCGCCGGGCGAGCTCGGCGATCGCCGCGGTCTCATCGCCCCCGAAAGCCGCCTCGAGGTCCGAGCGCGGTGGCAGCCACGCGGAGGCCAGCACCACGGCGGTCTCCTGCTCGCGCCACGGGCCGAGAGCGACCAGCCCGGAGGCCAGGAAGTAGGTGAGCAGGTGATAGCCGCGGCCACCGTCGGTCGCCACGCCGGCCGCCTCCCAGGCGGCCATGACGTCCGTGCGCAGCACGCCCTGTCCCACGCCGCGCTGCGAGGCCGGGGCGACGAGTTCGACGAGCGCGTCCGCGGCCCGCCGGAAATGCTTCTCGTCCAGGCCCAGCTGGGCTCGGCGACCGATCGAGGCGCGCAGCGGGCCGGCCGCACACAGCTGGGTGAGCCAGGCGAGGGTGTCCGCGGCGACGGCGAAGACGGTTCCGCGCATCGGGTAGCCGCGCACGATCTCTGCGCGGTCGAAGGCGGCGAGCACCGGCTCGAGCTCGCCGCCGGTGCGCAGCGCCAGCGACGCCATCACGCCGGGCAGGTCCTGTCCCTGATGGGCGCCGAAGGCATGGGCCGCCTCCGTCGGGCTGTCGAAGCGGCGCGGGCCGGCGAGGCCCTGCGCGAGGATCCGGGCACCGGCGAGGTGTCGCTGCGTCATGACGCGAGACTAGTGGCGGGGTCCGACGGACCCGGCTGCATACGACAGCGGCACCTCACGGAGCGTCTCGTGCGAGATCTGCTCCGGGAGGTGCCGCTGCATCGGGCGACGATCCGGCCCGCGGTTACCGGGCCGGGATCGGGCCGAGGTGGCCTCGGGGCTGCGCCCAGGTCAAGTTCGAGGCCGTGGGGCTCACTTCTCGATGGTCACCGAGTTGATGACGATGTCCTCGAGGGGACGGTCGCGCATATCGGTCTTGGCGGCACCGATCTCGTCGACGACCTTCTTGGAGTCCTCGTCGGCCACCTGGCCGAAGACGGTGTGCTTGCCCTGCAGGTGCGGGGTGGGGCCGAGGGTGATGAAGAACTGCGAGCCGTTGGTGCCGGCGGGCTGGCCGGTGATGGCGTTCATGCGCTTGCCGGCGTTGGCCATGGCCAGCACGTAGGGCTCGTTGAAGTTCTTCTCGGAGATCTCGTCGTCGAAGGTGTAGCCGGGACCGCCGGTGCCGGTGCCGATCGGGTCCCCGCCCTGGATCATGAAGCCGGAGATGATGCGGTGGAAGACGACGCCGTCGTAGAACGGACGGGTGACCTTCTCGCCGCTCTCGGGGTCGGTGAACTCGCGGGTGCCCTCGGCGAGGCCGACGAAGTTGTCGACGGTCTTGGGTGCGTGGTCCGGGAACAGCTCGAGACGGATGTCCCCGTGGTTGGTGTGCAGAGTTGCGAACATGGCGTCATCCTCGCACAGACGCTGCTGCAGGAATCCTGCGTCCCCATCGCACAGCAGAGGGACGGCAGAGCGTCGGACGGGGCCAGCGCCGACCGGTCGGCCGGTTCGATCCTGACCGGTCGTCTGGGTGCGTTCATACTCGCTCGCGTTAGAGTTGTGCCACACGGGTCGAGTCATCCCCTCAGGGGTGCCGCGGCCCAGGGACCACCGTCGGCCCGACCCGGCGGATTCGACCGAAAGGGGAAGCTCATGGCGCTGACCACCAAGCGGGAAACCAAGAAGGCCAAGAAGCAGGCCGCGAAGACGGCGGCTGCCGCCGGGGCGACGGCCGGGAGCGCTGACAAGGCCGTCCAGGAGCTGCAGAAGCTCGCGGCCAACGTCGGTCCGGTGGTGTCCGAGGGCGCGCGCGAGGCTCGCCTCCGGGCGAGCGGGCTGGTGGACCAGTACGGTCCCGGCGTCGAAGAGCGCTTCCGTCAGCAGAGCGAGAAGTTCTCGGAGCTCTCGCAGAACCTCGGCCCCCGTGCCGACAAGTTCAAGCGTGACGTGCAGGAGGACTACCTCCCCCGCGCCCGCAAGACCGCCGAGACGACCAACTCCGTCCTGCGCGCCGCGGTCGAGGCCGCTCGCAAGGAGATCGACAAGGGGCAGGGCGAGATCAAGGCCGCCGCTCTGGCGCCCACCCCGGCGGCGAAGAAGAAGGGCCGCGCCGGCAAGGTGCTGCTCGTCCTCGGCCTGGCTGCCGCCGGTGCCGCCGCGGGCTACGTGGTGTGGCAGAAGACCCGTCCGGTCGAGGACCCCTGGGCCCCGCCGGCGGACTTCGCTCGCGCCCACTACCCGGCCTCCGCCTCCAGCGAGTCCGATTCCTCCACCGTCTCCGACACCGTCGGCTCGGCCGACGCCGGTGACGTGGCCCAGGCCCTGAAGGGCGAGGATCGTCCCTCCGACGTGGAGCCCAAGGAGGTCAAGGTCGACTCGGACCCGGCCGAGAGCGATGCGGCGCAGGACGACGAGAAGCGCGGCACCCACCGCGGCGACTCCTGAGTCCTCACCCCTGACGCGTCGCTCCCCGACGCGGGCAGCGGAACGTTCAGTGCACGGCGCGGCGATCCCGTCCTCCGACGGTGATCGTCGCGCCGTCGCTGCGTCTGCCCCCGCTGGGCCTGGTCCCGCTGCGTCTGTCCCCGATGCGTCTGTCCCCGCTGGGTCTGCGCCTGCTCCGCGTACGTCCGATGGGCGTGAGTCCGCTGGATCTGCTGCGCACGGAGCCGAGATCTCCACGCCTCGATTGCGGCTGTCACCGGTCAGCGAGGGCGATCTCGAGGAACTGTTCTCCCTCCACGCCGATGCCCGCGCGTTCGTCGACGACCTGACCGAGCCGCTGACCGCGCGCGCCCAGATGCGCTGGGTGCTCTCCCGCTGGATCGAGCACTGGCAACGGCACGGATTCGGGTACTTCGCGGTGCGAGCGCGTGGGAGGACCGGTTTGCCTGCCGGCCTGCTCGGCGTGGTCGGGCTCGCCACGCTCGAGGCCGACGCCGACGGCGGGCGCGACCGCGCAACCGAAGCAGCTTCCGCCTCCGGTGACTCCGCACTGCTCAGTGCCTACTGGCGGCTGGATCCCGGGGCGGTCGGTCGCGGTGTGGCCACCGAGGCGATGGCCGCCGTGATCGATGACCCCGTGGTCGGGGCTCGTGAATGCGCGGTGGTGGCCGTGACGGCGGCAGGCAACGCCGCCTCCCGTGCCCTGGCCGCGCGCCTGGGCTTCCGCGCCGCTGCGCCGGACCGCCCCGTCCCCGGCGATCGCCCGGGCGACGTCCTCCTCGTCCGGCCGGGTGCCTGACGAGCCGGTGCGCGAAGGCTCCTCTTGACGCCCGCGCTTGACCATGTACCGAGAACATGGTGTGCCCTCGTGGTGACCGGCGACCCCGTCGGTCCCCCACCGGTCACCGAGGAGCACCCGCCGTGCGTCTGATCCATGAATCGCTCTCGCTCATGCGAGAGCATCGCCGTGCCTATCGTCTGCTCAACGTCATGGCGTACGGCCTGCTGGTGCTCGGGATGGCCATCGGGATGCTGTTTCCTGAGGTCACCGCGTCGCAGCGCACCGGGTTGCAGGCGAGTGGGGACGCGGACCTCGTGACCTCGCTGCTGTCCTCGCCGTGGCTGTTCGCCCTGACCATCCTCGCCGTCAACATCGGCCGCATCATCGTGGCGACCATCGTGGTCCCATCGCTGGTGATCCCCTTCTCCGGGATCGCCGTCTTCGCCTACTTCGCCGTGACCACGGGGATGACCCTCGCTCCGGTGGACACGGCCACGCGGATCTCCCTGATCCCGCATGTGCCGACCATGGTCATCGAGTTCCAGGCGTACGTGCTGATGATGCTCGGTGCCTATGTCCTGGGCCGGGCATGGCTGCGCCCCGCGACGGTCGGCCAGCAGAGCCACCGGCGGGGCTACCTCGGCGGGCTGCGGCGCATGGCCTGGCTGGCCCTCGCCGCCCTGGCACTGCTCGTGGCCGGAGCCGTCTATGAGGCGTTGTCGCTCGTGTACCTGCTGCCCGTGGTCTTCGGTCTGCTTGCGCCATGATGGGTGCACCGGAAAGGAGTGTCCGCATGGTCTGGAGCACCAGTCAGCTGGCGCGGATCGCAGGCACCACGCTGAACACCGTGAGGCACTATCACCGGATCGGCGTGCTGCCGGAGCCCGAGCGGGCCTCGAACGGCTACAAGCAGTACGGCATCCAGCATCTGGTGCAGCTGGTGCGGATCCGTCGGCTCAGTGCGCTGGGGATCCCGCTGACGCGGATCGCCGCCTCGGCTCCGGGCGCCGCCGCATCATTCGAGGAGATCCGCAGCCTGGACGCCGAGCTCGAGGCGAGGATCCGTCGTCTGCAGGGGGCACGCAAGGACCTTGCAGAGCTGATGTCCCATCAGGCTCCCGCCGAGACCCCGGCCGGGTTCGCCGCGGTGGCATCGAGTCTCTCGGAGTCACAGCGTGGATTGCTCGCCGTGTACACCACCGTGTTCGACGGTCCGACGCTGGAGTCCTTCCGGCAGGCCGTCCTCGAACCCGAGCCGACCGATCTCGAGTTCGATCGTCTTCCCGCCGAGGCCACGGACGCGGAGATCGAGGATCTCGCCCGCCGCATGGTTCCCGCGGCCCGGCGGACGCGCACGAAGCACCCGGAGCTGACCGACGCCCTGGAGCGCTCTCCCCACGGGGCCGAGGCGGCCGGGCTGATCCTCGCGCACGCCCTGGTGGAGCTCTACCACGGCGCCCAGATCCGAACCCTGCAGCGGCTCGAGACACTGCTCGCCGAGGAGGTCGGCGCAGCCGAGCCCGACGGTTCCTAGACTGACGCCCATGCCCGCTCCCCCGAGCCCGCGCGCTGCCGGCCGCTACGCCCCCTCCCCCAGCGGCGACCTGCACCTGGGCAATCTGCGCACCGCGATCCTCGCCTGGGTACTGGCCCGCCGCAGCGGCCGGGCCTTCCACCTGCGCATCGAGGACCTCGACCGGGTGCGGGAGGGCTCCGAACAGCGTCAGCTGGAGGACCTCGAGGCTCTCGGCCTGGACTGGGACGGTGAGGTGGTCCGCCAGTCAGAGCGCGGTGCGGCCTACGACGAGGCGATCTCACAGCTCCTCACTCGTGACCAGGTGTTCGAGTGTTACTGCACCCGGCGGGAGATCCTCGAGGCACCGAGCGCCCCGCACGCCCCGCCCGGCGCCTACCCCGGCACCTGCCGCGACCTCACCCCTGCCCAGCGCGAGGCGGGCCGGGCCCGGATGCGGGAGCTGCGCCGCGAGCCTGCTCTGCGCCTGCGTGCCGGTGTTGCCGAGTGGACGGTGCGCGACCTGTGGGCGGGTGAGGTCACCGGGGCTGTGGATGACCTGGTGCTGCGCCGCGGCGACGGGGTGGTGGCCTACAACCTCGCCGTCGTCGTCGATGACGCGGCCGCAGGGGTGGATCAGGTGGCGAGGGCGGACGACCTGCTCAGCTCGGCGCCCCGCCAGGCGTATCTCGCTCACCTGCTGGGGCGTGCGGAGCCGGAGTACGCGCACGTCCCGCTGGCGGTCAACGCCGACGGGGCGCGGCTGGCCAAGCGCGACGGTGCGGTCACGCTGCGCGACCGGCTGGAACGCGGTGAGAGCGCCGCGGACGTCGTCGGCCGGATCGGCGAGTCCCTCGGCCTGAGCGGGTGCCGCACTGCCGCCGACGTGCTCGAGCGGTGGGACCCCGCGTTCCTCCCCCGCGAGCCCTGGGTCGTGCAGTTGCCGGCCTGATGCCGAATCTCCCGTCGGGCGCCGCCCGCCCCGGGCAGCCCGGGCCGGCCCAGAGGTCCCGCCGGCGTGACCGGGCCGAGCCGTCCCTGAACGGGCCTCGACAGGTTCATGAACGCGATGTGGCACCGCCTCGGGGCGCTGCCGGGGATGCATAGCGTCGAGGGAGTCCGGCGACATCTTCCGGGCCGTCCCCGCCGCCACGCCGCGAAAGTCTCCTCATGACGGATCACTCGATGACGGATCACTCGGCCACCGCCCGCTTCCGCTCCCTGGTCTCCCGCCGACAGGTGTTCCGCACCGCCGGTGTCGCCGGGGTCGCGATGGCCAGCGGCCTGCTGATCACCGCTCCCGCGTCCGCGCTCTCCGATCTCGGGGTGCAGAAGGCGCTGTGGGGCCTCTACTACTACGACGGTCTGCGCGACGGCGTCGTCGGCCCCATGACCAAGGCCTCCATCCGCGAGTTCCAGTCCGACCGTGGCCTGGTGGTCGACGGATGGGCGGGCAGTATCACCCAGGGCGAGCTCGTCGAGGTCGTGATGCAGGTCCAGGCGTACGTCGGCGCCGTGCAGGACGGCGACTACGGAAACGTGACCGTCTCGGAGGTCAAGGACTTCCAGCGCCGCTGGGGCGGGCTGGTGGTCGACGGCCGCGCCGGCGGCCTGACGATGTCCGCCATGGGGATCACGCGCGTGGTCTCCGGCGGCGGTGGGAACGGCGGCGGTGGCGAGGACACCAGCGGCATCACCGTGGGATCCTGGAACGCGTCGATCAGCCGCTCGAAGGTCATCGATCGCGCGATGTTCTGGGTGAACAACAAGCGCTCCTACTCGATGTCCTCCACGAGCGCGGGCCCGGAGTCGGGGAAGATGTGGCGCAAGGACTGCTCCGCCTTCGTCTCTATGGCGTGGGGCACGTACCACTCGGACAATCCCACCGGGTACACCACCTGGTCGCTGCACCCCAGCTCCGGCTACGGCGTCACCCGCGCCATCACGAAGTCCGAGCTGAAGGCCGGGGACATCCTGCTGATCACGCCCGCCGAGAACGGCAAGAGCTATGGCCACGTGGGAATCTTCGAGAAGTGGGCGAACACCGCGAAGACCCGCTGGGTCATCCTCGAGCAGGCATACAGCACGGGAGGCACGGCGCGGCGCACGATCGGCTACCCGTACTCGCCGTCGTCGAACAGCGCGAAGTACAAGCCCTACCGCTACACCCGGATCACGGGCTGATCGGCCGGGCCGCCGGCTCGGTGGCACGCTGATCCGGCCGCTGCCCGGAGGCAGGCGTCGTTCCTCTCACCACACTTTGCTACTGATCGGTAACACGCTCGATACACGAATGTATCGTGCTGTTCGTGATGGGAATCCTCCGCGCTCTCCTGGCCGCCCTCTCCTCGGTGGCCCATGCCCTCCGCGCCGCCGTCCGCTCCGCCGCAGGCTCCGTCGGTCGCAGCCTCTCCGCCGCGGGCGGCGGCGCGGCCGCACTGCTGCCGGCTGAGTGGAAGAAGCCGATCGCGGCGCTGTTCGTCGTCGGCCTCGCCCTGGTCCCGGTGATCTACTCCGGGAACATGACGTGGTCCTTCCACGACCCCAGCAACAACCTCGACCAGATCACCGCCGCCGTGGTCGACGAGGACGAAGGGGCCACCGCGACCACTCCCAGCGGCGAGGAGACGCAGGTCGACGTCGGCCGCGAGTTCACCGACACCCTGGTGGACATGGATGAGGAGAACGTCTTCGATTTCGTGGAGGTCTCCGCCGCCGAGGCGCAGCGCGGCCTGGAGGACGGCACCTACGGCGCCACCGTCGAGATCCCGAAGGACTTCTCCGCGAACGTCGCCTCGCTCGGCGGGGACGCGGAGCAGGCGGCGCCGGCACTGCTGACGGTGACCACCAACGACACCATCAACTACGTCGGCGGGAACTTCTCGAAGTCCGTCGGCACGGCCCTGACCGACTCGCTGCGCGCCAGCGTGCTGGAGGACTACCTCGACAACATCTACGTCGGCTTCACCACCATCCACGGCGGGATCGTCGATGCGGCCGACGGGGCCGGCGAGCTCGCCGACGGCTCCTCCGAGCTCCATGACGGCACCGGCGACCTGGTCTCCGGCAGCACGGAGCTCACCGACGGCACCGGCGAGCTGGTCGGCGGGACCGACGAACTGGCCACCGGCGCCTCCAGCCTGCACGAGGGCAGCCTCGACCTGGTGGTGGGGCTGGATCAGCTCTCGGCCGGCGCGGTTCAGCTGCGCGACGGAACCGCCACGCTGCATGAGGGCGCCGAGGACCTCAACAGCGGCCTGACCACGCTCGATCAGCAGGGCGCTCCCCTGCGCACCGGGGCCGAGGACCTCGCCGAGGGCACCGACCAGCTCGCCAGCGGCGCCTCGGACCTCTCCGATGGGGCCGGGCAGGTCGCCGGCGGCACGCAGGAGCTCAGCGACACGATCACCGCCGCCCAGCAGCGCGCCGAGGAGCTCGGCGTGACACCCGAGAGCGTGCAGCGCACCAGCGATGACCTGGTCACGGCCGTCGATGACCTGGAGACGGCCGCCGGCACCGTCAGCGGCATCGCCGAGGATCTCGACCGGCCCGCCACCGACGCCGGCACGATCTCCGAGAGCGCGAGCAACGTAGATGACGCCGCGGGAAGCCTCGATGAGACCGCGCAGGGGCTCGCCACGGACACGGAGGACCGCGCTGACGACGCCCGCACGCTGCAGGACGGCGCCTCGAGCATCGCCGGCGACGTCTCCGAGCTCGACACTGCGGTCACCGACACCCAGACGGCCACATCTGCCGCGGCCGACAGCGCCGCCACCTCCTCGGACAGCGTCCAGGAGTACACGCAGTCCGTGGACGACCTCGCCCAGCGCTGCGAGGAATCCGGCGCCGACGCCTCGTTCTGCGAGGAGCTCTCGGCCGTCTCCGACACCTCCGAGCAGACCCGTCAGGACGCCGGCCGGGCCAGCGAGGACGCGACCGCCGCGGACGACGCCGCCGGCACGGCCGCTGAGCAGTCCACCGGCGTGGCCGAGACGGCCGAGGGCATGACCGGCGCCTCCGACCGGATCACCACCTACCTCGACGAGCTCTCAGCCACCACCACGACCCTCGCCGAGGACACTTCGGCCCTCACCGAGGACACCGGCCCCCTGGCCGAGAGCACCAGCACCCTCAGCACCGACCTCTCGACCCTGCGCACCGACGCCACCGAGGCCGCCGACGCCGTGAGCGATCCGGAGCAGGGACAGGATGCCGGTGACCTCGCCGATGACCTCTCCGAGCAGGCGCGCACCGCAGCCGAAGCGCTCCCCGCGGCCTACGACACCCTCCAGCAGGGCGCCGATGACGTACAGCGGCTGAACAACGGCGCCCAGGACGTATCCTCCGGGGCCGAGCAGCTGGCCGAGGCGACCGGGACGGCCTCCAGCGGCGCCGATGAGCTGGCCGACGGTGTGGAGCAGTACACCGACGGCGTCGGCACCGCCCGCACCGGCGCCGAACAGCTCGCCGACGGCTCCGGGGATCTCGTCACCGGCGCGGATCAGCTGGCCGACGGAGCCACGGACGCGCGCAACGGTGCCGAACAGCTCGCCGACGGGGCGGGCGACCTCGAGGACGGTGCCGATCAGCTCGCAGACGGTGCCCGCCAGGTCGACGACGGCGCCGACGAACTGGCCGACGGCGCCACCCAGCTCGACGACGGGGCCGGGCAGCTCGCCGACGGATCCGCCGAGCTGCGAGACGGACTCGAGGATTCCGAGGACGAGGTGCCCTCCTACAGCGAGGACGAGTCCGAGGACCTCGCCCGAACCGCCTCGGACCCGGTCCAGATGCGCTTCGATCGCGCCCATGAGCTCTCCCGTTTCGGCGAGGGCCTGGCTCCGCTGTTCCTGGCGATCAGCCTGTGGGTCGGCGGGATGGCGATCTTCCTGATGATGCCGCCGTTCTCCGGCGTCGCCGCCTCACGCGGGGTGGGGCCGCTGCGGCTGCTGGCCGGTGGTCTGGTCCCGGCGTTCCTGCTGGGGCTGATCCAGTCCGCGATCGCCGTCGGGGCGCTGCGCTGGGGCGTGGGCATCCAGATGCACGATCTGCCGCTGATGTTCGGCCTCTCGGCGCTGACCTCCCTGGTGTTCGTGGCGTTGAACCACGGCTTCGGGGCGATGTTCGGGCCGGTCGGGAAGTTCGTGGCCCTGGTGCTGGTGGCGCTGCAGATCTCCGGGGCGGGCGGCACCTATCCCACCGGCACCCTGCCGGAGTTCTTCCAGGTCATCCACCCCTACCTGCCGATGACCCACGCCGTGGACGCGTTCCGCGGCGCCATCGGCGGCGGCTGGGTCGATCCCACCGGGGACCTCACGTGGCTGGGCGGCTGGCTGCTCTTCGGCGTGGCCATGGGTCTGGCCGGCGCGGTCCTCGCCCGGCGCCGGGCCCTGCGGCTCCAGCACGAGCAGCCGGGCGCCCTCCCCGAGGGGTGAGCACCACGGCCCCGCGCCCGGCAGCACCCGTGCCCGCGGTCGGGCGCCGAACTTTGGCCAGTGACGTCGCATTTTCGGGTGATTGTGCGACGGCACTGGCCAATCTTGGACGCGGGAGGGAGCGGGCGGCGCGGTGGCGGGGCCCGCGCGTCAGGACAGGGCGAGCTCCGGGGCGGAGGCCGTGTCCGCGGCCGGGGCGTCGGGGCGGCCCAGGGCACGGAACTCCCAGCCCGCCTCGCGCCAGTCACGCGGGCTCAGCACGCCCCGGCCATCGACGATCCGCGGGGCCGCGACCAGCTGCGCGGTGGCGACGGGGTCGAGCTCCCGGTACTCGCGCCACTCGGTCAGCAGCAGCACCAGTTCCGCACCTCGGAGAGCCTCGGTGGTGTCGGCCACGGTGGTCATGCCCTCGAAGCGGCGCGCGGCGTTGGCCAGCGCCTCGGGGTCGGTGACGGTGACGTGAGCACCAGCGGACGTGAGGCGGGAGGCCACCTCGAGCGCCGGGGAGTCGCGCACGTCGTCGCTGTCGGGCTTGAAGGCGGCGCCGAGAACGGTGATGCGGCGGCCGCGCACCGGGCCGAGCATTTCGCGGGCCAGCTCGACCACGCGCACCCGCCGGCGCTGGTTGACGGCGTCGACCTCGCGCAGGAAGCCGAGCGCCTGGCCGGCTCCGAGGTCCTCGGCGCTGGCGATGAAGGCGCGGATGTCCTTGGGCAGGCAGCCGCCGCCGAAGCCGACGCCGGCGCGCAGGAACTTGCTGCCGATGCGGTCGTCCATGCCCAGGGCGCGGGAGATGTCGGTGACGTCGGCGCCGGTGGCCTCGCACAATTCGGCGATCGCGTTGATGAAGGAGATCTTCGTGGCCAGGAACGCGTTGGCGGAGACCTTGACCAGCTCGGCGGTCTCGAAGCCCATGACCAGGCGCTCCACGTCGCGCTCGAGGATGCCGGCGTAGACCTCGTCGAGCATGGCGATCTCGGTGTCAGCACCGTCCGGGTCACGCACGCCGTAGACGAGTCGGTCGGGATCCAGGGTGTCCTTGACGGCGAAGCCCTCGCGGAGGAACTCCGGGTTCCACATCACCCGTACGCCCTCGAGCCGTTCGAGACGGTCGGCGAGACCGCGGGCGGTGCCGGCCGGCACGGTGGATTTGCCGACCACCAGCGTCGGCCGGCCGGCCCGGGCCGGGAGCACCTCGGCGAGGGAGCCGGCGGCGGCGTGCAGCGCGGTGAGGTCCGCGCCGAATCCGTCGGCCCGCTGCGGTGTGCCCAGGCTCAGGAAGTGGACCTCCGCATCGGCCAGTTCGGCGTAGTCGGTGGTGAAGCGCAGCCGCCCGGCATCGAGGCCGCGGCGGAGGATCTCGGTGAAACCCGGTTCGTGGAACGGGGCCTCGCCGGCCGAGAGCAGGTCGATGCGGCGGGCGTCGACGTCCAGGCCGATCACGTCGTGGCCGAGCTCGGCCATGCTGGCGGCGTGGACGGCCCCGAGGTACCCCACACCGATGACGGAGATCTTCATCGTGGACCAGCTTTCTCGCGCTGCCCCGGAGGTCACCGGTTCGGCCGACGAACCCGCCAGGGCTCGGACAGTCCGCTCAGTGTTGCGCGCCGAGGTGACCGGGAGGTTGCGTCCCGGTTGAGCGCAGTCGAGAGCCCTGCGACGGTTCGTCGCCGCTCACCGCGCCGGGCTCGACAGAGACCGACCCCGGGCGCCGCAGGAGCCGGCCCGGCGATACCCGGCGATACCCCACCCTCGCTTCACCGCACGGAGTCGTCCTGACGGCTGAGCCAGGTCGCCAGGCGGGTGCCGGGATCGGCGGCCAGGGCCGACGGCTCCCCGTCCTCGCGGATGTCTCCGGCCTCCAGCCACAGCACCCGGTCCATCTCCGCGATGGTCTCGGGGTCGCGGCTGCGGACGATCGCGGTGCGGCCCTCGATGAGTGTGGCCAGGGCCCGCAGCACGGGCCTGCGCTCGGGGCCGGAGAGGTCCGCGTCGGCGGCATCGAGCACGACCACCGGGGCGTCGCGCACCAGCGCCCGGGCGATCGCGACCCGTCGGCGCTGACCGTCGGTGAGGACGTCCCCGCGCCGGAACAGCACGGTGTCCAGTCCGTCGGGCAGCTGCGCGACGAACTCGTCGACGCCGGCCTTCCGCGCGGCCTCGAGCACGTCGGCGTCGGTGGCGTCGGGCCGGCCGATGCGGATGTTCTCGCGCACGGTGTCGGTGAACAGCACCGGTTCGCGCTGGACGACGGCGATCTGCCGGCGCAGGTCGGCGAGCGCGACGGTGCGGGTGTCGAAGCGGTCCAGCAGGACTCGCCCGGTGTCCGGCTGGTCGAAGCGCTGGAGGTAGGAGATCAGGGCCGAGGACTCGTGGCCGGCCTCGTCGAGCAGGGCTACGTGCTGGCCGGCGGGCACCACCAGCGAGACCGTGTCGAAGAGGTGGCCGCCCTCCCCGTCCTTCGCATCGAGCGCGGAGAACACGATCTCGCCCCGGACACGGCCGACGGGCTGGGTGCGCTGGGGCTCGGCGATGCCGGCGCGGCGCTCCAGGAGTGCGGAGAGGTTCTCGCCCGCGCTGGTCGCGTCGCGGAGAACACCGGTGTGCGGGAGCAGCTCGCGCAGCACCAGGATCGTGATCGCCACGTAGGCGAGGACGAGGACGAGATCTCCGGGAGACATGGAGCCTGCGGCGACCCGGGCCCCCGCCAGGAGCAGCGTGCCCAGCACGCCGACCCCGGCGACGATCTGGGCGAGCAGCTGCAGCAGCGACTGGGAGCGACGGGCCGCGGTCACGGCGCGACCGGCGCGGTTGCCGGCTTCGGTCAGGCCACGCTCGGAGCGGGTCTCCAGCCCGTAGGACTGGATGGTGCCGGTGGCCGAGACCAGTTCCTCGGCCGTGTCGGCGAGCATGCGCTCCTCGGTGGCGGCCCGGCGATCGGCGGCGCCGGCCCGGCGCAGAACGAACACGGCGGGCACCGCGTAGAGCAAACCGGTGACCAGGAGCACGAGTGCGGCGAGCGGCTCGATGATCACCGTGACGATCAGGAGGGACGCGAGGGTCAGCACGCCGGCGGCGACACGAGGCCCGGACTGGGAGAACAGGTCGCGCAGACGGGCGACGTCCTCGATGAGCGCGACGGCGGATTCTCCGTCGGCCTCCGAGCCGCTGGATGAGGCGGTTGCGGCCGGTGCGGCGCCGGACTTCCTCTCCCCGGAGGTGCCGGCCTCGGGCGTGAGCCGGTGGAGGTGACTGAGCAGACGGCTGCGCAGGTCAGTGGCCATCCGGGTGCCGACGCGGCCCAGGGCCGCGATGCCGACGAAGCGGGTGAGGACCTGCAGGGTCAGCAGCGCCGCGAGGACGATGACACTGGTCGCCAGGGCGCCGGCGGGATCGCCCCCGACGCGGATGGCGGGGATCTCCGCGCCGGTCGTGGCGATCGCGGCATCGACCGCGTACTTCAGCGGGAACGGCAGGGCGACCAGCAGCCACACGCTGAGCAGGAGGGCGATCGAGCCCGTGATGTAGCCGGGGCGATGCGCCCGCAGGTGCGGGCTGAGCAGGTCGAGCGTGCGCTGCAGCGGGCTCGGACCCTTCTTCTCGCTCGCCTTGGCAGTGGGCTCCGCAGTCGGTGTCGTGGCCGGCTCATCGCCGGGCGACCCCAGCGTGCCGGGCACGGGATACGCCTTGCCGCGGGCGTCGCCGCCCGCGGGGCGTGCCCGGGGTGGGGCGGAGGTCGGCGTGCTCCCCTGGTCTGCGGCGCCCGCGGACGGTTCCGATCCGGCGCTCTCGTCGACGACGGTCCACCGCCTGCCGGTGCCGGGATCTATGTCGAAGGCCTCGGCCGGGTCGTGCTCGATCGGCGCGTCCTCGGCCAGCTCATCCTCGATCGGCTCGGGCTCGGCCGGGTCGTGCTCGATCGGCGCATCCTCGGCCAGATCATCCTCGATCGGCTCGGGCTCGGCCGGGTCGTGCTCGATCGGCGCATCCTCGGCCAGATCATCCTCGATCGGCTCGGCCGGGTCGTGCTCGGTCGGATCGTCGACGTCCTCCGCGGCTCCGAGGACTTCTGACTGCGGTTCATCGATGCCCTCGACCGGACCCTGGACCCAGGCGTCCTCCCCCGGCGAGGCCGAGGCGAAGCCCGTCTCGTCGGCTCCGGCAGGGACCTCCTCGGCACGCTCGCCGGCCCCGTGGGTCAGGTCTCCGCCCGTCACAGGTCCGTCGTCCGCGGGCGCCGAGACGCCCGCGCCCGACACGAGGTGGCGGAAGGGCTGCGGGTTGTGGCTCGCCCGCGGGGGCCGACGCACGCGCACGCCGCGACGGGCGATGGGCGCCGCGACCGGATGAACGCCGGGTGAAGCCACGCGCTCGTGGGCCGCCTGCGCGCCATCCTGCGCGTCGCCGACCTGCGAGTCGCCGACCTGCACGTCGCCATCCTCCGCATCGCCGTGTTCCACGGCGTCATCCTGGCCGACCCCGTCCGAGGCGCTCCCGGACCAGACGTCGGCCTGTTCCTCCTCCGACCACGGCAGCGACGGCGTGCGCCGCGCCGGCTCACCGGAGTTGTTCTCCGCTGATTCCACGTTCGCCGCCGGTTCCACGTTCTCCGCGGTGCCGCCGTTCTCCGCGGGGCCGCGGTCACCGGTCGCATCGTCGGCCGCGAATCCCTGCATCTGATCCTCGGCGGAATGGTCGGGAGTCGGGACAGTCCTCATGCGAAGGTCACCTCCGAGCGGTGTGCGGGCGCGCCGGGCGCGAGGAAAGGAGACTGCGAAGGCATGGTGGTGGTCCTGGGAGACGTCGGGTCGCGGTCCGCCGGGGATGGCGGCATGACGGTGCTCAGTGTGTCACCGTCGGAGACAGGACACCGAGATCGTCAAAGATACGGCCCCTTCGTCGGCAGTGCCCTCGATCTGCCCAGCCGACGCCGGTCGGCCGCGCCGCGACGTCGCCGAGGACTCTGGACCATTGCTGTATGACGCCGGCCGCCGATCTTGTACGCTCCTGTCACCACACACCAGGAGCGTGAGAATCACCGCCATGGGCCGACCTTCGAGCCGCCCCGGGTCTCCTGATGACCCGGGCGACTGTTGCACCTCGACCACATCCGATGACCTCCTGAGGGCCGGCGACCCCGCCGGCCTCGGCCCCTGGGGGCCGAGGCGATGATCGAGGCCCTCGTCCTGCTCCTGCTGGGGATCCTCGCGATGGCGGCGATCATCGCGGCCAACGGCTACTTCGTCGCCCAGGAATTCGCCTACATGTCTGTGGATCGGGCGCGGTTGCGAGCGCGCGCGGAGGAAGGCGACAAGGCGGCCGCAGCAGCTCTCGCGGTGACGCGCCGTACCTCGTTCATGCTCTCGGGAGCCCAGCTCGGGATCACCGTGACCGGCCTGATGGTCGGGTACGTCGCCGAACCGCTGGTTGGCCGCTCGCTCGGCATGATGCTGGGCGGCGTCGGCGTCCCCTCGGCGGTGAGCATCTCGGTGGGCACAGTCAGCGCCCTGGCCGTGGCCACCGTCGTGCAGATGGTCTTCGGTGAGCTCTATCCGAAGAACCTGGCCATCGCCGCGCCGGAGCCCCTGGCCCGTGCCCTGGCGCGCTCGACTCGCATCTATCTCGCCGCCTTCGGATGGTTGATCACGGTCTTCGATCACGCGGCGAACGCCTTGCTGCGCCTGCTGCGCATAGAGCCGGTCCACGACGTGGACACGACCGCCACCGCGGCTGACCTCGACCGGATCGTCGCCGACTCCCGTGAGAGCGGAGATCTCCCCGAAGAGCTGTCGATGCTCATCGACCGGGTCCTCGAGTTCCCCGATCGCACGGTCGAGCACGCCATGATCCCCCGCCCCCGCGCCGGCACCGTGACTCCGGAGACCACGGTCGCCGAGCTGTACGGGCGCATGGCCGGCGGTCACACCCGGTACCCGGTGCTCTCCGAGGACGAGGAACCCGTCGGAGTCGTCCAGCTCGGGGACCTGCTCGAGCGCGATGACCTCGGGGATGCCCCGGTCTCGGGCGTGATGCGTGATCCCCTCGTGCTGCCCACTCTGGCCCCTCTGCCCGAAGCCCTCGACGCGATGACGGAGTCGGGTCGTCAGCTGGCATGCATCATCGACGAGTACGGCGGATTCGCCGGCATCCTCACCCTGGAGGATCTCGCCGAGGAACTCATCGGGGAGATCGGCGACGAGCACGACGAGGAGCCTCCTCCGTCCATCGAGTCGGAGTCGGAGTCGGAGAGGGCGTGGACGATGGACGGTGACGTCCACGTGGACGAGGTCGCACGCGCCATCGGCGCGCAGCTGCCCGAAGGTGACTACGAGACGCTCGCGGGCCTGGTGATCGCGACGCACGAACAGCTTCCCGAACCGGGGCAGATCGTGCGTGTCGAGCTCCCGCCAGATCCCCGCGAACTCATCCTCGACGAACCTCCGCGACGGGCCCTGGAGATCGTGGTGCGGGAGGTGACCCGACACGTCCCCAGCGAGCTGCACCTGCGGCTGATCGAGACCGACGACGCGACAGAGCGGGCCGACGAGACATCCGAGGGAGTCGTCGAAGCAGCCGAGAGTGCTGATGGAGGCTCCGAGGGCGGGGAACCGGACAGCCGCGGTGACCGGTCATCGGCCACGACGGACGAGGAGGAGCAGCGATGACGAATCCCCTCGTGGTCACGGCGGTCACCGTGGCCCTGATCGTGCTCAGTGCGTTCTTCGTGATCATCGAGTTCTCGCTCCTGGGTGCCCGCCGGCACCGCCTCGAGACGGAGGCGCCGACGAGTCGCTCGGCACGGGCCGCCCTCCGCGGCATCAACGAGCTGACCATGATGCTCGCCGGTGCACAGCTCGGCATCACAGCCTGCACCTTCGCCCTCGGCGCCGTGACCAAGCCGGCGGTCGACGCGTGGGTCGGGCCGGTGCTCACCGGGTGGGGCGTGCCCACTTCCCTCGCCGACGTCTCCGCCTTCGCCTTCTCGCTGCTGCTGGTGACCTTCCTGCACCTGGTCGTCGGCGAGATGGCACCGAAGTCCTGGGCGATCGCCCATCCGGAGCTCTCGGCGAAGTTGATCGGCGTGCCCTCGCGCCTGTTCGTGGCGGTGGTCCGGCCGCTGCTGGTCTTCGTCAACGCCGTGGCCAACAGGCTGGTCGCCGCGAGCGGGGTCACGCCGGCGGAGCGGGCCGCCGTCGGCGGCCAGGACGCAGCCACCATCCGCCAGCTCGTCGAGCACTCCTCCTCGAGCGGCACCCTCGACCCCGTGTTCCATCCCCAGCTGTCCGGCGCCCTGGAACTGGCCGAACTCCGGCTCGCCGACCTCGTCGAGGGTCGCGAACGGCCGACGACCGTTCCCGCGGACGCCACGGTCGCCGACGTCCGCTCCGCCGCGGCCCGCTCGCATCACATGCGCATCTTGGTGGAGGACCCGCGCGGCGCCCCGCACGTCGTCCACGTGCGCGACGTGCTCCTGGAATCCGCCGACCGTCCCGCCCGGGATCTGGCCCGCCCGGCCTTCACCCTGGCTGCGTCCACGCCGGTCTACGACGCGCTCGCACGGGCGCGCGATGGCCGTGAGCAGCTGATCGCGGTCATGGACGACGGCGAGCGGTTCGTCGGAGTCGTCACCCTCTCCGACATCTTGCGCCGCGTCCTGCCCGTCGATCTCGCGACCTGATCCCGCTGCTCCTCGATCGGGGACGGGCCGGACCCGGCCCGGATCGCCTCAGCCGTCGTTGTGGGCGCCGGCGAGCTCGGCCGCACGGGCGAGGAGGGCGGCGCGGCGCTCGGGGTCGGCGGCGACGTCGTGGATCACCCAGGCCATCGCCACGGCCGCATCGTCCATCAGCCGGTATCCCTGCTCGCTGGCGGCATGGGTGGCGAATTCGCGCGTGTGCAGGGCACCGCCGGCTCCGGTGATCCCGACGAACGGGTGCAGGCCCGGCACGCGCTGGGATACGTTGCCCATGTCGGTGGAGGCGGCCATGACGCCGAGCGAGCCCTCCAGCGGGCGCCCCAGTACCTCCATGGCCTCGTTCCACGCGGTGCCCAGCACCTCGTCCTGCAGCAGCGGCTCGTAGACGGGCTCGGAGGCGGCGATCTCCAGGGAGCAGCCGGTGCCCACGGCTCCGGCCTCGAGGCAGGCGAACAGACTCTCGCGCAGCTGCTCGAACTCCGGCATCGTCAGCGCCCGGCACTCGAGGTCGATCACCGCGGTCTCGGGGATGATGTTGGTGACCCCGGACTGCTGCGGCACCAGGGCCAGGCGCTGGCCGTCCTTGACCCGCTGGCGCAGCAGACCGGCCGCGACCTGCGCGATCACCGCGGCATCGTTCGCGTTCACGCCGTCGGTGGGGTTGGCGGCGGCGTGGGCGCCGCGACCGGTGTAGGTCGCGCGCCAGCGGCCGACGGCCTGGCTGGTCGAGCCCAGCACGTCGTAGGTCCCGGTGTGCGCGGTGGGGTGGGACATCAGCGACAGATGCACTCCCTCGAACACGCCGCGCTCGATCAGCAGCTGCTTGCCGCCGCCGTGCTCTTCCGCCGGCGTACCGATGACCTGCAGCGTCACGTCCAGGCGGTCGACCATGCCGGCGAGGGCGAGGGCGAGGGCGGCGCCGAGCGAGGAGCCGGCGATGAGGTTGTGCCCACAGCCGTGGCCGATCTCGGGCAGGGCGTCGTACTCGACGCAGAGGGAGGCGACCAGGGATCCGCTGCCGTACGTGGCGCGGAACGCGGTGGGCAGCTCCGCGATCCCGCGCTCGACGGCGAAGCCCGCGTCCTCGAGGAGGTCCGCACAGCGGTCGTGTGCTCGCTGCTCCTCGAACGCGATCTCGGGGTCGGCGTGGATCGCGCGAGCGAGGGCGTGGACGTCGTCCCGTCGGTCGCGGTAGGACGCGGCGATCGCGGCCTTGGCGGGATCAGGGTGAGCGGGGGCGGCATCGGTGGTGGTCACACAGCGATCCTGCCACGATGCGTGGCCAGCTGCCGGGAGCCGCCTACTGCCCCGAGCGCAGCAGCGGCGGGATCAGTGCGGTGCCGGGACCGGCGGAGTACAGCCGCGCGGGGCGCCCGCCCGTCGGTGCGGCATGGCGGTCCAGCTCGACCAGGAAGCCTTCGGTGCGGGTGGCTTTGCGGTGGAAGTTGCCGGCGTCCAGCGTCGTGCCCCAGACGCTCTCGTAGACCCCGCGCAGCTGGGAGATCGTGAACTCCGGCGGCAGGAAGGTGACCGCGAGCGTCGTGTACTCCAGCTTCGCGCGCGCCCGCTCGACGGCACTGTCCAGGACGACGTCGTGATCGAAGGCCAGGTCGATCGCCGCGAGATCATCGACGGGCCACCAGCGGGCGTCGGCGACGTCCTCGCCGCGCTGGGGATCGGGAAGGTCCGCGCCGAGGGCCATGAAGGCCACCGAGACCACGCGGCCGCGGGGGTCGCGGTCCGGGGCACCGAAGGTGCGCACCTGTTCGAGATGGACGGTGAAGTCCCCGAGCGAGGCCTCGTCGGCCAGCACCCGGTAGGCGGCGTCCTCGAGGTCCTCGTCCAGCTGTACGAAGCCACCGGGCAGCGCCCACGCGTCGCGGAAGGGTTCGTCCTCGCGCCGCACCAGCAGCACGTTGAGCCGACCCCCGCGCAGGGTCAGCACGATCAGGTCGACGGCGACATGGACCTGCTGGTCAGTGGCCTGTTCCGTGACCGGGGCGCGGCCCATCGCTGGGGCGCCGTCCGTCGCCGGGGCGCCGTCCGTCGCCGGGGCCCGGTCCGGAGCCGGGGCGAGGGCTTCGTCTGAGGGGGGCATGGGTTCAGGTTAGAGCCGCCTGAGCTCGCCCCGGCCCCCACTGCAGTGCGACTCACAGCCCCGGACCGGCGCGCACTCCCTCACACGGCGATCCAGCGGGCCCACTTCTCGGCACGGTGCTCGGCCTCGACGATCCGCACGGTGCCCGAGGTGGACCGCATGACGATGGACTCGGTGGTGATCCGGTCGGCCTGGTACTTCACGCCGCTGAGTAGGTCGCCGTCGGTGATGCCGGTGGCGGCGAAGTAGCAGTTGTCGGAGGTGACCAGATCGTCCGTGGTCAGCACGCGCTCGAGGTCGTGGCCCGCGTCGAGCGCCTGCTGGCGTTCGGCGTCGTCCTTCGGGGCGAGGCGGGCCTGCAGGATGCCGCCGGTGGCCTTGACCGCGCAGGCGGCGATGATGCCCTCGGGGGTGCCGCCGGTGCCCAGCAGCATGTCCACGCCGGCGCCGCGGGCGGCGGCGATGGCCCCGGCGACATCGCCGTCCATGATGAACTTGACGCGCGCCCCGGCCTCGCGGATCTCGCGGACGAGCGCCTCGTGGCGGGGCCGCTCCAGGACGCAGACGTTGACCTGGCTGACGGGCTTGCCGAGCGCCTTGGCCACGAGGTTGATGTTCTGCCGGATGGGCAGGCGCAGATCGACGAACTCGGCCGCTGCAGGACCGACGACCATCTTCTCCATGTAGAACACCGCCGAGGGGTCGTACATGCTCCCCTTCTCGGCGACGGCGAACACTGACAGGGCGTTGTTGTACGCCATCGCCGTCAGGCGGGTGCCGTCGATGGGGTCGACCGCGACGTCGACGTCCGGCCCATTCCCGTCGCCGACCTTCTCGCCGTTGAACAGCATCGGGGCCTCGTCCTTCTCCCCTTCGCCGATGACGACGGTGCCGTTCATGCGGACGGTGTCCATGAAGGAGCGCATGGCGTCGACGGCGGCGCCGTCGGCCCGGTTCTTGTCGCCGGCGCCGACCCAGCGGCCCCCGGCGATGGCGGCGGCCTCGGTCACGCGGACCAGTTCGAGGGCGAGGTTCCGGTCGGGGCCGTTGGCGGTGTGATCGTCCGAGGGGGCATCGCTGGGCATGGTGTTCACGGGGTCCTCCGTCGTCGTCGAGCTCAGGGAGCGGCGCCTGACCGACGGCCTGCCGGAGCGACAGGCCGATCGGTGCCTGACGTGCGCTGGTGACTCTACCCGGGTGCGCGGCCGCTCACACGGCCGACGGGGTGCGCACCGCCCGCAGATGCCACGCCCAGAACGCCCCGCCGAGCACCGAGAACCCGAGCGAGGCCAGAGCCAGGGAGACGAGACTGGTGGCGACGAGCGGCGCGATCAGCCCGGCCAGCACGGCATTGAGGACGAGAGCGAAGAAGGTGCCCAGGGAGGCCGCGGATCCGCGCTGGTGCGGGAACAGGTCGAGCACTTCGAGCTGGATGGGGGCGAAGATCAGGGCGACGGTGAAGGCGATCAGCATCGGCCCGACCACTGCCAGCAGCAGCGACCAGGTCAGCCCGCCGGTGTACTCCGGGGCCAGGGAGACCAGCAGCAGGTTCACGCCCGCGGTGAGGAACGTGCCGAGGTAGCCGAACGTGATCAGCCGGCTGCGTTCCATGAGGTCGGCGACCCGGCCCACCACCCAGGCGCCGGAGACCATACCGATGATGAGCGGGACGAACAGCACCCAGAAGTCCTGCTCGCCCAGACCCAGCAGGTCCACCATGAAGATCGAGGCGGCGGCGATGAACACGAACTGGGAGGCGAAGCCGAACGCGGAGGCCGCGGCGACCCGCAGCATCACCGGCGAGCGGCCGACGTGGGCCAGGGACCCCAGCAGGGCGCCGACCCGCAGGCGGGTGCGCGCCTCCGGCGGCAGGGTCTCGGGCAGCTGCAGCGCCAGGACCAGCACGACCAGGGCGTAGATGCCGACGCCGGCGAACACCCAGCGCCAGTCCCCCAGCAGCAGCAGCCAGCCGGCGAAGATGGGCGCCAGGGCGGGGGCGACCGAGAAGATCATCATCACCCGCGACATCAGCCGCTGCGCCTCGGAGCCGGAGAACATGTCGCGGATGATCACGCGGGAGACGACGGTGGCCGCGCCGGCGCTCATCCCCTGCAGCACGCGCAGCAGCACCAGGCTGCCGATGTTGGGCGCGAGGATGCACCCGAACATGCCGAGGATGTAGATCACCAGGCCGCCGACGATGACCTTCTTGCGGCCCAGGGCGTCCGAGAGCGGCCCGTGGAAGACGGACATCACGGCGAAGGCCGCCAGGTAGGCGGAGACCAGCTGCTGGAGGGCGACGTCGTCGCTGCCGAACTCCTGGCCGATGCGGGTGAAGGCCGGGAAGACGGTGTCGATCGAGAAGGGGCCGATCATCACCAGCGAGGCGAGGGTCAGGGTGAGGCGGGCACCTGCCTTCTCCCGTCGTGTCGTGGTCGGTGGGACGTGGGAGGAGGGGAAGGGGGTGCTCACTGAGCACAGCCTATGCCGGGGCCCGTGCCGGTCGCATCGCCGTCCCGCCCCTCGGAAAACGCTCCCTGAGACGGAGGTCCAGCGCACGGGGCCGACGGCGGACTGCCATGCGCCCCGAGGGTCGAGGGGCATAGGCTCGACCTCGGCGGCGCCGCCGAGCGGTGCGGCCCATCCGTTCCCCTGCGCCCGGAGGCTCATCCATGAAGCAGTTCACCATGCCGCACACCGACATCACCGCACCCAACGTGGTGCTGGGGCTGATGCGGATCGCGGAGAAGTCCGACGACGAGATCAGGACCCTGGTCCGCACCGCGCGCGATGCCGGGATCGATTTCCTCGATCACGCCGACGTCTACGGCGGGGCGAAGCACACGTGCGAGGCGCGCTTCGCCGAGGCGATGGCGCTGAGCGCCTCCGAGCGCGAGCAGGTCACCATCCAGACCAAGGCCGGGATCGTGCCCGACGGCCCGTACTTCGACTACTCCTACGACCACCTGATCGAATCGGTCGAGGGATCGCTGAAGGCGCTGAAGACCGACTACATCGACATCCTGCTGCTGCACCGTCCCGACGCGCTGGTCGAGCCCGAGGAGGTCGCCCGCGCGTTCGACGAGCTGCACCGGTCCGGCAAGGTGCGCAGCTTCGGGGTCTCGAACCACACCCCGCGGCAGATCGACCTGGTGGCAAAGCACCTGAACCAGCCGATCGTGGCGAACCAGCTGCAGCTGTCGATCACCCACTCCACGTTCGTCGCCCAGGGCGTGGCGGCGAACATGCAGGGCACCGACCAGGCGCTGGTGCGCGACGGCGGCGGAATCCTGGACTACTGCCGCCTGCACGACATCACCATCCAGGCCTGGTCGCCGTTCCAGGCCGGCTTCTTCGACGGCGTGTTCCTGGGCAGCGACAAGCACCCCGAGCTCAACGCCGTCATCGACCGCCTGGCCGCGAAGTACGACGTCACCCCCGAGGCCATCGCGACCGCGTGGATCACCCGGCACCCGGCGCAGATGCAGGTGGTGCTGGGGACGACGACCCCGCAGCGCGTGCAGGATTCCGCGGCCGGTTCGGAGATCCCGCTGACCCGCGCCGAGTGGTACGAGCTGTTCCGGGCCGCCGGCTGGATCGTGCCCTGATCCGCTCGACCCCCGACACAGAACAGCGCCCGTCGGCCCCTCTGCTCGAGGCCGGCGGGCGCTGTGGCGTGGGGACGGCTCGGATCGCCGCCGGACGGATCAGATGACCGTCTTGCCCTCCTTGCGGGCGGCACGGATGTCCTTGAGGAAGCCGCGGACGACGGCGAACAGGACGCCGGCGACGATCACGGGCCACATGAGCACGTAGAGGGTCAGGGCTGCAGCCATGGCTGTGTCTCCTTCCAGGGGTGGAGGTAGGGCGCGGCGGGGCGCGCAGCCCCGCCGCGGGGATGGTCGGTCAGTCGCGCGAGGGGACGGCGTCGAGGGACGGCCCCTCCCCGTCGTCGGCCGGCGCACTGGCGTCGGCTGCCTCGTCCTCGTGGTCGAAGTCGCCGGTGACGTCCCGGATCACCGAGAAGTCGAAATCCCGGCCGGAGCGGAAGCTCATCAGGTAGCAGACCAGGAACGAGACCGAGTAGGCCACGAGCGAGCCGCTGAGGGTCTCGTAGTCGCGGAAGAAGCCGAACCCGAGCGGCAGCAGGGCGATCGTGGCGACGACGCCGGTGACCAGCGCAGGGCGCAGCCCGAAGAAGCCGAAGGCCATGATGCCGAGCACCACGCCGACGCCGAGGATGGCGAGCAGCTCCACCACCAGCGCCCAGGCGCCGGTCAGCGGGATCCACTGGAAGCGCACGGGCAGGAACACCACGAGCGCGGCGATCACCGAGACGGTGAAGGCGGAGTTGGTGACCTTCTGCCAGTAGAAGGAGGCGATCACCGGGAACACCAGGCAGCCCCACAGGGCGCCGACGAACACCAGCAGGTCCAGGATGTTGAACTTCGCGGTGGCGAAGTACAGCGCGGCGCCGGTGGCCACGATCATGGTCAGACGACCGATGAGCACCATCGTGCGGGGATTGGCTTTGTCGCGGCCGACGGACTGTCCGTACATGTCGGCCATGACGATGGAGCTCAGCGCCGAGAGGTCCGAGTCCGCCGTCGAGGACAGCGAGCCGATGATCATCACGAAGGCGATGGCGACCAGGATCAGGGGCAGGTAGCTGCCGACCATCTGCGGCATGAGGTTGTTGACGTCGCCGTCCATGGGCGAGATGCCCAGGTACAGGGCCATCACGCCGAGCATGCCCACGCCGATCACGGTGCCGCCGTACCCGATGGTGGCGGTGATGAAGGTGGGCTTGATGAGGTCCTCGCGCACGGCGAAGAGCCGCTGGGCGATGGTCTGGTTGCCGATCGCGTAGGCGAGCACGGCGGCGATGTACGGGGCGCCCTGGTTCATGAAAGCGTCCGAGGAGAAGAAGTTGCCCTGCTCCGGGGTGACGTGACCGGCCTCGACGCCCTCGGTGAACATCGAGGGCCCGCCGGCGACGAAGAACACCGCCGGGATGATCACGACGGCGGCGCCGAGCATCGCCACCACCTGCGCGAAGTCCGTCAGCACCGAGGCGCGGAAGCCGGACCACAGCGTGTACAGCAGCACACCGGCGGCGACGATGAGGATGCCGACGCCGAAGCTGAGCGGCGAGAGCATCGCGATCAGCGCGCCACCGGCGATGAAGTTGGAGGTCAGGGAGATGACCGAGCCGAGCACGTTGGAGCCGGCGAGCATCAGCTGCGAGGAGCGCCCGTGGCGGGCGTACATGACCTCGGCGAGCGTGTGCGCCTTGGGCGCGACCTTCCGGATCCGTTTGCCGAAGGGGTAGATGAACAGGATCATCAGGGCGCCCCACAGCCCGTAGTGGATGGGGCCCGAGACGCCGTAGGTGTAGCCGGCGGTGACCGAGGCGTACATCGAGGACGCCCAGATCCAGGTGGCGGTCATCGAGGCGGCCGAGACGCCGAAGCCGATGCGGTTGCCGGCGGTCATGTAGCCGTCAGCGTTCTCCTTCTTGCGGGAGATCGTCACGGACATCCACATCGTGCCGCCGTAGAACAGCAGCAGCAGGACGAGGATTCCGACGGTTCCGAGCTGGGAGATGTCGCCTGGGGCGGGCGGCATGCAGTGTCCTTTCGTCGCAGCAGTACGGGCACTTCGCGCCGGTCCGTCCGCGAGACCCACGAGTCGTGGGCGCGGGCGTGCTCGGGTCGCAGTGATTCCCCACGGCGGGCCGACCGGCGTTCGACCCCTGCGCGTGCGCCGTCCGACATCGACCCGGGCGATGCCACGCATCTGCTCCGGGGACGTGAACACGGAGGCCGCGGCGGGACCTGTGCCTCTTCCGAGGCGCGATCCCGCACGTCACTTCACGCTGGGGGCCGCATAGATCCTCGCACAACGGCTCCCCCATAGCCACCTGAATGATCACTGGCGGGTAACGACCAGCAGGTCATGGCGCTGAAAGTAGTTGTCCGACAAACGGACACCCGACGATCCGGACCCCCGCTGTGCAACTCTATCCATCCGGTGCATACCCGGCGAGCAACTTGTCGACGCCCTGCCCGCGTCCCCGCATGCCTGCCACAGTCCCCGCCTCGCCCTCTGCGTCCGCACTGCACCCCCAGCTGTCCCACCTGCACCTCGAGCACCCCTCTGCGCACCCCCAGGCTGCGCCCGCCTGCACCTGCAACTCCCCATCTGAGCACCCCCTCGATAAGGCCGCTATGGGCCGCGCTGAACGGTCTCAACGAGGGGGTGCTCGAGGAGCCGAACGGCATGTTCGCCGTCACGACCCTCGATGCGCCGTCCTCATCCCGCGGCCGCGATACCCGGCGAGGCCACGTTGCCCGCGGGCGCGGTGCCCCGCCGGTAATCTCGAGCCATGCCCCGCATCGCCATCGTCGTCACCGACGCCGGATTCCGCGTCGACACCGATCCCGAACGGGATGTCACGCCGCTGCTGGAGGCGCTGCTGCGATGCGGCGCCGAGGCGGAGCGCGCCATCTGGCACGATCCCGCGGTGGACTGGTCCTCCTACGACCTCGCCGTGATCCGTACGCCGTGGGACTACGTGCTGCGGGCCGAGGAGTTCGAGGCCTGGCTCGACCGGGCGGGCCGTCTGACGCGGGTGCTCAACGAACCGCAGCTGGTGCGCTGGAACATGGACAAGCGCTACCTCGCACAGCTCGACGCCGCAGGCGTACCGGTCGTGCCCACCACCTATCACCAGGATCTCGAGTCGTTCTCGTCGGCACTGACGGAGCTCGGGGCAACCGGGAGCACCGGAGTGCCGGGCCACGTGGTCGTGAAACCGGCGGTCGGCGCCGGCTCCCTCCATACCGGACTCTTCGGGCATGACGACCCGGCCGCTGCGGAGCTGGCCCGCGTGATCCTGGCCGAGGACGGCGTGGTGATGCTGCAGCCCGAGGTGCCCGAGCTGTCCGAGGGCCGGGAGAAGGCGCTCTACGTGGTCGACGGCCACGTCACGCACGCGATCGCGAAGGGCGCGCTGCTCGCCCGCGGGGGCGGCCTGCGCGGCGGGACCTACCAGGAGCGCCCCGTCGTGGTCGAGACCTCCACGCTCGAGCGGTCATTCGCCGAGCGGGTGCTGGCGGCCGTCTCGGAGGTCACCGGACTGGCCGCGCCGCTGTACGGGCGGATCGACACCGTCGATTCCGCGGAGCACGGGCTGGTGCTGTTGGAGGCCGAGCTCTTCGAGCCCTTCTTCAACCTCCACCTCGTCCCCGACGTCGCGGAGACCTTCGCCGAGGCGATCCTCGCGCGGGCGTGAGCCGCGGGCAACCAGGGGCAGGCCGAACCGCGCGGCAGCAGGTCGCGCGGGCGTGAACCGCGCGGTAGCAGGTCGCGCGGGCGTGAACCGCGCGGCAGCGCGTCGCGCGGGCGTGACCCACGCCGTCATCCCACAGCGAACTCCCTACCGGTTCTGAGCCACCGGATCTATTCTCGATACACAAGCGCATCGAGGGAGGGAGATCGTGGGACGCAGCGTCGGGAACCTGGTCAAGACGGCGGCTCTGATCGGGCTGCTGTGGGGCGTGCTGCTGGCCGTGGGCTGGCTCATCGGTGGCAGCGCGCTGTGGATCTTCGCGTTGATCGGCCTGGTCGGGACCGCCATCAGCTTCTGGAACAGCGACAAGATCGCGATCCGCTCGATGCGGGCCGTCGAGGTCTCCGAGCACGAGGCTCCTGGCCTGCACCGGATCGTGCGCGAGCTGGCCGACCGGGCTGGCAAGCCCATGCCGCGCCTCTACATCTCGCCGGCCGCGCAGCCCAACGCGTTCGCCACCGGCCGCAGCCCGAGCCATGCCGCCGTGTGCTGCACGCAGGGCATCCTCCAGCTGCTGAGCGAACGGGAGCTGCGCGGAGTGCTGGGCCACGAGCTGATGCACGTCTACAACCGCGACATCCTCACCAGCTCGGTCTCCGCCGGCATCGCCGGGGTCATCACCTCCCTCGCTCAGATGGCGCTGTGGTTCGGCGGTCGCGGGCGTGAGGGCGGCGGCGGGATCATCGGCGCGCTGCTGGCGATGATCCTGGCGCCGATCGCGGCGACGCTGATCCAGCTGGCCGTCTCCCGCACCCGCGAGTACGACGCGGACCACGACGGTGCCCGGCTGACGGGTGATCCGCAGGCGCTCGCCTCGGCGCTGGAGAAGATCTCCCGCGGTGTGCAGGCCCGGCCGCTGCCGCCGGAACAGGAGCTCCAGGACAGCGCGCACATGATGATCGAGAACCCGTTCCGGGCCGACGGCGGCCTCGGCCAGCTGTTCTCCACCCACCCGCCGACGGAAGAGCGGGTTGCCCGACTGCGCCGGATGAGCGAGCGGGAGATCCTCGGCGGCTGACAGCGTCGATCGGTCCGCTGGTCTCGGCGCTGCGACGGTCGATCCACCCGCCGGCCTCAGCAGCCCGACGCCCTCACGTCACGGCCCCTCGAACGTCTCCGGGTCGATCGGCCGCCGCGACCTCGGCAGGGAGGCGATCACGAGGCGGTAGGAGTCGGTCACCAAGTCCTCGAGCAGGGCGCGGTCCACGCTGGGATGCGCGCGCACGGTGATCCAGTGCCGTTTGTTCATGTGATAGCCGCGATCGATGCCGGCGATGTTCTCGCGCAGCATCCGCGCATCGTCCGGGTCCGCCTTGAGCACCACGATGGGCTCGCGCTGCAGGAACGCGGCGAACAGGACCATCTTCCCGAGCGCCTTGATGACGTCGTACTCGGGCCCGAAGGGGTGCTCGAGCGCGGTCGCCGGCAGCGAGAGGGCACGCTGGATCGCGGCCTCGTGCAGGTCCTCGGGCTTCATGGCGCCGGGCTCCCCTTCTGCTGGTGCCGTCGGCCGTCCTGCGGGTGCGGCCGGCAGGATCAGGCCCAGTCGGCGGTGCGGTCCTTCAGCTCCCGGTAGGCGGCGAGCACCTCGGGGGTGGGCTCGGCCTCGAGGGTGCGGCTGCCGGTGACCTCCCACGCCGGGGGCTCCTCGGTGCCGGCGAGCGCCCAGGCGGCCTGGCGGGCGGCGCCCAGGGCCACGTACTCCGCGGCCGGGGCGACGGTGACGCCGCGGCCGAAGATGGCCGGGGCCAGCTGCTGGACGGCCTCGCTGCGGGCACCGCCGCCGATCAGCGTGATGCCCGCGGCGGTGGTGCCGGTGACCTCCTCCAGCGCCGTGATGCCGTCGGCCAGGGAGCACAGCAGGCCCTCGATGTAGGCGCGGGCGATGTCCTCGCGACTGGTCGAGGTGGACATCCCGGTCAGGGTTGCCCGGGCGTCGGGCCGATTCGGGGTGCGCTCGCCGTCGAAGTAGGGCAGCAGCGTCACGCCGTGGGCCCCGGGAACGCTGGCCAGGGCCAGCTGCGCCATCTCCTCGTGGGAGACGCCCAGCAGCGAGCGGCCGGCCTCGAGGATCCGGGCGGCGTTGATGGTGGTGGCCATGGGCAGGAAGCGCCCGGTGGCGTCGGCGAATCCCGTGATCGAGCCGGTGGCGTCGTTCGGGCGGGCAGAGCTGACCATGGCGCACACGCCGGAGGTGCCGATGGAGACGGAGACATCGCCCTCGCCCTGGGAGAGTCCGAGGGCGGCGCCCATGTTGTCCCCGGTGCCGGCGGCGATCGCGGCGCCGGACGGGGTGCGGGCCATGACCTCCTGCGGGGTGCCGGGCAGCCGCGGCAGCTCGAGGGTGCGGCCGAGGGCGAGCTCGACGAGGTCGGGCTTCCATTCCTCGGTGCGGGTCGAGTAGTAGGCGGTGCCGGAGGCGTCGCCGCGGTCGGTGAACGCCTCTCCCCCGCCGGCGAGGTGACGGGAGACGTAGTCGTGGGGCAGCAGCACGCTGGCAGCCCGGCGGGCGCTGTCGGGTTCGTTGTCACGCACCCAGCGCAGCTTGGAGGCGGTGAAGGAGGCGACCATGAGGCTGCCGATCTCCTCGACGGAGGCCTCGGGCCCGCCCATCTCCTCGATCAGGGCCTCGGCCTGCGGGGCGGAGCGGGTGTCGTTCCACAGCAGCGCATCACGCACCACCTCGCCGCGCTCGTCCAGCAGCACCATGCCGTGCTGCTGGCCGCCGACGGCGACGGCCTCGGCGCGCTCCAGCAAGGGGCCGGCGGCCTCGTCGACCGCGTCGAGCCAGGCTCGCGGATCGACCTCGGTGCCGTCAGGGTGGGCGGCGCGGCGCTCCTCGAGGACGGCTCCGGTCTCGGCGTCGACGAGCACTGCTTTGGTCGCCTGGGTGGAGGAGTCGATTCCGAGAACGGAGGGGGCCATGAGGGGTCCTTTCCTGCGGCGGTGAAGGCTGCGGCGGTGGAGGCTGCGGCGGTGGAGGCTACGGCGGTGGAGGCTGCGGCGGTGGAGGCTACGGCGGTGGAGGCTGCGGCGGTGGAGGGTGCGACGGCGTGGAGCGAGGGCAGGGCACGGCGAGGGCGGCGCACGCAGCGATCCTACGTGCGCCGCCCCCGGCCGGTCGGGCGCGTCGGCCGATCAGGCGCGGAAGCCCAGCAGGTGCTGCATGGCCAGCTGCTGGAGCCGCACGAAGCCGTAGTTGCGCTCACCGGCGGCGTCGGCGTCGAAGTCCTCGTAGGTGGAGCGGTCCGCGAGGACGTCCTGGAGGGACTCGCCCTCGCCGATGGTGGGCTCGGCCAGCTCGCCGATGCCGGAGTAGGCCAGCGCCTCCTGGACCTCGGAGTCCTGACGGAACGCGAGCGCGCGCTCCTTGAGCATCAGGTACATCTCCATGTTGGCCGCGGCGGAGTCGTACTGGCCCTGCTCGTGCTCGGTGCGCGAGGGCTTGAAGTCGAAGTGGCGGGCGCCCTCGTAGGCGCCGGGCTTGGACGGGAAGCCGTTCTCGAGCAGGTCGACGGTGAAGAAGGCGCTGATCAGGTCGCCGTGGCCGAACACGAGGTCCTGGTCGTACATCGGGCCGTGCTGGCCGTTGAGGTCGATGTGGAACAGCTTGCCGGCCCACAGCGCCTGGGCGAGGCCGTGGGTGTAGTTCAGCGTGGCCATCTGCTCGTGGCCGGTCTCGGGGTTGATGCCCACGATGTCGCCGTGCTCGAGCTGCTCGATGAAGGCCAGCGCGTGGCCGACGGTGGGCAGGAAGATGTTGCCGCGGGGCTCGTTGGGCTTGGGCTCGAGGCCGATGCGGAGGTCGTAGCCCTTATCCTTGATGTAGCCGGCGACGGTGTCGATGCCCTCGGCGTAGCGCTGCATCGCGGCCAGGAGGTCCTTGGACCCGTCGTACTCGGAACCCTCGCGGCCGCCCCACATCACGAACGTCTTCGCGCCGAGCTCAGCGGCGAGGTCGACATTGGCCAGCACCTTGCGCAGGCCGAAGCGGCGCACGGAGCGGTCGTTGGAGGTGAAGGCTCCGTCCTTGAAGACGGGGTGGGCGAAGGTGTCGGTGGTGACCATCTCGATCACCAGGCCGGTCTCGTCGGTGACCTTCTTCAGCTGATCCAGGACCCGCTGGCGCTCCTCGGGGGTGGCGTCGAAGGGGATCACGTCGTTGTCGTGGAACGTGAAGCCCCAGGCGCCCATGTCGGCGAGCTTGCGCACGTGCGCGGTCAGGTCCAGCGGCGGGCGGGTGGCGGCGCCGAACTGGTCCTGGGCCTGCCAGCCGGTGGTCCACAGGCCGAATGAGAACTTGTCGTCACGGGTGGGGGTGGGTGCGGTCATCGTGAGCGCTCCTTCATCGGATCATCGGGCGGACGGCAGGCCCGCCAGGGGTCGTCCCTACGGGATCGCGGCAGGCGTCTCGACCTCGCCGCCAATCCTTAGTAAGTTTCCGTTACTAATCTAGACGTGCGACGCTGTCCGGCACAAGTCGGAGCCCGGGCGGCCAGGAGGAGGAACCGCATGCAGTCGATGCACCTGCGCGAACACAACCTCTCGGAGATCCTGCGGGCGCTCGCCGAGGCCTCCTCCCCCACCTCGCGCGCCGGGCTGTCGAAGCTCACGCGGCTGACCAAGCCGACGGTCTCCAAGCTCGTCGAGGAGCTGGTCGAGGCGCGTCTGGTCCAGGAGGACACTCCCCTCTCCTCCGGGTCCGGGCGCCCGATGGTTCCGCTGCAGCCGGCCGCCGGCACCCTGCTCGCCGTGGGGCTGGAGATCGCCGCCGACCGCATCTCCTGCCTCGGCATCGATCTGGCCGGCGGGACCGTCAGCACGTACACCGAGTACCTCCAGGTCACCGCCACGTCGGTGGATCAGGCGATCGAGGTCGCTGCGCAGCTCGTCGGCCGGGTCCGGGCCGACGCCGGTGCGCTGCCCGTAGTCGGGGTCGTGGTCGCCGTGCCCGGCCGCATCGCTCCGGACGATGGCCGCGTGCTCTCGGCCCCGAACCTCGACTGGACCGAGGTGCCGCTGGTCGGTCGCCTCCAGCAGCATCCTGAGCTGGCCGACCTTCCCGTGCGCGCGCAGAACGACAACCGGCTCTCGGTGCTCACCGAGATCGGCCACCGGCCCGGGGAGTCGTTCATCTACGTGCGCGGCTCCACGGGGGTCGGTGGGGCCGTGGTGCTCGGCGGATCCCTCCTGGACGGCGTGCACGGATGGGCCGGCGAGTTCGGGCACACTGTCGTCGCTCCCGGCGGGGCGCGGTGCCGCTGCGGCCGACGGGGGTGCCTGGAGGCCTACGTCTCCTACCACTCGCTGCTGGAGCGCGCCGGGCTGGGGCAGGAGGTGCGCATCGAGGACCTCGTGGACGAGCTCTCGGCCCGCACCGACCGCGCCGAGGTGATCGGCATGATCGGCCGCTCGCTCGGGCTGGCGGTGGCCAATGCGCTGAACGTCCTGGACCTCTCGACGGTGGTGCTCTCGGGCTATCTCGCCCCGATCGCCGACGAGCTCGCCCCCGTGATCCGCGAGACCGTCGAGGCCCACGCACTCGCCGCCGAGGCCGGGCCCATCTCCATCGAACGCTCCGACGGGGTCACCGACCCCGCCCTGCGCGGCGCGGCACGGGCGGCGCTGCAGCCGGTGTTCGAGGCCCCCGGGCAGTGGATCGAGCGGATGGGCTGAGGGCGGGGAACGGTGGGCGGACGCTCGGTAACGGCGTCAGCTCTCGCCGACCGGTGCGGTGGATTCCCGCTCGATCAGCTGCGTCTCCAGCTTGAACGGGTGAGCGAACAGCCCCGGGTCCGAGGACAGCGCCAGCAGCCGCTCGACCGCCACCTGCCCCATCGAGAACAACGGCTGGCGCACCGCGGTCAGCTGCGGATGCGTCCAGCTCGCGATCATCGTGTCATCGAAGCTGACCACACTGAGGTCCTCCGGAACCCCGATCCCCAACTGCCGCGCCGCCCGCAGCGCCCCCACGCCCAGCGTGTCCGCCACCGCGAAGATCGCCGTCGGCGGCTCCGGCAAGCGCAGCAGACGATCCGCACCGCGCTGACCATCCTCGTAGTCGAAGCTGCCGTGCTCGATCAGGTCCTCGTCGACCGCGATCCCCGCCTGCCCCAGCGCCGTGTGATACCCCTGCACCCGCTGCCGCGCCGGCACCGAATCCTCCGGTCCACCGATCAGCCCGATCCGACGATGCCCCAGATCCAGCAGATGCTGCACAGCCGCCGTACCGCCCTCCCAGTTGGTGGCTGAGATGGCGACGACGCCCTTGGTGCCGGGGCCGATCGTCACCGGGTCGATCGCGATCAGAGGCAGCTCGAGATCCTTGCTCCATCGGGCGTGCTGCGGGCCGATCGGGGAGGTCACCGCGATGAGTCCCTCGATCCCGCGTGCGGAGAGATCGGCCATCTGGGCGCGAGTGGGGCCTGCGTAGCCGTCGGCCTTGGCGTCGACGCTGATCACGAGCAGGTCCACGCCGGCCCGGCGGGCGGCATGCTCGGCGCCCTCGAGCACCTGCAGGGCGTAGGGGCTGGTCAGGGTGTCGAAGTGGATCATCACCGAACGCCGGCGGTCGCTCTCGCGCCGCTTGGGCTGGTATCCGAGGTCGCGGGCCGCGTCAGCGACCTCCTGGCGGGTCGAATCGCGCACGTCGGCGCGCCCGTTCATCACTTTCGACGCCGTCGCCAGGGACACGCCGGCCTTCTCGGCCACATCCTTCAAGGTGACCCGGCCCAGCCGCGCAACGTCCTCTGACATGTCCTGTCCTCATCCTCGCGTCTCGATACGGCCCCACGTCGCCCCCGGCACCCTGGAGGATATCCCGCGCCGGACTGCCTTGACCGGCCACGTCGGGGACTCTAGCCTAAACCCTGAGAGAAAATTCCGACGAATTTTCGGGCACTTTCTGCCATTCGGCGGTCGCACCGATGCGGCCTTCCTGATGACGACGACAGTACCGGTTCACATCGATGTGGAGGCGCCTCGTGGCCCTGTTCGACATGCCCCTCGAGGCCCTGCGGGAGTATCGGCCGGTGCTCGAGGAGCCCGCCGATCTCGACGACTTCTGGCGCGAAACCCTGGACCGGGCTCGCTCCCAGCCGGTGCTGATCGAGGTGGACGCGACCGAGAACGGGCTCTCGTTGGTGGAGACCTTCGACGTCAGCTTCGCCGGTCACGACGGCGCCCCGATCCGCGCCTGGTACAACCGGCCCGCCGGCGTCAGCCATGACCTCCCGGTCGTGGTCGAGTACATCGGGTACGGGGGCGGCCGGGGAGAGCCGCTCGAGCGCCTGGCCTGGGCGTGCGCCGGCTACGCGCACCTGTTGATGGATTCGCGTGGCCAGGGCGCCTCCGGCGCCGGTGGCCACACCCCGGATCCGGTCGGCTCCGGGCCGGCCGTCCCCGGCGTGATGACGCGAGGGATCGAGTCCCCGCAGACGTCGTACCTCACGCGCCTGCTGACCGACGCGGCCCGTGCCGTCGACGCCGCCCGCGCCCTGCCCGGGACCGACGGGCGCGTGGCCGTGGCGGGGAACAGCCAGGGAGGCGGGCTCGCCCTCGCCGCCGCGGGCCTGGTTCCCGACGTCGACGCCCTGATCAGCAACGTCCCCTTCCTGACCCACATCCGGCGCGCCGTGGACATCACCGACGCGAGCCCGTACCAGGAGATCGTGCAGTACCTCTCCGTCCACCGCGGCGCAGAGGAACAGGTCTTCCGCACGCTGTCCTATATCGACGCTCTGCATCTGGGCCGACGGGCCACCGCGCCGGCTCTGTTCTCGGTGGGGCTGCGAGATGTGACCTGCCCGCCCTCGACCGTGTTCGCCGCCCACAACCACTACGGCAGCGCCACCGGGACGCCTCCGGAGCGGGAGATGGTCGTCTACCCCTTCAACAACCACGAGGGCGGCGGGCCCGTCCAGCAGCGCCGCCAGCTGGACTGGCTGCGCGAGTGTCTCTGAGAGTTCGCACTGGCGTGCTTCCCTCCGCCGTCGTCGCCTCGGCGCCGCTGCCGGACCTGGTCGCTGCCGCACCTGATGCGCTGCCGGCACCGCTCCCGGCCCCACCACTCCCCCGCGCCCCTCGCCCCTGATCGTTCGGAGAGCACCGTGAACCACACCGACCAGTCCGACCTTGCAGCGCCCGTCGACCGGTTCGACCACGATCGCCCTGTCGGGGCGGACCTCGCGTGGCTCGGGGCGCACGCAGCGGCGCGCCTGCCGGGCACCGTCGAGTTCCACGCCGACGGTGGCCTGGTCCCCACGCTGCAGGCGGAGGTGGCGCGATTGCGTGCCCTCGCGCCGTCGGGCCGCCCCGCGGCTGTCCTGCATCTGCACGAGGCTGCCGGGGCGCGGGACTCGGGAGTCCCCGACGGGACGGCCGCGCCAGCCGATCCCGGGGCCAGTGACGAAGCCACCGCCGGTACGCAGAACGAGTTCGTGGACGTGCTGGCCGAGCTCGCCGCGGCCGGTCCCGAAGCCTTCGCCCTGCGTTCGGCCCCGGAGCGGATCGACGTGATCGGCGGCGGCGAGCGCGGGCTGCTGTACGGCTTCTACGCGACGCTGCTGGCAGCGCCGCCCGAGCCGACGAGCTCGGCCGGCGCGGGCCAGTGGGAGATCCATGCCCCACGGCACGCGATCCGGATGCTCGATCACTGGGACAACCTCGAGGTCCATCCCGTGATGGGACAGGTCGAGCGCGGCTACGCCGGCGGCTCGTTGTTCTACGAGGATGGCGAGCTGCGGGCGGACCTCGGCCGTGTCGAGCACTATGCGCGGCTGCTCGCCTCCATCGGCATCAACCGGGTCGCGATCAACAATGTCAACGTCCACGCCCGCGAGACGACGCTGCTGACCGAGCGGCTCGACTCCGTCGCCCGGTTGGCGAGCATCTTCCGCGCCCACGGCATCGCGACGTTCCTGTCGGTCTCCTTCGCCTCCCCCATGGTGCTGGGCGGTGTGGAGACAGCCGATCCGCTCGATCCGGCGGTCCAGCGATGGTGGGAGCGCGCGGCCGGTGACGTGTACGAAGCCATCCCGGATTTCGGCGGCTTCGTCGTCAAGGCCGATTCGGAGGGCCAGCCCGGTCCGTTCGCCTACGGCCGTCACCATGCCGACGGGGCCAACATGCTGGGCCGGGCGCTCGCCCCGCACGGCGGCGAGGTGTTCTGGCGCGCCTTCGTCTACAACCATCGTCAGGACTGGCGGGACCGGTCCACCGATCGGGCGCGGGCCGCGCACGACCACTTCGCGCCGCTGGACGGCGCGTTCGACGACAACGTGGTCCTGCAGGTCAAGCACGGTCCACTGGACTTCCAGACCCGCGAGCCCATCTCCCCCGTGCTCGGCGCCATGCCCTGCACGCGTCTGGCCGTCGAATTCCAGGTCACCCAGGAGTACACCGGCCAGCAGAAGCACATCTGCTACCTCGCGCCCTGGTGGCGGGAGAATCTCAACTTCCGCTTCGGTGACAGCAGTGCCCCGACGGTCTCCGACCTGGTCGCGCGCGGTCGCGGCGGCGTGGTCGCAGTCTCCAACGTCGGCGCCGACGAGTTCTGGACCGGCCACCCGCTTGCGCAGGCGAACCTCTTCGCGCTGGGCCGGCAGGCCTGGGACCCGACGGCGAGCCCGACGGGGATCCTGGAGGAGTGGATCCGGGCCACCTTCGGGCCCGCCCCGGAGGTCAGCGAGGTCCTCCACGACCTGATGGACGCATCGTGGCAGCTGTACGAGAGCTACACCGCGCCGCTCGGGGTCGGCTTCATGGTGCGGCCCGGCCACCACTACGGGCCCGACGTCGACGGCTACGAGTACACCCCGTGGGGCACGTACCACTTCGCCGACCGCGACGGGATCGGGGTGGATCGCACCGTCGCCACCGGGACCGGATACGCCGGCCTCTACCCCGAGCCCTGGGCCTCGACCTATGAGGACCCATCCACCTGTCCGGACGAGCTGCTGCTGTTCTTCCACCACGTGTCCTACACGCACCGACTCCGCAGCGGGAAGACGGTCATCCAGCACATCTACGATTCCCGGGCCGACGGGTACGAGCGCGTACTGCGGCTGCGACCGCGCTGGCAGGAGCTGGCCGGGAAGGTTCCGTCGGAACTGCACGACCGCGTCGACGAGCTGCTGGGCGAGCAGGAGCGTTCCGCGCTGGAGTGGCGGGACCAGCTGCGCACCTACTTCTTCCGCGCCTCCGGGATCCCCGACGCCAGCGGCCGGCCCACCTACTGACCACGGCTCCACGGACTGCGGGTGCCGGCGCCTCCGCCGCCGGGCGAATCCTCGCGAGTTCGCCGTGGAGGCCGAGGCGGGTAGTCGGCTCAGCCGAGTGTTCGCCGGAAGAAGGTGATCGACTCCGCCATCACGTCGGCCTTGGCCTGCGGATCGTCGTACTCGGGCATCACGAAGCCGTAGTGGCCGGAGTCCGGACCGCCGACGGTGTCCCCGTCGGCGCCGGGGATCCCACGGGCATACCGCACCCCGTTCTCCTCCGGCGGAGCCTCGGTGTCGGAGGCCGTCCACCGCACCGCCACCGGCACGTCGATCGCGGCGAGGCTCTCGGGCTCCAGCAGGGGGCCCAGCGCCGGGCACAGCAGGAAGCCGGAGCGCACCCGGCGATCACGGTGGTCGCTGCTCGCCCTAGCGGCCCAGTCCTGCACCGTCCCGGCCTCGTCACGGGTACGCAGCTCCTCGGCAAGACCGGGGTACTCGGGAGGTCCGGGCAGGTCGAGGGCGCCCGTGCGCAGCGCCGAGCACACCTCGCGGTCGAGGCGCGCCCCGCAGATCGCCGCCGCCGTGTACCCGCCGAGGGAGAACCCGGCGACGCCGACCGGTCCCCGCACCTCGACCTGGTCCAGAGCGAACGACAGGTCCTGCGGTCGGTCCCACCAGCGCACGAACGCCTCGGCCACATAGGGCTCGACCGAGGTGTTGCCGTGATGATCGACCGCGAGAACATCGAATCCCGCGGCGCAGAGCCCTGCCGCCCACCACGCCAGGTCCTGCGCCTGGCCTCCGGTTCCGTGGGAGAGCAGCACCATCGGCGGAGGCCCCTGCTCGGCACGCCACTCGTGGATCCGTACGGGGCGCGGCCCGTTGTTGCCGTGGGCGCGGCGAGCGGGGTCGGTGAGGGAAGTCGAGGTCGGTGTGCTCGAGTTCGTCGCCATAGTCAGTCTCCGCAGCGGCGCTCAGCGCGCGAGGTCATCAGCGGCACGGGCGAGGAGCCGCGCCAGTTCTGCCGGTGCGCTCAGCATCGGCCAGTGCCCTGAGTCGATGTCGACGAATCTGAGATCCGTAGCCTTCGCCAGTTCGGGGACGTCTCCGGCGCCGATCCACTGCTCGGCCTGCTCGACGCTGAACTCCGGGCAGAACAGCACCACCGGGACGTCGTAGCGGCGCGGGTCGGTGAGCTCGACCCGCGCCTGGGCGACACCGGCGGGCACGGGTATGGCGTTCAGGGCCACATGCTCCTTCGTCGCCTCGTCCAGGTCCGCCGAGTCCGGGCCGGCGAACGGCTCCCATCCTGGGAAGGGCATGGTGCCGTCCTGGATCGGGAAGAAATCGGCGTACGGGGATCCGTCCTGTCCGGGAATGCCTCCGATCATGCCCACCCCGGCCACCTGGTCCGGCCGGGCATCGGCGACCAGCCAGGCCAGTGCCGACGACGCGGAGTGTCCCACGAGGAACGGTTCGCCGTCGGCCGCGTCGACCGCCGCTGCCGCCGCAGCGATCTGGTCCGCCAGCGTCGCCTCGGCATTGCCGTCTCCCTGCCCGGGCAGCGTGAGCGGGACCGCTCGATGGCCCGTTCCCTCGAGGTTCCGGGCGACGTCGTCCCACACCGTCGCGTCCAGCCAGAGCCCGCTCATCAGAATGATGTCCATGGCATGACGGTAGGGCAGCGACGCACGCTCCGCGGCGGGATCGGAGAACTCGTCCGAACCGATCGCGGCAGTGGCCGCCAGGGCGGGCCGGCCTGTTCAGCCAGCTGGTGCACCGTCCTGGCGCGCGTCTCCACCCGCGGCGGTGTCGTCGTCCGCTGCGCTGTCGCCGTCGGTCGAGGCGCTCTCGGAGGCCACGAACTCCGCGCGCAGACGCGCCAGCACCGGCTTCTCCGAGGTCCACACCGCGAACGTCAGCAGCGAGGCGAGGAACAGGAAGGCGTAGTCACCGACGAACAGACTGATCCCCGCCACCAGCACGCCGAGCGAGATCAGGGAGAGCGTTCGCAGCGGCATCGTCAGCAGGGTGAAGACGGACAGACGCAGCGCGTCGACGAGCCGGAACCTGAAGGTCGAGACGATGGAGAGTCCGCGGGCGGCGATCAGCACCACGATCGCCGCCAGGATCGCGAACGCCAGGATCAGCGCGCCGGTCCCTGCGCTGTCGCCATAGGCGATGTTGATGCTGAGCACCATGAGCACCAGGGCGGCCGGTACCCCGACCTTGAGGCTGTCGAGCGCGTTCTGCCTGTATCCGCGCAGGAAGATCCGGACGGGGATGGGGTCGGGATCCTCGGCACGTTTCCGCCAGGCGTACAGGGCGGCCGAGATCGCCGGCAGCGCGAGCAGGAGCGAGGCGAGATACAGCGGGATGTTGCTGGCTTCGCGCGCCAGCAGCAACCACACCACGATCGTCGGCGACGAGGCGAGCACGATCAGCACATCCACGACCAGGAACCAGTAGATGCCCTCGGTCACGCGGGTGAAGGTGGTGCGGTCATCCCGCGTCGGCTCGGTCACGGGGCGTCTCCTCCTCGGTGCGCTGCGTCCGCAGCACGGGGCGCGGTGGCCATGCGATCAGCACCGGGCGCGGGGACGGAGCACCAGGATATCGGCGGGGGCCAGCTCGATCTCGTCACCCTCGGCGATCTCCCGCCCGCTCAGCAGGTCGGTCGCCTCCAGGTGCGCACGGAGACGGCGGGGCTCGCTCGCGTGGTTCAGCACGTGGTGGACCGCCTCGGGTCCTGTGCCGCGGATCGCCAGCTCGACGCCCTCAACGTCGGCGAAGGGACCGAGCAGATCGTGGCGCCGCAGGATCCGGCGGATGACGATGTCGATCCCCTGGTCGTCGAGCACGGTGCCGACGTACCAGGCCTCACCCCGGCCCGTGCGGTGGCGCGTGATGGCGGGCATGCCGGCATAGAAGTCTGCGCCGAAGGTCGCGACGGTCTCGGCGCCGTCGGGCTGGATGAGGTCGAAGACGAGGCTGCCGCCGACTTCCGTCTCGGGGAACTGGACAGGGTTGATGACCCCGACGGGCTGGGCGTCGGTCTCGTCGATGCGGATACCGAACAGACTCGCGAGCGGGCCGGGCACGTCGGCCAGGAACGCGTTGTCGTCCTCGTCGACGCGGCCGGCCAGCACCGTGCTGAGCACGGTGCCACCGCGGCGGGCGACCGCCTCGAGCCTCTCGGCCGTATCACCTTTGATCATGTGCAGCAGCGGCGCGACCACCACGTCGTATCCCGACAGGTCCGCGGTGACCGGGAGGACATCCACCTGCGCCCCGGCCTCCCAGAGAGAGCGGTAGTGGGCGAGCATGACGCGGGGGTACTTGACGTGGCGATTCGGGCCGTCGGAGATCTCGACCGCCCACCACGAATCCCAATCGAACAGCAGCGCCACCCGGGCCGGGGTGCGGGCATCCAGAAGCGTGTCGCCGAGAGCCTCGAACTCGTGGCCGAGCTGTGCGACCTCGGTGAAGGTGCGGGTGTCGGTGCGGCCGGAGTGACCGATGACGGCGCCGTGGTACTTCTCGCAGGCTCCGCGGGAGTGGCGCATCTGGAAGAACAGGGCGGCGTCGGCCCCGTGGGCGACCGCCTGCCACGTCCACAGCCGCATGATCCCGGGCCGCTTGACGGCGTTGACGTCGCGGCTGGCGGTCGTCGACGGCGTCTGCTCCATCAGCCAGAACGGCTGGCCGCCCTTGAGCCCGCGCATCAGGTCATGGGCCAGGGCCATCCGTGGCGCCGCGGTGTCGGGATCGGGCGGGTAGTTGTCCCAGGAGGCGAAATCGAGGTGCTCGGCCCACCGGTGATAGTCGACGGGTCGGAACAGGCCCATGAAGTTCGTGGTCACGGGCTTGTCGGAGTGCTCTCGGATCGCGTTCTTCTCAATCAGGTAGGAGCCCAGCAGGTTGTCCGAGGTGAAGCGGAGGTAGTCCAAGGTGATGCCCTGGAATGCCGTGTGGTCCGGTCCTCGCCAGTGCTCCGAGAGGGCGCTGGGAGGGACGATCTGCTCGAAGTCCGTGAAGCGGTGGGACCAGAACGTGGTGTTCCAGGCGTGGTTCAGCGTCTCGAGGTCGCCGTACTTCTCCCGCAGCCAGCGGCGGAACTCGGCGGCGCACAGCTCGCAGTAGCAGGCACCGCCGTACTCGTTGGCGACGTGCCAGGCGATCACGCAGTCACGTTGTCCGTAGCGTTCGGCGACGCGGCGCGCAAGCTCCCCGGACAGCCGTCGGTGTGCCGGCGAGGAGGGGCAGAAGTTGTGCCGCTGTCCGTAGAGGTGCCGCCGTCCCTCGAAATCGGTGCGGGTGACCTCTGGATATTCGTGGGCCAACCATGGCGGCATGCCGCCGGTTCCGGTGGCCAGGCACACCTGGCGCCCTTCCGCCTCGGCCTTGTCGATGATCCGGTCCAGGACCGTGAAGTCGTAGGTCTCCTCGGCGGGCTGGGTCAGCGACCAGATGAAGACGCCGACGGTGACGGTGTCGATGGCTGCCAGGTCGAAGGCTCGGTAGTCCTCCTCCCAGATCTGCTCGGGCCACTGCTCGGGGTTGTAGTCGCCGCCGTAGCCGATGCGGGTCAGCGGAGGGAGGGGCATGGAAGGGAGCTCCTGGGGTCGCGGGGACTGCGGGACAGTGCGGACGCAGTGCGGACGGACCGGCGTTGCCGGTCCGAGGGCGGGTCGACGGGACGGGGCCGGCCGCTGCGCGTGGCAGCGGCCGACCCCGATCGCCTCAGCCGTTCGCTTCCTGGTAGCGCTGGTAGGCGCCGTTGACGATGTCGATGTACGAGGTCATGTTCTGGCCCTCGAGCTCCTCGACGTAGGCGTCCCATTCACCCAGGTCGCGCTGGCCGGTGATGAAGGCAAGGGTGTTCTGCTTGGCGTAGTCGGTCAGCGCCGTCTGGTAGAGCGAGGCCTGCTCCTGCTCCGACTCGTTCAGCGGCGCGGGCGGCGGCGGGTCGATCAGCGTCTTGTCCGCCATGCGCTCCTGCCAGGCGACCTCCTCCTCGGGGATGAGGGTGCGCACCAGCTCGTCGGAGGATCCGTGCTCATGCAGGAACACGCCGTTCATGCACCCGAAGTCCACGCGCAGATCCTTGGTGCCGTCCGGGTTCAGGCCCAGCCAGTCGACGTCGTCGGCCAGCACGCGCTCCTCGCCGTTGCGGGTGAAGGTCTCGCCCTCCACGCCCCACTTGCCGAACTCGAGTCCCTCGTCGGAGTAGTAGTTCCAGTCCACCCACTGCATGATCGCGACGAAGGTGTCCTTGTCCAGGATGTTCGAGTTGAACATGACGCCGCTCTGGACGCGACGGCCGCCGAAGACGTCGCCCGCCGGGCCGGAGGGCACGCGGATCTTCTCGAAGCGGTAGTTCCCCTCGCCCACGGTGCTGTCCAGCGCAGTGCGGGAGGTCTCGATCTCCTGGAAGTTCGTGGTCATCGCGTAGGAGGACTCCTGGCCGAGCTTCTGCATCGCCGGGTCGTCCTCCTGGGTGAAGGACTCCGCGTCCATCAGCCCGTCCGAGACCAGGCCGGCGAAGTACTCGACCATCGCGCGGTACCCCTCGGTCGCGCCCGGGAACACGAAGGCGCCGGCCTCCGCATCCCACTGGCTCGCGGACAGGCCCCAGCCGCCGACGGTGCCGAAGGTGGGCGCGGCGAGCTGCAGCAGCGCATCCCCCTTCCAGCGGTCGGAGAACACGTAGTTGCCGCCCTTGGCGTCCTTGATGGCCTCCAGGGTCTCGCGGAACTCGTCCCAGCTGGTGGGTTCGGACAGACCGAGCTCCTCCAGCACGTCCATGCGCAGGCCGACGGTGTAGTCGGGGCGGGCGGACTGCAGCAGACCGGGCAACATGTAGAACTTGCCGTCCTCCTGCCGCAGCGAGTCGATCTCCTTCTCCAGTCCCCAGTCGGCGACCTTCTGCTGGAAGTTCGGCAGCAGATCGAGGTAGTCGCTGACGGGAAGGATCGCGCCCGAGGCGACGTACTGCGACTCCTGGCCCGGATAGGTCACGGGGATCACCGAGGGGGCGTCCCCGGCCCCGACCAGCAGGCTGCGCCGCTGCTCGAAGTCGCTCAGGGGCGCGGTCGTCATCGCGAATGTGACGTTGTTGCGCTCCTCGGTGGTGGTCAGCACCAGCCAGTCCTCGTTGAGCGGGTAGGCGGGGTGGTCGCGGTAGAGCATGTCGATCTCGAGCGGCTCCGTGGCGACGAAGGTGGTGCCGACGTCGTAGTCGTCCATCGCGCCCACGCGCTTGTCATCGAGATTGGCCGGCTCACCGCCCCCGGAGCCGGATTCGCCCCAGTCGTCGTCCCCGCCCCCGCAGGCGCTCAATCCGGTCGCGACGAGTCCCACTGCGAGCCCGCCGACGAAACTGCGTCGTTTCATTGCCATGATGCAGACCTTTCTGATGTGGATCCGAAGATCCGCCTGGATGCGGCCACCGTCGGCCGCGGAAGATGCGACCGCCGGTGGCCGCACCCGTAGGAATGGATCAGCCCTTCACAGACCCGAGCATCACGCCGGAGACGAAGTAGCGCTGGAGGAAGGGGTAGAGGCAGACGATGGGGAGCACCGTCAGGACGATCGTGACGGCCTGGATGTTGGAGGCCACCTGGCCCATGCCGTCTGCACCGGCACCACCGCTCACGGATGCGGCGTTGGTGGCTCCGGCGATCAGATTGCGGAGGTAGACGGTGACGGGGTACAGCTCCGCGCGGTCCATGTACAGGAACGCCTGGAACCACTGATTCCAGAACGAGACCGCATAGAACAGGATCATCGTCGCGATGACGGCCTTGCTGAGCGGCAGCACGATCCTGGCGAAGATCCCGTACGTCGTCAGCCCGTCCACGGATCCGGATTCCTCCAGCTCCTCGGACATGTTCTCGAAGAACGCCTTCATCACCAGCAGGTTGAACACGCTGATCGCATTGGGTATCACGATCGCCCAGATCGAGTTGGTGAAGCCGAGCGATTTGATGAGGATGTAGTTCGGGATCAGGCCGCCGTTGAAGAACATGGTGAACACGGCGATACCGATGAACATCGCACGCATCTTCAGGCGCCGCTTCGACAATGCGTAGGCGAACGTCGTGGTCAGGACCATCGAGATCGTGGTGGCGACCACGGTGTATACCACGGTGTTCTTGTAATTGATCCAGAACATGTCGTCCGCCATGACGACCTTGTACGTGTCCAGGTTGAACCCGCGCGGGACCAGGTTCACCTGGCCCGAGACGATGTAGCCCTCGGCACTGAACGATTGCGCCAGGATATTGACGAAGGGGTACAGCATCACGACCATCACGAGGATCAGCACCACCGTGTTGATCACGGTGAATGCCCGATAGCCCAGGCTTTCCTTGATGACGGTCGGGCGCCGGCGCGCCGGCGCTGCTGGCCCGGAGCCGTCGGCGGGTGTCGGGGTAGAAGTCACGGTCACCACAGGCTCGTCCCCACTGTTCTCTTCGAGATGGCGTTGGCGGACAGCACGAGCGTGAGCCCGATGATCGACTCGAACAGGCCGATCGCCGTCGCATAGCTGAAGTTGCTGGACTCGATGCCGATTCGATAGAGGTACGTCGCGATGACGTCAGCCGTCGGATAGGTCAGCGGGTTGTACAGCAGCAGGACCTTCTCGAAACCGACCGCCATGAACGTGCCGATGTTGAGGATGAGCAGCGTGATCATCGTCGGCCGGATGCCCACCAGAGTGATGTGCCAGGTCTGCTGCCAGCGGTTGGCCCCGTCGATGCGGGCGGCCTCGTACAGCTGGTCATCGATCGTGGTCAGTGCGGCCAGGTAGAGGATGGTTCCCCAGCCGACCGTCTGCCACAGCTCCGAGCTGACGTAGATGGTGCGGAACCAGTCCGCGTTCTGCATGAAGTTGATTCTGTCGGCACCCACCAGGGTGATCAGCTGGTTGACCGTTCCCTGGACCGAGAAGATCTGGAACACCATGCCGGCCACGATGACGATCGACATGAAGTGCGGCAGGTAGGAGACGGTCTGCACGAGACGCTTGAACCACCGCACGCGGATTTCGTTGAGAAGCAGCGCCAGGATGATCGGCATCGGGAAGCAGATCAGCAGCGTCAGCAGCCCCAGGATCACGGTGTTCTGGAAGACGTCCCAGAACTTCGCGTCCGAGATGAACATCTTGATGTAGTGCAGGCCCACCCATTCGTCGCCGAAGATGTTCCCACCGGGGCGGAACCGACGGAAGGCAATGATATTCCCCGCCATCGGCAGATACCGGAACACCAGCAGATACGCCAGCGGCAGGACCAGGAACGTGTACAGCCGCCAGTCCTTGCGCAGCACGCGTCGCCAGGTGTTCTTCTTTGGTCCGGGTCTCCCGCTCGAGGGAGGGGCCGCTGTCGCCGGTCGTGCGGGCACGCCGTCGACACCCTGTGTGCCATCCGGTGCGGGTGATCCCTGCTGAACGGTCATACGTCGTGTACCGGCTGCATCGACATCGATACTTCACCTCTTCTCATCACTACGTCGTGATCACCGCCGAAAATATTCATCCGGAGTATCGGTTTGTTTTCAGTCTATAGGGCGCCGTTTCTCACCGTCAAGGGAAGCGCTCTCCCCTGCCAGTCGCTGCGGCGACCGCCCGATACGTTCTGAGCGCTGTGGACGGCGGACATCATTCCGGCAGGCCACAGCGCTGCAGGACGGCAGCGAGAGGGCTGTGCACCGTCAGGGTCCGCTAGCGGGAATCCTTCTGCGCGCATGCCGTCGGATACCCATCACGTAACGAAAGTTTTCGGACCGCGGTCTGACAGGGGCCCTCATGGTCCTCATGGTCCTCGGGTCGCCCCGTGAGGTCAGTGCTGACCGGGTAGGAACGCGGTGGCACCGGCGAGGGCGCCCTGCGACTCGGAGCTCCTGCTCACCGGCACGACCGTCGCCGGCGTGACGAGCACCCGGTCGCCGTCGCTGACCTCGCGCACCTCGCCGACGACCCGGAAAGAGGCCTCGTGCGCGGTGTCCTCACTCGAGGCGCCCACGCGCACCCGAAGCTCGCCGGGCTCGACGATGCGCCGGTAGTCCTCTCCGAGGAAGGCGGCGCGGTCCATGTGCAGATCGAAGGTGACCCGGGCGCTCTCCCCCGGGGCGAGAGCGACCTTGGTGAAGCCGACGAGCCGCTTCAGGGGGCGCACCACCGAGGCGACGGGGTCGCTGAGGTAGAGCTGGACGACCTCCTTGCCCTCGCGCTCGCCCACGTTGGTCACCACTGCCGAGACCTCGACGGCGCCGTCGGGGGCGACCTCGGTGGCCGAGACCTCCAGGTCCGAGTACTCGAAGCGGGAGTAGCCGAGACCGTGGCCGAAGGGGAACAGCGGCTTGGGATCGATGTTGGAGATGCCCTCGCTGACCCACGCCAGCACCGGGGCCAGATAGGTGCCGGGCTGGCCGCCCATGCCGCCGGGGATGCCGATGGGCAGGCGGCCCGAGGGGTTCACGCGACCGGAGAGGACGCCGGCGATCGCGCTGCCGCCCTCCTCGCCGGGCATGAATGCCTGCACGATGGCGGCGCAGCGGTCGACGTAGGCGCCGAGCGCGTAGGGACGACCGGTGACCATCACCAGCACCACCGGGGTGCCGGTGGCCAGGACGGCTTCGACCAGCTCGTGCTGGGCGCCGGGCAGCTGGAGGTCCGCGACGTCACAGCCCTCGCCCGAGGTGCCGGCACCGAAGAGTCCGGCGATGTCGCCGACGGCGAGGACCGCGACATCGGCGGCCTCGGCCGCCGTGACGGCCTCGGCGATCCCGGCGGTGCCGGTGCCGGTGAAGTCCGTGCCCGCGACGGTGGTGACCGTGGAGCCGGGGAACTCGGCGGTCATCGCCTCGGCGAGCGACGGAACGGGGACGGCGGTGCCGTTGTCCTCGAGGCGCGAGAGGACGTGGTTGGTGAAGCTGTAGCAGCCCAGGAAGCTGCGCGGCTCGACGGCGCTGGGGCCGATCAGTGCGATCCGGCCCGGGGCCGCCAGCGGCAGGGTCGCGGCGTCGTTGCGCAGCAGGACGATGGACTCCTCGGCCAGCCGGCGCGCGACCTCGCGGTTCTCGGCCGGGTCCAGGTCGATGGCCTCGCCGGTCGTGGCGGGGTCGAAGCCCGGATCCAGCAGGCCCAGCTCCACCTTCTGGCGCAGCACCCGCCGCACCGCGGTGTCCAGCACCTCGACGTCGAGGTCCCCGTCCTCGATGGCCTCCAGCAGCAGCGGGAACGTGTTGGTCTCGGGCAGCTCGACGTCCATACCGGCGCGGAGCGTGGTCACGGCGGCCTCGCGCGTGGTCTCCACGACCCGGTGCATGGACTGCAGGAAGTTCACGGCCCAGTAGTCGGAGACCACGGTGCCCTCGAAGCCCCACGTCTCGCGCAGCAGCTCGGTCATCAGCCAGTGGCTGGCCGCGGGGGCGATGCCGTCGACGTCGGCGTAGGAGTTCATCACCGCGCCGACCTCTCCCCGGCGCACGGCCATCTCGAAGGGGACCAGGTCGATCTCGTGGAACTCGCGGCGGCCGATGGAGACCGGGGCGTGGTTGCGGCCGGCGCGCGAGGCGGCATGGCCGGCGAAGTGCTTCAGCGTGGCGATCACGCCGGAATCCTGCAGACCCCTCACGTACTCGGTGGCCAGCATGCCGGTGAGGTACGGGTCCTCCCCCATGGTCTCCTCGATGCGGCCCCAGCGGTAGTCGCGCACGATGTCGAGGACGGGCGCGAGGCCGACATGGGTTCCCAGTGCCCGCATGTCCGCGCCGATGCGACGGGACATCTCGCCGATCAGCTCCGGGTCGAAGCTCGCACCCCAGGCGATGGCGGCGGGATAGGTGGTGGCCTCGTGCGCCATCAGCCCGGTCAGGCATTCCTCGTGCGCGATCGCCGGGATCCCGTGCGGGGAGTTCTCGGTGACGGTGGCCTGCATGCGGCGCAGGTTCTCGACACCTTCCTGCGCAGTCATCGGGGCGCTGCCGAAGGGACGGGTGATGTGCCCGAGACCGTTGCGCGCCGCCTCCTCGAAGGGATCGCGGCCCTCGTCGAAGGTGGACTGCATGGGGGCGAAGCCCTCCGCGTCACCGATCTCCGGCCGCTTCCAGTAGCTGCCCAGCTGAGCGACCTTCTCCTCCAGGGTGAGGTCGGCCAGCAGCGCCTCGACGCGCTGCTCGGTGCCCACCGAGGGGTCTGTCCACGCGGGAACGGTCATGGGGTGCTCCTTCGCACTGCCGACGAGGGCACGCATCGGCGTCGGCCACTCGGGGTTCGGTCTCGTTTAGCAAGTTTTCGGCCACTTTCGGTGGTGCCGAGACTAGATGAGCGTCCGCTTGCCGGTCAACACCGGCGGCGCGATAGGGTGCAAGCGGTTCCCGACGGACGCTCCCCGGCCCCGGCGCTCCACGGCCTCCCGCGTCATCACTGGCCAACGGACTTTTTCGGCATGGACGCCGTGCCGGTGGGGATCGACCGCCGCGTCGGGAGCAGCGCCCGCCCGTCGTCCCGAAACTTTTCCCGAGGAGCCGTGAGACAGCCCGTGACATCGCCGCATCAAGATATCCGACCGCTGCACGTCGGCATGGTCGGCTACGGCTTCATGGGGGCCGCCCATTCCCATGCCTGGCGCACCGCGCATCGCTTCTTCGACCTGCCGCTGACGCCGGTTCTGCACTCCATCGCGGGCCGCACGGACAGCTCCGTGCGCGCGGCCGCCGAGCGCTACGGCTTCGCGTCCGCCACCACACGCTGGCAGGACCTGGTCGAGGATCCCCAGATCGATCTGATCGACATCTGCACGCCGGGCGATACCCACCTCGAGATCGCCACGGCGGCGCTGGCCGCGGGCAAGCACGTGCTGCGCGAGAAGCCGCTGGCCAACTCGGTGGAGGAATCCGAGCAGATGGCCCGGGCCGCGCAGCAGTCGCGCGAGGCCGGGTCACTGACGATGTGCGGGTTCAGCTACCGCCGCACCCCCGCGCTCGCCTACGCCCGCCGCCTGGTGGCGGACGGCGCGGTCGGCGAGATCCGCCAGATCCGGGCCAACTACCTCCAGGACTGGCTCTCCGACGCCGACGCCCCCATGACATGGCGCCTGGACAAGGACAAGGCGGGATCCGGGGCCCTCGGCGACATCGGCGCCCACGTCATCGATCTCGCCCAATGGGTCTCCGGCCAGCACATCGCGGAGGTCTCCGGCACGCTGGAGACGATGGTTCCGACCCGGCCCGCGGCAGGGACCGCGGAAGGTCTCGGTGGCCGCGGCGACACCTCCGGCGAGCGCCAGCAGGTCACGGTCGACGACGTCGCACTGTTCACCGCCCGCTTCGCCAGCGGCACGCTGGGCTCCTTCGAGGCCACCCGGATGGCGCAGGGCCGCAAGAACGCGATGCGCCTGGAGATCAACGGCTCGAAGGGCTCCCTGTCCTTCGACTTCGAGCGGATGAACGAGCTGCAGTTCTACGACGCCACCGCACCGGAGGGGCGGCAGGGCTTCACCCGCATCCTCACGACCGAGCCGGAGCACCCCTATGCCGAGGCCTGGTGGCCCACCGGGCACGGCCTCGGCTACGAGCACACCTTCACCCACGAGATCGCGGACCTCGTGCGCGCGATCGGCGAGGGCACCGAGCCCTCCCCGTCCTTCGAGGAGGCGCTGCAGGTCCAGCGCGTCCTCGCGGCCGTCGAGTCCAGCTCGGACCACGGCAGCAGCTGGCAGCGGATCGACACTCAGGAGAACACCCGATGACCGACCACCCCACCTCCTCGACCAGCATCTTCGTCGACGAAGGCCAGGATCCCGGCGCCCGCAGGGCGCTCGTCGTCCGCGGCGGCTGGGACGGCCACCAGCCCGTCGAGACCACCGACCTGTTCATCCCTTTCCTGCGGGAGAACGGCTTCGACGTCCGCATCGAGGGCTCCCCGGCCGTCTATGCCGACGCGGAGTACATGGCCACGGTGGATCTGATCCTCCAGTGCAACACGATGTCCACCATCGAGAAGGAGGAGTTCGAGGGCCTGCGCGCGGCCGTCGAGGCCGGCACCGGGCTGGCCGGCTGGCACGGCGGCATCGCCGACAGCTACCGCAGCAACTCCGACTACCTCACGCTGATCGGCGGCCAGTTCGGCTGCCATCCGGGCAAGCATCCCGACGAGCGCACCGGCGAGCAGTCCGACAACTACGTGCCCTACACCGTGAACATGCTGCCCGAGGCCGCCGAGCATCCCATCACCCGGGGCATCGAGGACTTCGACCTGGTCACCGAGCAGTACTGGGTGCTCTCGGACGACTACATCGACGTGCTCGCCACCACCACGCAGAAGGTGCGCGATTGGGATCGGTGGCACCGCCCGGTGACCTCCCCGGCGATCTGGACACGGCAGTGGGGCCAGGGGCGCATCTTCGTCTCCACGCCCGGTCACCGGGTCGAGGTGCTCGAGGATCCGAACGTGCGCACCATCGTCGAGAGGGGCCTGCTGTGGGCAGCACGCTGAACGATCAGGAGACCGCTTCGGCTCCGGCCGGGGCGGTCGGCGGCGACCGGGAGCCGATGCGGATCGGCATGATCGGCTGCGGCGTGATCTCCCGGCAGTACCTGGCCACCTTCGACGCCCTGCCGGGGGTCGAACTGGTCGCCGTCGCCGACCTCGACCCCGAGCGCGCGCAGGCCGCGGCGGAGGGCCGGGAGGGGGTGCGGGCGCTGGGAGTCGACGAGCTGATCGCCGATCCCGATGTCGACACGGTCCTGAACCTGACGATCCCCGCCGCCCACGCCGACGTCGACCTGCGCGTGATCGCCGCCGGCAAGAACGTCTACTCCGAGAAGCCGTTCGCGGTCACCACCGAGGAGGGGCGGGCGGTTCTCGAGGCCGCCCGCGAGGCCGGCGTCATCGTCGGCAGCGCTCCGGACACGGTGCTGGGCACCGGCACGCAGACCGCCCGCGCCGCGATCGACGACGGCATCATCGGCACCCCGATCGCCGCGACGGCGACCATGCTCACCCCGGGCCATGAGCGCTGGCATCCGCAGCCGGACTTCTACTACGTCCCCGGCGGCGGCCCGCTGCTGGACATGGGGCCGTACTACATCCACGCCCTGGTCACGCTGCTGGGACCGATCGACGCGGTGATCGGGGCGAGCAGCCGGCTGCGCCCGGAGCGCACGATCGGCTCCGGTCCCCGCCAGGGCGAGAGCATCCCGGTCACCACCGACACCCATGTCACCGGTGTGCTCGTCCACGCATCCGGCGCGCTGTCCACGCTGGTGATGAGCTTCGACGCGGTCGCGACCGCGGCCCGCCCGATCGAGATCCACGGCACCGGAGGCAGCCTCGCCGTGCCCGATCCCAACCGCTTCGAGGGCGAGGTCTCCGTGCACCCGCTCGGCGGGGACGGCTGGGAGACGCTGCCGGAGTCGGCCGGATACGTCAGCGCCTCCCGCGGCATCGGACTGGCCGACATGGCCGAGCGCGGAGCAGCCCTGCGCGCGAGCGGAGAGCTGGGCCAGCACGTCCTCGAGGTCATGAACGCCGTGTTGGAGTCCTCGACCAGCGGGCGCAGGATCGAGATCACCAGCACGTGCGAGCGTCCCGACGCGGTCGGCCTTCAGGATCTGCAGACGCCCATCTGACCTGGTGCCGTCCGAGCCGTGCCGTCCGAGCCGTGCCGTCCGAGCGGGGACGCTCGGCGGCCCGTTCGGGCTGGGCCGTTCGGGCTGGGCCGTTCGGGCTGGGCCGTTCGGGCTGGACCGCTCGAGGCTGCACCGCTCGGGCTGGTACGACACACCGCATGCCGTGGCAACATCCTGCACGCGACTGCTACGGCCGTGGTGATGCAGGACACTTCTGGAAATGGCTTACCGGAGCCAGGTGCGGCGCTGCGATGGCGCGACCCGCCCGATGCCGCAGCACGGCGCTGCTGGCAGGGCACGTCGTACGGGCCCGCAGCCTCCGAGCCACCCCTCACCCTCACTGATCCCCCGAAAATCCCCCACTCTCCATCGCTCACCGTTCGCCCGCCCCACCGCCGGAAAGGCTCTCCGCCTCATGCTCAACGTCGCTGTCATCGGTACCGGCAACATCTCCGACGCCCATCTCGGTGCCTACCTGGAGGCGTCCGACGAGGTGCGCATCGTCGCCCTGGCCGACCTGACGCTCGAGCGGGCCGACGCCAAGCGTGAGGCGTTCGGCCTGACGGAGGCCCGCTCGTACGCGGACACCGACGCGATGTTCGAGGCCGAGGATCTCGACCTGGTCAGCGTCACCACTCCCCCGTCGGCCCACCGCCCGGTCGCGGTCAAGGCGCTGGAGGCCGGCATCAACGTGATCGTCGAGAAGCCGATGGCGCCCTCGCTCGAGGACTGCGACGCCATGATCGAGGCGCAGCGACGCAGCGGGAAGATCCTCTCGGTGATCGCGCAGAACCGATTCCGCGACGAGATGATGGGGCTCAAGGCCGTCCTGGACTCGGGCAAGCTCGGCTCGATCTCCCACACCCGCATCGCCTCGGAATGGTGGCGCGGGCTGTCCTACTACGACCTGTGGTGGCGCGGCACCTGGGCCTCCGAGGGCGGCGGCTGCACGCTGAACCACGCGATCCACCACATCGACATCGCTCTGTGGCTGCTGGGCCGGCCGCAGGCGGTCGCGGCGATGATGACCAACGCTCAGCACCAAAACGCCGAGGTCGAGGATCTCGGGGTGGCGATCCTGCAGTACGAGCGCGGCCTGGCGGAGCTGACCAGCTCTGTCGTCCATCACGGTCAGCAGCAGGAGATCGTGGTCCAGGGCGAGCACGCCCGCGTCTCCCAGCCCTGGGCCGTGGTCGCCGAGACCCCTCAGCCCAACGGGTTCCCGACCCCCGAGGGCAACAGCTCGCTGGTCGCCGACCTCGAATCCTTCAACGCGGCGCTGCCGAAACTGGAGCACACCGGCCACGCCGGCCAACTGCGCGACGTCATCGCCGCGATCAGGGAGGGCCGGGACCCGCTGATCACCGGCGAGGACGGCCGACGGGCCCTGGAACTGGTCACGGCGATCTACGCGGCGGCCATCGAGCGCCGCACCATCGACCTGCCGATCCCGGCCGATGACCCCTACTACCGCGCCGGCACCCTGGAGGCCAGGGCACCGCACTTCTTCGAGAAGACCGCCTCGGTCGCCTCCCAGGACGGCGGCATCACCGTCGGCGGGACGGACCCGGCCGGTGCCGCGGCCGCGTCCTGAGCCTGCCCGCGTCCTGAGCCTGCCCGCGCCCCTCCCCGTCCCGGATCACCCGGACCACCCCGACCGTTCGTCGAAAGGACCCCTCCCATGGCCGCCTCCGAAGGAGCCGACTACGCCCCCGCCGAGATGCCCAGCCCGGTCGTCGAGCCCGGCGAGTTCGTCTTCGCCGCGATGCACCTCGACCACGGCCACATCGGCGGCATGACCCAGGGCCTGCTCGGGGCCGGGGGCACCCTGAAATGGGTCTACGATCCCCAGCCCGAGCGCGCCCAGGCGTTCCAGGAGAAGTTCCCGCAGGTGAGGATCGCCGAGAGCGAGGAAGAGGTCCTCGCCGACGAGGAGGTCCACCTGGTCGCGGCCGCCGCGGTCACCTCCGACCGCGCGGCCCTCGGCATCCGCGTGATGGAGGCGGGGAAGGACTACTTCACCGACAAGGCCCCGCTGACCACGCTCGACCAGCTCGCGAAGGCCCGCGAGGCCACCCAGCGCACCGGGAAGAAGTACGCGGTCTACTACTCCGAGCGGATCCACGTCGAGGCCGCCGTGCTCGCCGGCCAGTACATCGAGCGCGGCGCCATCGGCGACGTCATCCAGGTGATGGGCATGGGCCCGCACCGTCTCGGTGACCCCGCCTCCCGGCCCGACTGGTTCTTCGAGCGCGCCCGCTACGGCGGCATCCTCACCGACATCGGCAGCCACAACTTCGAGCAGATGCTCACCTTCACCGGCTCCGACGACGCCGAGATCCTCTCCAGCTCGATCGGCAACTTCGGCCACCCCGACCACCCCGAGCTCGACGACTTCGGCGACGCCCACATCGCCCTGTCCAGCGGCGCCTCCGGGTACGTGCGCGTGGACTGGTTCACGCCCGACGGGCTGCGCACCTGGGGCGACGGCCGGACGTTCATCCTGGGCACCGAGGGCTACATCGAGCTGCGCAAGTACCTCGACGTCACCACAGACAACGGTGGCGGCCAGGTGATCCTCGTCGACGGCAAGGGCGAGCACCGCATCGAGGCGAACGGTCAGGTGGGCTTCCCCTACTTCGGCGAGCTCATCCTCGACGTGCTCAACCGTACGGACAACGCCATGACCCAGGACCACGCCTTCAAGGCGGTCGAACTCGCCGTGAAGGCCCAGAACCAGGCGCGGGTGCTGGCCTCGGCACCCACCGCCTGACCCTGCCCTGCTCCCCGAGAGCCCGGTGATCTCCTGGTCGCCGGGCTCTCGTCTGTCCCCGGGCGGGGCGCGCGGGGCCTGGCCACGGCCGGCCAGGGTTCCGGGTCTGCCCGCGGGTGGATGCGCCGGCCCGCCCGCGACCGTCCGAGGTTCCGGGGCTGCCCACCGGGGCCGCCCCGAGCCGAGCGGAGGGGACGTTGACACGAACATGTAGCTGTGTGGCATCTGCCCTGCTCTGAGAGGGGTCTCGGTCCGCTCAGCTACACCTTCGTGCCACACCCCACGCTGCACCCCGGCCGGGCGCTGTATGCCGCGCGGGGCGCTGCACACCGGCTGGACACCGCACGCCGGCCGGGCGCTGCGTGCCCCGCGGGACGTCCCTCACAGACTCCCCCTCCACGCGCTTGAGCGAGGCCACGATGAGGAGCCGACCAGCGCCCTTCCGACTCCGCATGTGCTGGTCCGGGCAGTTCTTGTCGCGGGGAGAGTTTCGAACGGGCATCGGACCATGACCTGGGCTTGACCGCTCTGGATCGCGCGGGCTACCTTGACACTGCACTCGCACTTTCCGAAAGCTTTCGGCACTGTTGCCGGACCTGCGAACTGGAGTACAGCAATGAAGCCTGTCACCCGCCGCGCGACTCTCGCCGGCCTCGGGATCTCCGTCCCTGCCCTCGTCACCCTCAGCGCCTGCGGCGGCGGCGCCCAGCCCTCGGGAGGGGCCGGCTCCCCGTCGAGCCTGTCCGTCTGGGCCCTCACAGGCGCCAAGCAGGACACCTACCAGGCCTCCTTCGACGCCTGGAACGAAGCGAACCCCGACAACGAGTTCGCCGTGCAGTTCTTCGCCAACGATGCCTACAAGGAGAAGATCCGCACCGCGATCGGCTCCGGCAACGCCCCCACCCTGGTGTTCAACTGGGCCGGCGGCACCCTGGCCGACTACGTCGACAACGAGTCCGTCGTCGACCTCACCGGCAAGGTGGACGACGTGCTGGGCCGCACCATCCCCTCGATCGCCGATGTCGGCAAGATCGAGGACAAGCAGTACGGAGTGCCCAACAACGACACCCAGCCGGTGATCCTGTACTACAACACCGAACTGTTCGAGCAGCACGGCGTCACCCCGCCCACCACGTGGGACGAGCTGATGTCCGCCATCGACACCTTCTCCGCCGCCGGCGTCACCCCGCTGTCCCTGGCCGGGCAGAGCGTGTGGCCGGAGCTGATGTACATCCAGTACCTCACCGACCGCATCGGCGGCGAGGGCGCCTTCCAGAAGGTGCTGGAAGGCGAACCGGAGGCCTGGTCCGAGCCGGCCATCACCTCCGCCCTGGAGTCCATCGTCGAGCTGGTCGACGCCGGCGCCTTCGGCTCCGGCTTCGGGTCGGTCACGGCCGATGCGGGTGCCGATGCCGCGCTCGTGCACACCGGGCAGGCCGCGATGCTGCTCCAGGGCAGCTGGGTGTACGGCACCTTCAAGCAGGACGCCCCCGAGTTCGTCGCCGACGGCAAGCTGGGCTTCCTCAACTTCCCCGAGGTCGAGGGCGGCGAGGGCGACCCGGCCAACGTGGTCGGCAACCCCGCCAACTACTGGTCCGTCTCGGCCGACGCCGACGAGGAGACCCAGGAGCTCGCGATCCAGTACCTCAACGAGTACAACCTCAACGACGACATGGTCGATGACTTCCTGTCCATCGGCGCCATCCCCGCCGTGGCCGGGCTGGAGGAGAAGCTCAAGGGTCTGGACGACGAGGACTTCCTGACCTTCGCCTACGACATGGTCCTGAACGCTCCCCACTTCCAGCTGTCCTGGGACCAGGCGCTGCCCCCGGCCCCCGCCCAGGAACTGCTGACCAACCTCTCCCAGATCTTCCTGGGGGAGATCGAGCCCGCGGACTTCGTCGCCAATATGAACGCGACCATCGACTCATGACCTCGGCGCAGTCCCCCACGCATCCGTCCGCCGCCGGCGCGGCCGGTGTGGACCCGTCCCGGGAGGACGCTGCAGGCTCCCGGGACGGATCCCGTGGCGGTGTCGACAGCCCCCGCGGAGCCGGCGACCGGGCCCGCACGGGCTACCGGACCGGCCCCAGCAACTGGCTGCTGCTGCCGGCGCTGAGCTTCTTCGGCATCTTCGCGCTGCTGCCGCTGGCGGGCGTGGTCGTGCTGTCCTTCTTCGCGTGGGACGGACTGGGCACGCCGCAGTTCGCCGGCCTCAGCGCCTGGTTCACCGTCTTCCAGGACCCGGTCACGCTGAACGCCATGAAGCTGACGTTCCTGCTGACGGCGCTGAGCTACGTGGTCCAGTTCCCGCTGAGCCTGCTGCTGGGCACGTTCATGGCCGGTCATCAGCGGTACCGCGAGGCCTTCTCCGTGCTGTACTTCCTGCCGCTGCTGTTCTCCGCCGCGGCCATCGGGATCACCTTCGGGGCGCTGCTGGACCCGAACTTCGGGCTCTCCCGCGCCTTCGGTCTCGACTGGCTCGGCCAGGACTGGCTGGGCTCGCCCAACCTGGCGTTCTACACGGTGATCATGGTGATCTCGTGGTCCTTCGTCCCGTTCCACTCCCTGCTCTACCAGGCGGGTGTGCGGCAGATCCCCGCCTCCATGTACGAGGCGGCGACGCTGGACGGGGCCGGCCGGGTGCGACAGTTCTTCAACGTCACCCTGCCGCAGCTGAAGTACACCATCGTCACCAGCTCCACCCTGATGCTGGTGGGGTCGCTGACCTACTTCGATCTGGTGTTCATCCTGACCCAGGGCGGCCCCGGCAATGCCACCCGGATCCTGCCGCTGGATATGTACCTGACCGGTTTCCGGTCCTATCAGATGGGTCCCGCCAGCGTGATCGCCGTGATCCTCGTGGTGGTGGGCCTGCTGCTGTCGCTCACCCTGAACCGGATCTCGGGAGCCGACCGCATGGAGAGCCAGATGGAGGGCGCCTGATGAGCATCTCGACCACGAGCGGTCACCGCTCCCCCAACGTCATCGGCGGCGTCCTCGCCTTCCTCTGGCTGCTGGTCATCCTGGTCCCGATCTACTACATCGTGGTCACCAGCGTGCGGCCGCAGTCGGACTACTACTCGTCCAACCCGCTGTCGCTGCCGCTGAACTTCACGTTCGAGCCGTATCGGTACGTGCTGGAGAACGACTTCCTGCGCTACTTCGCGAACTCGGTGTTCGTCACCGTGCTCACCGTGGTCGCCGTGGTGGTGTCCTCGTTGCTGGCCAGCTACGTGATCGTGCGCAGCCGCACCCGGCTTGCCCGGTTCAGCCAGCGCCTGTTCCTACTGGGCATCGCCATCCCCCTGCAGGCCACGATCATCCCGATCTACTACCTGATCGTGGAGCTGGGCCTCTACGACACCCTGTGGGCGCTGATCCTGCCCTCGATCGCCTTCGCCATCCCGATCACCGTGCTGATCCTGACGAACTTCCTGCGGGACGTCCCCAAGGAGCTGTACGAGTCCATGACGGTCGACGGAGCGAGCGACTGGCAGATGTTCCGCTCGCTGGTGATCCCGCTGGCGAGGCCCGCGATCGTCACCGTCGGCATCTACGACGCGCTGCAGGTGTGGAACGGGTTCCTCTTCCCCCTGGTGCTCACCCAGAGCTCGGAGCAGCGCGTGCTGCCCCTGTCGCTGTGGGCCTACCAGGGCGAGTTCACCCAGAACATCCCGGCCGTGCTGGCCGCCGTGATCCTCTCCGCACTGCCGATCCTGGCGCTGTACATCGTCGGCCGCCGACAGCTGATCAGCGGCCTGACCGCGGGCTTCAGCAAGTAGCAGCCCTATCCGGCGCCAGCCGTCGGAGACGACGAGCCGGCCGCTGCATCCGATCGTGGATGCGGCGGCCGGCTCGTCATGTGTGCCGCGGAACGCGCGGGCTTCCCCATCGCTGCCCCGACCCCCGCCACGGCCGACGGTCGTGGCGGGGCCCGGGATGGCCGGCCTGGGCTCGACCGGCCGGGGACTCAGCCGTCGATGGCGGCGATGTCGAGCCCCAGATCTTCTCCGTCGCGGACGTACAGCGGCAGCGTCATGACGCCGTGCCTCTGGCGCAGCCAGCGCCCTCCGGTCTCGACGGTGCCGTCGAACACGGAGGTCCAGCGACCCTCGGGGAGGTAGAACTCCACCTCGCCCTGCGGGTCGAACACCGGCGCCACCAGCAGGGAATCGCCCAGCATGTACTGGGTGTCGATGGCGTGGCAGGTGCGGTCCTCGGGGAACTCGAGCACCATCGGGCGCAGCAGCGGGGTGCCGTGCTCGTGCGCCTGCCGCGCCATGTCCTGGAGGTACGGCACCAGCTGCTGCTTGAGCAGGGTGAAACGGCGCGCCACGGCCACGGCCTCGTCGTCGAACGCCCACGGCACCCGGTACGAGCTGGAGCCGTGCAGGCGCGAGTGGGACGAGAGCAGGCCGAAGGCCAGCCAGCGCTTGAACACCAGCGGGTCCGGGTTGCCCTCGAAGCCTCCGATGTCGTGGCTCCAGTACCCGAAGCCGGAGAGCGCCAGCGACAGCCCGCCGCGCAGGGTCTCGCCCATCGAGGGCAGCGAGGAGTCGTTGTCCCCGCCCCAGTGGACCGGGTACTGCTGGCCGCCGGCCGTCGCGGAGCGGGCGAACAGCACGGCGTCACCCTCCCCGCGCCGCTGAACGAGCAGGTCGAACACGGTGCGGTTGAACAGGTGCGTGTAGTAGTTGTGCATCTTCTCCGGATCGGCCCCGTCGTGCCAGGAGATGTCCCGCACCGGGATGCGTTCACCGAAGTCGGTCTTGAAGCAGTCCACGCCCATGTCCAGCAGGGCCTCGAGCTTGCCGCGGTACCAGCGCACGGCCTCGGGGTTGGTGAAGTCCACCAGCGCCATCCCCGCCTGCCACAGGTCGGTCTGCCACACGTCGCCGGAGGTGGTGCGCACGAGGTAGCCGAGCTCCATGCCCTCGTCGAACAGATAGGACTTCTGGGCGATGTAGGGATTGATCCACACGCAGACCTTCAGCCCGCGCTCGTGCAGGCGCCGGATCATGCCCTCGGGGTCCGGGAACGTGGCCGGATCCCAGATGAAGTCGCTCCAGGTGAAGCCGCGCATCCAGAAGCAGTCGAAGTGGAAGACGGACAGCGGGATCCCGCGCTGCTCCATGCCGTCGATGAAGGACATGACGGTGGCTTCGTCGTAGTCGGTGGTGAACGACGTCGACAGCCACAGTCCGTACGACCATTCCGGTACCAGCGGCGGCCGGCCCGTCAGGCCGGTGTAGCGGCGCAGCACGTCCTTCGGCGTGGGGCCGTCGATCAGCAGATAGGTCAGGGACTGACCCTCGACGGAGAACTGCACGCGGGTGGTCATCTCCGAGCCGACCTCGAAGGACACCCCGCCGGTGTCCTCGACGAACACGCCGTACCCCCGCGAGCTGAGGTACAGCGGCACGTTCTTGTACGCCTGCTCGGAGGTGGTCCCGCCGTCCTCGTTCCAGATGTCGACGCTCTGGCCGTTCTTCACGAAGGCGCCGAAGCGTTCACCGAGCCCGTAGATGCTCTCCCCCGGTCGGAGCGTGAGCTGCTCGTGCATGTACCGCTTCCCGTCGGGCGCGATGACGTGCGCGATCGACCGTTCCAGGGAGCTGGTCAGCTCGCGTCCGGCCGAGACGAAGTCCGCCTTCCACTCATCCCCCCGGGCGATCCGCAGCTCGAGGTCGCCGGCGGCGAGCGAGACGGCCCCGTCGGCGCCCTCGGTGATCACGCCGCGGTACTGCGCATCCGCGGCGATCTCGAAGCGCGGCTCGGGAGTGCGCACCCCGCGATGATTCTGGACGCGTACCCGGATCACGCCGTCGGCGACGGCCTGGTAGGTGACGGTCAGCTGCGGGTTGTTCAGGGTGTCCCCGCGGGTGTGCACGGGCCGGACCGGGGCGTAGGCGCGCACCTCTGACTGCTCGGCATCGACCTGGAGGTCGTGGACCTGCCGTCCGCGCTGGACGGTGAAGCCCTCGCGGTCGAGCCAGTATCCGTTGGTGAAGCGCATGGTCAGCGTTCCTTTCGCGGGGTCGGGGAAGAGTCCTGCGGCGCCACGTCCTGTGGCGTCACGTCCTGCGGCGTCACGTCCTGTGGCGTCACTTCACGGCCCCGGCCGTGACACCACGGGTCAGGGTGCGCTGGAAGATCAGGAAGAAGATGAACGTGGGCAGCAGCGAGAGCAGGGCTCCCGCGTTCAGGGTCGGCACGTCGAGCATGCGGTCGCCCTGCAGCGACGACAGCGCGATGGGCACCGTCTGGTTGTCGTTGCTGGTGAGCATGACCAGCGGGATGAAGAACTCGTTCCACGTCCAGATGAAGAAGAAGATCATCAGCACGGCCATGGTCGGGCGCACCACCGGGTACACGATCCGCCACAGGATCTGCCAGCGAGTGGCACCGTCCAGCTGCGCCGCCTCCAGCAGCGCAGGCGGGAAGGTGCCGAGCACGGAGGCGAGCAGGTAGGTCCCGAACGCCGACTGGACGACGGTGAAGATGATGACGATCGACCAGGGGTTGTCCGTCAGCCTGACCATGCGTGCCATGTCGAACAGCGGGTAGATCAGCACTTCCTGCGGCAGCATGTTGGCCATCAGGAAGAGGCCGACGAGCCACAGGCGCCCCGTGACCTTCCCGACGCCGAGCGCATAGGCGTTCAGCAGGGACAGCAGCACGGCGAAGACGGACACCAGGGCGGAGGTCCACAGCGAGTTCCACAGCTTGACCGGGAAGTTCACCCGCTCCCAGAACGCGGTGAGCCCGTCGAGGTAGAGGCCGCGGGGCAGGGACAGGGGCCCGCCGGCGGAGTAGTCCGCCGGGGACTTGAAGGCGTTCAGCAGCATCAGCAGGAACGGGCCCACCATGAACACGGCCATCGCGAGGGCGAGGGCCAGCACCACCCAGCGGGCCCATCCGCGGTGGTGGCGGTCCCGTCGACGACGCGGCGACGGGGTCGCCGGGCCGGTCGGGGCTCCGGCACCCTCGGGCGCAGCGGCCCCGGGGGCGGGGGCGGAAGCAGTCATGTCTGCGGCCATGTCAGCGGCCCTCCTGGTCTTTGCGGGCACTGCGGTTCTGCAGCACCTGGATGCCACCGGCGATGACGACGATGATCAGGGTCAGCACGGTCGCGACCGCCGCCCCGTATCCGACCCGCGAGGTGTCGAAGAAGTTCAGGTACGAGTAGTACGAGGGCACGAGAGTGGAGCTCTCCGGGCCGCCGCGCGTGAGCACGTAGATCGGCGCGAAGACCTTCAGCGCTGCGATCGTGCAGGTCAGCACGATCACGAAGGTCTCCGGGGAGATCTGTGGGACGGTGATGGCGCGGAACCTGGCGAACCAGCCCGCTCCGTCGAGCTCGGCCGCCTCGTACAGCTCGGGCTCGACGCGCTGCAGGGCGGACATGAAGATCACGGTGGGGTAGCCGATCTGGATCCAGATCAGCACCAGCATCACCGAGGGCAGCGCGAGCGAGGGGTCGCCGAGCCAGTTGGGTGGGTCGGCGATGCCCAGCCCTTCGAGCATCGTGTTCACGGCGCCCGTCTGGCTGTTGAGGATCCAGTTCCACACGATGCCGGCGACCGAGATCGGCAGGATCTGGGGCATGTAGTACGTGGCGCGCAGGAACGCGGCGGTCTGGCTGTTCCAGTGCTTGGCGACGTAGTCGAACAGCATGGCGGCCAGCAGCAGCCCGATGAGGGTCGGCACCACGACCATGGCCGCGATCATCGAGATCGAGTTGCGGAAGGAGAGCCAGAAGGCCTCGTCGGCCAGCAGCGCAGTGTAGTTCTCCAGCCCGTTCCAGCGCTTGGGCGCGAGCCCGCCCTTCCAGCTGTGCAGGCTGTACCAGATGTTCAGCACGAACGGGACGAGGATGACGACGAGGAAGGAGATCAGGCCGGGCAGCATGTAGGGCCAGTACCCGGCCCGGCTGTTCCTGCTCCGCCTGCGCCGCGGGGCCGGCGTCACCGCGGTCGGCGCGGCATCGGTCGTGGTCATGTGCTCTCCTCAGAGGGGTGGGGCGGACCGCTCGCGGCGGCCCGCCCCGGGGTGGTCCAGCTGGTGCTCTTACTCGCCGGTGAGGTCGGCGCGCCCGGTGGAGTAGCTCTCGCCGAGCTCTGCCATGGCGTCCGCAGGGGACTTCGAGCCGTTGATCAGCGACTGCATCGCACTGACGACCTGGTCGTAGAAGCCGGCCACCGGCCAGTCCGGGTAGAAGGCGAGACCGTCGGCGTCGATGACCTCGGTGAAGTTCTCGGTCATCTCCTTGGTCTTCTCGTCCTCGATCGTGGAGGTGTCCCCGGCGACGGGCAGGCCGCCCTTCTGGCCGAGCAGGTCCTGGACCTCCTGGGTCATGGTGATCTCCATGAACTCGTAGGCCAGGTCCTTGTTCGCGGCATTGGTGGGCACGACCCAGAGGTTGCCGGAGGAGCCGATGGTCAGGTCCGTGCCGGGGAAGAGGAACTGCCCCCAGTCGTCGGACATCTCTGCCACCAGGCGCCCGAACCACCAGGAGCCGGAGAACATGATCGGGTAGGTGCCCGAGATGAAGGCGGTGCCCATGTCCTCAGCGGTCAGCCCGGCGGAGTCCGCGGCGATGTAGCCCTTCTCGACCCAGTCGGCGAAACGCTGGGCGCCGGCCATGATCGGATCCCCGGCGAAATCGACCTCGCCGTCGAACAGCTGATAGGCGTCCACGAAGCTGCGGTCACCGTGGGCGAGCACCAGCTGGTACCACAGCTGCCCGGCCGGGTACTCGGCGCCCGCTTCGGCGAGGGGGACGGTGCCCTGGTCGACGAAGGTCTGCAGGACCTCCTCGAACTCCTCGAGCGTGGTGGGGACGGAGACGCCGGCTTCGTCGAACATCCGCTTGTTGTAGAAGACGTAGACGTACTCGCCGTAGTTGGGCAGGCCGAACCAGTCGCCCGAGCCCATCAGCCCTGACTCGTCGTACCGCGAGGTGGCCTGCAGGCTCTCGGAGAGCTTGTCCCCCCAGCCGTTCTCGTCGGCGACCTCGGTCAGCGGCTCGAGCAGCCCCTGCGAGGCGAGCTGGCCGGCGGTGGAGTTGCCCTTGTTGTACTCCATCAGGTCCGGGACGTCGTTGCCGGTCAGCACGATCTTGGCGTTCTTCTGGAGCTGCTCGAAGGTCTGCTTCTCGACGGTGACGGTGACCTCGGGGTGCTTCTCCTCGAAGATCTCCTGCGCCCGGGCCCAGGCCTGGCCCATGGCGGAGTCCTCGTTTTCGTAGTGCCAGATGACCAGGGACGTGCCGTCACCGGACCCGCCGCCGGAGCCGCACGCACTGAGCGTGGGGACGGCGGCGGCCCCGAGCGTCGTGGCCGCGGCGAGGGTGGTGAAATCTCTGCGCTTCATGGTTCCTACTTCCTTGTGAGGGACGGGCTGTCAGCTGCTGTCCGACGGACGCCGCGGATCGTGGGACCCGGTGCCGGGGATCGGAATGCTGGTGGGGTCGCGGCGATCGCTGACGGAGTCGCCGTGGTATCGGGTGCAGGTCACGAGGACCTGGCTGGGGGCGGATTCCGGGTCGTCCAGCCGCGCGAGCAGACCGTCGACGGCCCGGCGGCCCATCTCCTCGCCGGGACCCTGCCAGCCGGCGAGCGTCGGCGTGGTCATCGATCCGGTGCGGCGGCTGGAGACGACGGTGACGACGGAGAGGTCGCGGGGCAGCTCGACGCCCATGAGCGCGAGCTCGTTGACGAGCCCGACGACGGCGAGGTCGTTCAGGGCGATCACGGCATCGGGGCGGTCCTCCCCGCTGAACAGGTCTCTCGCCAGGGCGCGACCGGCCTGGGGGGAGGCCTCGACCGTGTACTCCCGGTGGCGGATGCCGCGCTCGCCGGCGATCCGGGCGAAGGATTCGTGGGAGCGCACCGCGGGGGCGTAGCCGTCGGCCTCGAGGGCGCTCGAGCGGCCCAGCAGCGCGACGTCGCGGTGGCCGAGCTCGATCAGCTCGTCCAGGGCCTCGCGGACCGTGGCCTCGAAGTCGATGTCGACGTAGGGCAGGCGAGAGGTGTCGCCGGTACGGCCGATGGACAGGAAGGGCACGTCGGCTTCCGACAGGGCATCGATCCTGCGGTCCTCGATACCGACCTCGACCAGCAGGACGCCGTCGGCATGCCCCTGGCCGACGAGGTCGATGAGCTCCTCGGGAGCGCGGTCGACATCGATCGGCCACACCGAGAGCAGGTATCCCAGTTCGGACGCCCGGTCGTAGGCACCGCGGACGATCTCGAAGACGGTCTCGCCGGCGGTGAAGTCGAGCTCGGGCAGGTGCAGGGCGAGGATCCGGGTGCGCCGGCTGGCCAGGCTGCGAGCGATCGCGTTGGGCCGGTAGCCGAGCTCGGTCATGGCCTGCTCGATGCGTTCCTTGGTCGCCGGGGACACGGGCCGGTCCCCCGAGAGCATGTAGGACACGGTGCTCAGGGCGACGCCGGCATGGCGTGCGACCTCGCTCATCGTGGCCATCCCGCGTCCTCCTCGTCGTGGGTCGCGCTGTGCGGCGACTGCTGTGTCAACGCATCGAAGCGCTTCGTCGAAGCGTTTCGTCGAAGCGCTTCGTCGAAGCGCTTCGACCGCTTAGTCTGCAACTCTTACTTAAGGGCTGTCAAGATCGGCCTCGGCGCCTCCCCGTCGGCACGACCGACCCTTCGACCTCTTGATATGCTGATCGAAACATCCGTTCCGCGTTGTGGAACGCTTTGCGCCGGGCAGTCCCCCGGGTCGTGTTCCGGCGTCACGCAGACAGCGTGACCACGCACCAACCAGGAGGCTCCCGTGTCCACCTCCGGGGACGTCCCTCGTCTCGACAGGGCCCGCTCCGGCGGACTGCCCCGCCTCGGGGCCGCCGCCCCGTCGGACCCCTCCCGCGCCGGCATCATCCACCTGGGCCTCGGCGCCTTCCACCGCGCCCACGCGGCCGTGCACACCGCGCGAGCGCTCGCCGCCGAGGAGGGCGACTGGGGCATCATCGGTTTCGCCAACCGCTCCCGCGCCGTCGTCGACGCGATGAGCAGGCAGGACGGCCCCTACAGCGTCCTCGAGCTCTCCGAGAGCGGCACCCGGGCCGACGTCGTCGACGTCCACCGCGGCGTCGGGGTGATGGCCGAGGATCCGCAGGCCGTGATCCGGGAGGTCGCCGACACCCATCGCCGGATCCTCACCCTGACCGTCTCCGAGGGCGGCTACTACGTCTCCCCGCGCACCGGTCACCTCGACGTCGACGCCGAGCCGCTGCGGGCGGACCTCGCCGACCCCTCCGCGCCCCGCACCGTGATCGGACTGCTCGCCCGCGGCCTCACCGTTCGCGCCCGCAGCGGCGAACCGTTCACCGTGCTGCCCTGCGACAACGTCTCCGCCGCCGGGCAGACCGCGCGCCGGATGGTCACCGAGTTCCTCGAGCACTCGGGGGCCGAGGACGACGTGCTGACCTACGTGCGCGACCAGGTCGCCTTCCCCGACGCCATGGTGGACCGCATCGTGCCCGCCACCACGCCCGAGACGTCCGACCAGGTCGCCGAGCTGCTGGGCGTCCGGGACGCCGCACCGGTGCGGGCCGAGCAGTTCTCCATGTGGGTGATCGAGGACGACTTCCCCGCCGGCCGGCCCGCCTGGGAGCGCGGCGGCGCCATCATGTCCGACGAGGTCGAGAAGTACGAGCAGGTCAAGCTGCGCATCCTCAACGGGCCGCACTCGCTGATCGCCTACCTCGGCGCTCTGGACGATCGTGGCACGATTCCCGAGGCCTTCGAGCAGGACTGGATCGCCGAGGCCACCCTCGCCCTCATCGAGCGCGAGAACGTGCCCACGATCGCCCTCCCCGCAGGTTTCGACGTCGACGAATACATCGCTGACCTGCAGCACCGCTGGCGCAACCACGACCTGGGCCACCGCACCCGCCAAGTGGGGTCCGACGGGTCGATGCGCCTGCCGCAGCGCGTCCCGGTCCCGGCCCTGTTCCACCTCGAGCGCGGCGACATGCCGGCCCTGCTGGCCCTGACGGTCGCGGCCTGGTTCGCGTGCGTGATCCCGCCGCGCGGCGTCGAGCCCGGTGAGCAGGCCCGGGCGATGAGCGATCCTGCCCAGCAGCGACTGCAGGAGGTCGCAGCCTCGGCCGCGACCCCGGCGGAGCACGCCCGGGTGCTGCTGGAGAGCGGATGCCTCTCCGCGCAGCTGGCCGAGCATGAGGAGTTCGTCGAGACCGTCGGCCACCTGCTGACCACCATCGTCCGGTCGGGCCCGCGCGCCGCGGCCGGCGAGGCCCTGTCCGCGTCCCTGACGTCCGCCCCCTCGAAGGAGAACCGCCCGTGAAGGCCCTGACCATCCATGCCGCAGGCGACATCCGCTGGCAGGACGTCCCCGACGTCGAGCCGGGCGAGGGCGAGGTGCGCCTGCGGGTCGCCTACGTCGGCATCTGCGGCTCCGACCTGCACTACTACTTCCACGGCGCCAACGGTGCGTTCGTCATCCGCGAGCCGCTGGTCCCGGGCCACGAGCTGTCGGCCGTCGTGGATCTGGACCCCACCGGTGAGTACGCGCCCGGCACTCCGGTGACCGTGCACCCGGCCCGGTACGGCACCAGCCAGCCGGGCCTGGAGGACCGCCCCCATCTGTGGCCGCACGGTGACTACCTCGGCAGCGCCAGCGTGTTCCCTCACCGCCAGGGCGCCGCCGCCGAGTACCTCGTCATCGATCGCGGGAACCTGCGTCCGCTGCCGGAGAACCTGCCGCTGCGTCGGGCGACCCTGGCGGAGCCCTTCGCCGTCTCCCTCCACGCCGTCACCATCGCCGGTGACGTCACCGGGAAGAAGTGCCTGGTCCTGGGAGCAGGGCCGATCGGTCTGCTGGCCGTCTCCGCCCTGCTGCACCGCGGGGCCGACTCGGTCGATGTGACCGACGTGCGCCCCGAGCCGCTCGAGCGCGCGGCGGCCCTCGGAGCCTCGAGGACGATTCAGGTGACCGACGAGGCCCCGGCGGACGACACCTACGACGTCGTGCTCGAATGCTCCTCGGCGCCGGCCTCGCTGTCCTCCGGCGTGCGCGCCGTGCGACCGGCCGGGATCATCGTGCAGGTCGCGATCCTGCCGGACACCGAGATCCCGGTGAACCTCGCCCGCCTGGTCGCCAAGGAGGTCCAGCTGCGCGGGACCCAGCGCTTCGACACGGAGATCGACGAGGCCATCGAGCTGCTGGCCGCCGACGAACGGTTCGACGCGGTGATCACCCAGATGCTCCCGGGCTCCGAGGCCACCGAGGCGTTCGCGACCGCGAAGGACGCCTCCCGCTCGGCCAAGGTGCTGCTGGAGCTGTCACCACCGCAGCGATGAGGATCGAGGCCGCCGGGGCTCGAGCCGTGCGCACCGCAGCTGTGAGAATCGGGGTGCAGGTGCATCCCGTCGACCGCCACCCACGACAAGGGGACCTCTCATGACCACCACCGACCGCCCCACCCTTCCCGAGCGCACCGCGGCCGCGCGCCTGATCGTGGTGATCCGCGGCGAGCGTGCCGACCAGTACGCCCCGATCCTGGAGACCCTCGCCGGCGCCGGCATCCGCTCCGTCGAGCTGACCCTCTCCACCCCCGGCACCCTCGAGGAGCTGCCGGGCCTGGTGGAGCGCTTCGGCGAGCAGCTGGACATCGCCGTCGGCACCGTCACCGACCCGGGCGACCTGCGCACGGCCGCCAAGCACGGCGCCCGTTACATCGTCACCCCGATCACCCGCCCCGACCTGCTCGAGGCCGCCGCCGAGGCAGGCATCGCGATCATTCCCGGCGGCCTCACCCCGAGCGAGCTGCACCAGGGCTGGGCCGCGGGCGCGGCGGCGGTCAAGGTGTTCCCCGCCAGCGTCGTCGGCCCCGGCTACGTCAAGGACCTGCGCGGCCCGTTCCCCGGCATCCGAGTGATCCCCTCCGGCGGCGTGGACCTGGAGGCGGCCCGCCGCTGGCTGCAGGCCGGAGCCGACGCCGTCAGCGTCGGCGGCCCGCTGCTCGGCGACGCCCTCAAGGGGGGCAGCCTCGATGCCCTGGCCGATCGCGCCGTGCATTTCGTCGGCGCGACCACCCGGGAGGCCGGGGCGTGAGCAGTCCCGCCGGCCCGCCCGCGCCCGCCGTCCCCCAGCAGCCGGTGCCCGCGGGCTCCGCACCCTGGGTCGTGACCCTCGGCGAGACCATGGCGCTGATGCGCAGCGCCGCCGTCGGCTCCCTCGCCCACCTGTCCTCGGTGGACATCGCGCTCGGCGGCGCCGAGTCGAACCTCGCGATCGGCCTGCGCCGTCTCGGCGTCCCGTCGGCCTGGGTCAGCCGGGTGGGCGATGACCCGCTGGGCACGCGGGTGATCCGCGAGATCCGTGGCGAGGGCGTGGAGGTGCACTGCGGGATCGATCCCGAGCGGCCGACGGGGCTGATGGTCAAGTCGCGCCCCAGCGCCACCACCACGCGCGTGGACTACTACCGGGCCGGCTCCGCCGCCTCCGCGATCAGGCCGGACGATCTCCCCGTCGGCCTCATCGAGCACGCCCGTCTGCTGCATCTCAGCGGCATCACGCCGTTGCTCTCGGAGAGCGCGCATGCCACCACTGCGGCCGCCGTCCAACGGGCCGTCGCCGCCGGCGTGCCGATCAGCCTCGACGTGAACTACCGCTCCCGCTTGGGCTCCCGCGAGCGCCTCGCGGAGCTGCTCGGGGACATCCTCGAGCACGTGGACATCCTCTTCGGCGGGCCGGAGGAGCTCTCGATCCTGACGCCGGATGTCGCCGAGGATGATCACCGCGGGCTGCTGCGGGCGCTGTCCGCCGGGTCCCGCCGCGAGGTCGTCATCAAGCTCGGCGCCGACGGGGCCGCGGCTCTCGCCGGGGGCGACGCCAAGGAGATCGCTGAAGCACCTGGACACGAAGTCGACGTGGTCGACACCGTCGGCGCCGGAGACGCGTTCGTCGCCGGCTACCTCAGCGCGCGCCTCGAGGGGCTCGATGTGCCCGCTCGCCTCACCCGGGCCAACGCCTGCGGAGCCCTCGCCTGCACGACCCCCGGCGACTGGGAAGGCTCCCCGCATCTTCGCGACCTCGACGCGCTGCTCGCCGGGACTGACGCCGACCCGGTCAGCCGCTGAGACTTAGTCTAGATTTGCCTCGCGGCTTCGGACGCCGTTCAGATCGAATACCTCCAGCGGAACTTCGAGAAACACATACTCTCGCGAGCCTGGAGGCTGCTCGTCCAACCACGCAGCAGCGGCCGTCCGGGAGGTAAATGCAGCCTCCGGCGACGGGTCGGTGTACACGTCATCTCCCCATATCCCCTTCAAGACCGCCAGGATTATCGATTCCGAGTAGCCGTCGTCGGCTTCGTTGCGCAGTTCGATGGTAATCCAGTGGACTCCCCACTGACGGTTCTTACGGGCGAGCTCTGCTGCGCGCCCAGCGTCGAGCGTTGCGCCCACTATAGGACGGTCAGGCCCAACTTGAGTTGGGCTGGTGCTTTCGATTTCACGAAAGACCACCTGAACCTCACGGCGTTCCTGATTCATGCAGTGCATGAGATTCTAGCCTGACTTACTGGGGAGACCCCGCTGGCATAGTATTTCTCGTCATTATGAACCATCACGGCCTTTGCCCTGCCTGACCATCAGTGATTGCGGTCCGTCGAGAGACACAAGAAGGCGGCTGCAAGCAGAGCCCTTCCGGAGGGTAGCAGTTCGAGTTCCTGCGGGAAGAGGCAACAGGTTTGGGCCCACCGCTCGAGCGGGTCCGCAACCGGCACGACCGCCTCTGTTGGCTCGGCCGGTGCCACTGCAAAAGTCACCTTCGCGATGGACCGCGACGGCACCTACTACCAGGCCCCCGAATCCGCCCCTACCCCCGAGCCGGCCGCCCTCGCGGCTTGACTCTGAACATAGGGATACCCCCGCCCATTCGGCTGTGACCGTTGAGCTGCAATTTTGGATCCAGAACCGCTGAAAGGTCACGGCCGATGCCGCGTGGCCAAGTCCGGAGTAGTGCTCAGGGCGTCGGTGGAGCGCAACGATTCCAGCACTCTCGGCATCCGCCCGGGCCGCCTTGTCTCGTGCGTCTCCCGCCCGGGCCGAAGACGTTGCACTGGTTAGCATTGCTCACTATCGTGAGTGCCTGTGACGACTCCTCCCCCGCCCTCCGCTGAGCTCTCGCAGCATCTTGCGCTGGTCTGCAGCCAGTTCTCGCGGCTCGCCGCCCGACGGTCCGAGGTCGGGGTCGGCACGGTGTCCTGGCGCGTGGTCGCCACGATCGACCGGCACGGACCGCTGCGCCTCAGCGAGATCGCCGACCGTGAGCGGGTCTCCCGTCCCACGGCGACCACGGTCATCAAGCGCCTCGAGGAGGAGGGCCTCGTCCAGCGCGAGCTCGATCCCGACGACTCCCGCTCCTCGCTCGTCTCCATCACCGATCGGGGCTCAGCCCAGCTCGCGCAGTGGAGAACGCAGCTCGCGGACGGGGTCGGGACGCTTCTCGAACCCCTCTCGGCCGAGGACCTCGACGCGCTCGATCGGGCCGCGGAGATCCTCGCCCGCATCGTCGACACGCACGACGGGTAACCCGCACGACGGCATGGCCGTCGGCCCGTCGACCCGAGAGGTCGCACGGCTGCAGGCCGGCGTCCTCGTGCCCGCCCGGTGCCCCCGCCGGCGAACGCGTGCCCTGCGCCGACGACCACATCCCGAACCGCCCGCCCTTTCCCCATCCCACCCCGCTCGAAGGACTCTTCCGCATGGCTTCTCAGGCTTTCGAGTCGGCGTCGCGACACGCCGCCACCTCACCGTCGGCCCCTCAGACCGCTCCCGCTGACGGCCCGCCGTCGGCCTCGCAGACCGCGCCGGCCGGCAGCTCTGCCCCGACTCTGCGCGAGGCTTTCCGCCAGCCCAAGGCCGTGTGGGCGATCGCCTTCGCCGCGACCGTGTCCTTCATGGGCATCGGCCTGGTCGACCCGATCCTGCCTGCCATCAGCACCCAACTCGAGGCCTCGCCCTCGCAGGCGATGCTGCTGTTCACCAGCTATCTCTTCGTCACCGCGATCGCCATGTTCTTCACCAGCTGGTTCGCCTCGCGCGTGGGCGTCAAGCGCACCCTGCTGATCGGTCTGACCCTGGTGGTCATCTTCGCGGCGCTGGCCGCAGGGGCCGGATCCGTCGGCGAGATCATCGGCCTGCGCGCCGGCTGGGGGCTGGGCAATGCCCTGTTCATCTCCACCGCGCTGGCCGCGATCGTGGGCGCGACCGCCGGGCCCAGCGCCGGAGCGATCATCCTCTACGAGACGGCGCTCGGCATCGGCATGGCCGTCGGACCGCTGCTGGGCGGGCTGCTCGGCCATGTCTCCTGGCGCGCCCCCTTCGCGGGCACCGCCGTGCTCATGGCCGTCGGCTTCCTCGCGATCATGGTGCTGCTGCAGAAGGAGGCCAAACCCGCACACGTCTCCCCGCTGGCCTCGCTGCGCGCGCTGGCCCACCCGGACCTGCGCACCCTCGCCCTGACCGCGATCTTCTACAACTTCGCCTTCTTCACGCTGCTCGCCTACTCACCCTTCCCCCTGGAGGACGCAGCCGCCGCCCACGGACTCGAGTTCGGCGCCCTCGGCATCGGCGGCGTGTTCTTCGGGTGGGGCGTGGCACTGGCGATCACCTCGGTGTTCGTCGCCCCGATCCTGACTCGCAGGCTCGGGCTGATCCCCACCCTGCTGGGCACGCTCGGGCTGCTCACCGTGCTGATGCTGGTCCTCAGCGTCTTCCATGAGTCGATGGCCGGCCTGGTGGTGCTGATCGTGATCGGCGGCCTGCTGCTGGGCATCATGAACACCGCCCTGACCGAGACCGTCATGGAGGCCACCGACCTTCCGCGTGGAGTGGCCAGCTCCGCCTACTCCGGCGTGCGCTTCCTCGGCGGGGCGATCGCCCCGGCCGTCGCCGGTCCCCTCGCGGCCGCGACCGCAGCGGGTGCTCCGTATCTGCTGGCCGCTGCCAGCGTGGTGGCCAGCATGCTCATGCTGATCATCGGCCGGCGCCACCTGGACTCGGTCGGCCAGCACCACCTCACCGGTGTCGAGGAGGCCGAGGCGATCACGGCCGGCGACGAGGCCTGAACCCGCCGAAGGGCCGCCGACCGCCAGGGCACCTGGCGAACGCCACGCAGTGCACGGTCGGGGCGGCGTGCAGCCGAGAAGGACTCTCGCGTAGTTGAGCGTGTCCACTGCCTGGTCAGCACGTCGAGCGGCCACCTGCTTGTATACAATCCGGAGCATGGTGCGCGCTCGTCCACATCTCACCCTCATGCTCGCGCTGACCTTCTCGACCGGGGTGATCGATGCGGTCGGCTACCTCGGTTTCGACCGGGTCTTCAGCGGCAACATGACCGGCAACGTGGTCCTGCTCGGGATGGGACTCGCGGGCGCCAACGGGCTCCCCATCGTCCGGCCGGCACTGGCCCTGCTCGGCTTCCTGGTGGGGGCCGTCCTGGGCGGGCGCGTGCTCGGCCCCACCCCCAAGGGCACCTGGACCACGCGCACCACAGTGCTCCTGGTGCTGGTCACGGCCGGTCTGCTCGGTTCCGCGATCATCGCCGCGCTGCCCGGCACGCCGTCCCACGCGGTCCTCGGAGCCGCCACCACCACTCTGCTCGCGGTGGCGATGGGCATGCAGGCGGCCGCGGCCCGGCGCCTCGCCGTCGCCGACGTCACCACCGTCGTGGTCACCTCCACCATCGTGGGGCTGGCCGCCGATTCCCGTCTCGCAGGCGGCACGGGCGAGGCCTGGGGCCGACGGATCCTGGCCATCGTGCTCATCGTGCTCGGCGCCTTCGTCGGCGCACTGACGCTCTACATCTCGTTGTGGCTGGGTATCGCGGTGACCGTCGCCGTCACCCTCAGCGTCGCGATCCTCGGGCACCGGCTGCGCGAGAGCGAGTGACAGAGCCCGCACGTCTCAGAAACGTTCCCGCGGGAACGCTTCTGCGGCGCAGGCGTTCCCGCGGGAACGTCTACGAGATGCGCGCGTTCCCGCGGGAACGTTCTCCGGGCGGGTGAATCGCCGCGCCGACCCGGGATCGCCGCGTCGCCCCGGGATCGCCGCATCGACTCGGGCGGGCGGCGGCAGCTCACGCCCGGCGGACCCGACCGGCCCCTCAGGCCTGCTCGGGCGTACGGGAGGCCAGGAAGGCGTTCCGGGAGCGTTCGAGGTGGCGGGACATGAGCTCGCTGGCCTCGCGGGCGTTGCCGCGGCCGATGTGCTCGAGGATCTCCCGGTGCTCGTTCCACGCGGCGTCTCCGCGGTGGCGCACGTGGGCCGGGGCCAAGGCGTGCATCCACTGCGTGCGCCCGGTGAGCTGGCGCAGCAGCGAGGTGAAGCTGGCCCGCCCCGACAGCGCCCCCAGCGCATTGTGGAAGCGCACGTTCAGAGCGGCCAGCTCCTCCGGACGATCTGCAGAGATGGCGTCGTCACCGGCTCGCAGGATCTCGTGCGCCGCCTCCCATGCCGCTGCCCATTCCGGGTCCCCCTGCGGCGAGGTCAGGCGGGCGGCGCGCTCGGCCGCGGTGCGGGTCGTGGAGGTCTCCAGCACGATCCTCATGTCGAACAGCACGCGCATATCCTCATGCTCGGGCTCGGCCACGCGGGCCCCGGCGTTGGGGCGCAGCTGCACGTAGCCGTCGGTGGCGAGCTCACGCAGCGCCTCCCGGACGGGGACGCGGGAGATTCCGAACTGCTGGGCGAGAGCGACCTCGCGCAACCGTTCGCCGGGGGCGAGGGCGCCGGTGATGATCGCCTCGCGCAGGTCGCCAGCGATTCTCACCGCCGCCGGATCAGACATTCATGAACTCCCGACCCGGCGCTGCCTCGAGCAGGCCACGGGTGTAGTCGTGGGCAGGATCGCTGATCACTGTACCGGTGGCTCCGGTCTCCACGATGCTGCCGCGGTGCATGACCACCACGTCGTCGGCGAGGTTCGCGACCACCGCCAGGTCGTGCGTGATGAACAGGCAGGAGATGCCCAGCTGCGTCTGCAGGTCGCCCAGCAGCTCCAGGATCTGGTCCTGGACGAGGACGTCGAGCGCGGAGACCGCCTCGTCGCACACCAGCAGCTGCGGGGAGCTCGACAGCGCCCGGGCGATCGCGACCCGCTGGCGCTGACCGCCGGAGAGCTCTCCGGGCAGGCGGGAGTCCACCTCGCGTGGCAGCGCCACCTGGTCCAGCAGCTCCGCGACGCGCCGAGCCCGCTCGGCCCGGGTGCCGATGCCGAAGACCGCCAGTGGCTCGGCGATGATGCGCTGCACCGTCCACGTCGGATCCAGCGAGGAGTAGGGGTCCTGGAAGACGGGCTGGGCGAAGCGACGCAGGTCGCGGCGCACCGATGAACGGCGCGTGTCCACCGGGCGGCCGTCCATGAGCACCGTGCCCCCGCTGGCCTTCTCCAGTCCGAGGATGATCTTGGCGAGCGTCGATTTGCCCGAGCCGGATTCGCCGATGACCGCCGTGGTGCGGCCGCGGCGGGCGGTGAAGGAGATGCCGTCCAGGGCGACGACCTCACTGCGGCCGCCGCGCAGCCGGTAGACCTTGCGCAGGTCCTCGATGCGCAGCACCTGCTCACGACGGGCCTGCGCGGACGAGCGCGGGGGCGGCTCCTCCTGCCGCGGCGCGACCTCGAGGGTGGGCGAGGCCTCGACCAGCCGCTTGGTGTACTCCTCCCGGGCCGATCGCAGCACCGCGTTCGGCGATCCGCGCTCGATGACACGGCCCTCGTGCATGACCAGGATGGTGTCGGTGCGGTCGGCGGCCACCCCGAGGTCGTGGGTGATCAGCAGCAGGGACATGCCGCGCTGGACGACGAGGCGCTCGAGATGGTCGAGGATCTGCTTCTGCACGCTGACGTCGAGGGCGCTGGTGGGTTCGTCGGCGATGATCACGTCGGGGTCCCCGGCGAGCGCGATCGCGATCAGCACCCGCTGACGCATGCCGCCGGAGAACTCGTGCGGGAACTGCTTGCGGCGCCGTTCGGCCTCGGGGATGCCGGCCTCGGTCATCAGCCGGACGACGTCCTGCGTGATGGCGGCGCGGTCGCGGTGTCCGTACGCGCTCAGGGCGTCGGCGATGTGGTCGCCGATGCGCATCGTGGGGTTGAGGTTGGTCATCGGGTCCTGCGGGACAAGGGCGATCCCCTGCCCGCGCAGCCGGCGATAGGTGGCCTCGGGGGCGCCGGCGAGCTCCCGGCCGCGGTAGCGGATGGAGCCGGCGGTGATCCGGCCGGCGCCGGGCAGCAGCCCCAGGATCGCCGAGATCGTCGTGGACTTGCCCGATCCCGAGCCGCCCACGATCGCGGCGCGCTCTCCCGGCGCGAGGGTGAGACCGACGTCCTGGAGGACCGCGGTGTCGCCGTAGGCGACCGACAGGTCCCGGATCTCCAGGACGAGCTCGTCCTGCGGGGCCGAGACGCCGGGGTCGTGCTCTCTCGCATCGTTCATGCCGCTCACCGTCCTGCCGCGTAGCCCTGGGCGCCGCGGGGATTCGCGGCGGATCGGAGGATCCCGGTGGCCGGGTCCCGGCTCACGCAGGACAGCCGCCCCAGGGCCCAGTCGCCGGCCCGGACCACGCGATGACCGCGTGCTTCGAGGCCGGCGATGACGTCGGGTCCCAGCCGGTCCTCGACCACCGCCCCGCCCGGTGTCCACGTGCGCGGCCAGAACGAGCCCGGCATCGACGTGGTGTGCAGCGCGGGCGCGTCGATGGCCTGCTGCGGTTCGAGGCCGCCCACGAGCACCCGCAGCAGGAACAGCAGCTGCCACTGGTCCTGCTGGTCGCCACCGGGGGATCCGCAGGCGAGCACCGGGATGCCGTCGCGCAGCACGAGGGTCGGGGTCAGGGTGGTGCGCGGCCGCTTCCCCGGCCGCAGGGCGGAGGGCATCTCCTCGTCCAGCCACATCATCTGCAGCCGGGTGCCCAGGCAGAACCCGAGCCCGGGGACGGCCGGTGAGGACTGCAGCCAGCCGCCCGACGGGGTGGCGCTGATGATGTTGCCCCAGCGGTCGACGACGTCGATGTGGCAGGTGTCCCCGCGTGCCTCGCCGCTGGGCCGGACCGTCGGCTCCCCGGCGCCGTGGTCGACGTCGCCGCCGGTGGCCTGCGCGAGTTGTTCCTCGGTGACCAGGGGCGGCAGCGGCAGGGGCCCGTCGCCGACGCGGCCGGGGCGGAACTCGTGGGAGGCCTGCTCGGTGATCAGGGCGCGCCGGGAGGCGATGTACTCCTCGCTCAGGAGGGTCTGCAGCGGCACCTGGCCATCGCCGTAGTGGGCGTCGCGGTCGGCCAGGGCCAGCTTCAGCGCCTCGAGGATGGTGTGGGCGCCGAGCTCGGTGGCCGGGTCGAGGTGGTCGTCGTCGAAGCCGTCGAGGAGGCGCAGGGCCTGCAGCAGCACCGGGCCCTGGCCCCAGGGGCCGGTCTTGGCGATCGTCCATCCGCGGAAGCTGGCGGTCGCGGCGGGCTCGAAGGTGGCCTCGGTGGTGGCGAGGTCGGCGGCCGTGATGACGCCGGCGTGGTCGGCGCCGTCGGAGTGGCGATGCGGGGTGCGCACGAACTCGGCGATCGCCTCGGCGACCGGTCCGGTGCGCCACCGCTCGCGGGCCGCCTGGATCCGGGCCGCGCGCCCATCGTCCTCGGTGCCGGTCTCGACAGCCTCGCCGGCTGCGATGAGGTCGCGCAGCACGGCCGCGTACTCAGGATTGTGCACGAGCTGCCCCGGGGCGGGCGGCGCACCGTCCGGCATCCACAGCGCCGCCGAGCTGGGCCAGTGCTCGGTGAACATCTGCGAGAGCGCCTCGATCTGGGCGCTGACCCGGGCGAGCACGGGGTGGCCGTCCTCGGCGAGCTCGATCGCGTAGGCCAGGACGTCGGCCAGCTCCCACGTGCCGTGCTCGGCCAGGAGCTTCAGCCAGGCGTCGACCGCCGTGGGGATCGCGGCCGCCAGGGCGCCCGTGCCGGGAACCCGTTCGAGCCCTTCGGCGCGGTAGTGCTCGATCGTTGCGCCCGCGGGGGCGGCGCCCTGGCCCATCATCACCACCGGCGTGGGGTCCTCCGCCGTGGCGAAGACCCCGGTCATGTCGCCTCCTGGGCCGTTGAGATGCGGCTCGACCACGTGCAGCGCGAAGGCCGCGGCGGTGGCGGCGTCGAAGGCGTTCCCGCCGCGCTCCAGGACGGCCTGAGAGCACGCGGTCGCGATCCAGTGGGTGGTCGCGCTCATCCCGAAGGTGCCCTCGAGAGTGGGGCGGGTGGTCGGACCTGGCGGCACCACGAACCCGGGCTGCGGGCGGCCGGAGCTGGTCGAGGTGGAGGGGCTGGTCGGGCTGGAGGGGCTGGTCGGGCTGGAGGGCGTCATCGGCGGCTTCCCTTCGTCACGGACGGATCGAAGGCATCCCGCAGGGCGTCTCCGAAGATGTTGAAGGCCAGGCAGATCAGGACGATCGCCAGGCCGGGAAAGATCGCCGCGGACGACGACCGGTAGATGTACTGCTGGGCGTCGGAGAGCATGATCCCGAGGCTGGGCGAGGGCGGCTGGATGCCCAGGCCGAGGAACGAGAGGGTCGCCTCCCCGATCACGGCCACCGGCATGATCACCGTGGCCTGGACGATGATGGCGCTGACCGCGCCCGGCAGGATGTGCAGTCCCAGGATGCGGGGCGCCGAGGCGTCCGTCGCGATCGCCGCCTTGACGAACTCCGACTCACGCAGCCGCAGCGTCTCGCCGCGCACCACCCGGACCATGGTGGGGATGTTCGCGATGCCCAGTGCGAGGGCAGCATTGGTCAGGCTCGCCCCGGCGATCGCCGTCAGCCCGACGGCGAGCACGAGGAACGGGAAGGCGAGGGCCACATCGGTCAGGCGGGAGACGACGAGGTCCGCCGGCCGCCAGTAGCCGGCAAGCAGTCCCAGCGGAGTGCCGATACCCACGGCCAGCACGATCGTCAGGAGGCCGACGATCATGGAGGCCCGCACCCCGTGCAGCAGGCGGGAGAGGATGTCGCGGCCCAGGTCGTCGGTCCCCAGCGGGTAGCCGACGGTGCGCGGAACCTGGAACGGGTGGGCGAAGTTGGTCTCGGCGAAGCCGTGCGGAGCGAGCAGGGGCCCGAGGACGGCTGCGCCCACCACGAGCGCCACCAGCACGGAGCCGATGACGCCCTGGGGCGTGGAGACCAGTGCGCCCAGGACGCTCTGGCGCCGGGGCGTGCCCGCGACCGGCGCGTCCGTCGGGCCCTTCGCGCCGGGGCCCGGCGTGGCCGTCCCGGCGGTGGGGCCCGAGCTCGAGCCGGCGCCCCGGGCGGGGGTCGAGGGGGTTCTCAGCGCGTCGGTCACGAGGTGGCACCGCCTGTCCGGATCTGTGGATTGATGACGGAGTAGAGGACGTCGACGAGAATGTTGATCAGGACGTAGCCGGCGGTGATGACCAGCACCACGGCCTGGATCACGGGATAGTCGCGGGCGAAGACGGCATCGAGCGTGAGCCGTCCCAGGCCCGGCAGCGCGAAGATGCGCTCGGTGACCACCGCCCCGGAGATGAGCGCTCCCAGCTGCAGGCCGACGATGGTGACCAGCACGATCAGTGAGTTTCGCAGTCCGTAGCGCAGCAGGATGCGCCCGCGCCCGATGCCGGTGGCGCGGGCGGTGCGCACGTAGTCGGTGCTCATGGTCTCGATCATCGAGGCTCGGGTCTGCCGGGTGATGACCGCGGCGAGGCTGGTCCCCAGGATCACCGAGGGCAGGAACAGGTGGTGGATGCCGCGTATCGGGTCCTCCAGCACATCGACGTATCCCGAGGCGGGGAACCAGCCCAGTCCGACGGCGAGCAGCAGGATCGCCAGCAGCCCCAGCCAGAAGTTGGGCACGGACAGCCCGATGAGGGCGAAGAGATTGGCGCCCACCTCTTCGGGACGCCCACGGCGTCGCTCGGCGAGCATGCCGAGCGTGATCCCGACGATCACGGCCACCAGGATGGCGAACCCGGAGAGCCACATGGTCACCGGCAGTGTGGTCGCGATCATCTGGGTGACGGGCTGGCCGGTGCGGGTGGAGGCGCCCAGGTCGCCGGTGACGATGCTCTGCAGGAACGCCAGGAACTGCACCGGCAGCGGTTCGTCCAGGCCCAGTTCGGTGCGCACCGCGGCGACCTGCTCCGGGGTGGCCTCCTCCCCTGCCATCGCCAGGGCCGGGTCGCCGGGCAGGGCACGCACGCCCAGGAAGATGACGAGGGCGGCGATCAGCAGCGTGGTCAGCGCCTCGGCCATTCGCACGAGCAGGAAACGGATCATGAACGATCACCATCCAGGAAGGCGGCGTGGGAGAGGTGGACGACCCCGTCTGCGTACACGGCCACGCCGGCGACGTCATCGCGGTGAGCGGTCAGGCTGCGCACGCGATAGAGGTAGATGAAGGCATTGACCTCCTGCATGCGGGCGACCGCCTCGCCGTAGACCTCGGCGCGCTCGCCGATGTCTGTGACCTGGGTGGCGTCCTCCAGCAGCTGGTCGACCTCGGGGTCGGAGACTCCCGGGTAGTTGTTGCCGCCGCCGGTGGTCCAGAAGGAGTAGGCGTTGCCGTGGGGATCGACACGGCCGGACCATCCCAGCAGCACGACCTCGAAATCCCCGCGGCTCTGTGCGTCCAGCACCGCCGTGTACTCCATCGGCGCGACGTGGATGGCGAACCCGGCCTCCTTCGCCTGGGCCTGCAGGGCCTGGGCGTAGCGCAATCCGTCCTGGGTGTTCGAGACCGTCACCCGGACCGGGTACGGGATCTCCACCCCGGCCTCCTCGAGGAGGGCCTTCGCGGCGTCCGGGTCGTAGGCCGGAAGGTGGCGGCTCTCGGGCGAGGCATACGGTGAGGAGGGCGAGATCGGGGAGCCCGCCGCCGTGTACCAGCCGTTGAAGACGGTGTTGACCAGAGCGTTCCGGTCCACGGCGTGGGACAGGGCCTGTCGCACGCGCTCGTCGGTGGCCAAAGGGGTGCTCGGGGGCTCCTGCCCCTCGGGGGCATGGCCGACGTTGACGGTCAGCCCCTGGTAGCCCAGTGACTCCACCTGCAGGGTGCCCACGCCGTCCACGGCCTGGAGCGCTTCGAAGTCCTGCGGGGAGATGCTGTCGGCGACGTGGACATCACCGGACTGGATGTTGGCGGCGCGGATGTTCGCATCGGTCATGATCCGGTAGGTGATGCGGTCGAGATGGACGTTGTCCGCGTCGTAGTACAGAGGATCCGCCTCGACCTCGATCGCAGTCTGCGGCACGCGACGGACGAACTTGAACGCGCCGACGCCGACGGGGTGGTTGCCGAAGTCCTCCCCGAGCTCGTCGAGCGCCTGCGGCGACATGATCATGCCGGCGCGATCGGCGAGGGCCGCGGTGAACGGGGCGAAGGGGCTCTCGAACTTCACGCGCACGCGCAGCGACTCTATGGCCTCCACGGCGGTGATCGGCCCCAGCTCGGAGGCACGGGTCGAGCCCTCGAGGGTGAGGTGACGTTCGAGAGTGAGGCGTACGGCCTCCGCGTCGAACTCGGCTCCGTCGGCGAACAGGACGCCGTCCTTGAGGGGGATCTCGACGGTGAGGCCGTCCTCGGAGATCGTGGGCAGCTCGGTGGCGAGCATGGGCACGATCTCGCCGTCGGCCGAGATGTCGTAGAGCTTCTCGCACATCGTCTGCATGACGAAGCGCGTATACAAAGAGCTCGAGGTGGTGGGGTCCAGCCGGTCCGGCTCGGAGGACAGCGCCATGACCAGGTGCCCGCCCTCGCGGAGCGGCCTGCCGGCAGCGCTGACCTGCTTGCGCTCGGGACGTTCGGGCGGGTCTCCCAGTGGCTGGAGCGGCACGCACCCCGTCACCAGCGCAGCAGCGCCTGCTGCTCCGAGACCCAGTGCTGAGCGTCGTCTCACGTGGCCACCTCCGTCCTGCTGCGGGATGACGAAGAGTTCGGCGGGTCGAGACCTCTCCGACGACACGTCGATCCGAACTGCTCGGATCCGAACTCCTCGCGTCGTCACGCCACTTTTGTATACATTCCGGCGCCAGACGAGAGAGGGGCGCATGGTGGACACAAGATCACGGACCGATAACGGCGACGCCGTGCGATCGGACTCCGAGCAGCGGGAGCCTGCGCGAGCGAGCCCCTCAGAGCCCGAGGACGGCCGTGGCGATCGTGAAGTAGATGATCAGGCCGGTGGCGTCGCAGAACGTCGAGATGAAGGGGTTGGAGAACACGGCAGGATCCGCCCCCACCCGCTTGGCCACCAGCGGCATCAGGCCGCCGACCATCGCCGCCATCATGCACACCGACAGCAGGGTCGCCCCCATCACGAGGCCGATGGGCCAGCCGTAGACCAGCCCCGCGATCACGAGCCCGAGGCTGCCGAGGACGGCGCCGAGGGTGGCCCCGACCCGCAGCTCGCGCCACACCACCCGCGGGAGATCGCGCACTCGCACCTCCCCTGTCGCCAGCGCCCGGGTCACGGTGGTCGCGGCCTGGTTGCCGGTATTGCCGCCGGTGCCGGTCAGCAGCGGGATGAACAGGGCGAGCACGACGACCTGGTGGAGCCGGTCCTCGAAGATCTCGAGCAACTGGACGGTGAGGATCGCCGAGACCGCCAGGATCAGCAGCCACACGATGCGGCTGCGCACGATCCGCAGGATCGGCGTGGAGAGGTAGGCCCGGGGCAGCGGCTCGGACCCCCCGGTGCGCGCGGAGTCCTCGGCGTTCTCCTGCTCGATGATGTCGACGGCATCATCGATGGTCACGATCCCCACCAGCCGGCCCTCGCGGTCGAGGACGGGCATCGCCAGCAGCTTCGCGTCGAGGAATCGCCGCGCCGCCTCCTCGCGGCCGTCGGTGGCCAGGGCGTGGACGGCCTCGTGGGCGAGGTCGCCCACGAGCTCCTCCTCGTCCGAGACCAGTAGCCGGCGCAGGCCCACGACGCCGAGCAGGCGTCGCGTGCCGTCCACGACCGGCAGCATGTAGATCGTCTCGGGCTCGTCCGCGTGGGAGCGCACGTGCTCCAACGCCTCGCGCACGGTCGCCGATGGTCGCAGGGTGAGCATCTCCGGCGACATGTACCGGCCGATGGAGTCCCGCGGATACCCCAGCACCACCGTGGTCATGGCGCGCTGACCGGCGTCCAGACCCCGCATCAGGCGCTCGGCGACCGAGGCCGGCAGCTCGTCGAACAGGGAGGCCCTGTCATCGGGGTCCAGGTCGTCGATGATCTCGGCGACCTGGGGAGTGCGCAGCCCGGAGATCAGTCCCGCCTGGTGGTCCGCGGGCAGCGCCTCGAAGACGGCCAGTGCGGTGCCCTTGTCGAGCACGCGGAACAGCAGCGCGGCCTCCGTGGCGGGCCGGGACTCGACAAGATAGACGAGCTCCGCGGTGGGCAGGAGGCCGGCCTCGAGGGCCAGCTGTTCGAGCTGGCCCTCGCCCAGCGGCTCGGCGCGCAGCAGGGTGAGGACGGAGTCGACGGTCGTCTGGGTCTCGCTCACCGTGCCATTGTCGCCGAGGCCGCCGCTCACCAGTCGTGCACGGAACCGTCCCGCAGCCGATTGACGGGCAGATAGGCCGGCACGTACTCGTGGGCCGCCGCGGCCTGCTCGTCGAGCTCGACGCCGAGCCCCGGGGTCTCCCCCGGGTGCAGCATGCCGCCGTCGACGCTGTAGCTGGTACGGAACACCTCGAGCGCGGTGGCCGAGTGCGGCATGTACTCCTGGATGCCGAAGTTGTGGATCGCCAGGCCCAGGTGGAGGTTCGCGGCCATGCCCACGGGAGAGACGTCCGTCGGCCCGTGGAAGCCCGAGCGGATCCCGTAGATGCCGGCGAAGGTCATGATCTGGCGCAGGCCGGTGATGCCGCCGGCGTGGGTGGTCGAGGAGCGCACGTAGTCGATGAGGCGCTCGGTGATCAGCGTCTGGTAGTCGTGGACCGAGTTGAACACCTCGCCGATCGCCAGCGGGGTCACGGAGTGCTGGCGCACCAGGCGCAGCGCGGCCTGGTCCTCGCCGGGCGTGCAGTCCTCGAGCCAGAACGGGTCGTAGGGCTCGATCGCCTTGGCGAGCTTGGCCGCTTCGATGGGCGACATGCGGTGGTGCCCGTCGTGCAGGAGCCGCAGCTCGCCGCCGAACTGCTCGCGCACCGCGGCGAAGACCGAGGGCAGGTGGCGCAGGTAGGCGGCGGTGTCCCAGGTCTCCTCCGTCGGCCGCAGCGCCGCGGGCTCGGAGCCATCGGTGGTGGGCCGGCCGGCGGGCTCGTACTCGTAGGCAGCCCCCGGGGCCGCGTCGTGAACGCCGTAGATCTGGCCCAGGCCCGGCACCCCGCTCTGGATGCGCACAGCCTGGAAGCCCTGGTCGACGTATCCGGCAACGGCGTCGTTCAGCCGTTCGATGGTGCTGCCGGAGGCGTGGACGTAGGCCACCAGCCCGGTGCGGGAGGCGCCGCCGAGCAGCTTGTACAGGGGCTCGCCGGCCTTCTTCGCGGCGATGTCCCACAGGGCCATGTCCACCGCGGCGACCGCGGCCATGGTGACGGGCCCGCGCCGCCAGTACGGGCTGCGGTAGAGGTACTGCCAGGTCTGCTCGATCGCGGACTCGTCGCGGCTGACGAGGGTGGGGGCGACGTGGTCGCGCAGGTAGGAGGCGACCGCGAGCTCGCGTCCGTTCAGGGTCCCGTCACCCCAGCCGACGATCCCGTCGCTGGTGGTGATCTTGAGGGTCACGAAGTTGCGACCGGGGCTGGTGACGATGACGTCGAGGCGCTGGATGCTCACTGGGGGACCCTCCTGAGGCGCTGCTGCGGTCCACGCCCCGAGAGCACACGGCGTCGTCGGCGCGGGGGAACGGCATGTTCTGTATCGTGGAACAGGTATTCCGTAATGCATGTCAGCCTAGGGCGAGGAGTACCCCGCAGCAACGCGGTCCCAGACGGACAGGAGACGATCGACGCCATGACCACCACCCCGGACGGCGGCTCCTCCCCCGTGGGCAGCGTCGACAAGGCGCTCGCCCTGCTCGAGATCCTCGCCGAGGCGGGGCCCGACGGGATGACGCTGCGCGACATCGCCGGGCACAGCGGGCTGAACAAGGCCTCGGTGCACCGGTTGCTGCGCGCCCTGATCCACCGCGACTTCGCCGAGCAGGTGCCGCCGGACCAGCGATATCGCCTGGGCAGCGCACCCCTGGTCATGGCAGGTCGCTTCGAGGGCGGTGACCACCTGCCGGTCCTGTTCGCGCCCGCCCTCGCCACGATCTCCCAGCGCACGCAGGAGCTCGTCCATCTCGGCCGGATGGACGGCGCACACGTCCTCTACCTCGACAAGGTCGAGCCCGAGCGCACCCTGCGGGTGTGGTCCCGCGTCGGCAAGCGGGCTCCCGCCGGGCGCACCGCCATGGGCCGGGCGATGCTCGCGGCCGACGGGATCCGCGGGCCCGCTCTGGAGGCATACGCACAGGCCACCGCCGCCCGTGCGGCCGAGCCCGGAGCCGAGGTCACTCCTCGGCGTCTTGCCGGCGTCGTCGAGGAGGCCGCGCGCCGGGGCTGGGCGAGCGAGGTCGAGGAGAACGAGACGGGTATCGCGTGCGTAGGGGTCGCCATGGTCCGGCCCGGTGGGAAGTCGGCGGCGGTCAGCGTCACCGGTCCGATCGAACGGATGGGAGAGCAGCGCCGCGCGGAGATCGGCGCGCTGCTGCGCGAGGAGCTCGCTCGCCTGGCTCCGGCCGGGTTCTCTCTCGCCGATACCGACCGATCGGGCGCCCCTGGCGGGGGCCGCACCGGCACCGGCGACGAGGGCTGATCCCGTAGTCTCAGCGGCGTCGCCGAGCGTGACATCAGCGAACGTCGCCCCCACCGCCGCCGCGGGGAAAGAAGAAGAGCCGGATGACCGCCCTCTCCATGCTGGCCGGGATCGCCCTCGTCCTCGTCGGCCTCTTCGACATGTTCCACACGCTGCTGCACCCGCGCGGGAAGGGACGGCTGAGTCACGCCGTCATCGTGGCGTTCTGGAAAGGGTCCGCCGCGCTGGGTCACCGTTTCGGTTCCGCCGTGGGGCCCGGCGGCATGGTGGCCGTCATCATCCTGTGGGTGCTGCTGCAGGGCGTGGGATGGGCGCTCATCCACGCGCCCCACCTGCCTGAGGCATTCTCGTACTCCGGCGTCGATCCCGCCCAGCAGGGCCCCCTCACCGAACCGCTGTACGTCGCCTTCATGACCCTGTCGACCCTCGGCTACGGCGACGTGGTCCCCAACGCCGACTGGGTGCGCGTCATCGCGCCACTGGAAGCCCTCACGGGATTCGCCCTGCTGACGGCCGCGATGACCTGGTTCATGCAGGTCCATCCCGCCCTCGCGCGCCGACGGACCCTGGCCCTGCGCCTCGCCGCTCTGGCCGACGCCGAGTACGCCGCGGAGCTCTCACAGCTCGAGCCCAGCTCGGCGGCGCGGACCCTGGAGACCCTCACCGCCGATCTCGCCGGAGTCTGCGTGGACCTCTCCCAGCACTCGGAGAGCTACTTCTTCCAGGAGGAGGATCCGGAACAGTCCCTGGCCCGCCAGCTGCCCCACGCGCTCGAGCTGCGCGATGCCGGCCGGGAGGCGCCGTCGGCCGACGTGCGGGCCACAGCCCGAGCGCTGTCCGAGGTGATCTCCCACCTGGCACAGAAGATCCAGGGGTTCGTCAAGGTGGAGGGAGAGCCGGAGGAGGTCTTCCGCGCCTACGCCGACGACCACGCCCGCAGGCAGCGGGAGTGACGACGGCACGAGGATGCCCGGCCACGCAGCATGGAACGTCTTGATGACGAAGTGCCCAGCTCCGGGCCGCATACTATGCCGCGCCGGTACGGGCAGGCCGCCACCGGGTCGGGTGAAGGAGAGGTGCTCATGAGTTCTGTGCAGCGGCCGCGCGGGCGGCATCGCGCGATGTCACCGCGGCGGAAGGTGCGCCTGCGCCGCACTCTCCTGGTCACCGGTGCGCTCCTGGCGGTCGCCGTCCTGGCCGGCGTGATGATCCCGGCGATGCGCCTGCAGGGCAGCCTCGAGACGGCTCCGCTGCGAGCCGGGACCGACGAGGCCGATCCCCTCCCGACCGACGGGATGAACATCCTGGTCCTCGGATCAGACAGTCGGGATCTGACCAGTGGGAACTTCGAGCAGGGTGACGGCAGCAAGCGCTCCGACTCGCTGATGGTGGTCCACCTGGCCGAGGACGACGATCGGATCGACGTGGTCCAGATCCCGCGTGACACCGTGCTCGAGCTGCCGGCCTGTGCTGACGCCGGGCGCGGCGAGGCGCCGAGCAGGCGCGGCATGATCAACTCTGCGCTGAACTACGGCCCGGCGTGCTCGGTGCGCGCCGCCGAGGAGCTCACCGGGGTCGGCATCGACCACTTCGTCGAGGTCGACTTCGATGGGTTCGCGGACATCATCGACGCCCTCGGCGGCATCCCGGTCCACCTCGAGGAGACGTTGCAGGATCCCTTCGCCGATCTGGATCTCCCGCAGGGTGATCAGGTCCTGGACGGCTACCAGGCACTGGCCTGGGCTCGCACCCGGCACGCCGTGGGCGATGGCAGCGACATCGCGCGCTTGGATCACCAGAAGGAGGTCATCGACGCGATCGCGAACACGGTGCGTCACGACGGGGTGCTGAACCGTCCGGACCGGTTGTACTCCTTCCTGGACGCCGTGATCGCCTCCCTCACCGTCGACGACGATCTCGGGTCGGTCAGAGCACTGGCCACCCTCGCCACACGCGTCTCGCACGTGGACCAGGACGACATCACCATCGTCACGATGCCGTGGGAGCCGGCTCCGGGTGACCCGAACCGTGTCGTCCCCTCGGCTGATGCCGAGGACGTCTTCACCTCACTGACCGAGGACGTTCCGCTGCCGGCGCAGGCGTGAGCAACGGGCATCAGCGCCCCACGACACGCATTCCGCTCACCGGATCCGGGGACGCGGCACTCGCGAGGAGAGCAGCGCCGCCACGATCCCCAGCACGATCGCGGCCACACACGCGGTGATGATCTGGTCCGACGGAACATGGAACCAGACGCCCGGTCGGCCCATAAGCGCCAATGCCCTCACGAGGATGTCCACGACGAGCTCGCCCCCGGCGAGCACGGCGCTGACCACCGCGCCGAGGGCAGCACCCACGGCGACGGCGCCGGATCGCCGGCCGAACACCACGAGGACGAGCACCACCACCGTCGTGGCGAGCGTCCATACGGCGACATGGAAGGCGTCGTCGGCGACGCTGCTCAGGGTGATTCGGATGGGCGCCGCCTCGAGCTGTTCCGGCGTATACATCCGGGAGAAGACGGGATAGAAGATCTGCTCCCCCGTCGTGCGGAAGTCGTACGGTGCGCCCAGTCCGAGCAGCAGGCCGGCCGACGGGGCCAGCACCCTACCGGCAGCCTCTCTTCCCTGCCACGACCGGACGACCACCACCACGGCACAGAGCGCCCCGGCAAGGATCACCGCGTGCAGTCCCGGGCGCAGCACGTCGAAGGGGGAGAGCCCCTGGCCGGAGGTTCCCCACAGTGAGGGGGCCCACCACAGTGACCTGTCCAGCACGATCGTGCCGAGTCCCAGGAGGACGCCGAGCCCGGCGAAGACGGCGACTCGGCGTCGGCTCTTCGCCGGGATGACGAGGAGCAGGGCACCCAGCGGGAGCGCGATCAGCAGCAGGTGGGCGATGTCGTGCTGGATGCCGTACTCCAGCGAGCGCAGCGCAAGCGACACACGTTTCACCGGTGCACCAGCCTCGGCGAGGAGTCCCCCGCGAGGTCCGCGCCCCTCACCCCTCCACCGTCGCGTCGGCTTCGCGCGAGTGACGCGCCTCGAGCACGCCGCCGGCGATGCTGCCGACGGCGAAGGCGATGACGAGGACGCTCAGCAGGGGCGACCGCGAGGTGCCGGGCACTCCGCCGACGATCATCGCGGCGAGGGTCAGCACGCCCGCCACAGCGGCGGCACAGGCGGTGCCGACCTGGAGCGCCCGGACCCGCGCGCCGAGTGCCACCAGAGCAGATGCGAGGGCCACCACGGCCATGGCTTCGATGACGACGGCGGCGAGTGCGATGACTTCGGAGGAGGAGATCCCGAAGAAGGCGGGAAGGATCCGGCTGGGATCGCTGAGCCCGATCAGCACGCAGGCGGCGATGCCCAGGCCCGCCCCGAGCGCCGAGCCGTCGCGCCGCAGCACGACCAGCACCGCGGTGGCCAGCGCGCACAGCATTCCCAGGACGATCCCCACGCCGGTGAGGGTCCCGATCAGTCCCCCGCGGCCCACGAAGCTCGCCGCTCCCGCGATGATCACTCCCACCAGCAGGCTGGCTCCCAGGCCGAGCCCGGCACCGCTCCACATCCGGCGCGGCGCCGCGACGACGCTCGCGGCGAGGAGGAAGGCGATCGGCACGGCCAGGGCCACGGCCGTCAGGGCCGAGGCGAGGAGCTCGAGGGGATCGAGATCGAAGATCATGCTTCATGGTCTCCCGAGCCGGCGCTCGCGGGGGCCGGGTTCTCAGAACCGTGACCTCGCGCCGGCGCTGAGCGCCCGCGCTGAGCGACGGCGTCCACGGCGCGCACCGGCACCGCCGATGAACACCGTCAGCCGCGTCGTGGCGCCACGGTTCCCCGCGGGAGCAGCCGCGGCACATCCTGCGTGAGGTGGACGGGTCGGGCCGGATCCGCCAGAAGCGAGGTCGCAGCCCGCCCGAGATCCACCCCCAGCTGATGCGGCTGGCGGTCGATCACCGCGAGCGGCGGGTCATGGGTCTGGCACGCCGGAGAATCGTCCCAGGCCACGATGGAGACGTCCTGCGGGACGGCGACACCCATCGCGACCGCCCGGTCGCAGCCGGCGATGGCCATGGCGTCGTTGTCGTGGACGATCACCGTCGGCCGGAGGGATCCGGACAGCAGGGTCCGGACGCACTCGGCGCCGCTGGCCGCGCCGTAGTCCCCGTCGGCCGCGAGCATCGCCATGCCGTGCTCGCGCACGAAGGCCTCGTAGGCCTCGCGCCTCCACGCGCTGTGCAGCAGGTTCGACGGCCCGCCCACGTGGGCGATCGCCTCGTGGCCGAGCTCGCGCAGGTCCTGGAGCAGCCGCCGCATGGTGCCGCCGTTGTCCATGGTCACGCTCGAGGAGATCCGGCGCTGGCGTTCGTCGCCGATCACGATGAACGGCAGATCGAGCTCCCGGGCGGCCGACGGTCGCGGATCGTCCACGTGGAGGTCCTTGAGGATCACCACGTCGGCCAGGGGCCGCTCGGCCCATCGCCGCAGCGCCTCGATCTCCTCGTCGACGCTGCGGCACACGCGGCTGAGGACGGTGTGTCCGAGAGGGACCACCGTGTCCTCCAGCCCCTGCAGCACCTGGGTGTAGAACTGCTCGGACCTCGCCGACCACACGGATTCGGGGATCGCGATGCCGATGGTGCCCATGCTCCCCCTCCGCGCGCCGATGCTCAGACGGCGCGCGAACGCGCCCGCGCCACCAGGTCGTTGGCGGTCAGCAGCACGTCCTCGGCCAGGAATGCCTGCGGGTCGGCCGTCGAGTTCGTGCGCACGCGCACGACGGCGCTCTCTCCCGGCAGCAGGGTGGTCAGCTGGCGGTCGACGTCGGCGGCCGGATCGACCTTGTCGGCCAGGACACACAGGTCGCGGACGGTCCCGGTCGCCCTGACGGTGATCGCCACGCCGTCCTCCGTCGTCGCGGCCGAGGCGGTGAACGCGCCGTCGGCCAGCGCGGAGTCACGGTCCTCCGCGAAGAAATGCACCGTGCGCACCGGGGCGGAGGGGGCCGCCCCCGCAGCCGTCGCCGACCCGTCGGGCTCCTCGCTCGAGCTGTCGAACTCCACGACGAGCACCTCGCGGGCGGCGTCCCCGGGGCTCGCCAGCAGCGCCGGAACGGGCAGGGTGGCCGCTGAACGGGCCTCGACCCGCACGTCGAGGCTGTCCTCGGCGAGCACGGTGCCCTCGTAATCCTGGCGTCGCAGCCGGAGCCGCCCGGTGAGGGCCTGGTCGGTGTCGTTGCCGAGGCTGATGGCCGGGCCCTGCTGGCCGGGCTGGATGGTCAGCAGCACCGGTGCGTAGAGGTCGCGCAGCGCGTACCAGAGCAGCTTGCGGCGACCGTCGCCGTCGACCGCGGCCCAGGAGGTGACCGGCCAGCAGTCGTTCAGCTGCCACACGATGGTGCCGCCGCAGATCGGCCAATAGGATCGGTAGTGGCCGATGCCGCAGGTCAGCGCGCGGGCCTGGTTCAACTGGGTGGCGAAGTGGAAGTCGTCGAACCCCTCGACCGGAGGCAGGTGCGGCGCCATGCCGCGGCGCAGCTTGTCCTGGCCGCCCACGGCCTTCTGGTGGGAGAGCATCGTCTCCGAGTCCGGGTCCAGGGGGCGTTCGGTGATGGCGCGGGCGATGGTCGCGTAGTTCGCCGGGCCCTGATAGCCGAACTCGGCGGAGAACCGCGGGATGGTGTCGCGGTAGCGCTCGTAGTCGTTGTCCTGCTCGGAGGCCCAGGCCACCCAGTTGTGCACGGTCCCGTGATCGGGGTTGCGGGGATCCTCGGGCAGCGGCCGCGAGTAGGGGCTGGTGGGGGTGTAGCTGCGGGTGGGGTCGAGCTCGGCGAGCAGGGCGGGGAACAGCTCGGTGTAGTAGCCGAGACCCCAGGCGGTGCCTTCGGGCAGGGTCTCCTTCCAGCCCCAGTGGTAGTAGCCCTCCACGTTCTCGTTGCTGCCGTTCCAGTGGATCAGCGAGGGATGCCAGGCCAGGCGGACGATGTTCTCGCGGGCCTCGGCCTCGAACTCGCTGCGCAGCGGCTCGGCCTCGGAGTAGGCGGCGCAGGCGGTGGCGAAGTCCTGCCACACCAGGATGCCCACCTCGTCGCACAGGTCGTAGAGCACGTCGGATTCGTAGAGCCCGCCGCCCCAGATGCGCAGCATGTTCATCCCGGCCTCGACGGCGTCGTCCACGCGGGAGCGGTAGTCCGCCGCCCTCAGGCGGGTGGGGAAGCAGTCCTCGGGGATCCAGTTGGCGCCCTTGGCGAGGATCGGGCGGCCGTTGACCACGACGGTGAAGGAGGTGCCGATCTCGTCGGGCTCCTCGACCACCCCGGCGGTGCGGAAGGCGATGCGGTGCTCGCGGTTCTCGAGAACCGCTCCGTCGGCGTCACGCAGCTCGAGCTGAACCGTGTACAGGGGCTGGTCGCCGTAGCCGCGGGGCCACCACAGCTGCGGCTCAGCGACGTTGAGCGCGAGATCGACGTCGTCGGCCGACTCGCGGATGATCGCCTGGTCGACCTCTGTTCCGGCCGGGTCCAGCAGCTGCGCGCGCAGCTCGAACTCGGAGTCATCGAGCAGGTCGGCGCGCTCGACGGCTGCGGCCAGGGAGACCGCTCCTGAGCTTCCCTCGACGGTGACGCGCGGGCGCACCTCGGCCAGGCGCGCGGTGGACCACTCCTCCAGCGCGATCGGGCCGGCGATGCCGCTGGTGACCAGCACCGGACCCCAGTCCCACCCGAAGTTGCAGGCCATCTTGCGGATCGCGTTGTAGGGCAGGTCGTTGCCCACCACGGGGAGCTCGCCGAGCACGGCGGTGTTCTCGCGGGCGGTGCGCAGCGGCGAGGCGAAGAGGATCTCCAGCTCGTTGGGGCCCGCACGCAGCGCGTCGGTGACGTCGAAGCGCCAGGAGCGGTGCTGGTTCTGCACGGCGGCGATGCGCCGGCCGTTGAGCATGATCGTGGCGGCGGTGTCGAGGCTGGCTGCGACCAGGTCCACCCGGTCCGCTGCGGTGCCGTTCCCGTCGGACCATTCGAACTCGGTGCGGTAGAGGACGTCGCACTCGCCCGTCCACTGCAGCTCGTGCTCGTGGCGGTCGACGTAGGGATCGGGGATGAGGCCGGCATTGTGGAGATCGGTGACGAAGCTGCCCGGCACGATCGCGGGGACGTCGACCGCCTCGAACGGGGCGGGCCCGGCGGTGATGGTCATCGTCCAGCCGCCGCGCAGCTCGTGGCGGCGTGCGGCGAGGGCGGCGGCGGTATCGACATCGACGAGCTCGTTCATTCAGGCGTCCTCCGACGGGGCGAGGTGGTCCGGCATGGGCACACCGCGGCGCTCCGCCTCGGCGAGGAACCGCGGATTGTTCCCGGGTTCCGGGGCGGCCACCAGCAGCTGCCGGGTGAAGGACGCCTGCGGGCGCAGGATGACGTCGTCGGCCGGCCCTCGTTCGACGACCTCTCCGCGGTACATCACCAGGATCTCATCCGAGAAGTGGCGGGCCGTCGCGAGGTCGTGGGTTATGTAGAGCATCGCGAGGTTCTCCTCGCGCTGCAGCCGCGCGAGCAGGTTCAGCACCCCCAGGCGGATCGAGACATCCAGCATCGAGACGGGCTCGTCGGCGATCAGCACGCTGGGTTCGGGGGCGAGGGCACGGGCGATCGCCACCCGCTGGCGCTGGCCGCCGGAGAGCTCGTGCGGTTTGCGGTCGATGAAGTCGGCCGACGGGGAGAGGTTGACGCGGTCCAGCAGCTCGCACACGCGCTGGCGCACGTTCGCTCGGGTGGCCTTGCCGTGGAGCAGGAGGGGCCGCTCGATGTGGTGGCCGATGCTGTGGAAGGGGTTCAGCGAGGCGAAGGGATCCTGGAAGACCATCTGCACCTCGTCGCGGTACTCGCGCAGGGCGCGACCCCGGCGGCCGATGGGCCGGCCGTTCAGCGTGATCGTCCCCGAGCTGGGGCGCTCCAGCTGCGCGATCAGCTTGGCGATGGTGGACTTGCCGGAACCGGACTGGCCGACGACGGCGACGGTACGGCCGGGAGCGAGCTCGAAGCTGACCTCCTGGACCGCGCGGAGGGCGGAGAAGCGCACGCCCTGACGGATCCGGTAGGTCTTGCTGAGCTGGTCGACGGCGAGAGTCGTCATCGTGCCTCCTGTGATCCGTCGGTGTGCGTGCCCGTTCCCGCCTCGGCAGGATCCGTCCCGGCGGGCTCCTGACCGGCGGGTTCCTGCCCGGGCCCGCCGAAGCCGGCGCGGACGAAGTCCCCGGTGCTCCCCGTGAGGGAGGGGAAGGAGCCCAGGAGTTTGCGCGTGTAGGCGGCCTTCGGCTCGAAGTACAGGTTCTCGGCGGTCTCCAGCTCCACGATCTTCCCCGAGCGCATCACGGCGATGCGATCGGAGACCTCCAGCAGCATCGGCAGGTCGTGGGTGATGAACACGACCGCGAAGCCGAGGTCCTGGCGCAGCCGCAGCACCTCCTGCAGGATCTCCCGCTGGACCACGACGTCCAGTGCCGTCGTCGGCTCGTCCATGATCATCAGCTGGGGGTCCAGCGCCAGCGCCATGGCGATCATGACCCGCTGGCGCATGCCGCCGGAGAGCTCGTGCGGGAAGGCGTTGAGGCGGGCGGGGTCCACGCCCACCAGCTCGAGCAGCTCCTCGCTGCGCTCCAGGCGCTGCCGCTTCGTCATGTGCGGACGGTGCGTGGTGAACACGTCGCCCAGCTGCGTCCGCACGCTCAGCACAGGGTTCAGCGAGTTCATCGCGCCCTGGAACACCATCGCCACCTTCGACCAGCGGAAGGCTCGCAGGCTCTTCCCCTCCAGCGCGAGCACGTCGACGTCCTCCCCGGTGACGTGGTCGTGGAAGGTCACCGAACCGCCGGTGATCCGCGCCGGCGGCCGGTGCAGCTGATTGAGTCCGTAGGCCAGAGTCGTCTTCCCGCAGCCCGACTCCCCTGCCAGCCCCAGGATCTCGCCGCGGTGCAGGACGAACGAAGCACCCTGGACGGCGTGAACCGGCTCCTCAACCTCGTAGACCACGTCGAGGCCCTCGACCGTCAGCACCGGTTCCTCTCGCACCGGTGAGCCGGAGCGCTCCTCCTCGAACCCTGCAGAGAGCTCGGTTGTCTCGGTGCTCATGCGTCAGCTCCGTCGTGATCGGCCTTCTCCGCGGCCCTGACCTGCTTCATCGCCTTCGGGGCGAGCTTGAGCCGCGGGTTGATGATGGTGTCGATGGAGAAATTCACCAGCGACAGCCCGGCCCCGAGGGCGGCGATCAGCAGGCCCGGCGGGACGAACCACCACCAGCCGCCCAGGGTGAGCGCCTGGCCGTTCTGGGCGTAGTAGAGCATCGAGCCCCAGGTCTGCGTGCCCACCACTCCGAGGCCGATGAAGCTCAGCCCTGCCTCCCCGAGGATCGCGGTGATCAGGGCGAAGACGAAGCCGCTGGACATCACCGGCAGCAGGTTCGGCAGGATCTCCACCGAGATGATGCGCCAGGGCCTCTCCCCCGCGATGCGCGCGGCGTAGACATAGTCGCGGGTGCGGATCGAGAGGGTCTGGGAGCGCAGCACGCGCGCCGCGGCCGCCCACGACGTGATCGCGAGGATCACCGAGATCAGCACCAGCCCGCGCTGCTGGACGTAGGAGCCGATCACGATCATCAGCGGCAGCCCCGGCAGGATCAGCACCACGTTGGTGAACAGCGAGAAGAACTCGTCGATCCAGCCGCCCAGATACCCGCCGAGGATGCCGAAGAACGCCGAGAGGAACAGCGCCAGCGCCGCCACCAGCACCCCCACGATCAGGGAGCCGCGGGTGGCGTGGGCGAGCTGGGCGAGCACGTCCTGACCGGTCTGGGTGGTGCCCAGCAGGTGGTCCGAACTGGGCGGCTGCATGCCGCTGTTGTGCACCGCCAGCGGGTCCTGGACCACGAACGGCCCGATGATCCCGAACAGCACGATGGCCACCACGAGTCCCGCGCCGACGATCAGGGACGGGGTCAGCAGCCGCCGGAGGCGGTCACCGCGGCGAGCGGGGGCGCTGCCGGTGGCGGCACGCGCCGTGGCGAGAGCTCTGGTCGTCATGTCGCCTCCTCAGCCGCGGACCCGGGTCCGCGGGTCGATCACGCCGTAGAGCAGGTCCACCGCCAGGTTCGTCGCCAGCACGGAGACCGTGATGATGAGGAACAGGCCCTGCATGAGCGCGTAGTCGTTGTTGTGGACGGCCTGCAGCATCGTGTAACCGATGCCGGGGTAGGAGAACACCGTCTCCACCACGATCGAGCCGGAGACGACGAAGCCGAGCGAGATCGCGAAGCCCGAGACGCTGGGCAGCACCGCGTTGCGGGCGGCGTACATCAGCATCACCCGACGCGGGGCCAGCCCCTTCGCCTCGGCGGTGAGGATGTAGTCCTCGCTGAGGGTGGAGACCATCATGTTGCGCATCCCCAGCAGCCAGCCGCCGAGCGAGGACAGCACGATCGTCAGCGCCGGCAGGAAGCCGTGGTAGATCGCGTTGGAGATGAACGGGTAGTCGACGGCCGGACGCACCAGGGTGACGTCGTAGCCGCCGGAGACGGGGAACCAGCCCAGGTTCACCGAGAACACGTACACGAACAGCAGCGCGAGCCAGAAGTACGGGACCGCCTGCATGACCGTGGTCGAGGGGATCAGGGAGTCCAGCCACGTCCCCCGGCGCCAGCCGGCGATCATGCCGAGCGAGACGCCGATGACGAACGTGATGGCCGTGGCCAGTCCCACCAGCACCAGCGTCCACGGCAGGGAGTGGCCGATCACCTGCCCCACGGGGGTGGGGAAGTAGGTCACCGAGACCCCGAGGTTCCCGCTCAGCAGCCGCCCGATGTATTCGACGTACTCCTGGACCAGGTTGCCGCTGTCGTCGGCCCCGAGCATCACCTCGATGGCCTGGCGGGTCTCCGGCTGGACGGGACCGCGCAGGGAGAGCTTGGCCAGGACGGCGTCGACCGGGCTGCCGGGCAGCATCCGGGGGATGAGGAAGTTCAGCGTCACGGCCGCCCACAGCGCGACCAGGTAGAAGCCGAGTTTGCGCACCAGATGCATGCAAGTGCCCTCAGCCCTGGACCGGGGTGACCGTCTTCAGCACCTCGGCGTTGTCCGGGGCGGACCACGCCATCGGGTACACGTACGGGTCCTCCTGGGTCGGCCAGCCGGTCACTCGCGAGTTGTTGTACTCCGTCAGGCTCGAGCCGATCAGCAGCGGGATCGCGGGCATCTGCTCCACCAGGCGCTGCTGCACGGTGAAGTACTGCTGTTTCTTCTCCTCGACATCGTCGGTGCCGGAGGCGGCCTCCAGGGCGTCGTCGAGCGCCTGGTCCGAGAAGCGAGTGATGTTCTGGTACGGGTTGCCGTTCTCCCCGACCGGGACGGTGCTCTCGGTGGAGAAGTGCGTGCGATAGGGGTAGTACGGATCGGGCGCGGGTCCCTGGCCGACGGAGTCGATGACCAGCTGGAAGGTGCCCTTGGCCTTGGAGTCGTTCCACTCGTTGACCGAGACCTGCTGCGGGATGAGCTCGATGCCCACCTCCTTGTACTGCTGGGCGAGGGTGTCCAGCGCGGTCACGAAGTCGGACCAGCCCGAGGGGCAGGAGGCGGTCATGGACACGCGCACCCCGTCCTTCTCGTAGATCCCGTCGGACCCTTCGGTGTAGCCGGCGTCCTCGAGCACGCGCCGGGCCTCGTCGGGCTGGGCGTTCCAGGGCGCGAGCTCGATCGAGGGGTCGATGAACTCGGCGTCGCGCTCGGGCAAGGCGAAGGCGGGCGAGATGTCGCTGCCGAGGCCGAAGAACGCCAGCGCGGACAGCTGCTCGCGGTCCACGCCGTAGTACAGGGCCTGGCGCACGGCGACGTCGGTCTGCGGTCCCTCGCACCCCAGGTCGGGGTTGCAGGCGGCGAACAGTGCGGCCTGGGAGGTGGGGGTGTTGGTGTAGCTGAGGTCGGGGTTGTCCTCGACGTGGGCGTCGATGTCCGGGATCGCGGTGGACATGTAGTCGATCTCGCCGGCGAGCCACTTGTCGGTGGCGACCTGGTTCCCGGACTGGGTCAGGGCGCGCACGCCCCCGATGGCGGGAACGCCCTCTTCCCAGTAGGAGTCGTTGGCCGTGAGCAGGTAGGACTCGGGGGTGAAGTCACTGAGCCGGAAGGCCCCGGTGCCGATCGGCTCCTCATTGGGATAGGTCGCGAGGTCCTCGACGTCGGCGAAGAGGTGCTCGGGGAGGATCCAGGTGCGGCCCAGCGCGTTGGGACCCTCGGTGAAGGAGGGGCGGTCATAGGTGATGGTCACCGACGTCTCGTCCACGACCTCGGCCGACGGGGCGGTCCCCGCCGGGTTCAGCGCCTCGTTGTCCCGGATGGCGTTGAACGTGAAGGCGACGTCCTCGGCGGTGAAGTCCTCACCGTCGTGCCAGGTCACCCCTTGGCGGATCGCCACGGTCAGCTGCGTGCCGTCCTCGTTCCACTCGAAGCTCTCCCCCAGCAGCGGCTTGGGTTCGACGTCGATGGCCTTCAGCGGGTCGTAGTAGAACAGCGGCTCGAAGATCGGTCCCTGGACCAGGGAGATGACCGAGGGCGAGTGGGGGTTGAGGTTGCGGCTGATCTCCCCGGCCCCGGTGAGGACCGTGATGGTCGGGCGCCCTTCCTCGCTCTCTTCGAGATTGGAGGTCGGGGCGCACGAGGCCAGCGCGACGGTGCCGGTGCCGCTGACGGCGGCAAGCTTGTACAGATCTCGACGACTGAGGTGCATCGTTGCTCTCCTTGGTCACGCATCGTCGCGTGATGAGTCGTTCACTGGGGAACTTCCTTCATCTGTTTAATGAAGTAGGAGTAGTCTCCGGAGCGGCCGACCATCCGTCAAGGGATGTCGTGGCTCACACAGGCAACGAAACGGTCACGACGATCCCGGAGAATCACGAGGACACCGCGGAGCCGGGCACGTCCCGGGCCCGGCACGGACCCGCATCAGGGGGTGCACCATGACTGCCACCGGCGAGCGCCGAGCGTCCTCGACCGATGCCGCGATCCTCGAGATGGTCCGCCGCCGCACGGAGACCACCCGGGTGGAGATCGCCCGCGAGCTCGGGGTCACCCCCGCCACCGTCACCTACGCCGTCAAACGCCTGATGGCCGCCGGCCTCCTGGTCGAGACCGGCCTGGCCCGCTCCAACGGTGGCAAGCGGGCCTCACTGCTGCGGCTGAACAACCGGGCACGGCGCGCCATCGGCTGCACCATCGAGGCCGACCGCCTCTCGATGGTCGGCGTGGACATGACCGGGGCACTCCGCTCCCGCGTGGTGCTGCCCTTGGCCCCCGACGCCTCCCCCGCCGCGGTCTCGGCCGTGCTGCGCGACGCCTTGGAGACGATGGAACCGGACCGGGATCCGCACTCGACCACCGGCATCGGCTTCGCCACCCCGGTGCGGGCCGACGGTCGCGGCGAGGAGCTGCTCGCGGCCGTCACCGGCGACCTCGCGTTCCCCACCACCAGCGCCGACGCGTCCACCTGTGCCGCGCTGGGCAGCTTCTGGAGCGGGGAGCAGCCGGAGCACGGGATGACGGCGACGGTGCACATGGACGACCGTCTCGGGCTGACGATCCTGCGGGACGGCCAGCCGCTGCAGAGCGCCCCGGGCGCGACGCTCGAGCACGTCTGCGTCGATCCGCACGGACCGCCGTGCTCGTGCGGGGCCGCCGGCTGCCTGACGCGCTATGCCTCTCCCGGGGCCATCCGGGACGCCGCGGCCGAGGACGACGGGCTGGCCGGTCCCGCCCTGACCAGTGACGTCGTGCGGATCGCCTTGGCCGCCACGCGCGGGGATCCCCGAGCACTGAGCGTCCTCGACGATGCCTTCACCGCACTGGCCCGAGCGACCTGGACCATCACCAGCGCGGTCGGCATCCGGGCGGTGGTCTTCTCGGGCGCCGGTATCCAGGCCGCACCGGGACTGCTGCACGCGACCGCTGGCCGCTACCTCGCGGAACGCTCGCACGCGACCGGGATCCCGTTGGACGTGGCGGTCTCCCAGGTCCAGCCGCATCCCGGGGCGGTCGGCGCCGCCGTGCTCGCCCTGCAGACTTTCATGGAGCCCGGCGGCCAGCAGCGCTGAGAGCCGGCGTGCCCCGGGGTAAGCTCGCAGGCACCGTTGCGTGGCCGTGCGGCCCGTCCGAGCGAAGGAACCCCACGGTCCTGTGAACACCTCCGGCACTGTCGACGCCCAGGCCACCGCGCCCAGCCGCGTCCCGTACCGCACGCTGATCTGGCTCGCGGTGGCCACCTTCACCACCGGTATCGACGGCTATGTGCTGGCCGGGCTGCTGCCGGACATCGCCGCCGACCTCGACGTCACCGCTGCGCTGGCCGGGCAGCTGGTGGCGGTCTTCGCCCTCACCTCAGCGGTCGCCGGGCCGATCCTCGGTGCCCTCACCAGCGGCTGGGAGCAGCGCCGCACGATCCTGGCAGCGCTGGCCACGTTCATCGCCGGCAACCTCCTCACGGCGATCGCCCCGACCTACGCGATGGCTCTCAGCGGCCGGGTCGTCGCGGCGCTGGGCGGGTGCCTGCTGGGCGCGGCGGTGACCGGCTACGTCGTGCATCTGGTGCCGGAGCGGCATCGCGGGCGGGCGCTGTCGTTCGTGCTGGGTGGGTGGATGACGGCCACGGCGCTGGGGGTCCCCGTCGGCCTGATCCTCGGTCAGAGCAGCTGGCGCCTGCCCCTGATCCTGGTCTCCGCGGTGGGGGCGGCGGCGCTGGTGGGGATCGCTCTCCGCCTGCCCCACCTGCGGTATCCCTCCTCGAGTCTGCGTGCGCGGCTGCGGCCCCTCGCGCAGCCCCGGCTGGTGGCGGGGCTGCTGGTCTCGACCGGTGTGCTGTGCGCGAGCTACATCTGCTTCACCTATGCGGTGCTGATCCTCGGGCCCACGCACTCGGCGCCGTGGATGATGATCGTGCTGATGTGCGCCTACGGGGTGGCGAGCATGAGCGGCAATGCCGTGACGGGGCGGCTCGCGGACCGTTTCTCCCCGGTGCGCGTGCTCACGCTGATCCTGGCGGGCCTGCTGGTCAATGCGCTGTTCGGAGCGCTCTCCCTCGCCCTGGCGGCGCCGGCGGCCGTGGCCGTGCTCAGCGTCGTGTGGTTCGTCCTCGCCGGCATCGGCAACGGGGGCCACGCCGTCCCGCAGCAGGCGCGGCTGGCCGCGATGGCACCGGCATCCGCCTCCGTGGTCATGGCGCTGAACGCCAGCGCCATCTCGCTCGGCAACGCCCTCGGGGGCGGAGCCGGTGGACTGGCCCTTGCCGGCGGCCTCGATCCGAGCCGCCTGCCGTTGCTCGCGGCGGCGGTGCTGGCGGTGACCCTCCCCCTGCATCTGCTCGTGGCGCGCTGGCCGCGCCGTCCGCGGCCAGTGCGCTGACCGGGCTCACCCCCGGTGCGCCCACAGGTCACGCAGCAGGGCGATCTCGGCCAGGTGGTGGATGAGCTCGCGGTTGATGTGGGCGACGAGCGTGGCACGGGAGTACGCGGCCCACGGGCCCTCGGCCTCTCCTGCGGCGACCTGCAGGTCCGCCTCGCCCCAAGCGCGGACGCCGGTCAGCCACCGCTCGTACTCCGCGTCGAACTGGGCGAGGGCGTCGTGGGCCGTGGCCGCGTACGTCCAGCTCATGTAGTCCGCCGCGGGCCCGCCCAGGTGGGACGCACTGCGCGCGGCCAGGATGCCGACGATGATGTGCCCGAACCGCCAGGCGATGGTGGTCATCGGTGCCGGGTCCGGTTCGGGGAACTCGAAGTCGATGACCATGTCGCCGGCGCCACCCTGGAGGGCCGCCGGCGGCGTCTGCCCCGGGGGAGTGCGGGGATGGACGCTCCAGGCGCTGCCGTCGGGCGTGGGATCGAAGAAGTACTCCTCGTCGGTCAAACCCTCCAGGCGGGGCCGCACGTACTCGCGCACGTGGTGGTCGATCTGGTCGAACAGCACGGTGGCGAGGTCGCCGCCGATGCCGGCCGGCTGCTCGGTGGTCTCGCGGGAACCTATGGTCTCGTGGGGATCGGTGGTGGGGGCCATGGTGGTCATCTCCTTGATGTGGATGCGGGCTGAGTGAGTGGGCACTTCGTGAGCGGGCACGGCGTGGAGGGGCACTTCGTGGGCGGGCACTGCGTGATGGCGCTGCGTGGGCTCGAACTCTGGCCGAATTCACGGCGCGCAGTCAGCCGGGCCGGCGCCTCATCGGGTCCGGTGGTCACCACCCCGGGGGCGGCCACGGCTGCCCGTCGGCCAGGGCGTTGAGCTCGTAGGCGATCTTGGCGTCGATGCTCTCCCGGATGATGTCGGCGTGGCCGGCGTGGCGGGCGAACTCCTCGATGCTGTGCAGAGCGATCCAGCGCACGGTCCACTGCTCCGTTCCACTGAGCCACGGTGCCTCGGGGACCGCGACGGGGGCGTCGAGGTCGGCGTCCTCGAGAGAGACCGCCAGTCGCGCCGCCACCGTCTCCAGCGCCTCGCGCAGTGAGTCCGCTGTGTCCTCGCCGCGCGCCTCGCTCATCCCTCCCCCGCTGAGCGCCTCGGAGTGTTCGGACCTCGCGGTGGGCGGCGAGCCATCGGAGGTTGCCTGCGCCGAGTGCGAGCGGGCCGTGGCGTCCTGGACCTGAGCCACGAAGGCGCCGGCGACCTCGAGGACGTGGCGGGCGAGAACCGCGAGGCTCAGCTCGGAGGCGGTGGGATGCGCGGTGAGCTGGTCGCGGTCCAGTCCCTGGAGGGTGGTCGCGACCTGTCGGATCTGCTGCTGCGCGAAGACGGCGAGGCCCTCGCGCTCGGTGGTGATGTCTCGGGTCAGGAACGGCATCGTGCTCTCCCCTTGCTGCTCGTCGGCCCGCTGGTCGATGCGGTCGGGATCCACTCTGCGGGGCTGCGCGGACAGATTCTGTCCTCGAAGAGAGGCAGACTGTGCCCATGAGCGACGTGACGAGGAGAGCCCTGCAGCTGCTGGCACTGCTGCAGTCCCGCACCGTGTGGACCGGACCCGAGCTCGCCGAGCGGCTCGAGGTCACGGTGCGCACGGTGCGCCGTGACGTCGATCGCCTGCGGGAGATGGGCTACCCGGTGCTGACGTCGGCCGGGCATGGCGGCGGGTATCAGCTCGGCGCGGGCCGGGAGCTGCCGCCGCTGCTGCTGGGGGCGCACGAGGCGGTGGCTGTGGCCGTCGGGCTGCGCCTGGCGGCGACCTCCGGCATCGAGGGACTGGACGCCGAGGCGCTGCGTGCCCTGGCCGCGCTGGATCGGATCCTGCCGCCGGAGGTCCGCACCGGGGTCTCGGCGATCGCCGATGCGATGGGGGTTGTCGCCCGGCCTGTCCCGGGCGCCCGGTCGGAGGTGCTGCTGACCCTGGCCACGGCGGTCCGCGACGGCACGCGCGTGCGGGTGGACTACGAACGCGCCGACGGTCAGCGCGCCGAACGACGCATCGAACCGCATCGCGTGCTGACCGTGGACGCCCACTGGTACCTGTTCGCCTGGGACCTCGATCGCGAGGACTGGCGCACCTTCCGGCTGGACCGGATGCACGATGTCCACCCCAGCACCTTCCCGATCACCCCACGGCCGACGCCGGACATCGAGCGCACCGTCCGTGAGTCCATCACCGTCGGCGGGTACGAGACCTGGGTGACGGTCCGGCTGCTGCGCCCCTACGAGGAGATCGCCCCGCGGGTCCCCGCTCGCACCGCGACCATCACCCCGGACGGGGAGAACGCCTGCATCCTGCGGGCGGGGGCCGACGACCTGCGGTGGCTCGTCGCGCGCCTGGCGCAGCTGGGGGCGCCGGTGGAGGTGATCGAGCCCCCGGAGATGCTCACCGCGCTGCAGGAGATGGGCCACTGGGCTGCGAGCGCCCGCGCTGCCTCATCCTGAGCACGCCGGGCCGCTCGCGCGGCTGCCCCGCGCATCACACGAGCAGCAGTCCGATCGCCGAGGCGACCGTGAGCACCAGGACGGCGTTCTCGAACACGCCCTGGGGAATGCGCCGGGCCAGTTTCGCGCCGCCCAGTGCGCCCAGCAGGACCAGTGGGATGAGGAGCGCGTCCGTCACCAGGGTCTCCCGCGTGATCAGGCCGAGCCCGGCGGAGAAGGGCAGCTTGAGCACGTTGACGATGGCGAAGAACCAGGCCGCGGTGCCCAGGAAGGTCAGCACCGGCATGCGCATGGCGTAGAAGTACATCGACATCACCGGTCCCCCGGCGTTGGCGACCATCGTGGTGAATCCGCCGAGCAGCCCGTACCCGGCGCGGCTCAGCGCGGTGCGTGCACTCGAACGCGGAGCCTGCTGTGCGGCGGCGGCCCGGGTGGCAGGCAGGGCGCTCGAGGTGTCGGCACTCGAGGTGCCCGCGCTCGCTCCGTCGGCCGCCTTCTCGAGCTGAGCGACGCGGCGACGCCAGACGGTCACCGCCACCAATGCCAGCAGGATCATGCCGATCGTGCCCCGCACGGCCTCCCCACCGACCGTGGCGAAGAAGATCGTGCCGGCCACGACGCCGACCAGGACGCTGGGGATCAGCCGCACCAGAGTGCGCACATCGGGCTCTCGCCGATAGACCCACAGCGCCGTCGCGTCGCCGACGATCAGGATCAGCAGCAACGCCGCCGTGGATTCCTTGGCGGGCATGGCCAGGGCGAACAGTCCGACGGCGATCGTTCCGGCGCCGGGAAGGGCCGTCTTGGAGAAGCCCACCACGAGGGCGCCGGCGCACACCAGCAGCCACGAGGCGACGCTGAGGGTGGGCAGCAGCGCGGCGAGGTCGGGCATGGTCGGTGAACCTACCAGCGCCGGGCGGCACCGGGGTAACTCTGGGCAGTGCGATGGCGGGTCACGCGGCCCTCCGGCAAGAACATGTAGCTGAGCGGCATCTGCCCTGCTCTCACGGGGGTCACACGCCGCTCAGCGACAAGTTCGTGCCAGCCATCTCCGGCATGCCGGGCTCTCCCGGGAGCCGGGGTCCGGTCAGCGGATCCAGCTGATATCCACCGAGGACTCCCCCGCCGCAGCCGCACGGGCGGCGCCGATGACCAGCACCATGGCGGCGGCGCCGGGGTCGATGACGCCCTTGGAGGCGTCGCCCACGTAGCTGGCGCGCCCGCGACGGGCAGTGGTCTCCGCGGTGGAGCGGACTCCTTCGAGGCCGGCCTGCTCGGCGGCGGCGAGTGCTTCGGCGGGACTCTTGCCGGCCTGGACGGCCTCGCGCAGGGCTCCCACGGCCGGGTCGAGCGCGTCGACCATGGTCTTGTCGCCGACCTTGGCCTCGCCGTACTTCTGCACGGTGGCCTGGCCTGCGGCGAGCGCCTCGGCGAACTGGGCGAGCGTGGGGGTCAGCCCGTCGGCGCCACTGTCTCCGGTCCCGCGGTCCGCGCCGTCTCCGGTGCCACCGTCCGCGCCGGCCTTGGCGAGGTCGCGGAAGAACATGCCGAACAGGGGCCCGCTGGTCCCTCCCACACCGAGCCACGCCATGTACAGCGCGGTGAACCACTCGCGATAGGTGCCGGGGCCCTCCGCGTCGATGTTCGCGTCCAGGAGCTTCATGGCGGTGCGGACGTTGGTGCCGAAGTCGCCGTCGCCGGCGCGGCGGTCGAGGTCGCCGAGGGCGTCGGCGGCGGCGGTGAGGGTGTCTCGCACGAGCGTGACGCTCTGACGCCCGAAGTCGTCGCCCAGGGGTTCGCTGCTGGTCGTGGCGGTCATGTCGGTGCTCCTTGCCAGGTCAGGGCATACCGGGTCAGTGTGTGCGGGGTCGGGGTTCACCAGGTCAGTGCGGGGGTGCGGACCGGGGCGTCCCACAGGCTCCGCAGCTGGTCATCCAGCGGCATCAGCGTGATCGAGACGCCGTGCATGTCCAGGCTGGTCACGTACGGGCCGACGAGGGAGCGGCTGATCTCGATGCCGGCGTCGCCGAGGCGGTGGTGCAGGGCACGGGCGACCACGTTGAGCTCGAGCGGGTAGGTCGAGCCGAGGCTGTTGACGATGGCGATCACCTCGTCGCCGCGGGCCAGGCCCAGCTCCTCGAGCAGGGGGTCCAGCAGCAGGTCCGTCAGCCCGTCGGCGTCGGCGAAGGACGCGCGCTGTGCGGCCCGCTCGCCATGGATGCCGACGCCGAGCTCGATCTCGTCGGCCTCGAGCTCGAACTGCGGCTGGCCGTCGCCGGGGTGGGTGCCGGCGGTCAGCGCGAGGCTCATGGTGCGGGCCGACGCGGCGGCGCGGCGACCGATCTCGGCGACCTCCTGCAGGGAGGCTCCGGCCTCGGCGGCGGCTCCGCACACCTTCTCGACGATGACGGTGGCGGCCGTACCGCGCCGGCCGGGCCCCTCGTCGTCCTCGGTGTCGGTGGCGAGATCGTCGTCGACCAGCACCATCTCCGTCTCGATCGCGTCGTCCCCGGTGATCTCCCCGGCGATGCGGAAGTTCAGCACGTCGCCGGTGTAGTTCTTGACGATCTGGACGACGCCGCGGCCGGAGTCGGCCGCCTTGGTGGCCTCCAGGACCTGCAGTGCGGTGGGACTGGCGAACACGGCGCCCGCCACGGCGACATCGAGCATGCCGGTGCCCACGAACCCGGCGTGCAGCGGTTCGTGGCCGGAGCCGCCGCCGGAGACCAGACCGACCTTGTCGCGGGCGGGCTGCTTGCGGGTGAGGAAACGGTGCTCTGCGTTCAGCTCCAGCAGGGTGGGGTGGCTGAGGACGAGACCTTCGAGGGCCTGCGGGATGAGGTCGTCGGGATCATTGATGATGCTTCGTCGCATGGGCGCTCCTCGAGACGGCGTGTGCCTCGAGCGTAGCGCTGCCGGAGGCGGCGCGCTGGGGTCGGCCTCAGCGCGCCGCCCTCGGAATACCCGTCGATCACTCGTCGGGGTTGTACGTGCTCTGCGTGGGAAGCGTGTCCCAGAACGAGGTGTCCACGGTCTCGATCGACCCGTCGGCGATGGCGCGCGCCGTCTCCTCGAGTGTGGTCACGGTCTGTCGGATCAGGTATCCGCTGCTGCGCGCCCCGAGGACATAGTCCTCGTATGAATGATCGGACATGCCACGCATCTCGAACAGCAACGTCGCGATGCCGTACTCGACTGCCAGACCATTTCGGCTGATGGTCTCGGCGCTGCCGCCGTTGTACTTGCCGATCAGTCCCCACCCCTTCGCCTCGACGGAGTCGTAGACGACTCCGCCGAGCTGCTTGGAGCGTTCGACGAGTTCGGGCGCGACGTTGGGGGTGGTCGGGTAGAGGATCGAACCGGATACCCACTCCTCCCCGATGGCGCTGTACGCACCCTGGTGGTGCAGGTCGATCATGTAATCGACGTCGAACGCGCCGAGCACGTTGTCGTGCAGCGCTTGCGTCTCCGGCTGGAGCCGGTCGACATGATCGCGATTGAGGTCGACCTCGGCAGCGTTGTACCGCGTGAGGTGTCGGTCCCCGTGGGCGATGTAGTCCTCGAGAGAGAAGTCGACGTCGCCCATCGCCCCATCCGGGTTGAGCATCGGGACCACGAGGACATTGACCCCCTCGAGCACGTCACGGTTGCGCCCCGTGCCGAGGTGCTTGATGAACTCGAGCGCGCCCTCCGTCGTGAGCTGCTCGTTGCCATGCTGCTGCGTGAGATAGAGGACCGTCGGATTGTCGGGATCGCTGACCCATGAGGCCAGGTAGAGGTCCCGCCCCTTCAGCGACTGACCGATGACCGTCAGTTCCATCGCCGGCTGCTTGGCGGCCTGCGCCTCCAGGAACGAGGCGACATCCTCGTACGTGGACAGGTGGGCAGTGGTGATGTTGCCGTTCCCGCCCCACTCCGGCCCGTTGCCCACCGCATGGGCGGCAACCGGCACGGAGATGAGGGGAAGGGCGGTCAGTGCACCGAGAGCGATTCGTCGTGTGATGTGAGTCATGGGGTAGACCGAATCGGTTCGCACGGCTCACCTCAAGGAAGTTGTCAGGAACGGTGCTGAACCGTGACCTGCTCAGGGTTCCGCGCCCCCGCGGTCCAGGTCTCACCAGAACCGCAGACGGGACGCGCGCGGCGTCACCACCGCGGGTGGATGGACTCCCGCAGCAGCTCCTCGTAGGTCTCGCGGACGGCCGTGTCGAAGCGCTCGAGCACGTCGGCCTGCTCCGCGGTCGGCTCGCTGCCGGCCGCGGCGTTGCGCCGGGCCTGCTCACCGGTGCTGGCACCGGGGATCGCGGCGGTCACGCCGTCCTGGCCGGTGATCCAGCGCAGCGTCGCCTCGGGCAGGGGCATCGCGCCGTCCAGCGCCTGCTCCAGGCGGGCGACGGCCTCGAGGCCGGTCTCGTACTCGACACCGGAGAACGTCTCGCCCTGGTCGAAGGCCTCGCCGTGACGGTTGAAGCTGCGGTGATCGTTGCCGGCGAAGGTGGTCGACGGGGAGAACTTCCCCGTCAGCAGACCCGAGGCCAGCGGCACCCGGGCGATGATGGCCACGCCCTTCTCGCGAGCAGTGGGCACCACCTCGTCCAGGGGCTTGAGGCGGAAGGGGTTCAGGATGATCTGGATCGAGGCGAGGTGCTCGCGCTCGAGGCTGATCAGCGCCTCCTCGCAGGTCTCGACGCTGACGCCCCAGGCGGCGATCTTCTTCTCGCCGACCAGCGCATCCAGCACGTCGAACACGCGGTCGTCGCGGTAGATCTCCGGCGGCGGGCAGTGCAACTGGGCGAGGTCGATGGTGTCGGTGGCGAGGTTCTGCCGGGAGCGCTCGATCCAGGAGCGCAGGTTCTCCTCGGTGAAGGACTCCGGCGCGAAGGGATCGGCGCGGCGCGAGGCCTTGGTGGCGATGAACAGCGGGGCCGACGAGGACCCGGCCTCTCCGGCGAGCGCCGCGGCCCGCTCGGGCAGACCGCCCACCAGGCGCTCGCTGCGGCCGTCGCCGTAGACGTCGGCGGTGTCGAAGAACGTCACGCCGGCCTGGAGGGCGGCCTCGAGCACCGCGTTCGCGGAGTCGTCGGAGACGTCGCCCCAGTCGGCGCCGATCTGCCAGCAGCCCTGGCCGATGACGGACAGCGGGCGGCCGAGGCGAGACGGGGTTCTGTACTGCATGGACATCGGTGACCTCACATATCGGGTAGCCGCCGAACGGCGACGGAGCGGATGCTCACCAGTGTTCCAGAACTCGACGTCGGCGGAGTATCACGACGGAGGGCCGACAGGGAGGACACGGGCGATGACGACCTCTGCGGCGAGTTCGGACACTGCGATGTCGAGCTGTGCCCGAAGAGCTGCGGCTGCGGCGAGGTTGAAGGACTCCGCCGGAGCGCATACGACGGTGAACTCGTCGGCGGCGGACGGACGCCGGAGGATCTCCTCGAGGCGACGAGCTGCTGCGACGGCGTCAGCGAGGTCCTGGCCACGATGGTTGCCGAGGTCGTCGACCGGCTCGGGCTTCCCTTCCCCGGTGACCATCGCTTCGGTGATCAGAAGGTCCGCATCGCCGTCCCGGAACCGCTCGAGCAGGACGGTTGCGGCGACGGCCCGTGACGCTGTCGCCGCGACATGGGAGAGCAGCCACGTCAGCTGCGCCAGCCCGGTGGCAAGCGAGCCGGAGCCGGCACCGGCGCTCCAGGAACGATTGCCCTCGCCGGTGCGGGCGCGGCCAAGGTCGTGCCATCCGTCACCGGAGACGGAAGGAATCGGCACCGACAGCGGCGATTCGATCGCGAGCGCGACGCGCCTCCCATTCCGGAGAGCAGCTCCCATGTATGCCGCAAGCTCCGACGGGTCGTCGGTGCCATGGGCATCGCCGGACGCGTCGGCCCAGGCGAAGCCGCCCGGCCTACGGATCGACCCGATATCGACACCGATCACGAGCGTTTCGTCATGGGCCATCTGCTCATCCTCGCGCGGAAGCACGGTCCGCCGCACCATCAATCCGGAACGCCGGCGGCACCGACAGGCCGGGCCGCACCGGGTGCGGGCCCGACGGGCCGCTTCCCGCTCCCCGCGGACGGCCGTCTCCTCTGCCTGAAGCTGGCCGAGGGCCGGCCCGGGATCTATGAAGCTGCGGCCCCCGCCGGCCCCGACGGCCCCCACCGTCGGCTGCCGGCTCCCGCAGCGGATCCGATCCCATGGCCCGGCCTCGCGTCCCCTCGTGACCCGCACCCAGTACCGGGAATCTACGGGTCCCCTCGACGCAGCGCGATGGGGTGAACTCCCCGGTCAGACTCCCCGTGGAGAACTCCCCGGGGAGAACTCCCCATGCGCCGCCTCAGTGCTTGCCGGCGTCCGAGCGCAGGGCGAAGGTGCCCTGCGCCCGTCGGCGGCCCTGCACCGGGCGGTCGGGGACGATGCCGTCGAGGAAGCGGTAGCCGTCGCGGGTGTAGGCGGCACGCAGGTCGCCTCCGTCGGCCGCGTCGGTGAGCTGGCGCCACCAGTCGGTGATGTCGCCCCAGCCGGGGGCGGCGAGGGATCCGCCGAACTGCTGGACGGCCAGGGCGGAGCACAGGGAGGCGAACTTCAATCGCTCCGGCAGAGGCCACTGGGCCAGCGTGCCCAGCACCATCGAGGCGGCGAAGACGTCGCCCGCGCCCGTGGTGTCCGTGGCGGTCACCGGGACGGCCGGGCAGTAGGCCTCCTCGCCGGTGGAGCTGTCGATGGCGTAGGTGCCGGCGGCGCCGTCGGTCACCACGGCGAGCGGGACGATCTCGGCGACGGCGCGCACTGCTTTGTCGGGGCTCTCGGTGCGGGTGTACGCCATGGCCTCCAGGGCGTTGGGGGTGAAGGCGTGGCAGTGGGCCAGCGGGGCGAGGTCCGCCCGGTCCCAGCGTTCGGTCTCGTCGTAGCCGATATCGGCGAAGATCAACGAGCCGCGGCGGGCCAGATCCGCCCACCAGCCGGTCTCCCCCGCCAGGTCGACCACGGCGGCGCGGGCGGCGGGCGCTCGGGCGATCAGGCTCGAGAGCGGTTCGGGCAGATCGTGGCCGTGGGTGACCATGGCGCGGTCACCCTGGGTGGCGACCGACGCGGTCAGCGGCGAGTGGAAGTCGGGGAAGCGGCGCGAGGCGGAGAGGTCGATGCCCTCCTCGTGCGCCATCGTGTGCCACATCCAGTCGGCGTAGGCGTCGTCCCCGAAGCCGGCCACCAGCCCGGTGCGCAGGCCCAGGCGGGCGGCGGCGACGGCGAGGTTCGCGATGCCGCCGGGGCTGGAGCCCATGCCCTTGGACCACAGCTCCTCGCCGGGCCGCGGCAGTCGCTCCAATCCGGTGAAGACGATGTCGAAGAACACCGTGCCGGACAGCAGCACGTCCAGCGGCGGGTCCCCGTCCTGGCGTGTGCTCGCCAGCGGGTCCCAACCGGCGGCCGCGTCGCGGGCGGCGATCTCCTCCGGGGTGGTCGGGCTCGCGGATGCGGGGCCTTCGGGCCGAGCGGGCTCGGGTCGCGTGGGCTCCGGGGTGGGGTTCGGGGTCATCACTTGACGGCTCCTTCGAGCATTCCGCGGATGAAGTGTCGCTGCAGGAAGAGGAACATGATCACCATCGGCAGGGCGACGATGACGGCGCCTGCCGAGAGCAGGGCGAGTTCGGCGGTGTACTGGCCCTGGAAGTTCGCCAGGCCCAGCGGGGCGGTGCGCAGGCTGCCGCCGGGGGTCATCACCAGAGCGATGAGGAACTCGTTCCAGGTCCACATGAACGCGAGCACGATCAGCGTGGTCACGGCGGGGACGGAGGCGGGGACCACGATCCGCAGCAGGGTGCGCACGGGCCCCGCGCCGTCCAGGGCCGCTGCCTCCAGAAGCTCCTCGGGCAGGGTGCGGAACTGCGCGCGCAGCCAGAACGTGCCGAAGGCGACGGACTGGGCAATCTGCGGCAGGGCGATCGCCGCGTAGGTGTCGGTCAGCCCCATCGCGCGCAGGTCGAAGAACAGCGGGATCACCACGACCTCGGCCGGGATCATCAGGCCCAGCAGGAACACGTAGAACAGCAGCGTCGCGCCCGGGAAGCGCATGGTCCCGAAGGCGTAGCCGGAGAGCACGGAGAGGACCACGGCGGCGCTGACCACGATCGCCGCGACCACGAGCGAGTTGGCCAGGGAGCGGCCGAAGCCGCCTACCTGCCAGGCCTCGACGAAGTTCTCCGGGTGAAGGTTCCAGAATCCTCCGTCGGCCGCGTCCGCCCCGATCTGCGGGGAGAAGGCGGTCAGCAGGATCGTCAGGATCGGGGTCAGGGCAAAGACGGCGAACAGCACCAGCACGACGTAGTTCATCGCGCGTTCGGCGGCGGAGACTCTCATCGTGCCTGCTCCCCTCGCTCGCCGATCCGGGTGACGGCCACGTTGATGGCGAAGACCAGCACGGTCAGCACGATGGCGACGGCGCTGGCCGAGCCCACCTCACGCAGCTCGAAGGCCCGGAAGTAGACCTCGTAGCTGGGCACGGTGGTGGCGTTGCCCGGGCCGCCCGAGGTGGTCATGTAGATCAGGTCGAACGTCTTCAGTGCCGCGATGATCGTCAGCACCAGCGAGACCACGATCTCGCCCCGGACAGAGGGCAGCGTGATGGCGAAGAACTCCCGCAGCGGGCCCGCGCCGTCGAGCCGGGCCGCCTCGAACAGGTCGTTGGGGATCCGGCTCATCCCGGCCAGCAGCAACAGCATGACCAGGCCCATCTGCAGCCAGGTGCCGATGAGGCCCACGGCCGGCAGCGCCGCGCCGGGATCACCCAGCCAGCCGCGGGCCAGCTCGTCCAGCCCCACCGCCCGCAGCGCCTGGTTCAGCGGTCCGTTCGGGGAGTAGATGTTCCGCCACGCCACGGCGACCACGACCAGCGCGATCACCTGGGGCAGGAAGACCACGGTGCGGAAGAAGCCCATGCCGCGCACCTGGCCGCGGCGCAGCACGGCGGCCAGGACCAGGCCGATCACCAGGGGCAGCCCCGAGTAGAACAGGATCAGCACCAGGGCATTGCCGATGGCGGCCCGGAACGCCTCGTCCCCGATCAGGTCGGTGTAGTTCTGCAGCCCCACGAAGGTGGACGGGCCGAATCCCGGCCATTCGTAGAGGGAGAACTGCGCCGCCCGCACCAGCGGGTACAGGGAGAACGCCGCGTAGACGACGAAGGCGGGCAGGATGAAGAGGTAAGGGGTCGCGCGCGAGCGCACGACCGCCGACGGGGCCTTTCTCGGCATACGCCGCTCAACCCTCCGCGGTGAACTCGCCGTAGTCGGCCTGCAGCGCCTCGGCGGCGGCCGACGGGTCGCTCTGCCCGCCGATGACCTCCTGCAGTGCGGCCCCGGCGGTGTCGGCGAACGACGGCGTCGCGTAGTCCAGGTACGGCAGCAGCACCCCGTCGTTCGAGACGGCATCGAAGGCTTCGTAGGCGTCCTTGTTGACCCCTGAGGCCGGGGCGAGCTCGGCGGTGCGCAGCACCGGCATCCCGCCCTTCTCGGCGATCAGCTCCATCGCGGTGTCGCTGGTGATGTACTCGATGTAGGCGGCGGCCGCGTCGGGGTTGGCGGCCTGGGCGGGGATGCCGAAGGGCAGGCCGGTACCGCCGGTCGTCGCGACCGTGCCGTCGACCCCGGCGGGCGGCGCCATGAAGCGCAGGTCCTCGCCCATCACGGCCTCCATGTCCGGGGCGAGCCAGGAGCCGCCGATGAGCATCACACCGGTGCCCTCGGTGAACTCGGCCCACGCGGTGTCGTAGGCCAGCCCGTTCGGGGAGTCGCCGAAGGCGCCGCTGCTCGCCCAGTCGGCGAGCTGGGTCAGGGCCTGCACGTTGGGATCGGAGGTCCACTCCGCGCCCGCGTTGCCCATCGCCAGGGTCACGATCTCCTCGGCGGGCACGAAATGCGCCTGCAGCGGGCCGAAGACGTGCAGCGCCGGCCACTGCTCGAGATTGCCGAGCACGAGCGGCTGCTCCCCGGCGTCCTGCGCGGTCTGGACGAGCGCGAAGAGATCGTCCCAGGTGGCCGGGGGCTCCGCGCCGATCGCCTCGAGCTTCGCGGCGCTGTAGTAGATGCCGCACACCTCGCCGGTCTGCGGCAGGCCCCACAGGGACCCCTCGCCGAAGGTGACGCCGTCGCTCGAGTAGCGCGCCTTGGACAGCACGGAGGAGGGGAACCGGTCCTCCCAGCCGTAGGCCTCGGCGTAGCCGGAGAGGTCCATCAGCTGGCCGGCCTTGACGAACTCGCCCATGTCCCCGCGGGCGTTGTTGACCTGGAGGACGTCGGGCACGTCGTTGCCGGACAGTGCCAGGCCCGTCTGCTGCTGGAGGTCGTCGAAGGACTGCGAGACGCGGTCGACGGTGATGTTCGGGTACTCCGACTGGAACGCATCGATCAGAGCGGTGATCGCGTCGTTCTGGGCACCGCGCACCTCCTGGTCCCAGACCTTCAGGGTGATCTCACCCATCGCCGCCGGGTCGGTCTCGACGTCGCTCGCGGCCGGGCCTCCCCCGCCGTCACTGCCGGTGCCGCCGCCGGAGTCGGAGCCGGGGGCGCAGGCCGCGAGGAGGCCGAGGCCTCCGGCAGCGGCACTGGAGCCGAGGAAGGTGCGTCGACGCATGGGGTCCTCCAGAGGTAGCGGGCGGCAGCGCTCGGGCGCTGTGGCACAGGACACCCATCATGACACGAACTGCGTGATTCTGCAGTGCGATGTTCGAAGCTGCATGGATTTGCTTGAAGAGTGCTACGGTGACGCCATGCTGAGTGAGGAGCGCCACGAGAGCATCGTCGCCACGGTGCGTCGTCGCGGCTCCGCCACCGTCGGCGGCCTGAGCGCGGATTTCGGGGTCTCCGAGGCCACGATCCGGCGGGACCTCGACCTGCTGGCCGAGGCCGGGGTGCTGCGCCGGGTGCGCGGGGGTGCGACCGATGTGCACAGCAGCATCCGTCCGGAGGCCGACGAACGACCCTTCGCCGATGTCGCGGCCACCGCCCCCGCCGCCAAGCGCCGGATCGCGGAGAAGGCCGTGGCCCGGATCGAGGACGGCGACGTGATCGCGCTGGATATCGGGACCACCGTCGCCGCCATGTGCCCGTTGCTCACGGGACGTTCCCTGACCGTCGTCACCGCGTCCCTCGCGGTCGTGAAGTCCCTGGCGGAGGCACCGGGGATCGACATCGTCGTCCTCGGCGGGCTGCTGCGCCCGAACTACCAGTCTCTCGTGGGGACCCTCACGGAGGCGGCGCTGCGCCAGGTGCGCGTCGATGCCGCCTTCCTGGGCACCTCCGGAGTGCGGGCCGACGGCACCGTGCTGGACTCCACGCCCAGCGAGATCCCCGTCAAGCGCGGCCTGCTGTCGGTCTCCTCCTCCGCCTACCTGCTCGCCGACCACTCGAAGTTCCCCGGTTCCGGCTTCCTCGAGGTCGCCCCGCTGGGCCGCTTCACCGCCCTGATCACCGACCGCTCCCCCCATCCCGCACAACTTTCCCTCCCCGAGGGGGAGGACCTGGAGGTCCTGCTGCCATGAAGCTGACGATCCTGGGCGGGGGCGGTTTCCGCGTCCCGCTGGTCTACGAGGCCGTCGCCACCGGCGCCACCGGCCTGCACGTCGACGAGATCGCCCTGCAGGACGTCGACCCCGGGCGGCTGCGCACCATCAGCGCCGTGATCGAGGGGATGCGGGAGCAGCTGGTCGCGCAGGGGCGCACCGCCCGGCCGCCCGCGCTGACCGTGACGACCGACCTGCGCGAGGCGGTCGCCGGCGCCGACTTCGTCTTCAGCGCCGTGCGCGTCGGCGGCGCCGAGGCACGCACCGTCGACGAGCGCGTCGCCCTCGACCTGGGCCTGCTGGGCCAGGAGACCATCGGCCCGGGCGGTCTCGCCTACGCGCTGCGCACCCTCCCCGTGGCCCTGGACATCGCCCGCACCGTCGCCGACGCCGCCCCCGGCGCGTGGGTCATCAATTTCACCAATCCCGCCGGGATCGTCACCGAGGCCATGCGCACCGTCCTCGGCGATCGCGTCGTGGGCATCTGCGACACCCCGATCGGCCTGGTGCGGCGCGTGGGCCGCCTGCTGGGCGTCGACCTGGTCGGCGGCGAGCGCGGGGCCGACGTGGACTACGTGGGCCTGAACCACCTGGGATGGCTGCGCTCGGTGAGTGTGGACGGCCAGGACCGCCTTCCCGGCCTGCTGGCCGACGACGCCGCCCTCGAGGAGATCGAGGAGGCGCGCCTGATCGGGAAGGACTGGGTGCGGGCCGACGGGGCGCTGCCGAACGAGTACCTGTACTACTACCTGCACACCTCCTCGGCGATCGAGCGAATCGTGGGCTCGGCCAGCACCCGGGGTGAGTTCCTCGCCGCGCAGCAGGGCGATTTCTACGGCGCGGCCGCCGAGGGATCGTGCTGCTCCTCGCCGCTGGAGAGGTGGCGCTCCACCCTCCACGAACGGGAGGCCACCTACATGGCCGAGTCCCGGGACGAGGAGCGCCGCGAGGAGGACGTCGCCGGGGGCGGGTACCAGGAGGTGGCGCTGCGGCTGATGACGGCGATCGCCACCGGGCGCAGCGAACGGATGATCCTCGATGTCGGCAACGCCCCCGCCGGCCACGAGGCCGACCCGGTCTCCCGCCGGATCGTGCCGGAGCTTCCGGCGGACACCGTTCTGGAGGTGCTGTGCACCGTGGACGGCGACGGCGTTCACCCCCGGCCGGTGGCACCGGTGGAGCTGGGACGGCTCGGGCTGATGTCCTCCCTGCGCGCCGCCGAGCGCTCCATCCTCGAGGCCGCCGTGACCGGCTCGCGCCAGGCCGCCTGGCAGGGATTCTCGACCCATCCCCTGGTCAGCTCGCCCACGCTCGGCGCAAGACTGCTGGAGGGCTACATCGCCGGCCACCCGCAGATCGATGCGCTGCTGACGCGTCGCTGAGGCGGTCTCGAGCGGGGCCGGGGCGTCCGCGCCCGTGGTCGCACCCGGCCCGACGCCGGCCGCGCGGCCGCCCGAGACCATGTCGAGACCGTCCGTCCCGGTCGTGACCACCTGTGGCCGGCTCACGGCGGACCTGCAAGGATGAACGGATCCCTGACAACCGCTTACCCCGGGAGTTCCCCCATGACCCAGACGACGCCGACCCCGACCACGGCCTCACGACCGCGCATCGGCATCGCCGGGATCGCCATCGAGTCCTCGACCTTCACCCCGTACCGTTCCTCCGAGCGCGACTTCGAGGTCCGGCGCGGCACCGAGGAGGTGCTGGCACGGTTCCCGTTCTTCAGCGGCGCCGTCGACCCCGGATCCGCCCCCGGGCCGGCGTCCGGCGCCCCGGCCGGGACCCCGTCGGCCAGCGGGCAGGCGCTGCGGGAGGCCGCCGAATACGTCGGCGTGCTGCAGGCCCGGGCCCTGCCGGGCGGCCAGCTGGTGCGGGACGATTACGAGGGCTGGAAGCGCGAGATCACCGAGGGACTCGCCGCGGCGCACGCCGAGGCACCGCTGGACGGGTTCTTCTTCGACATCCACGGTGCCATGAGCGTGGAGGGGCTGGATGACGCCGAAGGAGACCTGATCACCGCGATCCGTGAGGCGATCGGGCCCGACGTCGTCGTCGGCACGGCGATGGACCTGCACGGCAACGTCTCCGAGACGCTGTTCGAGGCGTGCGACCTGCTCACCTGCTACCGCCACGCCCCGCACATCGACGCCTGGGAGACCCGGGAGCGCGGACTGCGGGATCTCGTCGAGGCCTGCGCGCGGGTCAGGGCCGGCGGCGCCCTCCCCCACAAGGCACTGGTGCACGTGCCGATCCTGCTGCCCGGGGAGAAGACGTCCACCCGCATCGAGCCGGCCAAGTCGCTGTACGGGAGGATCCCGGCGATCACCGAGCGTGAGGGCATCACCGACATCTCGTGCTGGATCGGCTTCGCCTGGGCGGATCAGCCCCGCTGCCAGGCGGCGATCGTGGCCTACGGCGAGGATGCGGATGCCGTCGACGCCGCGGCCCTCGAGCTGGCCACCGCGCTGTGGGAGGTTCGCCACGACGTCGATTTCGTCGCCCCCGCCGCTCCCTTCGACGAGTGTCTGGACCGGGCGATCACCTCGATCGCCCGGCCGTTCTGGATCTCCGACTCGGGCGACAATCCCGGCGCCGGCGGCGCCGACGACACCACGTACTGCCTGGCGCGGCTGATCGCCCGCGAGGAGATCCGCTCCGGGGAGGTCAGCGCTCTGATGGTCGCCCTGGCCGATCCCGCGTCGGCCGATGCCGCGGCCGAGCTCGGAGTCGGCGGGCGCGGCGACTTCCTGGTCGGAGGGCACATCGATACCCGCGAGCCCGGCCCGGTCGCGCTGCGCGCCGAGGTCGAGGCGCTGGACGAGACGACTCAGACCGGCCGTGCCGCGCGGCTGCGCGTGCTGGATGGGGACCGGCCGACGGGCCTGAGCGTGGTGGTCACGGCACGCCGCTCGCAGTGGGCACGCCAGGGCATGTTCGAGCGGCTGGGGATGTCCATGACCGGCTTCGACGTGGTCACCGTGAAGATGGGCTACCTCGAGCCGGACCAGTACGAGGCGGCGGCGGACTGGATGCTGGCGCTCACCCCGGGCGGCGTGGACCAGGACCTGGTGCGGCTCGGTCACCAGCGCATCCAGCGCCCCATGATCCCGTTCGACGCGGAGATCCCCGCGCCCACCCCGGCGTCCGTGGTCAGCGCCGCGGGGCGAGATATCTCGTCGCCGCGGCCGTGAGGGGCCGAGGCACCGATGGTCCATGAGGACCCGGAGCTCCGCGCACGGCTCGCCGCGGAGGCCGAACGCACCGCTGAGCGGATCTCCGCCCTGGAGCGGGACTACGGGGCCATCGTGGACGGCATGCAGCTGAGCTCCACCGATGACGAGCACGATCCCGAAGGGTTCACCACGGCCGTGGACCGCTCCCGGACCAGTGCCCTCCTGGAGACCGCCCGTCACCAGCTGGCCGAGGTGTGCAGTGCCCAGGAGCGCATGGCCGCCGGGACCTACGGCCGCTGCGAGGTCTGCGGCGAGGCGATCCCCCGCGGGCGGCTCCTGGCGCGGCCGGCCGCGCGCACCTGCGTCGAGTGCGCGGACCCGAGCCGTCGCTGACCGGCGCGTCGGCCGCCTCAGGAGAGGGTCACCGAATACCGGCGATGATGTCGTCGACCACGCGCTGTGCGACCGTGGACGCCACCTCGCGAGGTGCGCCCCGCAGCGGGCCGTGGACCATCAGCTCCGCGCAGCCGTGCACGGCCGACCAGCAGGACAGCTCCGCCCCGTCGCGGCGGTGCGCCGGCAGCACCCCGGTGCGCACGCACTCGTCGAGCGCGGCCAGCAGCTCGGCGAACGGCGGGACGTCCTGGAGCTCCACCTCCTCGGCCGGGTCGAGCGCGGCATCGTCGGCGGCACCCGCTTCGGCCCCGTCCCGGGCGCGCTCGCCGAAGAAGGCCAGTTCGAACCATCCCGGCTCCTCGATCGCGAAGTCGATGTACCCCAGGCCCACACCGCGCAGCCGCGCCAGGGCCGCCCCCGCCTCGTCGTCGCCGTCCTCGTCGCCGGAGCAGCCGTGCCGCGTCCGCGAGCGCATGCGCTGGACCATGCGCGCCTGGATCTCGCCGGAGAGCGCGACCATCAGGGCGTGACGGTCACGGAAGTGGCGATAGGCAGCCGCCGGAGAGACCCCGGCGCGGCGGGTCACCTCGCGCAGCGACAGGGCGGAGGGACCCTGGTGGCGCGAGATCTCGAGCCCTTCGGCCACGAGCGCAGCCCGCAGGTCGCCGTGATGATACGGCCGCGATCGCTCCGCCACTCTTGACGCCCTCCTGAAGGAAGTTTACGGTGTTCACACCAATGTGGATGGTGTTCACATGCACTGTATCCCTCCCGAGGAGCGTCATGACGACGAATCCCGCCCCGTTCCCTCCCGTCACCGATGCCGAGACGTGGCGCCGCGAGCTCGACCAGCTCCGCGCCCGCGAGAAGGCTGCGACCCGCGAGCTCGACGCGATCGCCGCCCAGCGTCGCCGCCTGCCCATGGTCGAGCTGCCCGAGTACACCCTGATGTCGAAGGACGGCCCGGTGCGCCTGGTCGACGTCTTCGCTGGCCGTTCGCAGCTGATCACGTACCACCACATGTGGTCCCCCGGCTCGGAGTGGCAGTGCGGGGGCTGCACGTACTTCACCTCGCAGTTCACCCGCCTGGACTTCCTGGACCGGTACGACGCCCGCTTCGTCGTCGTCACGCAGGGCCCGATCGACGAGGCCCTGGCCTACCGCGAGAAGGTGGGCAACGAGATGGAGTGGTACTCCACCGCCGACAGCTCGTTCGGGGCGGACGTCGACGCCCCACCCGGTGGGGGATTCGCGGTCAACGTGCTCCTCCGCGACGGGGACCGTGTCTATCGCACCTGGCACACCACGGGCCGCGGTACCGAGCAGCTCTCCCACACCTTCGCCCTGGTGGACCTGCTGCCGTGGGGCCGGCAGGAGCCCTGGCAGGACTCCCCCGCGGGCTGGCCCCGTTCCGAGACCTACGACAGGTGGCTGGACTCCCCCGACGTCGCCGCCCTCTACGGGAGGACACCCTCATGAGCGCCGTCCGGACGGGCCCCGCCCCGGGAGCGCCATGCGTTCGCTGATCCTCACCCAGAACATGACCGCCGACGGCTCGGTCGAGATGCTCGACGACTGGTTCGACCCCAGCGAGCAGGACCCCGAGATGCTCGAGCTCACCCAGCGCGACAGCGCCGAATGCGATGCGATCGTGCTGGGCCGGCAGACGTTCGAGGACTTCCGCGGGTACTGGCCCCAGCAGAGCGACGACACCACGGGGATCACCGACGAGCTCAACGCCCTCGCCAAGTACGTCGTCAGCACGACCATGACTGACCCCGGATGGCAGAACTCCACGGTCATCAACACCGACCCCGTCGCCGCGGTCCGGGAGCTCACGCAGCGATCCGGTCGATCGATCTCCCTGACCGGCAGCATCACGCTCAGCCACACTCTCATCGCCGCCGGTCTCGTCGACGAGTACTGCCTGTGGACCTATCCCTACGTCCAAGGGCGCGGCCGGCGGCTGTTCCCCGACGGCCACCGCGAGCGCCTTCGCCTCACCGAGCACCGCTCCTTCGCCACCGGCGTCACCTACACGCGCTGGTCTTCCGCCACACCCCTGGAAAGGAACGAGTCATGACCGAGCCCACCGCCGCACCGACCGCCCCCACCACGCCAGAGGCATCCACCACGCCGGAGGCCGAGCGCGGCCAGCATGGCGACGCCGAGGTCCGCCTCGTCGCCCACCGCGTGGTGAAGGCCCCGCCCGGCGAGGTCTTCGCCCTGCTCACCGACCCTTCCCGCCACCACGAGACGGAGCCGACGGACTGGGTGCGAGGCGCCCTGGACGGGGCTCCGAAGCAGCTGACCGCGGCGGGCCAGGTGTTCGGCATCGAGATGTTCCACGTCAACGCGGGCGGGCGCTACGAGATGCACAATCTCGTGACCGTCCTGGAGCCGGAGCGCACGATCGCGTGGGAGCCGGCACAGTACGGCGCCGACGGCACGCTGCAGGGCGGCGGATGGATCTGGCGCTATGACCTCGAGCCCGTCGCCGAGGGCACTCGCGTGAGCCTGACCTACGACTGGAGCGCCACCCCACCGGAGGTCGCCGCAGCCATCGGCGGCATGCCGGCCGTCGGCCCCGATCATCTCGAGGCCTCCCTCGCCTCCCTCGCCGAGGCCGTGGAGGGCGACTCACGCGCCGCCTGAACTCACCCCGGCCTCCTCGCCGGGGTGTGGCGTGCCCGCGGCCCGTGCGCCGGCCCTCAGGAGTCGACGAGGGTGACCTCGAAGGAGTACCGCGAGGCGCGGTAGACGTGGTACCCGTACTCCACGACGCCACCGTCATTGGCGAAGGACTTGCGCTCCATGGTCAGCAGGGCCGCGCCGACCTGCTCGTCCAGCAGCTCGGCGTGCTCCTCGTCAGCGGTGGTGGCGCCGATGCGTTCATGAGCGAGGACGGAGATCACGCCCATCTCGCGCAGGGAGGCGTAGAGGCCGGTGGCGGCGAGTGACTCCCGCGAGGGCGCGATGCGCTCGGGCAGGGTGTTGCGCATGACGGCCAGGGGTTCGTCGTCGGCATAGCGCACGCGCAGCAGGTCGAGGACCTGCTCGCCGGGACGCAGCTGGAGCCGGTCGGTCGCTTCGACCGACGGGCGGCCGATCCGGTACTCGATGATCTCGGTGCGGGGGTCCTTCCCGGCGGTGCGCAGGTCGTCGTACAGCGAGGTGAGCGCGACCTGCCGGTTCACGGGGGCCTGGACCACCTGGGTCCCCACCCCGCGCTTGCGCACCAGCATGCCCTTGTCCACGAGCTCCTGGATGCCCTGGCGCACCGTCGGGCGCGAGAGCCCCAGCCGTTTGGCCAGGGCCATCTCGTTCTCCAGGCGGCTGCCCGGGGGCAGGCCTCCGGTGCGCACGGCGTCCTCGATCGCGGAGGCGAGCTGGAGGTACAGCGGCTGGGGGCTGTCGCGGTCCACGGTGAGGTCCAGGACGAACGGACTCACCTCGGTGCTTCCGGTGTCCATGGGTCTCTCCTTCGTGCTCGCAGGCATGTCACGACATACCGTCCAGGGACTCCAGCATAGGGACCACGGTCACGCGGGACGCGCCTCCAGCTGCACCTCGATGGCGTCCTGACTGGTCAGTGACTTCTCGGCGGCATCGCAGACGGCGGCGGCGAGATACCCGTCCCAGGCGGTCGCGGAGCGCTCGGCGATGTTCGTGCCGGCCGCGATCGCATCGACCCAGGCCTGGACCTCGGCGTCGTAGGCCGCGACGAAGCGGGGCCGGAAGTCGGCGGGCACGGAACCTCCCCAGGTCCCGCCGGGCTGCTGGGTGGTGACGCGGGAGATGTCCAGGCCGATGGTGGCAGTTCCGCGGGAGCCGACCACCTCGGTGCGCACCTCGTAGCCGGCGCCGGTGTTCACGTACAGCTCGTCGGTCACCACCACGCCCGAGGCGGTACGGAACAGCAGCAGCATCGGGTCGTGCAGGCCGTCGGGGGCGTTCTCCGTGCTGCGCGGGATGATGGTCTGGACCGAGGTCGCGGGCTCGTCGAGGAAGAACGAGATCGCGTCGATCTCGTGCACGGCGGAGTCGTAGACCATGTGGGCGTCGGTGAACCCGGGCGGGACCTCGGCGTTGCGGTGCTTGCAGTTCAGCACCATCGGGGTGCCGACCTCTCCCGCTTCCAGGGCGTCCTTGAGCTCGGCGTACTCGGCATCGAACCGCCGCATGAACCCCAGCGAGACGTACCGCTGCCCGGAGGCGTGCTCAGCGCGCACCACGTCGTAGGCGTCGGCCGGGTTCATCGCCAGGGGCTTCTCGCAGAGGACGGGCTTGCCGGCGTCGATGCAGGCGATGGCCTGGTCGCGGTGGAACTGGCCGGGGCTGGTGATCAGCACGGCGTCGACCTCGTCGGCGGCGATGAGCTCCTCGGGCGAGTCGACGACCCGTGCGCCGGGCGCGGAGGCGGCGACCTGCTCGGCGGTCTCGCGCCGGAAGTCGTTGATCGCGCTGACGCGGGCGCCCTTGGTGCGGCGGGTGATGCGCTCGACGTGATCGGCGCCCATCCGGCCCACGCCGATCACGCCGATGCGGAGGTCGCGCGGCAGATCCTGCTGGGTCTCCTGCGGGGTCATCGGGGTTCTCCTTCGAGACGGGGGTCGATCCCGGCGTCGGCCCAGGTGCCGCGCACCCAGGTCTGGTCGGGATGGTCGGTGATCTTCCACGCCCGCTCGGCCTCGGGGCCGGCCATGACGTTGAGGTAGTACATGTCGTGCCCGGGGGCGGCGGCGCACGGGCCGTGCCAGCCGTGCGGCACCAGCACGGTGTCCCCGGCGCGGACCTCGGTGAGCACGTCAATGGGGCGCTCGTCGCTGGCGGTGCTCTGGTGGTATCCGAAGCCGGCGCTCCCGCCGGGGGCGGGCTGGATCTCGTAGTAGTAGATCTCCTCCAGCGCGGATTCGCTCTCGGAGGCGGTGTCGTGCTTGTGGGCGGGGTAGCTGGACCAGTTCCCGCCGGGGGTGATGACCTCGACCGCGATCAGGCTGTCGCAGGCGTCGAACACGCCGGCGGCGCCGAAGTTGCGGACCTTGCGGGTCATGTTCCCGCCGCCGCGGATCTCGACGGGGATGTCCTCGGCGCGGATCAGGGCGACGGGATGGCCGCCGGCCGCGTCGGCCTCGACGACGGCGGCGGTCACGGCGAAGCGGCCTCCGTGCTCGGACGAGATCTCCAGGTGGGAGCCGACGGGGGCGTAGAGCACGTCCGTCGCGGAGGCGAAGACGTGCTCGCGGCCGCGCAGGGTGTGCGTCGTGCCCTCGACGGTGACCTGGCAGCCGCCGCTGAGCGGCACGACCATCACCTCGACGCCGTCGGCCGCATAGGCCTCCGATTCACCCGGGCCGAGGGCGAGCACGCGCAGGCCGGTGTGGTGCCACCCCTCGCGCCGGCCGGGATCGATCACCGTGTCGTAGCGGCCCTCGCCGGAGGAGCGGGCGGGGATGTGCAGCTGCGTCATGGGGGCTCCGTTCTCTCAGCGGATCATCTCGACCGAGGCGCGCACCGCGGAGGTGACGTCGCCGTCGGCCGGGTAGAGCAGGGTGCGGCCGACGACCAGCCCGCGGACGTTGGGCCGGTCCAGCGCTTTCTGCCAGGTGGCGCGCAGGCCGGCGGGGTCGGCGTCGACCGGGTCGCCGCCGAGGATGAGGGTGGGCAGGGTGGTGGCGTCCATGACCCGTTCCATGTCCTCCACCGCCGGCAGCTTCAGCCAGGTGTAGGCGCTGGTCGCGCCGAGTCCCTGGCCGATGTGGATGGACCTGATGACGGCCTCGGGCGAGAGGTCGTTGACGAGCTTGCCGTCGCGGCGGGCGGACATGAACGGCTCGACCATCGCGATCAGCTCGTGCCGGGCGAGGTCGGTGACGGCCTTGGCGCTGGCATCGAGGATGAAGGAGGTTCGGTCGTCGGAGAGGTCGATGCGGGTGAGCATCTTGCCGCCGTCGAAGCCGGAGGCCTTGATGGAGGGAGCGTCGTAGGCGGTGAAGCGGTCCTCGATCTCCCAGGATCCGCCCTGCAGGCCGCCCCGGTTCATCGAGGCGAAGACGACCTTGTCCTCGAGCGCGCCCAGCAGGAGGAGATCCTCGAGGATGTCGGCGGTGCCGAGCACGCCGTCCACGCCGGGCACGGCGAGGGCCTCGCGCATGCGGTCCAGCAGCTCGGTGCGGCTGGCCATGGCGTCGGGGCGGGGGCCGACGCCGAGGGCACCGCGGGCGGGATGGTCCGCCGCGATCACCATGAGGCGCCCGCCCGTGTCGGCGACGGTGCGGCGGCGACGGGCGGCGGCGAGGCGGGCGATGCGACCCGGGTCCTCCAGGCGCACCCGCGTGACGTCCTCGTAGGTGCTGACGAACTCCGTGCTGCGGTCGACGTCGGTGCTCATGCGGGCTGCTCCCCCGTGGCGACGCCGCGACTGCGCAGCGCGGTGAGCATCTGCTCGACGGTCTGGCCGTGATTGGGGTCGCCGCCTTCCAGCAGCAGGTCGATCTCCTCGCCCGTGGGCATCGCGGTCGAGCACTCCAGGCGGCTGGTGACGATGGCGCCGGCAGCGTTGCAGCGGGTGAGGATGGTCTCGAGGTCCTGTCCGGCCAGCAGGCCGTGGCACAGGGAGCCGCCGAAGCTGTCGCCGGCACCCAGGCCGTTGATGACGGTGATGGGGTTGGGGGCGACCACGACGCGTTCGTCGGCGGTCTTGCCGAGCACGCCCTTGGGGCCCTGCTTGACGATGGCGATCTGCACGCCGGCCTCGAGCAGGGCGTCGGCCGCGCGTTCCGGATCGGTCTCGCCGACGGCGACCTCGCACTCCTCCCGGTTGCCGACGGCGACCGTGGTGTGCTTCAGCGCCTCGCGGTAGTGCTCTCGGGCGTCCTCCGGCGAGGCCCAGAACATCGGGCGATAGTCCAGGTCGAAGACGGTGTGGGTGGTGCGGCCACGAGCCTCGAGGGCGGCAAGGTGGGCCGAGCGGCTGGGCTCCTCGGACAGTCCGGTGCCCGAGAACCAGAACAGCGGGACCGCCCGGATCGCGTCGAGGTCGAGATGCTCCGGGGCGACCTGCAGATCCGGGGCGCTGGGCTGACGGTAGAAGTAGAGAGGGAAGTCGTCCGGCGGGAAGATCTCGCACAGGGTGATGGGGGTGTTCAGCTCGTCGTTGCGGACGACGAACCGTCCCGAGACGCCGAGGCGCTCCATCTCGCGCACCACGTAGCGGCCGAAGGGATCGTTCCCCACGCCCGTGATCACTGCGGGACTGTGGCCCAGCCGGGCCGCGGCGACGGCGACGTTGGTGGGGCTGCCGCCGAGGAACTTGCCGAAGCTCGTGATGTTCTCGAGGCCCTTGTCGATCTCCAGCGGGTAGAGGTCGACGCCGCTGCGGCCGAAGGTGATGATGTCGAGGTCGGGTGCTGCCATGAGGTGCTCCATGTCTGCCTGCGCCTGTCTGCGCTGCGTGTGCTGCGGTGCTGCCTGTGTCCAGCACTGCATCGACGGCGGTGTCGGACGGGCGGCGGCGGATCGGTCCGGGCCGCCGCGCCTCTCGATGCCTCCATCGAACCATCGTGAACGCGCTTTGTCCAGACAAAGATGTGCATCGGCTGCGGTGCTGTCAGCGCAGACGGATCACTCCGCCGGCCTCCCGGAACTCCCACTCGAGGCGTTCGAGGGTGAACTTCTTGGTCTCCGGCACGCGGCGGAGGAACCAGATGACCGCGAAGATGTTCACCGCGGCGAAGATGGCGTAGGTCAGCACCGGTCCGATCCCGTCCATCAGCACCGGGAACAGGAAGGTGACGGTCATGTTCGCCAGCCACATGAGCATGACCGCGAAGCCCGTCGCGGCGCCGCGGATCGCGTTCGGGAAGATCTCCGAGAGCAGCACCCACACCACCGGGCCGGGGCCGGACTGCATGCCCAGCATGAACAGGACGATCACGACCACCACGAGGTAGGGCACGAAGGTGGGGATGTCCTCGGAGACGGCCCCGGTGTCGGTGAGGTACGGGTTGATCCCCAGCAGGAAGATCGCGGTCATCGCCAGCAGCGACAGCGTCAGGACGACCTGACCGACCAGCAGCACCTGCCGGCGGCCGAAGCGGCGCAGGGCGAACAGGCCCGCCGCGGCACCGACCACCGAGGCCAGGCCGGTGAACACGTTGAGGATGATGGAGGCCTGCGAGTCGAATCCGGCGGCCATCAGCACGCGCGGGGCGTAGTACATCATCGTATTCACGCCGGTCAGCTGCTGGAGCACGGCGATCGCGCCGCCGAAGATGATGATCGAGCGCAGCCACGGGATCCGGAACGCCGCGCCCAGGCTGAGCTTCTGCCGCTTCTGCTCGAGCCGGTGGCTCTCGACCATCTCCGCGGTCTCGGCCGCTACGTCGTGCCGGCCGGGCACACGGATCCGCTTGAGCGAGCCGATGGCCTCTCGGATCTCGCCGCGGCGGATGTGCCAGCGGGCGGACTCCGGCATCATGCGGATCCCGATCCACAGGGCGATCGCGGGGATCGAGCAGATCAGCAGCATCAGCCGCCAGGCGTGACCGTTGCCGTCGGCCACGGTGACACCGCCGATACCGGCCAGCACGTCCCACGAGACGCTCTCGCCGGCCTGGTGGGCACCGCTGGGGTCGTTCTCGACCACTGCGGTCGGGCCGCCCTGGACCCCCGCGATGAGTGCATTGGTGGCGAAGGCGGCGAACTGGCCGGTGACGATCATGAGCTGATCGACCGCGACGAGCATGCCGCGCTGCTCCTTGGGCGCGGACTCGGAGAGGTACACCGGCACGGTGGTGGAGGCGCCGCCGACGGCGAGGCCGAGCACGAAGCGGGCGAGGTACATCAGCCAGATGTTCGGTGCCAGCGCGCATCCCACGGCGCCGACGAAGAACACGATGGCCAGCCAGATGATGTTGCGCCGGCGCCCGTAGCGGTCCGAGAGCCTGCCACCGACCACGGCGCCGACGGCGCAGCCCAGCAGGAGGATCCCGCCGACCAGGCCCTCCTCCACCGAGTTCAGGCCGAGCCCGCCGGCCTCGGTGGGCATGTACATGTACGGCAGGGCGCCGGAGATGACGCCCGTGTCGTAGCCGAACAGGAAGCCGCCGAGGCACGCGACCACGGCGAGCAGGGCGATCGGGCGCCGCTTGCCTGACGGCGGGGTCTGCTCGACCAGGTCCGGGATGCGCGGCGAGGCCGCGGTGGGTTGTGAGCTCATGCTCCCTCCTTGGAACGTGAGTCCGGCGCGGGGCCGGTCCGGTGCCGGGAGCGGCACCGTGTGACGACGATGCGGATCGGGGCCGCGACGGCGTCGGAGCGGTACGACGGGATGGCTGCGGGCTGTGCACATCGACTGCGGACCGATCGGACGATGACCGCCATGTCATCACGGTGTATCGAACTGCAGTCGCTTTGTCCGGTCTTACGGTGCATCCGGACGAACATGCGGGACGCTAGCACGACCCCCGGCCGGAACGGTACCCCCGGATTCGCCCTCCGCCCTGCGATCCTGCACCGGCGCCCCTGTCGCGAGAATCCCGCCGCGGAGGGCCGGTCCGACCGTCCCTGCAGGTCGGACGGGCGAAGAGCCAGGACACACGAGTCGTCGCACGCCTTGTCATGACAAAGTATTGACACAGCCTGTCGCGATCGGCATGCTGGGCCCATACGAACTCACCGTCGAGTCGCTCGCGCTCGAACCGCTCGCGTCCGACGGTGCCGACCCTCTCCTCGGAGGCAGCATGAGCGTCCCCACCTCGACCGCCGCCGGCACGGTGCGCCTGACCGTCGCCCAGGCCCTGGTCCGCTTCCTCGCCGCGCAGTACAGCGAGCGCGATGGGATCCGCGAGCGCCTGGTCCCGGGCACCTTCGGCATCTTCGGGCACGGGAACGTGGCCGGCGTCGGCCAGGCACTGCTGCAGAACGCCACGGACCCCGCCCGCGGCGACGGGGCCAAGGACGAGGCCGCGATGCCGTACTACCAGTCGCGCAATGAGCAGAACATGGTGCACACGGCCGTGTCCTACGCGCGCACCCGCAATCGCCGTCAGCTGCTGGCCTGCGCCGCCTCCATCGGGCCGGGCTCGACGAACATGGTCACCGGCGCCGCCCTGGCCACCATCGACCGGATCCCCGTGCTGCTGCTGCCCAGCGACATCTTCGCGGGTCGCGCCGTGGACCCGGTGCTGCAGCAGCTCGAGGACGAGCGCGCCATGGACGTCAGCGTCAACGACGCCTTCCGGCCCGTCTCGCGCTACTTCGACCGCATCTGGCGCCCCGAGCAGCTGATCCCCAGCGCCCTGGCCGCCCTGCGGGTGCTCACCGATCCCGCCGAGACGGGCGCGGTGACTCTCTGCCTTCCGCAGGACGTGCAGGCCGAGGCGCACGACTGGCCCGTCGAGTTCTTCGACGAGCGCACCTGGCACATCGCCCGGCCCGTCCCGGAACCGGCGGCGCTCGATCGCGCGGTCTCCGTGATCCGCTCGGCGCGTCGGCCGCTGCTCGTCGCCGGCGGCGGGGCCATCTACTCCGAGGCGAGCGAGGCCCTGACCGCGTTCGCCGAGGCCACCTCGATCCCGGTGGCCGATACCCAGGCCGGCAAGGGCGCGATCAGCGGGGACCACCCCCTCAGCGTCGGCGGCGTCGGGGCGACCGGCACCGATGCCGCGAACGCGCTGGCCGCGGAGGCCGACGTCGTCATCGGCGTCGGCACCCGGTACACCGACTTCACCACCGCTTCGCACACCGCGTTCCGCAACCCGGACGTGCGCTTCGTGAACCTCAACGTCAAGGCGTTCGATGCGGCCAAGCACGCCGCCACCATGGTCGTGGCCGACGCCCGCGCGGGCCTCGAGGCGCTCACCGAGGCCGTGCAGGGCTGGCAGGCGCCCTCCGAGCACGCCGAGAACGCCGCGCGTCTGCGCCGCGAGTGGGAGGAGCGGATCGCGCCCTGCTTCGCGCCGCACGATCAGGAGCTGCCCGCGCAGACGGAGATCTTCGGTGCTCTGAACCAGCTGATGGGCGATGAGGACATCCTCCTCAATGCCGCCGGTTCCATGCCCGGTGACCTGCAGGCGCTGTGGACCGCGCGGTCCCCGCTGCAGTACCACCTGGAGTACGGCTACTCGTGCATGGGCTACGAGCTGCCCGCCTCGCTCGGCGCGAAGATGGCCGCCCCGGACAGCGAGGTGGTCGCGATCATCGGCGACGGCACCTTCCAGATGGCACCGCAGGAGATCGCCACTCTCGTCGCCGAGGACGTCAAGGTCATCCTCGTGATCCTCCAGAACCACGGCTGGTCCTCCATCGGTTCGCTGTCGGAGTCCCACGGCTCCCAGCGCTTCGGCACGAAGTACCGCCTGCGCGACAAGGAGACCGGTCTGCTCGACGGGGAGAAGCTGCCCTTCGACATTCCGGCGAACATCCGCTCGTACGGGCTGGAGGTCGACGAGGTCTCCAGCACCGACGCCTTCCGGGAGGCCTATCGCCGGGCGACGGCGCGCACGCGGGCCACCGCGATCGTGGTCAACACCGACCTGTACGGCCCGCACCCTCCCGGCAGCGGCTGGTGGGACGTGCCGGTCTCGGCCACCGCGCGCCTGGACTCCACCCGCGCCGCCCGCGCCGAGTACGAGGCGGACCTCGCCCCGCAGCGCCACTACCTCTGACCGGCGACACCGCCCCGTCGGCCACCCTTACTGCACCAGGAGATTCGCATGAGCTACGAGATCACCCATTGGATCGGTGGGCGCGAGAGCGCCGGAACCGGCTCGACCCAGCCGATCCTGAACCCCGCCACCGGCGAGGAGGTGGGCACCCTGCACCTCGGCGATGCCGCCACGGTCGACGAGGCGGTGCGGGCGGGCGCGGCCGCGCAGCGGGACTGGGCCCGGGTCTCCCTGGCCAAGCGCACGCAGATCCTGTACCGGATGCGCCAACTGATGCTCGAGCACACCGACGAGATCGCCGCCGCGATCACCCGCGAGCACGGCAAGACCCTCGGTGACGCCAAGGGCGAGATCGCCCGCGGTCTGGAGACCCTCGAGTTCGCCACCTCCATCACCCAGGACCTCAAGGGCGGCTTCTCCGAGAACGTCTCCAGCGGCGTGGACGCCCACACCATGCGTCAGCCGCTCGGCGTCGTCGCCGGCATCACCCCCTTCAACTTCCCGGCCATGGTGCCGTTCTGGATGCACCCGATCGCCATCGCGACCGGCAACGCCTTCCTCCTCAAGCCCTCCGAACGCGACCCGTCGGCCTCCAACATCGTCGCCCGGCTCTACCAGGAGGCCGGGCTGCCCGACGGCGTCTTCCAGGTCGTCCACGGCGGGAAGGAGACGGTCGATGCGCTGTGCACCCACGACGGCATCGCCGCGGTCTCCTTCGTCGGCTCCACCCCGATCGCGAAGCACGTCCACGCCACCGCCACGGCGGCCGGCAAGCGCGTCCAGGCACTCGGCGGCGCCAACAACCACGCCGTGGTGATGCCGGATGCGAACATCGCCTTCGCCGCCGGCCAGATCGCCTCGGGGGCCTTCGGCTCCGCCGGCGAGCGCTGCATGGCCGTCCCGGTCGCGGTCACCGTGGGCGATGCGCACGAGCCCTTCCTCGAGGCCATCCGGGCCGAGGCGGAGAAGCTCGTCGTCGGTCCCGGCGACTCCCCGGAGACCGATATGCCGCCGGTGATCACGGCCGAGGCCCGCGACCGGGTGATCCGGATGACCGACGAGGCCGAGCAGGCCGGTGCCACCGTGCTGGTGGACGGCCGCTCCCTGGTGGTCGAGGGGTACGAGAACGGGAACTTCGTGGGCCCGACGGTCATCACCGATCTGGACCGCACCCATCCCACCTACACCGACGAGGTGTTCGGCCCGCTGCTGGTGGTCATGCACGTGCCCAACTTCGACGAGGCCCTCGAGCTGGTGAACTCCTCGCCGTTCGGCAACGGCACCGCGATCTTCACCGGGTCCGGCCACTACGCGCGGCGCTACCAGGAGGAGGTGCAGGTGGGCATGATCGGCGTGAACGTGCCGATCCCGACGCCCGTGGGCTACTACTCCTTCGGCGGCTGGAAGGACTCGCTGTTCGGCGAGCACCACGCCCACGGCCCCGAGGCCGTCGGCTTCTACACCAAGCAGAAGGCGATCACCACCCGCTGGCCCCACCAGGACGAGCACCTGGAGAGCTCGATGAGCTTCCCGACCCACGACTGACCGGCGCCTCCCCCACCGCCGCCCCGCTTCCCGATCGAAGGAGATCATCGTCGTGACCGCTGATCCCGCAGGCCCCACCGACCGCTCGCGCAACCCCGAGCCGCCGTACGACAACCTCACCATCGGGGTGTGCCCCGACCAGTGGGGCGTGTGGTTCCCCGAGGACGAGAAGCAGATCCCGTGGCGCACCGCGCTGGGAGAGATGGCGGAGGCCGGGTTCTCCGTGATGGAGACGGGGCCCTGGGGGTACTTCCCGCAGGATGCGAAGCAGCTGCAGTCCGTCATGGACGAGCACGGGTTCCGGGTCGTGGCCGGCACCGGCTGGGGCGTTCTGCACCAGGAGGACGCCTGGCCCGAGACCGAGCGCACCTTCCGGGCGATCGCCGAGACCCATGCGGCCGTCGGCGCCGAGTACATGGTGCACCTGCCGCCGCTGTACCGCGACGACAAGACCTGGGAGTTCACCGATCAGCGGGAGCTGACCGGGGAGGCCTGGCGCCTGTACGTCGAGAACGCGAACCGGCTCGGCAGGCTCCTGAAGGAGGACTACGGGCTGACGATGGTGCTGCACCCCCACGGGGACAGCCACATCGAGACCCCCGAGGAGATCGCCCGGATCTTCGAGGCGACCGACCCGGAGCTGGTCTCGTTCTGCCTGGATACGGGCCACATCGTCTATGGCGGCGGGGACCCGCTGGCGATGATCGACGAGTACCCCGAGCGCATCGGCTACGTGCACATCAAGGCCTTCGACCCCGACCTCACGCGTGAGGCGCATGAGAAGGACTGGCCGTTCGGGGAGGCCGTGGCCAAGGGTGCCTCGGTGCGTCCGCCGGCCGGTCTGCCGGATATGAAGGACCTGGTCGCCAAGCTGGCGAGCTTCGACCGGGAGCTGTACGTGATCTGCGAGCAGGACCTCTACCCCTGCGATCCGTCCCTGCCGCTGCCCAACGCGATCGCCACCCGCGAGTTCCTCGCCGACTGCGGCCTGGGGGTGCGCTGAGCCATGGTGAAGGTGCTGCTGGATCCGAGCATGTACCACCCGCAGCTGTCGGTCGCCGAGGAGCTGCACAAGGCGGCCGAGCTCGGCTACCGCTACCTCGAGCTGTCCCCGCGAGCCGACTTCCACGAGTGGCACCACTACCCCAAGGTCGATCGTCACCAGATCGCCGAGGTCAGGCAGGCGATGGCGGAGACCGGGGTGCGGATCCACGCGCTGAACCCCGTCTTCGACTGGGCGGCGACCGATGAGCAGGAGCGACAGGCGCAGGTGCGCAACTGGCGGCGGCTGCTGGAGATCGCCGACGCCCTCGAGGTGCCGCTGATCGCGACCGAGTTCTCGGGGGACCCGAACGAGCCGCGACGCAGCGAGCACCAGTTCTACCGGTCCATGGAGGAGCTGGTCCCGGTGTTCGAGCAGTACGGGATCGAGTGCACGATCGAGGCGCACCCCTACGACTTCGTCGAGGACAACGACCGGGCCGTGCAGATCATCCGCGGCGTGGACCGCGACTGGCTGAACTACGAGTTCTGCTTCCCCCACGCCTTCCACCTGGGCCGCGGCGCCCGGGACCCGCGCGAGATGATGGACTACGCCGGTCAGCGCCTGGCACACCTTCACGTCGCCGACGTCTTCGACCACACGGCGAACGTGGGCAACCGCTACATCATGAACCCGCCCGGGGTCGACGCCCGCATCCACCAGCACAACGAGATCGGCCACGGCGAGATCGACTGGGACGCCGCCTTCGCGTACCTCCGCGAGCGCGAGTACGACGGACCGGTGACGGTGTGCGTCTTCGGCTGGGAGGAGCACGCCGACGAGATCAACGTGCGCATGCGCGAGCGGATCCTCGCGGAGCTCGGCGGGGAGTGATCGGTGGGGAATGATCGACGCATGAGAACCCCGCGCGAGATCGGCGTCGGCGTCGTGGGCCTGGGCTGGATGGGTCGCCTGCACGCCACGTCCTACCAGCGCATCGCCGCCCGCTTCCCCGAGCTCGGCCTGCGGCCCCGCCTGGTCGCGGCGGCCGACCCGCTTCCGGCCAACCAGCAGGCGGCCACGGAGCAGCTCGGGTTCGAGCGGGCGGTCGAGAGCATCGACGAGGTCCTCGCCGACCCCGATGTCGAGGCGGTCTCGATCTGCTCGCCGAACTTCCTCCACCGCGACCTCGCCCTCGCCGCCGCCCGGGCGGGGAAGCCGTTCTGGATCGAGAAGCCGATGGGCGTCTCTGCGGCGCAGTCCCGCGACATCCGCGAGGCGGCCGACGAAGCCGGGGTCGCCACCGCCGTCGGCTTCAACTACCGCCACGCGCCCGCGATCGCGCACCTGCGCGAGCTGGTCGGCTCCGGCCGGCTGGGGCGAGTGACGAACGTGCGCTGCTGGCTGTACGCCGACTACGCCTCCTCCCCCGACGGGCCGCTGACCTGGCGCTACGACCGGGCCAAGGCCGGGGCGGGCGTGATCGGGGACCTGCTCTCCCACGGGGCCGACCTGGTCCGCTACGTCACCGGCCAGCAGATCACCGAGGTCAGCGCCATGACCGACGTGTTCATCCCCGAACGGCCGATCCCGACCTCCGCAGGCCTGGGCCACGGCGGCATGGAGATCGGCGAGGAGCGCGGTCCGGTGGGCAACGAGGACTGGGTGGCCGCACTGGCGAGGCTGTCCGGCGATGCCCACGCCACGCTCGAGTCCTCGCGCGTGGCCCGCGGCCATCGCAGCGACTACGCCCTGGAGCTGTACGGCACCGAGGGCTCCGCACGCTGGTCGTTCACCCGGATGAACGAGTTCGAGGTGATGATCGGCGACGGCGGCCTCGAGCACGGCTACACCACGGTGCTCACCGGCGCCGGCCACGGCGAGTACGCCCGTTTTCAGCCCGGCCCGGGGATCCCGCTGAGCTTCGACGACCTCAAGGCGATCGAGTCGGCGCGCTTTCTCTCCGACATCGTCCACGGCACGGCTCTGGCCCCGTCGGCGGCCGACGGCGTGCATGCCGCCGAAGTGTGCGAGGCGATCGTGCGCTCGGCGGCCGAGCGGGCGTGGGTGGGCGTGCCGGGCGTGTGATCCGCACCTCCGGCGCGCAGCCGCTGCGACCGCCGACAGTTAGCAGGCCCCGGCATCGAGATCATGTCACATCCCGGAAACGGCTTTCCGTTTTGTCTTGACATGTCGCGCCAAACGCAGGAGGTTGGTAGCTATCAGCTTGGCGACGCCGCCAGCGGTGCCCGAACATCCAACGTCGTACATCCGGGCACGTTGCTCGTCGCCACTCGTTCCGCCCAACCAGGAAGTGTGGATCATGAGCACCCTCGACCGTCGTTCCTTCATCGCCGCCGGCGCGGCCGCCGCAACCCTGCCAGCCCTCAGCGCCTGCGGCGGCTCCAGTTCCGGGGAATCCTCGGGCAGCCTGCAGTTCATCCTCTCCGGGGACGCTAATCAGGGTGGTGGCTTCACCGCCATGGCGCAGAAGTACCAGGAAGAGACCGGCACGGTGATCGAGGTCGTCGACCTTCCCTACGACGACCTGCAGACCAAGGTCAACAATGCCGCCAAGGCCAACGACCTACCCGCCATCGCCCGAATGCCTGCCCTCGATCCGGTGTGGTTGGACCGCACCCGCGACCTTTCGACCCTGGCTGAACAGGTCAAGCCCATCAGAGGCATGTACGCCACCGACGCCGAAGGCAAGGTACCCGCACTGCCTAGCGACCTCACGGCCGTGGGCCTGTTTCTGAACAAGTCGGTGTGGGACGAGGCGGGGCTTGAGTACCCCACCACCGTCGACGAGAATGTGTGGACATGGGATGAGTTCGAGGAGGCCGCACGAACGGTCCGTGACAGCGCTGGGATTCGGTACGCGATGGCCGTCGATGCTACGTCGCACCGGCTGTCGGCCTTCCTGTTCCAGCACGGCTCCGAGGGCGTGTCCCTGACAGAGGATCTCAGCGAGTACGTGGCGAACGCAGAAACAGCACCGGCACTGCAGCGATTCGCTGACCTCAACGACGACGAGTTCATCCCGCGCTCCGTGTGGCTCTCACAGGACGATCCCAACGCCATGTTCAAGACCGGGCAGGTCGCCTCATATTTCTCGGGATCCTGGCAGATCGCCGACTTCTCCGAGAACATCGCGGACTTCGAGTGGGTGTGCGTGCCCATGCCGAAGCAGCCCGTACAGGCGACCAACTACGGCACCTCTGCGCATATCGTCGTCTTCGATGGCACAGGCCAGGAGGACGAGGCGTATGCATTCGTCGAATGGCTATACCAGCCCGAGAACTACGCGGAGCTGTCGACGATCTCTGGGTTCCTGCCGTCCATCGAGGACATCGAAGTCGCTTACGATTCCCATCAGGACTCGTTCGACCTGTACAACGCCGAGATCGCCGCGACTCCGGACTTCGTCGGCGAGATCAAGGCCCGCGAGCTTGCGCTCCAGGCCGCTGGCACCGCCGCGAGCCTGGGCACAGATCCGGTCCAGGAGGAGACCGTCAAACTCATCGCCGGCGACCAGACCGCAGAAGAGGCCGTGGCGGCAATGATCGAGACCCTAAACGGGACTCTCGACTGATGATGGCCACCACCACCTCGACCGCGGCTCCACCAGGCGCCGTACACTCCCGGAAGTCGGCCATCGCGAAGGAGCGCCGACGTCGCAATTTCATCGCCGCGACGTTCATCGTGCCAGCCTTCGTGCTGTTCTGCCTGTTCTTCGTGGGCCCAGGCGTACTGGGCTTGGCGTACTCGTTTACAGACTATCGAGGGTACGGCGACTTCGAGTTCCTCGGGCTCGAGAATTACCGCAACCTGTTCGCCGACCCTGCATTCTATCGAGCCCTCGGGCGGACGTTCCTGTACACCGGCCTCACCGTACCGGTCGGTTATTTTCTGGCCCTCATAGTCAGCGCGCTCTTGGTAGCGAAAAGCGCGAAAGGGGCCACGATTGCACAGGTGATCTTCTTTTTCCCCTGGCTCATCTCACCGATCGTCGTCGGCGTGATCTGGAGGTGGCTGTTCGGGGAAAGCTTCGGATTGGTCAACTACCTGATCTCCAGCGTCGGGCTGACGCCGCTGCAGTGGGCTCAGAATCCGCAACTCGCCTTGGTTGTAGTCATCATCGCCGGATCATGGGCGGGAACCGCCTTCAACATGCTGCTGTTCATCGCGGCGATGAGGAACATCCCACAGTCGTACCTGGAGGCGGCGGAGCTCGACGGCGCGAGCCCGGTCAAGCGTTTCGTGCGCATCATCTGGCCACTACTGGCGCCGACGTCGTTCATGATCGTGTTGCTGGGCACAATCAACTCCATGAAGGAGTTCGCGATGATCCAGGCGCTCAACGGGGGTGGCCCGGGAAACTCCAACGTCCTCATGGTCCAGTACATCTATGAAACTGGCTTCGAGAGTTCGAAGATCGGCTACGCCAGCGCCGCCTCAATGATCCTCATGCTCATCCTCATGGTGATCGCCTTCATCCAGACCCGTTTCGACAGGAGCGATCTGAATTGAGAGCCACACTCCGCTCGCTCCCCGCCACGGCGTTGCTGTGGGCGCTGGCACTGTTGTTCTTGTTCCCCGTGCTGTGGTTCCTGCTGAGCTCCTTCAAGCCCGGCAGCGAACTGTTCACCTGGCCCCTGCAGCTGTTCCCCGAGCAGTGGACCCTCGCCGGATACAAGGCCGCCTGGGAGCGATTCGACTTCAGTCGGTACTTCCTGAACACCTTCGTGGTCGCGGCTAGCACGACGGTCCTGACTGTCTTCGTCAGTGCGTGCACGGGGTTCGCGCTTGCGAAGTACCGCACCTGGTGGATCCAGGTGTTCTTTTTCTGCATCATCGCCACCACCATGTTGCCTACCGAGGTGATCATGCCCTCGACGTTTGCCGTGATCCTCGGACTGGGTATGTACGACTCCCTGGCGGGCATCATCATTCCCTCGATTGTCACCGCAACGGGCATATTCATGTTCCGCCAGTTCTTCCGCACGGTGCCGGACGAGTTACTTGAGGCGGCGCGCATCGACGGCGCCTCCGAGTACCGAATCTTCTTTCGGCTCATGCTGCCGATCGCTCGACCGATCATCGCCGTGCTGGCAATCTTCTCGTTCCAGTGGCGCTGGAACGACTACATCTGGCCGCTTCTCGTGTTGAACGACCAGAAGAAGTACACGCTGCAGCTGGCGCTGCGCTCGATCGTCGGCGCGGAGAACATCGACTGGGCTGTGCTGCTGGGCGCATCGGTCATTTCCCTTATCCCGATGTTCTTGCTGTTCCTGGTGTTCCGTCGTCAGATCATGGGGTCGGACATGAACGCCGGTCTGAAGGACTGACCGATGAGCCTCACCGCGCTGCTGCCGCGGGCTATCACGGTGCTCGAGGACGCTCCCCGCCGGGCCGAGGAGCTCACCGGCGGCGAGGCGACGCATCGGGCACTGGGCCGCTTCGTCCGGGACAGTGTGGTCGCGGAACACGCCCCGCCTCTGGCCGCGTGGCGGGATGGGCGGGAGGCAGGTGCCGAGGATCGGTCGGTCTCGCACTGTCTGGTCGCGCTCGCGCACCTGCACGCGCTGCAGTCTCCGGACGGGACGTTCCGCAGCGGAGACAATGTCGCCTCTCCGCCCGATACTGCGTTCACCGTCAACGACCTCGCCGCGTCCCTGGCGATGATCCGCGGCGACGACGCGACTCCGGCGCTGGCGCCCCTGATCGAACCGCTCACCGCCCTACTGCGAGGCGCCGCCCCGGCCTTGGCGACCGGCGGCGTGCACACGCCCAATCACCGCTGGGAGATCAGCGCCGCGCTGGTCCGGCTGGGCCGCCTGCTCGGGGACGCCGCCTGCACGGCCAGGGCCCGCCAGTGGCTCGCCGAGGGCGTCGATCTCCAGCCGGACGGGTTGTTCTCCGAGCGCAGCCCGAACTACGCCGCGCACGTGTCCGTGCCGAGCCTGATGGCCATCGGCCGCCACCTCGATGATCCGCGGCCGCGGCAGGAGGCCCTCGATGGCCTGCGCACCCAGGCCCGGCTGACCGACGCCGACGGGCTGGTCGAGTCGCTCGCCTCCCGGCGCCAGGACCAATTCGCCCCGTTCGACGGGGGCGCGTTGTTCCCATGGTTCCACAGCGCGGCCGCGCTGTTCGACGACAGGCTGTGCGCCCGGGCCGCAGCCCGCACCGCCGATCGAGCCGATGGTCGGACCGTGCTCGAACTCCTGGCGATCGGGGTCGAGGAACCTGGGGCCCTGGGCGAGCGGCCCGAGCCGCTGCCCGATCCCCGGCCGTCCGCCCCGGAGCTAACGCATCTGGAGACGTCCCGGCTGCTGCAGATCGACCACGGCACCAGCCGGACGGTGCTATTCGCCGGCACCGACACCGCCCGAGAGGACCGGATCAGCTCAGGCATCTCCTCGAATCCCACCTTCGGCCGCTTTTCCGGCCGCCGCGTGGGCCTGACCGACATGCGTCTCAGCCGCGACTTCTTCAACCTCGGTCCGGCGCGCTTCACCGAGATCTCCCCGGCCCGCGAGCAAGGCGGCATCCTCACCTTGGAAATGCAGGAGACCGTCCACGGCGAGTACTTCCACCCCCTCCCGGTCTCCGCACAGCAGTCGCAGGGTGACTACGCCATGGAGTTCAACGGGCGGTTCTCGGCGGCGATGAGCTTCTCCCAGCGACTACGGGAGCTGGTCACCCTGACCACAGAGGCCTCCGTCCGGGTGGGTGCTGATCAACTGTCGCTGAAGCTGACCATCGACGGCCCCTTGGCGGCGCACTGTCTGGCGCTGCGCTTTACCGGTGGTACCTTCGCCGGTACCCGTCAGGACGAGCGAGGCCGCCGGGTCCCCGAGACTCTGAACGCGATAGACGACTCCGCCGGCGATCACGTCGCCACAGTCACCTACACCGGCGAGCACGAGTCGTTCGAACTAACGGCCCGTGGCGACCTGCAGGGCGCCGCGTTTTACCACCCGGGCGAGACCTACACGTTCCTCGGCGGCTCCGACGAACTGACGGGGGATGTGTTGTACGTCGCGATGACGAGTCGGCAGCCGCTCCACCTCGAACTCACTCGCCGTGCCATCGGTCGCTGAGCAGGCGGCGGGGCCGACGGCGCCTGCCACGGCAAAGTGCTCGCCAATTGGCCAACCGTTTGGCAAGCGCGGCAGCGGCTCACCGGCGAACCGCCGCGCTCAGCCGCTCGACCACCTCGGCGAGTCCCTGCTCGCCGCCCACGTTGCCGGGGAAGACGACGTAGGGCATGCCCATGACCTCATCGGGCGCTTCCTGTGCGGCCAGCAGGGAGACCTGGCCGGGCCAGAACTGGCCCACCACCTCGGCGCGGCGGATGCCCAGTCCGGAGGCGGCGACCTCGTGGGAGGTGATGCCGCCCTTCGCGACCACCCAGGCGGGTCGAGCCTCGCGCACGCGGCGGACCACCTCGACCACAGCCTCGGAGACGCTGCGGGCGATGGCGAGGGACTCGGCGGGATCATCGGTGCGCACCAGGTCGCGGCTGGTGTAGAGCACGCAATCCTGTGCCCGCAGGGTCTCTCGCACCCGGGCGGTGACGTCGGCGAGGTGCTGGTCGCGGCGCTCGTCCAGCAGGGAGGGCACGTCCAGCTCGACCTCGACGAGGGTGCCGCGCTGCTGAGCAGCGCGCAGCTGGGTCGTCGTCAGGCCCACATGGGAGCCGACGACGACCAGACCATGGTCGAGGCGCCCCTCGGGGATCGTGATGGAGCTCGGCTCGACCACTCTCGCACCGGATTGGCCGGCCAGCGGTCGGACGAAGGAGGGCCCGCACCGCGTGATCACGGTCCTGCCCTCTGCCTCCATCCGGCGCACGGCCTCAGCCACGACCTCCATGTCGGAGTACTCGGTGGCGTTGACGACGACCCAGCGGCGGGCACGGGCAGCGGCGAGGATCTCGTGCACACGGTCCGCGCCACCGGAGCGGATGTCCTCGAGCCCGATCGAGAGCACGTCGGCCGCCCGCACCGCTCCCCCGGAGCGCTCCTCGAGGAAGTCCCGCAGGTCGGAGTGGGTGTACCCGAAGGTGGCGTCGCGGGCGAAGTCGGTGTCCTCCACTCGCTTCGCCTCGCCGCCGACGACCGCGTAGTGCACGTCGTCCTCGGTGTACCGACCGGCTTCGAGCATCGCCGGCACGAACAGGATCGCGTCGACATCCACGCCGTGGGCAGCGAGCTCATCGGCGATCGCGGCCGGCTCGGCGATCACGTGCCCGCGCAGCGTCGAGTCCGAGCGGGAGACTACATGCAGACCCTGGCGCGCGACCGGCGACTCCAGCACTCCGGCCAGAACTCGCCGGTTCAGCGCGACCGCCTCCGCCTCGTCGAGCGCCCGGGTGTTGGTCAGCACGAAACAGGCCGAGCCGGGCTCTGCAAGGACGCCGACGGGGATCTCGGGGTCGAGATCGAAGGCGACGTCCACGCCGGCGACGCACTGCGACCCGGTGGGGTCGTCGTCGAGGACCAGCAGTCGACGATCGGTGCTCTCGGACACGAGGACCTCCTCAGGCAGTGCCCGTCAGGCGGCGATCACGAACACCACGCTGGAGAGCGCGAAGGCCACCAGGGAGATGGTCGTGCCGACCACGGACCAGGTCTTGAACGTGGTCACCGTATCGAAGCCGCAGAATCGGCCGATGAGCCAGAAGCCGGAGTCGTTCACGTGCGACCAGCCGATCGAGGCGGCGCCGATCGCGATGATCACGGCGGCCACGCCGACGGAGCCGAAGTCACCGGCCGTGATCGCCGGGGCCATGATCGAGGCACCGGTGGTGGCGGCGACGGTCGCCGAGCCCTGCGCCACGCGCATCGCCATGGTGACCATGTACGCGGCGACGATCAGCGGCAGGCCCAGCGTGTCGAGCCCTTCGGCGACCTCCCCGCCGATCCCGGTCTGGGTGAGGATCTCGCCGAACGCACCGCCGGCGCCGGTGATCAGGATGATCGAGCAGACCGGCGCCAGAGCATCGTCCACCAGATCCTCCAGCAGGCCGCCGATCTGCTCGCCACGGCGGCGCCGCGGGATCACGTACAGCAGCAGCATCGCCAGCAGCGCGGACAGCGCCAGCGCCACCGGGGTCGCCCCGATCAGGCGGGAGAGCTGGAAGCCGAAGTTCTCCTCGCCGACGGTGCCCTGCTCGTTCAGCGTCGAGAAGGCGGTGTTGAAGAAGATCAGCACCAGCGGCAGCAGGAGCACCAGCAGGATCGAGCCGAACGCCGGGCGCTCCTCCTTCGGCACGTCACGGGGGTCACCGAGCAGAGCGGGGACCGGGGTGTTCGGGAACCGCTTGGCGATGGCGCGGGCCACGAGGTAACCGCCGAAGTACCAGGTGGGCAGACCGATCAGCAGGCCCACTAGGACGACCAGGCCGATGTCGGCGCCCATTACGGTGGCCGCGGCCGTCGGCCCCGGGTGCGGAGGCAGCAGGGCGTGCATCATCATGAACGACGCGATCGAGGGCAGCACGTAGAGCATGAACGAGCCGCCCAGGCGACGCGCCACCGTGTAGATCACCGGCAGCATCACGATGAAGCCGGCGTCGAGGAAGATCGGGAACGCGTAGAACAGCGAGGCCACGGCGAGCGCGAGCGGAGCCCGCTTCTCCCCGAAGGTGTCGAGCATCTTGTCGGCCAGCACCTGGGCGCCGCCCGTGATCTCGATCAGTCTGCCCAGCACGGCACCGAAACCGACCAACAGGGCCACTGTGCCGACCGTGGAGCTGAACCCTTCGATCACCACCTCTATGACGTCGCCGACACTGATGCCGGCGGCGAGGCCGGTGGCCACGGCGATGATCAGCAGCGAGAAGAAGGCATGCAGCCTCACCTTGATGATGAGGACGAGCAGGACGGCGATGGCCACGACGGCGATCGCCAGGAGCAGCCACACAGGCCGCTCCGCGAGGACGAGATCTTCCACGGGATTCTCCAGAGAACGGGGCGGTCACCCCATCGGCCCCCTCACGCAGAAGCGCTCGGGACCCGGGCGCGAGCTCGGGCCCCGAGCGCGGTGCTCAGGCCCGGGCGGCGATGCCCGGCCGACGGGAGGAGTCCGCCAGATTCAGGTAAGTGGGATGAAGCGGTCGAGCGGGCGTCAGTCGGCCTTCGGCGTCGGCTGCGGGGCCGGGCCCAGCTCGGTCAGCAGCTGCGACATCTTCGCGTAGGCCTTGTTGCGGTACGCGATGAGCTCCTCGCGGGTCTTCTCGTCGTAGTCGCCGAGCAGGCCCTTGCCGTTCTTGACGCCCTTGCGGTCCTCGGCGACGGAGTCGGTGAGGATCTGCGGCGTGGACAGGCGCTCACCGAAGGCGTCCTCGAAGGTCACGAAGCAGTTGGCGTACACGTCCAGGCCGGCCTGGTCGGCGATCGCGAAGGGCCCGAAGAAGCCGAGCCGGAACCCGAAGGTGGTGCGCACGATCGTGTCGACGTCCTCGGCGGTGGCCACGCCCTCCTCGACGACGGACGTGGCCTCCTTCAGCAGGGCGTACTGGAGGCGGTTGAGCACCATGCCGGGGGTGTCGGCGACCTGGGCGCCCTCGTTGCCGGACTTCGCCAGCAGCTCCTTGACCGCGGCGACCGTCTCGGGGGTGGTCGCCTTGCCGGCCACCAGCTCCACGCCGGGAATGAACGGCGCGGGGTTGGAGAAGTGGACGGTGAGGAACCGCTCGGGGTTCGTCACGGCGCTCTCGAGCTCCTTGACCGGGATGGTCGAGGTGTTGGTGCCGATGATCGCGTCGGGGCGGGCGTGCTCGGAGATCTTCGCGAGCACGTCGCGCTTGACGTCGATGCGCTCGAAGACGGCCTCCTCGATGAAGTCGACGTCGGCGACGGCTTCCTCGATGGTCTTGCCGGCGGTGATGTTCCGGGCGACGAGGTCGGCGCTTCCCGCTGAGTACAGGCCCTGGTCCTCGAAGTCGCGCGCTTCCTTCTGCAGGCGCTCGAGGGAGGCGTTCGCGTTGTCGATGCTGACGTCGGCGATGGTCACGTCGAAGCCGGCGATGGCGAGGACCTGGGCGATACCGCCGCCCATGTAGCCCGCGCCGACGATGGTCACGGTGGAGATGGTCATGAGGGAACTCCTTCGTCCGAGCTGTGCGCCCGTCACGGAGGAGGGCGCCGATGCCGCCACGCCCCAGGGCCCTGGTCCCGCCGAGCCCGAGTACGTGGTGTTGCCTTGAGAATAGCGATCCTATTGGATATTGGCCACCATGGTGGCCGGGCACACAGTACCAGTGTCACTCGGTCGCTCGTCCCGTGCTCGCGCCCGGCTCCCGGACGTCCCGCACGAGGGGCGACGTCCGCCGAGTCTGCACTGCACATGGCCACGAAGCGCACACCCACCGAAGCCACCCCACGTACGGGCTCTATTGACCACGAAAGGGACGCCCGTCGAGTCTGCCCCGCATATGGCAGGGCAGACTCGACTGGCGTCCCCTTCGTGGACACGGGCGGCGGCACCGGTGCTGGCCGGCCCAGCCTGACCGGGCGATGCAGACCGGCCAGGCCTCACAGGCGGCGCCGCCCGTCGAATCCGGCTCAGCGCCGCGCGACGAACCTCTGACGCTGCTCCCCCAGGCCCTCGATGCCCAGCTCGACCACGTCGCCGTCAGCGAGATACGGGAACCGTCCCGACATCGCCACTCCCTGCGGGGTGCCGGTGTTGATGAGGTCTCCGGGCGAGAGCACCATGTACTGGGACAGGTGGTGGACCAGCTGCGCGACGGTGAAGATCATGTCGGCCGTGGTGGAGTCCTGGCGCGGCTCGCCGTTGACACGCGAGAACAGTCGCAGGTTCTGTGGCTCGACCTCGCCGGCCGGCACCAGCGCGGGGCCGACGGGATTGAAGTTCTCGGCGCACTTGCCCTTGGACCACTGCCCGCCGGATTCGGCGATCTGGAAGTCGCGCTCGGAGACGTCATGACTGGTCACGTAGCCGGCGATGACATCCGATGCGGCCTGCTCGTGCGGCAGGTACGAGGCGCGGGCGCCGATGACGACGCCCAGCTCGACCTCCCAGTCGACCTTGGTCGCACGCGGCGGGATGGGCACGTCGTCGTGGGGACCGACGACGGTGTTGGGGTGCTTGAAGAAGACGATCGGCGTCTTCGGGGGCTCCGCGCCGGACTCCGCGGCGTGGGCGGCATAGTTCTGTCCGATGCAGATCACCGCCTCCGGACGGGCGATCGGAGCACCGATGCGTTCGCGCTCCGCCCCTTCCCACACCGGCAGCTCACCGGCCCTGGCCGCGGCGGCCACCTGCTCGATGCCGCCGCCGGCGAGGAACGCGCCGGTGATGTCGCCGGTCAGGTCGTCGAGGCGGTAGGTGGTGCCGTCCTGGACCAGGGCGGGCTTCTCCTGGCCGAGGGGGCCGAGTCGTCGCAGTTGCATGGGGTCTCCTTCAGTGGGTGAACGGCCTGGTGGTGGGGATCTCGGAGTTGAACTCGACCCCGAATCCGGGGGTGTCCGGCACGCGGATCTTCCCGTCGACCGGTACCGGCTCGCCGGTGAGCATGGGCGAGAACATCGGCACGATCTCCTCGGCGGTGGGGTGCATCATGAGGAATTCGCTGAACGGGCTGTTCGTGCGGGTGATGACGAAGTGGTACGAGTACACGGAGGAGCCGTGCGGGACCACCATCGCCCCGTGCGCATCGGCGAGCGCGGAGATCTTCAGCAGTTCGGTGATGCCGCCGCACCAGCCGACGTCGGGCTGGATGATGTCGGCCGCGCCCATCTCGAGCAGCTGGCGGAAGCCCCAGCGGGTGGCTTCGTGCTCGCCCGTGGTGATGAGCATGCCGGGTGGCACGTTCCGGCGCAGTTGCTGGTAGCCCCAGTAGTCGTCGGGGATCAGTGCCTCCTCGAGCCAGCGCAGGCCGTGCTCGTGGGCGCGGTGGGCGAGGCGGGTGGCGTAGTCGACGTCGAGCGACATCCAGCAGTCGTACATGAGCCAGAAGTCGTCCCCGACCTTCTCGCGCATCTCGGCGAGCAGGGCGATGTTCTTCTCCATCCCGTCGGCCCCGTCGGCCGGGCCGTGATGCAGCGGCATCTTGCCGCCGAGGAAGCCGAGCTGCTTCGCGATATCGGGACGGGCCCCGGTCGCATACATCGTCAGCTCCTCGCGCACGGGCCCGCCGAGCAGGGCGTACACGGGTTCCTGGCGGAGGCGTCCCAGCAGGTCGTACAGGGCGAGGTCGATGGCGCTGATGGTGTTCAGCACGATGCCGCGGCGCCCGTAGAACAGGGTGGAGCGGTACATCTGGTCCCAGATCCGCTCGATGTCGGTGACCGCGGCGCCCTCGAGGAATCGGACCAGGTGCTTCTCGACGATCCAGGCGCCGAGGTCGCCACCGGTGGAGACGGCGAAGCCCACGGTGCCGTCGTCGGCCTCGATCTCGACCATCAGCGTGCCCAGCACGTTCAGTCCGAAAGACTGTCGGGAGTCGGCGTAACCGGGGTAGACGGACATCGGGGTCGCGATGTGGTCGTCGATCCAGTGGTCGGCGCCCTGGTCGTGGTAATCGGCGCCGCCGCCGGTGACGGTGTACGCGCGGACGTGGCGGATGGTGCGCTGATGGGTGCTCATGCAGCGTTCCCCTCGTGCTCCTCCTGCTGGGACGGGCCCTCCTGCTCGAAGCTCACCAGGATCTTGCCGGCCGGGCCCTTTCCGGCGGCCAGCCTCGCGAAGGCCTCCTGGGCCTGCTCCGGCGGCACCACGTCGCTGACCAGCGGGGCCACATCGTCGGCGTGCGCACCGATCCAAGCAGTGGCGTCGGCGAAATCCTGCGCGGTGTAGGTGAAGGACCCGTGGATGGTGCGCTCCTCGGTGCTGATGGCGAAGGCCGGCAGCTCCAGTCTGGGCGATCCCATGCCCACCAGGACGACGCGTCCGCCCAGCGACGTCGCAGAGAGGGCGTCGGCCATGGTGGCGCTGATGCCGACGGCGTCCACGGCGAGGTCGGCCGGGCCGCCGAGCGCGTCGGCCACGAGGTCGGCGGTGCTGCCCGCAGAGGGGTCGACGGGCTCTGCGCCGAGCGCCGCGACCAGCTCCCGGCGGGCGGGGTCCATCTCGGAGAGCACGATGCGGTCGACCCCTGCCATCCGCAGGGCGATCACGACGCTCTGCCCGATCGGTCCGCCGCCGATGACCAGCACTTTCTCTCCCGCATCGGGCTGGCCCAGGCGCACCGCGTGGACGGCGACGGCCAGGGGCTCGACGAGCGCACCGAGGTGCAGGGGAAGCTCCGGATCCAGCAGGTGCACGTTGCGTGCGGGCACGACGAGGTAGTCCGCGAAGGACGCCTGGATCTCCTGGGCGACCCCGATGACCTGCTTGCCGGGAGCGTGCTGCTCGCGGCCGCGGTACTGCTCGGCCTGCTCAGGCGGCACCACCAGCGGGTTGAAGGTCGCGGGGGCGCCGACGGGCAGCTCGGCGGGATCGACCCCGTCCCCGAGGGCTGCGACGGTGGCGGCGGATTCGTGGCCCATGACCTGGCCGGGGACGCGGCGGCCGTTCTCGCCGGTGAACCCGTGGAAGTCGGAGCCGCAGATGCCGGTGGCCGCGATCCGCAGCAGCACCTCCCCGGGGCCGGGGTCGGGACGATCCCTCTCGAGGACCTCCAGGTGGTGGTAGTCGGTCAGGACGAGTGCTCGCACGATGCTCCTTCGAGGGGTCGGGTGATGGAAGCGTGGTGGTCCAGGGGTGGGAGGTCGCCTATCCTGCAGCGACGATCACTCGATGAGGAGGAGAGCCCATGACGGCGAACCAGGACGCGGAGTTCCAGGGCTTGAAGGCGCTGGTGACCGGCGGCGGGGCGGGCATCGGCGCGGCGACGATCCGAGCCCTGAGCGCGCGCGGAGCCTCGGTGGCGGCGCTCGATCTCGATCCCTCCGGCGCTCCCGAGGGGGCGCTGCGCATCCAGGTCGACGTCACCGACACCGAGGCGGTGCAGGCCGCCGTCGACCAGGCGGCCCATCATCTCGGCGGCCTGGACATCGTGATCAACAATGCCGGGATCGGGGCGCAGGGCCAGGTCGACGCCCACGACGACGAGGAATGGGCGCGGGTGCTGGATGTGAACGTCACCTCGGTGGCCCGCGTGACCACGGCCGCGCTCCCCCATCTGCGGCGCTCCGAGCACGCCGTGGTGGTCAACACCGCCTCGATCGCCTCCATGCTGGGACTGCCCGAGCGCGTGCTGTACTCCGCCTCCAAGGGCGCGGTGCAGGCGATGACCCTGGCCATGGCGGCGGACTGGGTGCGTGAGGGCATCCGGGTCAATGCCGTCGTCCCCGGCACGGCGAACACCCCGTGGATCGGCCGGCTGCTGGCCAAGGCCGAGGACCCGGTCGCGGAGCGGCAGGCGCTGGATGCGCGCCAGCCCCACGGCCGCATGGTCGAGCCGGAGGAGGTGGCCGAGGCGCACTGCTACCTCGCCTCTCCGCGCAACCGCTCGACCACCGGGGTGCTGCTGCCGATCGACGGGGGGATGACGACGCTGCGTCCGCGCACCTGACGTCGCGCTCACCGCTCGGCCTCGGCGGCCTGCAGCGCGGCGGCCCGCTCGGAGCGTCGGCCCAGCCAACCCATCAGCGGCACCGAGGCGATCGCCGCGACCACGAGCAGGATGAGGACCGCGCTGATGGGGCGGGTGAAGAACTGGGTGAGATCCCAGTTGGTCTTGATCACCGACTGCATGAAGTTCTGCTCGACGATGGGGCCCAGCACGATGCCCAGCACCACTGGGGCCAGCGGGATGCTGCCCTTCTCGAAGAGGTACCCGAGCACTCCGAAGATCACCATCAACCCCACCTCGAGGTAGCCGTTGTTGATGGCGAACGCGCCGCAGATCGAGATAGCCACGATCAGCCCCATCAGCACCGAGCGCGGGATCCGCAGCACCAGGCCGGAGGCCCGGATCAGCAGGAAGCCGAGCGGCAGCAGCAGCAGGTTGGCGAGGATGAAGATCATGTACAGCGCGTAGAGCATGTCCGTCTGGTACAGGAACAGGTCCGGCCCCGGAGTGATGCCCTTGACCAGCAGCACGCCGATCAGGATCGCGGTGATGGTGTCGCCGGGGATGCCGAACGCGAGCGTGGGGACGTAGGCGGAGGCCACGCCGGCGTTGTTCGCGCTGGAGGCACCGGCGATGGACTCCACCCGCCGTTCGTCCGATACCTCGGCCGCGTTCTTCGCGGATCCGCGACGGCTGGTGGCACGAGTGAAGGCGTAGGCGATCCAGGCCGCGATGTCGGCCCCCGCCCCGGGCAGCGCCCCGACGACTCCGCCGATGCCCGAGCCCGCCGCGACGCGCCCCTTGTACCGCCACAGGGCACTGAAGGCCGGACGCACCGTGCCCTGACCGGCGATCTTCGGGATGGGCATCGACTCACCCCGGCGGGCGGTCACGGCACGCAGCACCTCGGAGAGGCCGAACAGGCCGATCATGGCGGCGATGAAGTCGACGCCGCGGTAGAGCTGCTCCTCCCCGAAGGTGAACCTCGGGTAGCCCAGGGTCACGTCGAGCCCGACGGTGGAGACCAGCAGCCCTGCCATCAGGGCGATCGCACCCTTGAGCTGGGAGCCCCGGGAGACGATCACGGCCGCAGTCAGGCCCAGCACGGCCACCCAGAAGTACTCGTAGCTGGTGAAGCGCAGGGCGAACTCCCCGAGCACCGGGGAGACGAAGATCAGCACCAGGGACCCGAACAGACCGCCGATCACCGAGCCGATCAGGGAGACCCCGAGCCCGAGGGCGCCCTTCCCGTGCCGGGTCAGGGCGAAGGCGTCCTCGGTGTAGGCGGCGCTGGAGGGCGTGCCCGGGATTCTCAGCAGGGCACTGGGGACGTCTCCGGCGAAGATCGTCATCGCCGACATGGTGATGATGGCGGCGATGGCCGGCACCGGGTCCAGGAAGAAGGTGAAGGGCACCAGCAGCGCTGCTGCCAGGGTGGCGGTCATGCCGGGCAGGGAGCCGATGACCAGGCCGAAGAGCCCGGCCAGGACGACCACGAGGACCGTGGTGGGGTCGGCGACCAGCTGGAAGGCGCTCTGGAGGTCGTATCCCATCTCAGAACCCCCGGATGATGCCGTCGGGGAGCTGGACCATCAGGCCCTGCTCGAACATGGCCCACAAGGCGAGCGCGGTGACCACGCCGGTCGCCACGGCCACCCACCACTTCGCCCGCAGCGACCACACGATCGCGGTCACCAGCAGCGCCATGGTCAGCGGGAAGCCGAGCGTCTCGACGAGCAGCACGTACCCGACGATGCCGCCCATGAGGATCGCGCCGTTGATCCAGCGCCGCGCCCCGTCGGAGCCGATGTCGGTATCCATCACGGCCACGGTCTCCGGGGGCTCGGCCTCCGGCTCGGTGTCCGGTGAGGGCTGCGGCCCGGTCTCCGGCGCGGCGTCTTCGAGCGCGTCGGCCGCACTGTCCGCACCCGGCCCACCGGCCCCGGTGGGTGCTGTTCCGCCGGTCACCGCAGTCGTCGCGGTCGATGGGCCACCGGCCGCGGCGGAGCGTATCTCGGCGAGCTCGTCGCGATGACGACGCTCGCGGCGTGCGGTGAGCACGCTGGTCAGGATCAGCAGGGCGCCGAAGAGGACCAGCAGGCCGCCGATCATCATCGGAAACAGACCGGGCCCGGGGATCCCCTCGCGGACGTAGGGCATCGCGGCGCCGTAGGGAATCACCGCGGCGCCGACCAGGACGGAGGCGGCGCCGATGATGACGTTCCCACGCATCGCCCCCGCCGTGTCGCTGGGTCGGGCGGTGCTCACTTGGCGAGTCCCGCTTCCTCCATGACCTCGCCCTTGGCGTCATCGTCCTCGCGCATGAGGGTCTGGAACTCCTCGGCGCCCGCGTACTTCACGCCCAGGCCGGTGTCGGTCATGAACTCGTTGAACTCATCGGACTCGGCGATCAGACCGAGGTGGCATTCGAGCTCCTCGACGATCGTGGGGTCGAGCTCCTTGGGTCCGGCGATGCCGCGCCACACGGTCATGGAATAGTCGGAGCCGAGCTGCTCCTGGAGGGTCTCGACGTCCGGGAAAGCGGGGTCGCGCTCCGTGCCCATCACGCCCAGGGCCTTGGCGCGGTCCGAGTCGAGCATGGTCTTGGATTCGCCGAGGGCGTTGGTGGTCATGTCGATCCCGCCGGCCACGAGCTCCTGGAGCGCGGGGGCCGCACCCTCGGAAGGCACGAAGTTCACGGCGTCGACGGGGATGTCGTTGTCGATGAGCATGCCCAGCAGGGCCAGGTGCCAGATGCCTCCCTGCCCGGTGCCCGAGGCGGTCACCTCCCCCGGGTTCTCCTCGATGTAGGTCAGCAGCTCTTCCGCGTTCTCCCACTCGGCGTCGGCGGCGACGGTGATCCCCGCGCCGTCCTCGTTCATCTGGGAGATGGCGGTGAGGTCCTCGCCGCTGATCTCGGTCAGACCCTGGTGGTGCATCATGCCGATCTCCACGGTGACCAGGCCGAGGGTCTGCCCGTCGGGCTCTGCGTCGACCATCGCCTGGTGGCCGACGACGCCGGAGCCGCCGGTGCGGTTGACGACGTTGACGCTCGTCTCCATCTGGCCGGACAGCTGCTCGCCGATGAGGCGGGCCACGCCGTCGGTCCCGCCGCCGGCGGCCCAGGGGACGATCAGTTCGACGGGGCCGCCCGGGTACTCGGCGTTGACGTCGTTGCAGGCCTGGAGAGCATCGCCGTCCACGGAGCCTCCGCCCGAGCCGCCCGAGCAGCCGACGGCGACCAGGGCGATAGCGGCGGCGCCGGCGATCCCGGAGACGAGGCGCCGCGGGACGCGGGGTGCGCCGGCGGGATCGACGCCGGGACGATCGGAACGTGAGGAAAGGTCGGTGCGCGTCATGGCTGACTCCACTTCATCGTGCGGGTCGGGGGTGAGGCCCATCGATGCGGAGCGACCGCCCGCACGGCTGTGTGCTGGGTCGAGAGAGCCACTCGTCATCGAGGTGCTTCGACGCTACCAACGCCCGTACCCGGGGTCGTCCCCCGAGCGATCCGAGATCCGGAAATCCTATATACAATATTGATATGTGGGTCACATCGGGCCTCTGACCAGGAACCATGCTGCGGCCCCGAGCTCAGGGTGCACTCGAGCGTGACCCGCTGCGATCAAGGACGACCACTCCCCAGGAGGAAGCGATGCCCCGCGTCGACCAGACGGACTGGCTGGAGACCTTCGTCGCGGTCATCGATCACGGAAGCTTCTCGGGTGCCGCACGCGCCCTGCACCGCGCGCAGTCCCGCGTGAGCACGCATGTCGCAGCGCTCGAGCGTGCCCTGGGCGGCACGCTGGTGGACCGCAGCCACCGCCCGATCGGGCCGACGGAGCTCGGCACGGCCTTCCTCCCCCACGCCCGCAAGGTTCTGGAGGCGCTCGAGCGCGGAGCGGAGGTGGTCGATCAGCACACCGGCACCCCGCGCGGGCGGGTCGTGATCGGCTGCCATCCCAGTGTCAGCGCGGGGTTCCTGCCCGCCGTCCTCGCCGCGGTCCACGCCGAGCATCCGCACATCCGGATCGAGCTGACCGAGCTGACCACGCAGGACCTCATCTCCGGCATCGTCGCCGGCCGGTTCCACATCGCCATCCACTCGCTGGCCGGTGATCCGCCGCCCGAGGACTTCGAGAGCGTGCATCTGTGGACCGAGCGCTACGTCGCGATCGTGCCTCCTCAGCATCCGCTGGCGCAGCTCGGCCCGAGGACCGATGGAGGGCTGGACCCGTGCCTGATCACCGAGCATCCCCTCATCGCAGTGGCGCAACCGGGGGCGGAGATCGATCCGGACACCGGCAGCGCACTGCACGCCTGGGGCCTGGAGATCCCCGTGGCCTGGCAGACCGAGCAGCCGCAGACCGTCGCGAATCTCGCCAAGGCCGGCCTCGGGGTGGGTGTGCTGAACGCACTGGCGGCGACCATCTCCGATACCAGCGAGCTCGATGTCATCCCGGTGGGCAGGATCGGCGAGGGACGGAAGGTCGCCGCCACCCGTGACCGGCGGACGGCCTCCTCCCCCAGCGTCGACGTCGTCTACCGGGCGATCCTCGAGACGCCGCCACCCGACGGCGTGCTGCCGGGAGCACGGTGACCGCGGCACCGCGCCTCGGCCGCGCCCACCTCGTCTGGGCCGTCGGTGTCCTCGCCTACCTGTGCGCCGTCTCCGGCCGCGCCTCGTTCGGGGTGGCCAGCGTGGAGGCGTCGGAGCGCTTCGATGTCAGCGGCGCCGTGCTTAGCCTGTTCGGGGTCGTCCAGCTCGGAACGTACGCGGCGGCCCAGATCCCCGCCGGGCTCCTGCTGGACCGCATCGGCCCGCGCCGCATGCTGATCCTCGGGGCGGTGACCATGGCCGTCGGGCAGGGACTGCTCGCCGTCGCCACGGACGTGCCCACTGCCCTGATCGCACGCATGCTCACCGGCGTCGGCGACGCCGCCACGCTGATCAGCGTGGTGCGGCTGACCGCGACCTGGTTCCGCTCGGGTCAGGTCCCTGTGTTCACGCAGCTGGCGGCGATGATCGGCCAGTTCGGCCAGGCCGTGGCGGCGGTACCGTTCCTCGCCTTGCTGGTGGCGGCCGGATGGACCACCGCGTGGGCCTCTCTGGCCGCACTCCTGCTGGTCAGCGTGCTGCTGGTGATCGCCGTCGTCCAGGACGAGCCGCCCGAGGACGACGGCCACACCGTTCCCGTGCCGTCTCGCCCGGGTCAGGTTCTGCGGGAGGTGTTCACCTCCCGCGCCGCCTGGTCGGGGTTCTTCCTGCACTCGCTGACGCTGCTGAGTGTGAACTCGTTCCTGTTCCTGTGGGGCGTGCCCTTCATGACCGAGGGCCATGGGCTCGCGCCTGCCGAGGTGGGGACGCTGCTGACCCTCAATGTCGTCGTCATGGTGGCGGTGGGCCCGATGATCGGCGTGCTCACCGGCCGCTTCCCCCGGCATCGTGCTCGGCTCGGCTGGATCGCCGGCGGAATCCTCACCCTGGTCTGGACCCTGACTCTGCTCGCGCCCGGGCCTCTCTCCGCCGGGCAGCTTCTGCCGCTGATGGTCGCCTTGGCGATCGGTGCGGCGACCTGTCCGGTCGGCTTCGACCTCGCGCGCACGGGAGTCTCCTCACGGGCGATCGGGACCGCCACGGGGATGGTGAACATCGGCGGGTACTCCACGTCGTTGCTCGCCGTCCTCCTGATCGGGGTGGTGCTGGACGTGCTGGCCCCGACCGTTCCGCCGGGCTCGCGGACTACCGTGCCGCCTTCGCCGCCGTCGGCGTGCTCATGCTCGGTGCGGCGATCGGGCTGCTCTGGACCACCCGCACGCGGCCCGCACGGGCCGGCTCCGGAGTCCGCGCCGTCTGAGTGCCCCGTTCGTCGACACCCAGGCACACCCCCTTGTGTCGCCCGCCACAGTTGTATAGCTTGTGCGGACTTCGTATAGAAAGGACCGTGACGATGACGTCACTCCGCTTCGGCGTGGACGCTCTGCGCGCGCTGGCCACCCACGCTCTCGAGGATGCCGGTGTGGAGTCCTCCGCGGCCCGGCTGGTCGCCCGCTCCCTGCTCGCGGCCGACCAGGCCGGTATCTACTCCCACGGGCTCCTGCGACTGCCGCTCTATCTCGAGGCGGTCGCCGCCGGCGGTATCGACCCCGGCTCCGTCCCCACCGTCGTCCGCCGGCACGGCGCCGTGACCGTGCTGGACGGCCGCGGCGCCTTCGGCCAGGTCACCATGCAGCGCGCCGTCGAGATCGCCGCCGAAGCCGCCGCCACCCACGGCATCGCCACGGTGGCCGTCCAGGGCTCCAGCCACTTCGGGGCCGGCCGCTTCTGGGGCGATCAGCTGGCCGAGCGCGAGCTGGCCGGGATCCTCTCCTCGACAACGGGGCCCGTGGCGACCCCCTTCGGCGGCTCCACCCCGATCCTCGGGACCAACCCGCTGACCATCAGCCTGCCTTCGGCCGGGTCCCATCCGCTGGGGGCCGATCTCGCGACCACGGCCGGGGCGTACGGCAAGGTCGTCGCCGCCCGCAACGAGGGCACCACTATTCCCGAGGGCTGGGGCGTGGACGCCACCGCAGCCCCCACCACCGATCCCGCCGCCGTGCTCGACGGCGGTGCCCTGCTGCCCTTCGGCGGCCACAAGGGGTCCGGCATCGCCGTGCTGCTGGAAGGCTTGTCAGCAGCGCTGACCAGCGCCTCCTTCGCGTTCCGGACGGTGGACATCTGGCAGGACCACTCCTCCCGCATGAACACCGGACACCTCCTGATCGCCCTCGACCTCGCGGCCTTCGGCGACCCGGCCGATATCCGGGCCAAGGTCGCCGAGCTCCAGGAGGAGGTACGGGCCTCGAGCCCGGAGGGGACCGTTCTGTCTCCCGGCGACCTCGAGGCCTCCCGGCTGGCAGCCGCTGCCGATGACGTCGAGCTGGCGGAGTCCACGCTCCAGGAGCTGCGCATCGTCGCCACCCGGCACGGCCTCTCGTTCCCGGAGCCCCTGGAGGGCGCACGATGAGCCGCCGTCACCCCGCCACCGTCCTGGCTGCGGCCCTGTCCGTGCTGTCCTTGGCGGGCTGCGGACTGTGGGAGCCCGTCGACACCAGCCAGCTCGACGAGGCCACCGCCGATCCGGACGCCCGCGTGATCCGCTTCGCCCACCAGTACGACCCGGCTCATCCGGTGGAGTCGTGCGGGGCCGAGACGCTGCGCACCGAGCTGGCTGACGACGGCTTCGCGGTCGAGACCTACCCCTCCGGTCAGATCGGCGGGGAGGGCGAGACCGCCGAACAGATCGCCACCGGTGGCCTCGAGCTCGGCGTCGTCGGGCCGTCGTTCCTGGGCAAGTGGTACCCGGAGGCGGCCGTGCTGGATGCGCCCTACCTGTTCACCGACGTCGAGCAGTTCGACGAGGCGACCAACGGTCCGATCATGGAGGAGGTCTACGACGAGATGGCCGCCGAGACCGGCCTGCGGGTCAACAGCACCTGGTACTACGGCACCCGCCACATCACCTCGAACACGCCGATCACCGAGCCGGAGGACCTCTCCGGGCTCAAGATCCGCACCCCGGACGCCCCGCTGTACATCACGAGCTTCTCGATCATGAACGGCAGCGCCACCCCCATGGCGCTGTCGGAGGCCTACCTCGGGCTGCAGCAGGGCGCGATCGACGCCCAGGAGAACCCCATCCCGACCATCGACGTCCAGAAGTTCTACGAGGTCCAGGACTACCTCAACCTCACCGGGCACATGGTCCAGGCCGTCAACATCGTCTCCTCCCAGCGCTTCGTGGACTCCCTCAGCGCCGACGAGAGAGCCGGCTTTGAGGACGCCATGGAGGAGGCCCGGATCGCCACCCGGGACTGCATCGTCGAGGCCGAGGAGGAGACGCTGCAGTCTTGGCAGGAGGAGGACGCGATCACCGTCAACGACGACGTCGACGTCGCCGCGTTCCAGGAGCTCATCGCCGAGGAGTTCCCCGACACCGTCCCGTGGGGCGACCTCTACCTCGAGCTCCAGGAGTCGGTCCGATGAGCATGCAATCGCCCAAGCCCGTCGAGGGGACCCGCGACGGTCAGGTCCCGGACCTCGATTCATACATCGAACGGGACCACTACGAGCGGAAGTTTCGCGCCTACGGCTGGCTCGTCGACGCCGAACGATTCGTCGCCGGCGGCCTGCTGCTGGTCGTGTTCGCGGTGATCATCTTCCAGATCTTCACCCGCTACGTGCTCAGCATGCCCCTGCCCTGGAGCGAGGAGGTGGCTCGTCTGCTGGTGGTGTGGCTGACCTTCGTCGGGGCCGGGTTCGTCTCCTCCCGCAATGCGCACATCGGGGTCGACATCCTGGCGGTCTACCTGCCCAGGCGTCTGGCAACCGCCTCCCAGATCTTCGCGATGCTGGTGGTCGCGGCCGCCGCGGCGTACATGGTCATCGCGGCGATCTCGCTGATGATGCTGACCGGGTCGCTCACGATGACGGCGACCTCCCTGCCCATGCCGCTGCTGTACGGAGCCGTGCTCGTGGGGTACTTGATGATCCTGGGCCACACGGTCCTGAACATCGTGCGGTACCTGCGCCACCCCTCCGAAGTGCCCGACGTGGCCGAGAAGGCCGCCGCGATGGAAGGGCTGTGATCCCGTGGTCCTGCTGATCATGTTCGCCGCGCTGCTGGTGCTGCTCGCCCTGCGCGTCCCGGTGTGGATCGCCCTGCTGATCCCCTCGATCGCCTACATCGTCCTGGACGAGACGGCCACGGCCGCCCTCGCCGCCCAGCAGACCGCCTCCGGCGTCTTCGACTTCGCGATCCTCGCGGTGCCGATGTTCATCCTGCTCGGCAATCTCGCCAACGTCTCCGGGGCCACGGACCGGCTGTTCGATGCCGCCTCCAGCACCATCGGGCACGTCCGCGGCTCGCTGGGCTATGTCAACATCGCCACCAGCTTCGGCTTCTCCTGGATGAGCGGGGCCGCCATCTCCGACGCCGCCGCGATGGGCCGCATCCAGGTGCCGGCGATGAAGCAGCGCGGTTACCCCGAGGGGTTCGCCCTGGGTGTCACCGGCGCTTCCTCCCTGATCGCCCCGATGATCCCGCCCAGCATCCCCGCGATCATCTACGCGGTCACCGCCGGTCTCTCGGTGAGCACCCTGTTCCTGGCCGGGATCGTGCCCGCCGTGGTGCTGGTGGCGGCTCTGTGCCTGCTGGTGTGGATCCAGACCCGCCGGCGCGATGACCTCCGCCTGGAGAAGCCGCCGATGGCCCGACGCCTCAAGGACGTCGCCAAGGCGCTGCCGGTGGCCGGCGCCGCCGTCATCATCCTCGGCGGGATCCTCTCGGGCATCGTCACCCCCACGGAGGCCTCCGCGCTGGGCGTCGCCTACGTCGCGATCCTCGCACTGTGCTACCGGACGCTGAACGGGAGGTCGCTCGGACGCATCGCCGCCTCCACGGTCGAGACCACCGGCAGCGTGCTGATCATCGTCACCAGCGCCTCCCTGTTCGGCTGGGTGCTGGCCCGCGAGCAGGCCCCGCAGGTGGTGACGGAACTGATCCTGCAGGTCACCGACCGGCCGCTGATCTTCCTGCTGCTGATCAACGTCCTGCTGCTGGTCGTCGGCGCGGTCCTGGAGCCGACCGCCGCGATCCTCATCCTGGTCCCCGTGCTGGCCCCGATCGCCAGCGTGTACGGCATCGATGCCACGCACTTCGCGGTCATGATGATCTTCAACCTCATGATCGGTCTGCTCACCCCACCGGTCGGGCTTGTGCTGTTCGTGCTGTCCTCGGTGACGAAGGTCCCGGTGACCACGGTGATCAAGGGCGTGCTGCCCTTCTTCGTGCCGATGCTCCTCGTGCTGGCGCTGATCACCTTCGTCCCGTTCCTGACGACCTGGCTGCCCGGGCTCGTCGGCGGCTGAGACGATCTCCCTGCCGGTGCGCGCGCGGTCCCTCTGCGCGTCGCAGCCGGCCGGGCACCACCTGGCCAGGCACGCCCGGCACCACATCGAAGGAGGAGGCCATGCGCGACAGCCCCACCACGGAACCGGGTTCCACGGACACCGGCCCGGAGAGCGTGTACGAGGCGTTGCGGATGCGCATCATCCAGCATGATCTGGAGCCGGGAGAGCGCATCTCCATCGGGGATGAGGCCCGCCGGCTCGGCGTCTCCCAGACCCCCGTGCGCGAGGCGCTGCACCGGCTCGAGGGCGACAGCCTCGTGGTCCGCTCCGCATCCCGCGGGTACGACGTGACCGCTCCGATCGATCTGGACGGCCTCGTCGCGCTGTTCGAGGTCCGGCTGCTGCTGGAACCATGGGCCGCGCGGGAGGCGGCCACGGAGCGGCTGACGAATCCCGGCCCGCAGCTGCGCACCGAGCTCGAGGCCCTGGCCGCGCTGCACGGCGACGACCGCAGCACACAGGCGCGGCGCGCGCTGCGCGACCGTCAGTTCCATCTGCGGATCCTGCAGGCCTCGGGCAATGAGCTGCTGCCGAGCACGTTCGAACGGCTGCACGCCCACGTGCACATCTTCCGCCTGTACCAGACCGACTCCGAAGGCGGCACGACCCACCGCGAGCATCAGGCGATCGCACGCGCGATCGAGGACTGCGACCCCGACGCGGCCGAGCAGGCGATGCGCGCGCACCTGATGGGCTCGTTCTCACGCCTCTCGGCCGTGTTCTCGACCGAGCCCAGAGCCGCGCGACGCCCTCGCGACGCTCGCGCCCGCCTGCGCTGAGGCACGCTCTCCTCAGCCCACCCGCAGCCCGCCGTTGAGGTTGTAGGTCGCCCCGGTGGTGAACCCGCCGTGGGGGCCGACGAGGAAGGCGACCAGCTCGGCCAGCTCCTCGACGGTGCCGAGCCGCCCGACGGGAGTACGGGCGACGAACTGCTCGCGACGCTCCCCCTCGAGGCGGCCGCCCATGATGTCGGTGTCGATGTTGGCCGGGGCGATCGCGGCGGTGGTGACGCCGGTGCCGGCGACCTCTTTCGCGAGCCCGCGGATCAGACCCTCGACGCCGGCCTTGGAGGCCGCATAGGCCGAGGTCGAGAAGTTCCCGCCGCCGTCCTGCGCGGCGGTCGAGCTCATCGCGACGATCCGCCCCAGGCCCTGCTGGAGCATCCTCGGGAGCACGCGCTGGGCGAGGTGGAACGTACCCAGGGTGTTGATCGACAGGGTGCGCAGAAAGTCTGCGCTGGTCAGCTCGAGGAAGGGGGTCGGGTTCGCGATCCCGGCGCAGCTGACGAGCGTACCGATCGGGGCGACCGCAGCGTCATCGACCGCGGCGACGGCCGCGCCGACACTGGCCTCGTCGGAGATGTCCGCCTGCGCCGTGGCCACGCTCGGTGATCCGGCGGCGCGGGCCTGCTCGGCGGCCTCGGCGAGCCCGTCGGCGCCCAGATCCAGCAGTGCCAGCGGGCGGCCCTCGCGCGCCAGCCGCAGCGCCACACCGCGGCCGATGCCGCGCTCGGAGGCGGCGCCGGTCACGAGCGCGGTGAGTTCGCAGATGCGGGCCTCATCGGCCGCGGAGCGCTCGCCCATCAGGCCTCTCCCGCCAGGGTCGGCTCTCCCGCAGCCCCACCGCGCGGGGCATTGACGACGTGGTGCGGGGTGCGGCCGGCAGCCATCGCGATGACCTCGCCGAGTGCCTCGGCGCCGACGGCATCGGTGAAGTCCTGGGTCCAGCACAGCGAGTGCGGGGAGAGCACCACGTTGTCCATGCCGATCAGCGGGCTGTCGGCCGGGAGCGGCTCGACCTCGAACACGTCGAGGCCGGCGCCGGCGATGCGTCCCTCCTGCAGCGCGGTGATCAGGGCGGGCTCATCGACGACGGCGCCGCGGGCGATGTTGACCAGGAACGCGGTCTGCTTCATCGCCGCCAGCTCGCGCGCACCGATGAGGTGACGCGTCTCCCCCGTCGCGGCGACGGTGAGGATGAGGTAGTCGCTGCGGGCGATGACCTCGTCCAGCTCGAGCTGGCTGATGCCCGTCTCGGCGCAGAACTCGGGACGCGGTGAGCGGTTCCAGGCCACCACCTCGAGGTCCAGCGCCCGCAGCTGGCGCACGGTCTCCTGCCCGATGCCGCCGAGCCCGATCACGCCGATCGTGGCCGCGGCCAGGCCGGGGCCACGGTAGTCGGCCTTGCGGTCCCAGTCGGCCTCGCGCACCAGGCGATCCTTGGGCAGCAGGTTGTGGGCGAGGGCGAACACGAAGGTCAGCGCGGTGTGCGCCATCGGCACGCGCAGTCCGGTGGGGGCGTTGGTGACGGTGATCCCGCGCTCGTCGCACGCGGCGAGATCCACGGAGTCGTAGCCGGCGCCGAAGCGGGCCACATGCTTCAGCGTGGTCACGCCCTCGAGCTGGTCCCGGCCGAGCGGTGTGCCGCTGAGCAGCAGCACCGCGTCGTAGCCCTCGAGCTCCCCGGCACGCAGCGGGCCGCCGCCCTCGCCGACCAGGGACCACTGGATGCCGTGCTCGGCGAGCGCGCCCAGGCCGATGTCGCCGTAGACGGTGGTGCCGTCGGCCTCGGCGTAATCGGCGGTGACGGCGAGTTTCCAGGTGCTGGTCATGGGGTGAACTCCTCGGTGACGTCGGCGGGCTCGGGTTCGCGGTGCCGGCCGTGGCCGTGCCAGGCCTCGGGGTAGTCGACGAAGCTGCGGTCCAGCGCGTCGATGCTGGTCGCGCCGAGCTGGCCCATGGCCAGCGCCAGCTCGCCGTCGAGGATGTCCAGCACGCGCAGCACGCCCTTCTCCCCGGCGGCGGCGTTGCCGTAGCCCCAGGCCCGGCCGATGGAGACGAGGTCCGCGCCGACGGCGAGGGCCTTGGCGATGTCGTCGCCGGTGCGCACGCCGGAATCGAACACGACGGTCATGCGGCCGTCGACGGCGTCGACGATCGAGGGCAGGGCGCGGATGGAGCTGGGCGAGGAGTCGAGCTGGCGACCCCCGTGGTTGGAGACGTAGACCCCGTCGGCCCCGACCTTCAGCGCGCGCAGCGCGTCCTCCGGGGTGAGGATGCCCTTGATGTAGAGGGGGCCGCCCCACTGCCGCCGCACCTGTTCGATGTTGTCCCAGGTCAGGGTGAGGTTGGTGAGGTGCTTGTTGACGAACTCCTGGTGCGAGACGGCGTTGTCGCCCTGGATCTCGTCCTTGAGGTTGCGGAACCCGATCGCCGGGGGCCGCATCACCGCTCGGGTCCAGTCGAGGTGACGGATCGCCTGGACGGCGTTGCGGGGGGTGATCTTCGGCGGGATCGACATGCCGTTGCGGTGGTCGCGGTACCGCTTCCCGTTCAGGGGCACGTCGACGGTGACCACGAGCGCCTCGGCGCCGATGGCCTTGGCCCGGGTGATGAGGCTGGAGACGATGGCCTCGGACTTGTACATGTACAGCTGGTACCACAGCGGCCCCGTCGCCTGGTCGGCGAGCTCCTCCATCGCCCAGTTCGAGGCCGTGGAGATGGTGAAGGGGATGTTCGCCCTGCCGGCGGCGCGGACCGCCCCGAGCTCGCCCTCGCCGCCGATCATGCGCTGCAGGCCCAGCGGGCCGAGCACGTAGGGACGATCCAGGGTCATGCCGTCGACGGTGGTGGAGGCGTCGACGTGGGAGATGTCGGTCAGCCAGCGCGGTCGGAAGAGCACCTCGCGCAGGTCCTCCACGTTCGCCTCGCGGGTCAGCTCGTGGTTGGAGGCTCCGTCGATGATGTCGAAGGCCATCGTGGGCAGGCGTCGCCTGGCGAGCAGGCGGATGTCCTCGATGGAGGGAGCGGATTCCAGCGGGTCCAGGCGGAAGCCGCCGGCGGCGAGCATCCTCGCGAATTCCAGGGCGCCGGACAGTGTCGAATCGGCCATGGGTGGGCTCTCCTGTGGGGGCGGTGACGTGGGGGCGCCGAGAGCGCGGCGGCGCGGGGCAGGGCAGGCAGGGCCGGCCCCGGAGAGGACCTCCGGGGCCCGGACCGTCAGTGCATGTGCTTGCCGCCGTCGACGCTGATGGAGGTGCCGTTGACGTAGCTCGAGTCCTCGCTGACCAGGAAGTTGATCAGTCCGGCGACCTCCTCGGGCTGGCCCACGCGGTGCAGCGGGATGTTGGAGGACATGCCTTCCTTGCGCTCATCGGTGAGGGTGCCGCCCATGATGTCGGTGTCGATGGGCCCGGGCAGGATCACGTTGGCGGTGATGCCGTACTGGCCGAGCTCGCGGGCGGTGCCGCGGGTGAGGCCCTGCACGGCGGCCTTCGCTGCGGCGTAGCCGGTCTTGGAGAAGGTGCCCCCGCCGTCGAGCGCGGTGATGGAGGAGGTGTTCACGACGCGCCCGCCGAAGCCGCCGTCGATCATGCGCTTCGCCGCGGCCTGGGTCATCAGCAGGGTGCCCTTGCCGTTGACGTCCATGACCTTGTCCCAGATCTCGCCGGTCAGCTCGAAGATCGTGTGTGGGCTGGGGATCCCGGCGAGGTTCACCAGGGCGGCGATGGGCGGCATCTCGGCGTCGATGCGTTCGAAGGCGGCGTCCACGGCGGCCTGATCGCTGACGTCGACGGCCACGCCGATCACCTTCTGAGCGGCCCCGTCGGGGAGCTCGCCGCTCAGCTCGGTGGCGAACTGCTCCACGGCAGCACCGTCGAGGTCGGCGGCGACCACGCTCCAGCCTTCGCTGACGAGCTTGCGGACGACGCGGCGGCCGATGCCGCGCTCGGCGCCGGCACCGGTGACGATCGCGGTGCGCTCGTCGGGGAAGGGCTGGATCCTGGTGTTCTCGAGGGTCATGGGGTCGGTTCTCCGTCCGGTCGGGATCTGGTGGGTTGCGATGGGTCGGTCGTGCGGGTCAGAGGGGCTGGCAGAGGTCGGGGGATCGGCAGGGGCAGAGGGCCGGTGGGGCAGAGGAGAGCGGGCCCCACCGGCCGGGTGGACAGCGTCAGCCGCCCGCTCCCAGGACGAGGCTGAGGACGAACAGCATCGGGATCGAGGCCGCCCACATCACGGTCGTCATCCCGGAGTGGGCCTTCAGGGCCGCGGTGCCCTCGAGGCCGAGGAAGCGGGTGACGACCCAGAAGTAGGAGTCGTTGAAGTAGCTGCACACCATGGCGCCGGCGACGCAGGCCATCACCGCGACCAGAGGGTCCAGGCCGATCGTGCCCATCACCGGTGCGGTGACGGAGGCGGCGGTGATCATGGAGACCGTGCCGGAGCCCTGCGCGATGCGCACGATCGAGGCGATCAGGAAGGGCAGCAGGAACGAGGGCAGCGGGAGCCCGCCGATCGCCTCGGCCAGCGCATCGCCGATGCCGGTGTCGCGCAGCACCTGGCCCAGGCCGCCGCCGGCGCCGGTGATCAGCAGGATCAGGCCTGCGTCGGCCGCGGCGTCGCCGAGCCACTTGTGGCTCTTCTTGCGCGGCGTCCAGCGCGGCAGCAGCAGGTAGACGGCCATCACCAGACCGATCAGCAGCGCGATCACCGGGTCGCCGAGGAAGATGAAGGGCCCGGCCCATCCGGAGGGCTCGTAGTCCTCAGGCAGGGCCACGCCCTGGGCTTCCATGTCGAGGGCGGAGACGACCGTGTTCATCACGATCAGTACGATCGGCACCACCAGGGGCAGCAGCCCGACCACGGGGCCGACGCGGTGGGGCGGCTCCCCCGCAGGCGGCTCGCCGAGCTCGGCGCCGGCCCCGAGACCGTCCAGGCCTGCCGCGCCGTCGGACCCGTCGGGCCCGTCCGGCGCCGGCCCGTCCGCCGTCGGGGTTCGGGGTCCCGGCCCGCCGCCCGCAGGGCCGCCGGTCGCGACGGCCACGGCGGAGCGATCCTCGCGCACGTTGCCGTACACGGCTTCCTGGACCTCGGCATTGATCACCGGCTCGACCCGCGGACCGATCCACTTCGCGTAGAGGGTGACCACCGGGATCATCAGCACGGTGAAGACGAGGCCGGTGAGGATGACGGAGCCGACGTTGACGCCGAGCAGCCCGGCCACGCCGAGCGGGCCCGGGGTGGGCGGGACGAAGTGGTGGGTGATGACCATGCCGCCGGCGAGCGCGATGCCCACGGTGGCGTAGCCGTACTGCTTGACCCTGGCGATGGCGCGGGCCAGCGGGTTCATGATCACGTAGCCGGAGTCGCAGAACACCGGCACCGAGATCAGCGCACCGATGCTGGTCATGGCCCAGGGCTCACGGCCCTTGCCGAACAGGCGCAGGAACGCCATCGCGATGGCCTGCGCGGCACCGGAGACCTCGAGGATCTTGCCGATGGCCACGCCGAGGCCGATCACGATGCCGATGGAGGCCAGCGTGTTCCCGAACCCGGTCTTGATGGATTCGACGATGGCCGGCAGCGACTGGCCCGCGATGAGACCGACCACCACGGAGGCGATCAGCAGGCCGGCGAACGCGTCCAGGCGGGTGCGCAGGACGATGACGATGATGAGTGCGATGCCGACGAGCAGCGCGATGAGCAGGACGGGATCCATCAGAACTCCTTCGTTCCTCGGACGTCAGGGGCGTGCGCCCCGGGGCCTCATGCTAGAGCCGAGCTCAGCACCTGCCTGATGTAGTGCACGTTCTCGGCGATGACGCCGAGGGAGTCGGAGCCGTAGTGCTCGCAGCAGAACGGACCCGTATAGCCGAGCTCGAGGGCGCGGCGGATCACGGAGCGGTAGTTGATGTAGCCGTACTTCAGCGGCATCGGCGCCGAGGAGTAGGCGCCGGTGGCGGTGTCGTAGTCGCGGGTGTAGTTCTTGATGTGCCAGAAGTTCGAGTGGGGCAGGACCTTCTCGAAGATGTCCTGCCAGGGCTCGACCTCGCGGTGCAGGCGCACCAGGTTGCCGACGTCGGGGTTCAGGCCGACGGCCTCGTGGTCGACGTCGGCCAGGAAGGCGACGGCGTCATCGGCCGTGCCGACGTAGGTGTCCTCGTACATCTCGAGGCTGACCTGGATGCCCTGTGCCTTCGCGGCGTCCCCCAGGGTGCGGATGCGTTCGATGGCCAGGTCGCGCAGGGCCGGGTCGTCGTGGTGGCCGTCCTCGAGCCAGAACCAGATGGCCTTGCTCTGGGCCTCGGTGAGGGCCTGCATGAAGCCGGTGTTGACGACGCTCACGCCGAAGCTCGGGGCGAGTTCGATGAACCGCAGCGCGTCGGCGAGGTTCTGCTCCCCGTGGCGGGCGTCGACGACGGAGTTGCGCGTCATGGAGATCGAGGACAGCGACAGACCCTCCCCGTCGAGCACGCTGCGGAACTCCTCGAGGCGCTCATCGCTGAGCTTGGCCAGCGGCAGCCAGGCATCGGTGGGGTCGATCTGGTCGACACCGAGCTCCTTGACCTGACGCAGCTGCGAGGCCCAGACGGAGGACGGGGCCTCCAGGGTCGGGGTGCCGTCCGAGGTGGTGTTCCCGAACGACAGCATGTTGGCCCCGATCGGCCAGTTCTCCGCGGTGAACATCGCTGTCCCTTCAACGTCGACGGTGTCTCGACGTGGATCCTATAGGATCATCGCGGCGGTGTGAAGGGCGACGGCGTCAGCGCCCCGGCATCGTGGCGGGCGTGAAGGGCCGGGCGTGAAGGGCGCAGCCATGTTCCCTCCCAGCCGATCGCGATAGCCTTCCGACAAGCCGACGACGGGGCGCTCGGGCGGCTCCCGGGCCCCGCGCCGGCTCCGCCTTCCGAGAGATCGGGTTACCTGTGCACGAGGGGAACGATCGACCGGCCCACCGGCCGGACACCGGGGACGGCACGTCCCCCGATCCCGTCGCGCCCGGCGACCGCGACCTGCCGTGGAAGGCCACGCCCGAGCGCCGGGACCTGTGGGGACCCGCCCGGCGCCCGCTCCAGGGCACCGTCCACCCGCCCTCCGAGACCGCAGTGGACCGCCCGCGGCGTCGGGGCGGCCTGCTCTGGGTGGGGGCGCCTCTCCTCGCCGGTGGCGCCGCCGGCCTCACCAGCCTGGTGCTCGGCCTCGGCAACGTCATCGCCGGCCCCCTCGACACGGTCGGGGTCGCCCTCGGCGTGGGCGCGCTCGTCGCCGGCGGCAGCGGTGCGCTGGCGCGTGCGCTGCGGCCGAAGCCGGCGCTGCTGAGCCCCGTCGGCCCCGACGTCCCCGAGACCACGCGCGAGACCCTCGAAGGGATCCTGGAAGCAGCGGCCCGCACCCGGGAGCGCACCACCGCACTGCGTGAGCGCGCCTCCGACCCCGCCGCACGGCTCGCACTGGACCACATCGACTCCCTGCTGGAGCGCATCGAGACCCTCGTGGGCTCGGAGACGATCCAGGCGCGGCGTCCCTACGACGGCGACGTCACCATGCTCGAGGGCATGGCCACCCGGTACCTGCCGGACCTGGTCGACGCCGCCGAGGACACCATCGGCTTCCTCGCCTCCTTCGCCGGCGCAGCCCGCCAGGAGGCGCTGGAGAACCTCGGCACCATCGACCAGCAGCTGAGCGTGCTGGACGAAGGACTCGAACGCATCGAGGCGGACATCGTCGCCGGGGTCTCCCGCGACCTCGACGTCCACGCCGAGTTCCTGCGCTCACGCTTCGCCGACCAGCACCTGAACCCGATCATCGACGTCTGATCCGAAGGAGACCCCATGGACAAGCTCGAACCGCCGGAACCCGCCGAGGAGATCGTCCCCTCCGAGCCCGTGGAGGAGGTCAGCGAGGACAAGGCCGTCTCCCTCCTGCCCGACCTCCCTGCCGAGCAGCAGCAGGAGCTGGAGGCCAAGGCGAATTCCTGGCTCGACACCGTCACCTCGCTCAACCCGCACTCCCAGGAGTTCACCGCGGAGGTCGCGGCCATCGGCTCGGTGGCCCGCCGCACCTTCGAGCGCACCAGCACCACCTCCTCGCGCTTCATGGAGCAGTCCCTGCGCGACGCCCGCGACAGCGGCGACGCCCAGCAGTCCGTCTCCAAGTCCCTCGTGGACCTGCGCACCACCATGGAGGACCTCGCCCCGCAGGAGGACACCTTCGCCTCGAAGGCACTGTCCTTCCTGCCGGGGATGGGAAGCGCCAAGCGCTATTTCCGGCGCTTCGAGTCCAACCAGAAGCAGCTCGACGAGGTGCTCCAGGCACTGGGTCGCGGCCAGGAGATGCTCCAGCGCGACAACGCGGAGCTCACCGTCGAGCGCCGGTCCCTGTGGGAGGACCTCGGCGCCCTCCAGAAGGCCTCCCACCTGCTGGGCCTCCTGGACGAGCAGGTGGTGCGCCGCGCCGAGCGGTCCCGCGCCGAGGGCAGGACCGAGGTGGCCGACGCTCTGGAGCGCGACGTGCTGTTCGCCGTGCGCCAGCGCCGGCAGGACATGGCCACGCAGATCGCCGTGACCGTCCAGGCCTACATGGCGATGGGATTGATCGAGGACAACAACACCAAGCTCGTCCAGGGGGTCGATCGCGCCCGGACCACCACCGTCACCGCGCTGCGCACCGCCGTGATCACGGCCCAGGCGCTGGAGAACCAGAAGATCGTGCTGGACCAGATCGACGCGGTCAACCGCACCACCGACGACCTGATCGACCGCACCTCCGAGATGCTCGCGAAGAACACCGTGCGCATCCAGGAGCAGGCGGCGACCTCGGGCGTCTCCCCCGAGACCCTCGAGCGGGCCTTCGACAACCTCTTCACCACCATGGACGGCCTGGATGCGTTCCGCACCAAGGCCAACGAGTCCATGCTGACCACCGTGAACGCCCTCGAGCACCAGGTCGAGCGCGCCCAGCCGTACCTGCGGCGCATGCAGCAGGAGCCGGCCGAGGAGATGAACCTCGAATCGGCCAGCGACCTGCTCTCGATCGAAGACGAGACCCGCTGACCGGACGGCCACCGAGGCCACCCCTGCCACCCCGCCCCGAACGCGCACCCTCCCCCTCCGACGGGCCGGAATGGCGCGTTCATAACGGCCCGTCGGAGGGGGTGGCACGTGGCCTGCCCGGCCCGCGAACAACCCATCGAACACCCGAGGAGACCCTTCGTGACCCTGTGGATCGGCACCAGCTGGAAGATGACCAAGACCCTCGCCGAGGCCCGCGCCTGGGCCGAAGGATTGCGCGAGCACCTGGCCGGAGGCGCCCCGGCCGGCGTGCAGCCCTTCGTTATCCCCTCGTTCACCGCGACCACCACGGTGCGCGAGATCCTCGGCGAGGACTCCCCAGTGCTGCTGGGCGTGCAGAACGCCCACTGGGAGGATGCTGGCGCCTGGACCGGTGAGGTCTCGGTCCCGCAGGCGAAGGACGCCGGGGCCCAGCTCGTCGAGATCGGTCACTCCGAACGCCGTGAGCACTTCGGCGAGAGCGTCGAGACCACCCGCTGGAAGGTCGCCGCGGCGCTCCGTCACGGCCTCACTCCCCTGTTGTGCATCGGCGAGAGCCTCGAGGTGAAGGATGCCGGGGGCTCCGCGGAGTTCATCCTGGAGCAGGCCGCCGGGGCGCTGGACGGTCTGGATGCCGACGAGCTCTCGCGCGTGGTCATCGCCTATGAGCCGATCTGGGCGATCGGCGAGAAGGGCCGCCCGGCCACGGTCCGGGAGCTCATCGAGCCCTTCGCCGCGCTCGGGGAGGCCTACGGCGGGAAGGTCACCGGGCTGCTCTACGGCGGCTCCGTCAACCTCGACAACGCCGCCGATCTGCTCGGCATCGAGCACGTCACCGGCCTGTTCGTCGGCCGCACCGCGTGGGAGCTCGAGGGCTACCTCGAGCTGCTGCGCATCGCGGAGGCGCACGCCGCGGTCTGACTCCGCTCAGGCGCCCGCGATATCGTGGTGGCCCTCAGCTTCATCCCACGAGACTCTGCGGGTGACCATGAGCGACCAGGGCCGATCGGCACGTGCTCAGCCGACCAGAAGGGGCCACCTCCCCTTCCGACCCCCTATGTCACAGGGCCCGCTCGTGGGAAAGGTCCACCCGCCGCCGTCGACATCGATCACCGTGCCGCGTCGGCGCGGCCGCTGGCTGACCGTCTGGGTGCCCAGTGTCCTCGGTGGCGTCTTCGGGATCGGCAGCTTCCTGGTGCTCGGCGTCAGCTCCCTGATCGGCGGTGCCGGGCTCCTCGCCCCGCTGCTGGCGGGCGCGGGGGTCGGGGTCGTCGTCGGCGGCGGTCTGGGCATCCTGCTGCGGAACCGGGGCCCGGCACCGGTGCGTCTCAGCGCCGGCCGCGCGGAGATGCCCGTCGGCACCCGCCCGGTGCTCGAGCGCATGGTGAGGTCCACGAAGCGGGAGCGTCGCCGCCTCGCCCGGATGCGGCGGAGGCGGCCCGGTCCCCTCGTCAAACCGGTGCTCAAGCGCGCCGAGGCGCTCCTGCAGAGGATCGATGCCCTGGCGGGCTCACCCTCGCTGCAGTCGCGCCGCGCCTCGGACGAGGACGTGATGATGCTGGAGGGGATGGCCTCTCGCTACGTCCCCGACCTCGTGCAGGCGCTGGAGGACACCGCCAGCTTCCTCGCGAGCCCCACGGACGAGGCCAGGCAGCAGGCGGCCGCGAACGTGCGCAGCATCGACGAGCAGCTGGCGGCACTCGACCGGGAGGTCGATCGCCTCGAGAGCGACGTCATCGATCGCCTCACCCGGAACCTCGACGTCCACTCCGAATTTCTGCGGCACCGCCTCCCCGATCAGCGGACCGACCCCCTCACCGGCCGCTGACCTGCGCCGCCGCTTCCGTATCCATCTCGACCGACCGGGTCAGCACTGCGTCGAGATGATCGGCCAGGGCCTTCAGCGCCGCATCGTGGTGATGGCGCCGGACCTTCTCGAGGATCTCGCCGTGCTCCTCGTACGCCTCCCGGGCATCGAGCTGCATGGGCCCGCCCTCCCAGGTCTGACGCATGCGGTGGGTGTGCGTGCGCAGGCTCTCGAACATGTGGGCCAGGTACCGGTTGTTCGCATGCTTGTAGAGGGTCTGGTGGAAGCCCCAGTCGGCCTGGAAGTGCTCGCGCACCAGTTCGTAGTCGACCTCGTCGGCCGCATCGATGCGGGCCATCACCTCGGCGTGGCGGGCCTGCGCCGCCTCGAGATCGGCCACCAGCGCGTCCCAGTCCTCGAAGGCGCGGTCCAGGACCGCCAGCTCGATGGTCTTGCGGGCCTCGAGCAACTCCGTGATCTGCTCCGTATCCAGCATCGGTGCCACCACGTAGCCGCGCAGCGCGACGTACTCGACCAGGCCCGATCGCTCGAGGGAGACCATCGCCTCGCGCACCGGGGTCGGAGAGACGTCGAGGTCACGGGCGAGACCGTCGATGCTGAGCCGGGAACCGGGGGCCCAGCGCGATTCGAGCAGACGCTGCAGCATCAGCTCCTCGACCTCGTCGCGCAGCACCTGTCGTCTGATGGCCATGTCGTCAGTCCCTTCGTGCGCCGAGGGGGAGGCAGGACCAGCACACCCTTGCGCTACGGCGATCCGTTTTCCCATAGGATACCCAGGTCGCGAGGGCGGACGGACCGCGCCGCAGGAAGGTGCCATGACCCAGTCGCCCGAGCACAGCCCCGATGCCACTGGTGACTGGGAGGACGAGCAGATCCGACGGCTCGTGGCCGAGTGGTCCTGGGCGTCCCTGCTGCCCGCGACGTCCCATCCGGTCTGGGTTCATGCGCCGGGCCTGGATCCCGGCGTCGCCCGCGACGCCCTGGGCCGGATCGCACGGGCGAACGCGGAGGTCGACCCGGATTCTCGGCCCGAGATCGGCCTGCTGACGGGACTGGTGAGCGCCCGGCGCCGTCGCGAGCATCGCGATCGGGTCGAGCAGTGGCTGGCGCCGTACACGCGCGCCTGCGAGCGCGACCGGCACCTGGTCAGGCCACTGCACGAGGGGGCGGACCTCGCCGCCGCCTCCGTCGTGCTGCGGCTGGATCCGGCCGCCGAGCGGACCGTCCACGACCTGCTGTGGCGGATGGGCCACCACGACGACGAGGATCAGGCGCGCAGCGACTGGCTGGACCTGGTGGTCGCCTACGAGGAGAAATACCCGCAGGAGACCTTCGACGGGCCCGCCTGAGTCGGATCCAGCCCGGTCCAGTCCTGTCTAGCCCTCCAGCGCCACCGGCTGCCCCGTCCGCACCGATTCCTGGGCAGCGGCGACGACCTTCACGGTCCGCAGCCCCACGTCGCCCGAGGGCTCGACGGCCTCTCCTGCGCGGACGGCGTCGAGGAATGCCGTCAGCAGCAGCGCGTCGGGGTCGCTGCCGTAGGGCAGCCACTGGCCGTGCCCGCCGACATGCTGGGCGAAGGCGTCGACCTGGAGCTGCCCGCCGGTGCCGACGGCCTGCACGCGCAGCCCGCCCCAGGTGGGGGCGTCCGGCGGCTGCGACCAGGAGCAGTCGATGGTCGCGACCAGTCCGCTGGCGTAGGTGAGCGTGACCAGTCCGCCGGTCTCGGCGCCCTCCCCCGCACGATCGGCGTACAGGATCCGGTTGGCGACGGCGTGCACGGTGGCGGGCGGGCCGAAGACGGAGTCGAGGATCTCGGCGATGTGCACGGTGTGGTCGACCATGGCGCCGCCGCCGGCGAGCTCGACGTCGGTGAACCATGCGCGCGAATCGGGCAGCATCCCGTTGTTGGTGCCGGTGATGCCGATGACCTCCCCGAGCGCCCCCTCGCTGATCGCGGTGCGCAGCGACTGGACGGCGGGGGCGAAGTGGACGGGGAAGGCGGTCATCAGCACCACGCCGGCCTCGCGGCAGGCGGCGACCATGGCCTCGGCGTCGGCGACGTTCGTGGCCAGCGGCTTCTCGCACAGCACGTGCACGCCTCGGCGCGCGGCTTCCAGCACCAGGTCCTTGTGGTGCGCGTTGGCGCTGGTGACGACGATGGCGTCGGGCCCCTCGGGCCAGGCCTCCCAGGCCGCGGCGTACGAGTGGACGATGTGCTGGGCGGGCACGTCGCCGTAGTCGTCCGGATCGGCGACCACGAGATCCACCTCGGGCAGTGCCTCGAGCCGGCTCGCGTAGGAGACGGCGTGGGTGTGCGCGCAGCTCATCAGCGCGATCTTCAGCGGGGTGGTGGCGGTCAGCATGTGACGCTCCCTCCGGTGCGCAGGGATTCGAGGGCGGCGGAGGAGACCTCGACGGCGTAGGCGCCGTCGGCCGCGGAGACCCGGGAGGGGCCGCCGTCGCGGATCGCGGCGGCGAACTCGAGGATCTCCTCGACGTAGGGGCTCGGCCCTGCCGCCACATCGGGGAGGTATCCGTCACCGCTCCTCTGGCGCGCAGAGGCGACCTCGTCGAAGATGACCGGGGAATCGCCCGCGGAGTCGTACTGGAGCTTGCTCACGTCCCCGGCCAGGTCGAAGGTGTAGCGGAACTGCGTCCCCGGTGGGCCCCACAGGCCGCGGCAGTGACTGATCGCCCCGGAGGTGTGGGTCAGAATCACGTGGGCGGTGCGCACGGTGTCGGTCTCCGTCGCCGTCGACTGCCGCGCGTAGACGGTGCCCACGGGGCCGGCCATCCAGATGGCCTGGTCGATGTCGTGGATCATCTGGTCCATGACGATCCCCCCGGAGCGGGACTCGTCGCCGAACCAGGGCTGGGTCGGGAAGGATCCGGTGCGCTCGAAGCGCAGCACGGCGAGACGGCCGACGGCGCCGGTGTCGATCGCGGCCTTGGCGGCGGCGTACTGCGGGAAGAACCGCACGACGTGGGCGGGCAGCAGCAGGCGGCCGACACGCTCGGCGTGCTCGAGGACCGAGCGGGCGTCCTCCGGGGTGAGGGTCAGCGGCTTCTCGCAGACCACGTCCTTGCCGGCGTCCAGCGCGCGGTGGACGATCTCGCCGTGGTCCGGGGTGGGCGTGCAGATGTCCACGGCATCGACGGCCGCGAGGATCGACTCCAGGCTCTCGTGGACCCTCGCGCCGAACTCCTCGGCGAAGGCCGGGGCCCCCTGCAGGCTGTAGCAGTGCAGCTCGGCGCCGGCCTCGATCCAGCCGGGGGCGTGGGCGCGGGAGATCCCGCCCGTACCGATGACGCCGACGCGCAGTGGCGCGGCGGGCGGGGACGTGGAGGTCATGGTCAACCTTTCCTGCCGGAGCGGGCGGGCCCGAGGACGGATATATGAAAGCCTATTTCAGAACGTCGGCTCGCGCCATCCCTGAGGAGAAGTGCCCATGGGCTAGCCTCGGGGGCACCGGCTCGCGCCCCTCCCGACCGCCGCGGGCGGAGGACTCCTCGATGACCCTGCACGCCACCGTCCACCTCCATCCTGCCCACGACGTCGGCCCCGTGCGCCGCCGCACCTTCGGCAGCTTCGTCGAACACATGGCGCGGTGCGTCTACACGGGCATCGTCGAGCCCGACCATCCCTCGGCCGACGCCGACGGCCTGCGCACCGACGTCCTCGAGCTCACCCGCGAGCTCGGCGTGAGCTCGGTGCGCTACCCCGGCGGGAACTTCGTCTCCGGCTACCGCTGGGAGGACGGGGTGGGCCCCGTCGAGCAGCGACCGTGGCGCCACGAGCGGGCCTGGCATTCGATGGAGCCCAACACCTTCGGCCTGGACGAGTTCATGACCTGGGCCGCGAAGGCGGGCGTCGAGCCGATGTACGCGGTCAACCTCGGCACCCGCGGGCCGCAGGAGGCCCTCGACGTGCTCGAGTACGCCAACGCCCCCGTCGGCAGCGCCCTGTCCGATCAGCGCGCGGCCCACGGGCACCCGGAGCCGTACGGCATCCGGATGTGGTGCCTGGGCAACGAGATGGACGGCCCGTGGCAGCTCGGGCACAAGCCGGCCGACGTCTACGGGCGGATCGCGGCCGAGACGGCACGGGCGATGCGCCGCGAGGACCCGGACCTCGAGCTCGTGGCCTGCGGCTCCTCCCACTCCTCGATGCCGACGTTCGGTGCGTGGGAGCAGGCGGTGCTGGAGGCGGGCTACGACGCGATCGACATGCTCTCGGCGCACGTCTACTACCGCGAGGAGGACGGCGACCAGGCCTCCTACCTGGCGGCGGCCGAGGACATGGACGCCTACATCGACGCCGTCGTCGCCACCTGCGACCACGTGCGGGCGCTGGGCCGGCACGGCAAGCGCATCATGATCAGCTTCGACGAGTGGAACGTGACCAGCAACGGCCACGGCGACCCGGGCGCCGAACCCAGTGGCGACGACTGGCCCGTGGCGCCGCGGTTCGCGGAATCGACGTACACGGCGCAGGACGCCGTGGTGGTGGGCAACCTGCTGATCAGCCTGCTGCGGCACACCGACCGCGTCGCCTCCGCCTCGCAGGCCCAGCTGGTCAACGTGCTGGGGCCGATCCGCACCGAACCGGGCGGACGCGCCTGGCGCCAGAGCATCTTCCATCCCTTCGCCCTGACCTCCCGGCACGCGCGCGGGCAGGTGCTGCGCACCGCCCTCGACTCCCCGGCCTACGAGAACCGACGCTTCGGGGCGAGCTCCGTGCTCGATGCCGTGTGCACGTGGGACGAGGAGAGCGGCGAACTGGTCGTGTTCGCGGTCAACCGCTCGCTCGAGGAGTCGCTCGAGCTGACGGTGCCGCTGGATGCGTTCCGGGAATCGTTCGAGGTGGCCGAGGCCGTGATCGTGCACGAGGAGGACCCGTACGCGGTGAACACGGCCGATGATCCCGATCGCGTGATCCCGCGGCCCTTCGGCGGGGTGGGGGACGAGGACGGGGCCGTGCCCGCGGACGAGGACCTCTCCGCGCTCCTGCCCCCGATCAGCTGGGTCATGATCCGGATCCGGGCGCGGCGCGGGGCCTGAGCCGGCTTCTCTGCCCTGCCCGGCGCTCAGCCGGCGGCAGCGGGCTCGGCCTCGTCGTCGGCCTCGTCGGCCGTTTCCTCGTCCGTGAAGAACGTGGCGAAGAAGATCGCGACCAGCACCGCGAGGCCTGCCGGGACCAGCCAGATCGCCCGCCAGTCGTGCGTGCCGTCGGCCGCGAGGAAGGCGTCCACGATCACGCCGGAGATGAGCGTGCCGATCAGCAGGCCCACCCCGTAGGTGGCCAGCGAGATCAGCCCCTGGGCGGCGCTGCGCACGCGAGCGGGGGCGAAGCGGTCGGTGTAGATCTGCCCGGCGACGAAGAAGAAGTCGTAGCAGATGCCGTGCAGGACGAGGCCGATGATCACCATCCACAGCAGCGATCCGGCGTCGCCGAAGCCGAACAGCACGTACCGCAGCGCCCAGGCGAGCATGCCGATCAGCAGGGTCCACTTGATGCCGAGACGCTTCAGCATGAACGGCATGGCCAGCAGGAACAGGGCTTCGGAGAACTGGCCCAGGGATTGGTACGCGGCGGCCCGGGGCACCCCGATCTCGTTGAGGTAGAGGTTGGTGAAGGTGTAGTAGAAGCCCAGCGGGATGCAGATCAGCACCGAGGAGACGAAGAAGACCAGATAGGAGCGGGTCCGCAGCAGAGCCAGGGCGTCCAGCCCGAGCACGTCCCGGACGGTCGCCTTGCCCTGGTTCGGCTCCGGCGGGGTGTGCGGCAGCGTGAACGCGTAGAGGCCGAGCACGGCCGAGCCGATCGCCGCCATGTAGAAGGTGTTCTCGAGGCTCCCCGAGCCCTCCCAGCCCATCCAGCCGATGGCCAGGCCCGCGATGATCCAGCCGATCGTGCCGAACACGCGCACGGCGGGGAACTGCTGATCGGGCTTGGTCATGCGTCGGAACGAGATCGAGTTGACCAGGGCGAGGGTCGGCATGAACGACACCATCGCCAGCAGAGCGAAGAGGAAGAAGCCGTTGAAGTCGTCCTGCCGCCCGGCGAGGACGAGCATGACCGCGCTGAACAGGTGCAGCACGCCGAGGATGCGCTGGGCGGCGAAGAACCGGTCCGCGATGAGCCCCACCAGGAACGGGGCGATGATCGCGCCGAGGCTCTGGGTCATGGTCGCCAGGGAGATCTGGCCGCCGGAGGAGCCCAGCTCGGTGCCGAGGTAGGTGCCGAGCGTGACGAACCAGCTCCCCCAGACGAAGAACTCCAGGAACATCATCAGCGACAAGCGGAGACGGATGGCAGGCTCGAGCCTCATGGTCGACAGCACCTTTGTTGTGTGGCCGGGGTCACGGCATGTTAACCCGTCTCGCGCACCGCGGCCGCGATGTCGGCGGCCAGGGAGTCCGCCTCCTGCTCCTCGAGCTCGTGCACGGTGACGCGCAGATGCCGCGAGGGGGCGGCCGCCTGACCCAGGCGGAATTCGTCGCCCGTGCGCACCAGCCATCCCCGTCGCATGAGCCGCTCGGCCACGGCCCGCGCCGGCGCCCCGACGGGGACCCACAGGCTGATCCCGTCGCCGGGCTCGACAGATAGGCCGTGGCCCTTCAGCCGCGCCCGGAAATCGGCATTGCGCTCGGCATAGTGCTGGCCGGCCCGCTCGATCAGCGCACGGGAGCCGTCATCGCGCAGCACGGCGTGGGTGATGCGCTGCAGCAGGTGCGAGACCCACGTCGTGCCGGGGCTGAGCCGCATCGCCAGCCGCTCAGCCGTCTGCGGATCCGTCGCGGTCAACGCCAGGCACATGTCCGGGCCGACGAACTTCGAGACCGAGCGCACCAGTGCCCAGCGCCGGTGCTCCGGCCCGATGATCGAGCGGAACGGGGACCGCGAGAGCATCGAGTAGTAGTCGTCCTCGATGACCAGCACGTACGGGTGGTCTGCGAGCACCTCGCGCAGCTGGCGGGCACGCGTCTCGCTGAGCGAGGCCCCCGTCGGGTTCTGGGCGCGCGGGGTGCACACCACGGCCCGCACCCCCTGCTCGAGGGCCGCCCGGAGACCGTCGGCCGTCATGCCCTCTGCATCGACCGGGACCGGCACGGCGCGGTAGCCGTTCACGCGCACGGTGTGGATGCTGGCCAGGAAGCATGGATCCTCCAGCGCGACCGCGTCATCGCGCATCAGGGCCTGGGCCAGCAGCCGCTCGACGGCGTCGACCGCGCCGCTGGTCAGCGTGAGGCGGAAGTCCCCACCCTCGGAGGGAACATCGGGCGCCATCCACCGCCGCGCCCACGACTCGAGCTCCGGGTCGATCACCGGTTCGCCGTAGAGCACCGGCCGGCCGCCGGCAGCCTGCAGGGCGGGGACGAGCTCCGGGATGAGTTCCGGGGCCGGGTTGCCGGTGCCGAGGTCGCGCAGGGCTCCGGCGTCGGCGTAGCCCTCCTGCGGGACGGCGCTGCTGCCGGCCACGCGGGTGCCGGCCCGGCCCTGCGCGACCACCGCCCCGGAGCGGGCGAGGCGGCGATAGGCGGCCACGGCCGTGTTGCGGTTGACCCCGAGCTGCTCGGCCAGGGAGCGCACCGGGGGCAGGGCATCGCCGGGGGTGAGTTCGCCGCGGTCGATCAGGGCGCGCACGCTGTCGGCGATCTCGGCGGCGGTGGCGCCGGTGATCGACGTCGATGCAGGTGTGGGCACGATCCGAGTGTACGACCCGCACCCTCTCCCACTTCGGCATACGCCGTGCTAGCTTTTGGCCTAGATCAAACGAAGGAGTGCACCATGACCACAACGGGCACAGGGCGCGTCAAGCGCGGGCTGGCCGAGATGCTCAAGGGCGGCGTCATCATGGACGTCGTCACGGCCGAGCAGGCGAAGATCGCCGAGGATGCCGGCGCGGTCGCCGTGATGGCCCTCGAACGCGTCCCCGCGGACATCCGCGCCCGGGGCGGCGTGGCCCGGATGAGCGACCCCGACCTCATCGACCAGATCATCGAGACCGTCTCGATCCCGGTCATGGCCAAGGCCCGCATCGGCCACTTCGTCGAGGCGCAGGTCCTCCAGCAGCTGGGGGTGGACTACGTGGACGAGTCCGAGGTCCTCTCCCCCGCCGACTACGTCAACCACATCGACAAGCACGCCTTCACCGTGCCGTTCGTGTGCGGGGCGACCAACCTGGGCGAGGCGCTGCGCCGCATCACCGAGGGCGCCGCGATGATCCGCTCCAAGGGCGAGGCCGGCACCGGGGACGTCTCCGAGGCCACCAAGCACATCCGCACCATCACCGCGGAGATCAGCGCACTGCGCTCGAAGTCCAAGGACGAGCTGTACGTCGCCGCCAAGGAGCTGCAGGCCCCCTACGACCTGGTGGCCGAGGTCGCCGAGACCGGCACCCTGCCGGTGGTGATGTTCACCGCCGGCGGCGTCGCCACCCCGGCCGACGCCGCGATGATGATGCAGCTCGGGGCCGACGGGGTCTTCGTCGGCTCGGGCATCTTCAAGTCCGGCAACCCCGCCGAGCGGGCCGCCGCCATCGTCAAGGCCACCACCTTCCACGACGATGCCTCCGTGATCGCCGACGTCTCGCGCGGGCTGGGCGATGCAATGGTGGGGCTGAACGTGGCCGATGTGCCCGCCCCGCACCGTCTGGCCGACCGCGGCTGGTGAGCGGGTCGGCTGGATCAGCACCGCGCGTCGGCGTCCTGTCCCTGCAGGGCGACGTCCGCGAGCATGCGCAGGTCCTCACGCAGCTCGGCGCCGAAGTGACCCTGGTGCGCCGGGCCTCGGAGCTCGCCGCGGTCGACGGCCTGGTGCTGCCCGGCGGCGAGTCGACCGTGATCGACAAGCTCTCGCGATCCTTCGGCCTGCAGGCGCCGCTGCGCGAGGCGATCGCGGCGGGGCTGCCGGTGCTGGGCACGTGCGCCGGTCTGATCCTGCTGGCTGATCGTCTCGCCGACGGGATAGCCGGTCAGGAGACCTTCGGCGGGATCGACGCGACCGTGCGGCGCAACGCCTTCGGTGGCCAGGTGGAGTCCTTCGAGGCGGATCTCGACGTGGCGATCTTCGAGCCGCCGACGGTGCGGGCGGCCTTCATCCGCGCGCCCGTCATCGAGGAGGTCGGCTCATCGGCGACGGCACTGGCAGCCCTGCCCGACGGCCGCGTGGTCGCCGCCGAGCAGGGGAACCTGCTGGCGATGGCCTTCCACCCGGAGTCCACGGGCGAGACCCGCTTCCACCGGAGGTTCCTGGACCGGGTCAGCTCCCGCGTCTGAGCAGCGGGGCGATCTCCCGTGTCCACTCGGCGACCGCCGGCAGGTCGCGGAAATCCCCGGTGGGCGTGCGCATGGACGTCAGCAGCAGCCGCTCGTGGACCGGGAGCCTGTCCATGAGCACCCAGCCCGGGAAGTTCCGCACGGCGACCGGGGAGAAGTCGATCCGGTCCAGGAACGCATCGGTGGCCTTCTGCCGGCCGCCCTTGGCGGGGTCCGAGGCGGAGCCGGAGCAGGAGAAGAACGCGAACGGACGCTCCAGCACGCTGGCGCGATGCTTCTGGACCCAGCTCACCGCGGGCTTGTCGATCGACTCGGCCCGCACGGGCGCGCCCAGCACCACCGCGTCGTAGGCTCCCGGGTCCGGGTCACGCGTGACGTCGACCAGGTCCGAGGGGATCTCGCGCTCGGTGAGGGTGGCCGCGACGGTCTCGGCCAGGGTCAGGGTGGCTCCGGAGTGGGTCGCGTAGGCGACCAGCACGCTCATGGCTTCAGTGTGCCAGCGTCCGTCGGGCCCCGCCAGAGGGTGGGCGCGAGGAACCCGGCGACGAACACGAGCGCGAGGATCGCGCCCCAGGTGATCGCGGCGCTGATCCCGCCGACCAGCAGGGGGAAGTTCACCAGGGAGATGGCCAGCACCGCGAGCAGTCCGAGCCCGCCCAGGATCGTCGCCGCGAGCATCGCGGCCGGCACCCCCTCCCCTCGGCGTCCCAGTGCGAAGCGGACCACGGCGATGCTGGTCAGGGCCATCATCAGGATGACTCCGACCGCACCGGCCCCCGAATACCACGTGTAGATCTCGACGACGGGATCGAGCTGCGCGAGCGCCGAGACGACCACGATCGCTGCGGTCACGATGCTCACCCAGAGCGAGGCCCTGGACGGTGCCCGGTGGCGGGCATGTGCCTGGCCGAGGGCCGTGGGCAGCACTCCGCGCCGGCCCAGCGTGAACAGGTATCGGGCGACGATGTTGTGGAATGCGAGCATGCAGGCGAACATGCTGGTGACGACCAGGGCCTGGACGATATGGCCGACGATCGGGGCCACCACGTCGCCGGCCAGTGCCACGATCACGCCGTCGGGATTCGCGGTGGCAGCCTCCACCGCGTGACCGGCGCCGAGCCCGGAGATCACCAGCCAGGCCGACACGGTGTACAGCACCCCGATGAGGATCACGGCGATGTACGTCGCCCGCGGCACGGTGCGCAGCGGATCCTTGGCCTCCTGCCGGAACACCGCAGTGGCCTCGAACCCGAAGAACCCGAGGAAGGCGAAGAGCAGACCCAGCCCCGGTGCGCCGCTCAGCGCTTCCGCCGGCGCGAACGGTGCCGCACTGACTCCCCCGCCGGAGATCAGCACACCGACGTCGATCGCGACCACGGTGAGGATCTCGAGCACCAGGACCACGCCGAGGACCTTGGCCGACAGGTCGATCTGCCGGTACCCCAGCAGCGCCACGACGAGGATCATCACCGCCGAGACCAGCCACCACGGCAGCTCGGCGCCGCTCCAGGCCTCGACCAGATTCCCGGCCTGCACGCCGAGGTAGCACGTCATCGAGACGGTCAGGAGGGCATAGGACAGCAGGGCGAGGGCGGCGGTCCCGAGGCCGGCCCGGTGACCCAGCCCACGGTCGACGTAGGCGTAGAACGCCCCGGCGTCCGGCACGTACGGAGTCATCCACGTGAACCCCGCCGCGAACAGCAGCAGGATGACTGTGGCCGCGAGGATCAGCAGCGGAGCCCCCACCGAGCCGGACTCGAGCAGGATGATCGGGAAGTTCGCGACCACCACCGTCACGGGGGCCGCCGCCGCGACCACCATCAGCACGATGCCCGCTACGCCGAGATTCCTCGTCAGATCCGTGGTCACGTCCGTCCTCTCCTCGCCTGCTCCGGGTGTTCAACCACGGCACGGTACGCGGTCCGGGCAGGCGTCGGTCAGGCGGTCCGCGTCGGCGTGGATGCAGGCACCGACACCCGACCACGGAAGGAGCGGGAGGCGAGGCAGCGAGAGGCACCCGGACACACAGAGCGGCCGGCCCCCGTTGTGGGGACCGGCCGCCGGCGATGGTGTGTCGATCCGTCAGGATCGACACGTGCGATCAGGCTTGGGGGACGACCAGACCGGAGGCATTGGAGCGGGCGTTCTCGAACCGCTTGGCCACATCGGCCCAGTTCACGATGTCCCAGATCGCCTTGACGTAGTCCGCCTTGACGTTCTGGTAGTCGAGGTAGAAGGCGTGCTCCCACATATCCAGCTGGAACAGCGGGATCGTCGCCACCGGCACCCCGTTCTGCTGATCGTAGAACTGCTCGATCACCAGATTGCCACCGGCCGGCTCGTAGGCCAGCACGGCCCAGCCCGAGCCCTGGATACCCAGCGCCGCCGCGGTGAAGTGCGAGCGGAACGCATCGAAGGAGCCGAAGTACTCATCGATCGCGGAGGCCAGCTCACCGGTGGGCTTGTCGCCACCTTCCGGGGAGAGGTTCTTCCAGAAGATCGAGTGGTTCGTGTGGCCACCGAGGTTGAACGCGAGGTCCTTGGAGAACTGGTTGACCGAGGTGAAGTCACCCGACTCCCGGGCCGCCGCCAGACGCTCCAGCGCCGTGTTCGCGCCCTTGACGTAGGTCGCGTGGTGCTTGGAGTGGTGCAGCTCCATGATCTGCCCCGAGATGGACGGCGCGAGAGCCCCGTAGTCGTAATCGAGATCCGGAAGCGTGTATTCCGCCATGATCAGTCCTTTCGATGAGGGATGCCTCGACCTTAGAACCTCGAGCGGGCTTGAGGTCAAGGCGTCTCACGTCGGCCCGGCGCTCAGCTCTCCGGGATGTCATCGAGCCGTCGCGGGCCGGAGCCGGTCGCGGCGAGGGCGTCATCCGGATTCAGCAGCGCACAGGCCCGCAGCGAGAGGCATCCGCAGCCGATGCAGCCGGTCAGCTCGTGCTCGAGGCGCTCGAGGCCGCGCCGGCGCTCCTCGAGTTGGCTCTTCCACCGGCGGGAGGCGCGCTGCCAGTCGGCGTGCGAGGGCGTGCGCTCCATGGGGACGTCACCGAAGGCCTCGTGCACCTCGGACAGCGGCATCCCCAGACGTTTGGCGACGGTGATCAGCGAGACCCGGCGCAGCATGTGGCGCGCATAGCGACGCTGGTTCCCGGCTGTGCGCACCGAGGCGATGAGGCCGAGATCCTCGTAGTAGCGCAGGGCGGAGACGGCGACCCCGGTGCGACGGCTCATCTCGCCGATGGTCAGCAGCTCGTCGGGTTCGTGCGCGTCCACGGGCACCTCCTCGTTCCGTGTCAGCCGGGTCGTCTCGTGGTGTGTCGGATCGTGTCCCCGTGTGTCCACGCGCGTCTCCCCCGCTTGACCTCAAGTGCACTTGAGATCTTACGGTGCGGGAAGCTTCGATCGGGAAGGACGCTCAGCGTGACCTATGTGATTGCACTGCCCTGTGTGGACGTGAAGGACCGCGCCTGCGTGGACGAATGCCCCGTGGACTGCATCTATGAGGGCGACCGGATGCTCTACATCCAGCCTGACGAGTGCGTCGACTGCGGCGCCTGCGAACCCGTCTGCCCCGTGGAGGCGATCTTCTACGAGGATGACACGCCGGACCAGTGGGCCGACTACTACAAGGCCAACGTCGAGTTCTTCGACGATCTCGGCTCCCCCGGCGGCGCGGCCAAGATGGGCGTGATCCACAAGGACCACCCCCTCGTGGAGGCGCTGCCGCCGCAGGAGAACCCGCTGGAGTAGATGTCGAGAACCGGCCATCGGTTCCGTCCCCCGGGTGAACGCGGCCACAATGGGCCGCACACCCGAGAGGACATCCACCATGGCCAAGTACCTGATGCTCAAGCACTACCGCGGGGCACCGGCCGCCGTGAACGACGTGCCCATGGACCAGTGGAGCCCCGACGAGGTCGACGCCCACGTGCAGTACATGGACGCTTTCGCCGACCGGCTGCGGGAGACCGGCGAGTACGTGGGCTCCGGGGCGCTGGCTCCGGAGGGAACCTTCGTCCGATATGGCGGGGAGGGGAAGCCGCCGGTGACCGACGGGCCCTTCGCCGAGACCAAGGACCTCGTCGCCGGGGGGATGGTCATCGACGTCGACAGCTACGAGCGGGCGCTCGAGCTGGCCGGTGAGCTCTCCGCCGCCCCCGGCAAGGGCGGCGAGCCGATCCACGAATGGCTCGAGCTGCGCCCGTTCCTCGGAGAGCAGGCACCGGGCGCCGAGTGAATCCACCCGCGCTGGACGAGGTCGCGCTCCGAGAGCTCGTGCCCGCCGTCCTGATCGCCCTCCGCCGCCGCGGCGCCGATTTCCCGGCGGCGGAGGACGCCGTGCAGGAGGCCCTGCTCGAAGCGCTCACCGCCTGGCCGCAGAGCCCGCCCCGGGACCCGAAGGCCTGGCTGGTCACGGTGGCGTGGCGGAAGTTCCTCGACGCCGCCCGCTCCGAGACGTCCCGACGGCGCCGGGAGCAGGCCGACGCCGAGGCCGCACCGTCGGGCCCGGTGGCGTCGGCCGATGAGACGCTGCAGCTGTACTTCCTGTGCGCGCACCCCTCGCTGAGCCCGTCCTCGGCGATCGCGCTGACGCTGCGCGCGGTGGGAGGTCTCACCACCAGGCAGATCGCCGCGGCGTACCTCGTGCCCGAGGCGACGATGGCGCAGCGCATCTCCCGTGCCAAGCGCACGATCGCGGGCTCGCGGCTGGATCGGCCCGGTGACGTCGCCACGGTACTGCGGGTGCTGTACCTGATCTTCACCGAGGGCTATTCGGGCGACGTGGACCTCGCAGCCGAGGCGATCCGGCTGGCCCGGCAGCTGCACACCGCAGTGGATCATCCGGAGGTCGCCGGGCTGCTCGCGCTCCTGCTGCTCCATCACGCACGACGCCCGGCCCGTTTCACCGCGACCGGCGCGCTGGTCCCCCTCGCCGCGCAGGATCGCACCCTGTGGGACACCGACGTGATCGCCGAGGGCGTCGGGATCCTGCAACGGGCCCTGGCCCGTGACCGGCTCGGACCGTTCCAGGCCGAGGCCGCGATCGCCGCCCTGCATGCCGACGCTCCGAGGGCGGAGGAGACCGATTGGCTGCAGATCCTTCAGTGGTACGACGAGCTGCTGCGGTTCTCCGACACCCCGATCATCCGCCTGAACCGGGCCGTCGCCCTCGGGGAGGCCGACGGGCCCCGCGCCGGGCTCGCGGCTCTCGCCGAGCTCGACCCGGCCCTGCCCAGATACGCCGCCGTCTCCGCGCACCTGCACGAACGCTGCGGGGACGTGGCCACGGCCGCGCGGCGGTACGTCGAGGCCGCGGCAGCGGCCACCAATGTCGCCGAGCGCGACCACCTCATCAAGCAGGCGGCCCGGCTGAACTCCCCTCCGGCCTGACGCGGCCTCAGCCCGCCTGCAGGATCAGCCGCACCAGCTTGCCGAGATCGGACATCGGGGCGTCGTCCCGCAGAGCGCTCTGCATGGTGCGCACGGTGCGCTCGCGCATCGCATGGCTGAGCACCAGGGCGACCATCGTCCGGGCCGCGAAGGCCGGCTCGACCCCTTCCTGGAGGAAGCCGCGCTCGTCCAGAGCCGCCAGGCACTGCTCCAGCACGTGCTCGTGCACCCGGCGCAGGCGCGCCACCCGGAACCGACCCGGATGGTCGGAGCTGATCACGTTGGCGTCCAGCGTCGCCAGCAGCTGGATCGGCGTGCACCCGGGGTGCCAGAACCTGGCCAGTCCCCGCAGCAGCGTGTCCGGATCGGCGCCGAGCTCGTCGATCTCGTCCAGGGCCTCCTGCGCGTGGGCCTCGAGGAGATCGATGACGGCGTCCAGCAGCGCTTCCTTCGACGCGAAATGGTGCAGCATCCCCGGGTGGGAGATGCCGACCCGCGCCGCGATGTCACGCAGGCTGGCCCCGTAGTACCCGTACTCGGCGAACATCTCCGCCGCGCCCTCGAGGGTCTTCTCGCGGCGCGAGGAGCGCTTCTCGCGGGTCGGTGGCGCCGCGGGGGCCTGCACAGTCGCCGTCGGCGCTGCGGCCGTATCAGCCGGGAGTGCCACACCCTCGGGCGGGACCACGGCCGCTGAGTCGACGCCCGCCATCAGACCACGCTCAGCGCCGGGACGTCGCTGCTCGGTGAGCAGTCGGGCAAGGGCTCGGGAGGGAGCAGGAAGCGCACGGGCTCCAGGACGGAGCGCAGTTGAGCCACGCCCGTCGTCTCGATGTGACGGGCCTCGGTGAGGTCGATCGTCACCTGGAGGGGGCCGAGAGCGCACGCCCGTCGGGCCAGCGGGAGGAGGGTCTGCTGGGTGTCTTCGGTGAGGCACCCGGTGACGAGGAGCCGGATCTCGCGGGCATCCACATCAGCACGAACGGTGACCGAGATTCTGTGGGTCATGGCGGGCCTTCTTGCGCATCACGAACGGCGCGGCCCCATGCTTGACCAGCGAGACCGACTTTACCAGCGGTCCATATCAGATCGAACCCAGCTGTGGCTCAGACCATCCTCAGGCGTCGAAGTGCGTGTTCGGCTCCGCCGGGTCGAGCTTGGTCACGAGTTCCGCGGCCAGCTCGCGCAGCTTGACGTTGCGATGGCTCGAGGCCGCCTTGAGGATCGCGACCGCCTCTTGCTGCGCGCACCGGTTCTGGGCCATGACGATGCCCACCGCCAGATCGATGACGGTTCGGGATTCCATGGCGGCGTGAAGATCCTTCTCGGTCTCCCGCAGTCGCGCCATCCGCACCGCCAGCCGCAGCGCGTTCGAGGCCTGGCGGACCTCGTGCTCGAGCAGCTCGACCTTCTCGGGACCGAAGTCGTTCGGCGTCGGGGAGTAGCTGTTCACGCCCGCGAATCCTTCTTCGCCGAGCTCGAACGGGATCCCCAGCACCGAACGGACACCCTCCTTCGAGGCGATGGCGTGATACTCGGGCCACCGGTTGTCGTCCCGCGTATCGCCGACGCGGATGATGGTGTGCTCGCGGATCGCCGTCAGGCAGGGCCCGTCGGCGAAGCTGGTCTGCGTCTCATCCAGCGCCTCCGCCTGGGGGCTGGAGGCGGCTGCTGTGGCCGCCCTCTTCTCGCGCAGAGACTGACCGCGCACCACGCGGTCCCCTCGCCGTCCGAGAGTCGCTCGGCCAGGATGGACGTGAACTCCCGCAGGAAGCTGGTGATGTCTTCGCTGTCCAGCAGCAGATCCTGGACAGAATTCGCCGGAGCATCCGCGCCGTCGTCCCGCATGAACCGCCCGTCCCGTAGTAGGTCAGCCGACAGTCCGCCGACCGGTGACGACCGTGGCCGACCTCGCCACTCTACGCGCCGATATGTGGGCATGGGTGGGGCCCATGTCGACCAGCTGGTCGGTCACCTCCCGGTGGTCGCCAGCGCGATCCGGCCGGTCCCGGACACGTGCAGAGAGCACTCATCGGGAGTGATGAACAGGGCCTGGCCGCGGGTCGGGGCGGCGCTCTCGTGCCGGCCGCGCAGCTGCGGGGCGCCGTCCAGGACGAGGGCGATCCCTGGGCCGTTCAGCTCGGCGGAGACCTCGCCGTCGGCCGGTGCGCTCAGCACGCTGAGCTGGAAGTCGCGTTCGTCGGGACGGTAGATCGCCACGCCCTCGGCTGGCTGGTCCGCCGTGTGGACGGGTCCCGGGGTCTCCGCGAAGCGCGTGATGCGCTGGAGCTCGTCGACGTCGAGATGTTTTCCCGTCAGGCCCGCGCGCACGACGTTGTCGGAGGCGGCCATGACCTCGACGGCGAGGCCCCGCAGATAGGCGTGGACGTTGCCCGGCGGCAGGTAGACGGCCTGGTCCCGCTCGAGGGTGACGCGGTTCAGCAGCAGGGCGACCAGCAGCCCGGGATCACCGGGCCGGGCGGCGGCGATCTCGGCCAGGGTGGTGATCTCGGCGGCGAACTCCCCGTCCACGGCCGGCTCGGCGACCGCGGCCGTGACAGCGTCCAGCAGCGGCGCAGCGGCGGTGTCGTCGAGGAACTGCGCCATGACCTGCCGCAGGGCGGGCTCCGTCGGCCCTTCGAGCTGCGCGGCCAGCTGGGTCAGGATGCGCTGGGCATCCGGCCGGTGGGCGGCTCGCTCGCTCAGCTCGGTGAGCAGCCGCCGAGTGCGCTCGAGAGGCCGGAACCCCGCCAGCGCGTCGAAAGGATCCTCGAGGGCGAGCGCGATCTCGGGTTTGTGCCGGGGATCCTTGTAGGTGCGCACCGGGCTGTCGACGGGAACGCCCCGGGCGTTCTCCGCCTCGAACCCCTCCCGGGCCTGCTCAGCATCGGGGTGAACCTGAATGGACAGCGGCTCGCCGGCGGCCAGCAGCTTCATGAGGAACGGCAGCTCGTCACCGTCGCGGTCAGCACCCAGCGTGCGCTCCGGCTCGGCCGCGATCCAGGCATCGAGGTGCTCGTGACCGCCGGTACGGGAGGGGTCGAGGATGCGGCTGGGGCACAGCGGGTGCGCACCCAGCCACAGCTCTGCCTCCGGGTACCCGCTGGGAGCGCGTCCGAGGAACTCCGGGATGAGCGTGCGTGATCCCCAGGCATAGGGCCTGGGCTCGTTCGTGATCTCGACGAACATCAGCGCCGACGCATCTCGGTGCCGCGCACGGACGCCTTGACCGTCGCGTGCTCGCCCTCGCCGAGCGGACGGATCCGGTACCGGCCCACCTCGGCGGGGACGATGAAGGTCTCCGCGTAGTGCACGGTGAAGGGGTCGAAGGCCCCGTCGGGACTCTCGATGACCGCTTCGGTGCCCTGGACGAGGTTCAGCACGTTCACGGTGCCCTCGGTGTCGTGCTCGACGGGCGCGGTGAACCAGTGCCGGCGCACCTCGATGAACTCGAGTTCGTGCAGCCCGGTGCGCTCCTCGCGCCAGCCCTCCCCCTCGGCCACGGGCTCGACGGGGTTGACCAGCTGCTCGCGGGTCCACTCCGTGTCGCGGTCCCATTGGACGTTGGCCATCGCGTGGTCGAGGTGGATCGGGCGCGGGATGCCGTCCAGGCCCACCCGGCCCCAGTCCCACATCTTGAAGGTGAAGATGTACGGCGTCGCGGAGATCTCCAGCACCATCGATCCGGCGCCGGAGGCGTGCACGGTCCCGGCCGGGATCGCGAAGTGGTCGTGCGCCTGCGTCGGGAAGGTGTTGACGTACTCCTCCGCCTCGAAGGGCGCCTCCCCTGTCTCCGCGCGGCGCAGCGCGGCCTCCATCTCCCGGGGGTCGATGCCGGGCTTGAGCCCGAGGTAGACCTTCGCGTCCTCGTCGGCGTCGAGCATGTAGTAGCTCTCGTCCTGGGTGTAGGTCATGCCGAAGGTCTGCTTGATGTATTCCGTCAGCGGGTGGACCTGCAGCGACAGGTTCCCGCCGCCGATGGTGTCCAGGAAGTCGAAGCGGATCGGGAACTCCGCGCCGAAACGGGCGAAGGTCTGTGGGCCGAGCAGCTCGCGCGGGTGGCTGATCACCACGTCAAGAGCGGGGATCTCGAGCACCTCGGAGCCGACGGACAGCAGCAGGCTGTTCTCCTCCGGGACGCAGTCGAAGCACCAGGCGTAGTTGGCGGCCTCAGGATCCAGACCGCAGACCTCCTTCATCCACTGACCGCCCCAGACGCCGGGATCGAAGAACGGCACCACCCGGAAGGGGCGCCGCGCGGCAGTCTCCAGGCCCACACGGAGGGCATCACCGGTGGTGAGCTTGACCTCATCGACGGAGGCATTGGCATCCAGCAGGAAATCCAGGTGATCGAACAGGCTCAGCTTGTGGCGGTCGGCCGTGCGCCATTCGACGAAGTAGCCGCGCTTGAACTTCCGCAGTGCGTCGTCCTCGCCGTTGCCCGCGCGCCAGTTGCCCCCGCCCCGGCGGAAGCGCTGCTGGATCTCCCAGCGCGCCAGATCGGCCAGCACCAGAGTTGCCGGCTCCAGCGGGACCAGCGCCGCGCCCCACCCGATCAGCACGTGCTGGCGGGGATCACCGACGACGCGATCGGCCAGCGCCTGCAGGCGAGCGGCGTCGTAGAACTCCTCGAGCCGGTGATGGGACATGATCCCGAAGACCCGGTCGTCGGTGAGGTCGCCCTCGATCTGGGCGGCGATGGTCTCGGGCGGCAGCGCCGCCTCCTCCTCCACGTCGATCACGACGGCCTCCGGCATCGCCTCATCGGCCGCGGCGATCAGGGCCGGAAGGTCGCTGCCGGGATAGGCGTCGATGACGATGGTGCCCCCGTGGGCATGCTCCGCCAGTGCGGTCCAGGCCGCGGATCCCCGCCACGCCTCGTGGTCACCGGGGACCTCGATCACGGGCTGCTTGTCATAGTTGCGCGCCGCGGCGCTGGCTGGGATCCGCATCGTGCTCCTGCTCATCTGCTTGGTATCGTTACCACAGCATGCCACACGCGCCGCGAACACGGAAGGATGGGCCGATGCCCCTCGACCCACAGACAGCGAGCACCGTCACCGCGGTGGACATCGGCGGGACGCACGTCTCCTCCGCCCTCGTCGCGCGGGGGCAGGAGGTCCGTCAGGAACGGCGCGACCCGCTGGACGCCGACGCTGCGGCCGAGGTCATCCTGGACCGCATCGCCGACTGCGCCCGCGAGCACAGCCGCCGCAGCGAGCGGGTCGCGCTCGCCATCCCGGGCCCCTTCGACTACGCGCGGGGCCACGGCGACTTCAAGGGCGTCGCGAAGTTCGCCCAGCTCAGCGGGGTGGACATGCGCGGCGGGCTCGCGGCGCGCTGGGACCGCGATCCCGCATCGGTGCGCTTCGTCAACGACGCCGAGGCCTTCGGTCTGGGTGAATGGGCGGCCGGCGCCGGCGCGCGCGTGGACCGATGTGTGGCCATCACGCTGGGGACGGGGATCGGCAGCGCCTTCGTCGACCGCGGACGCTGCCTCAGTTCGGGTCCCGAGGTCCCGCCCGACGGGAACCTGCACCTCGCCGAGGTCGACGGTTCCCCGGTGGAGGACCTCGTCTCCCGCCGCGCCCTGCGCCAGGCCTATCGCGAGCGCACCGGCCGACTCGCCGACGTCGCGGAGATCGCCGCGTGCGCCCGCACCGGCGACCGTGATGCCATCGCGACCCTCGAGACCGGGATGGACGCCCTTGGCCGCGCCCTGGCTCCCTGGCTGCAGCGTTTCGGGGCGGAGCGCCTGGTCATCGGCGGTTCCATGGCCGCCTCCGAGGATCTGCTGCTCCCGACGCTGCGCCGGAGGCTCGCCGCCTCCCTGGGGGGCGAGGAGCAGGTCCCGCACGTGGCGCGCGGCGTGCTGCCCACCGAGCAGGCGAGCATGATCGGCGCGGTCCTGGGCACGTCGGAGGCCTGATACCCGACGCATGCGGGTATCGCTACCACCGCGGCAACCCCGCTGGACGGGGCGCCTTCGACACCAAGGGGCCATCGTCCCGAGTTTGTCGGCGTCTACCTGCGGCATCGGCGCCAACCCCAGACAAGCCCCTTGCGCGCCGTCGCTGTTAACGTTACCTTCGTGCCGTCACTCCGGCGCGGTAGTCCTCTCCGTGCTGCCGATGTGCCCTGAGAGAGATAGGAGCCCCGGTGTCAGCGACGACTCGGATCACCACGCCGGTCAGCAGACGCACCGCACTGTCCGCCGCAGGAGCGGCCGGTGCCGTCGCCCTGCTGCCGGGATGCGCCCGCGGCACGCTCACCCGGGCCGCCCCCGGGCCCGACGTGACGCTCAGCAACGACAATCCCACCTGGGCGCCCGGCCTCACCGACGCCGGGGACCTGCTGCGCGAGCAGACCGGCCACGGCATCGCCGTGCGCGCCACTCCCGACGTGAGCAGCTACCAGCAGATCGTGCGGACCTCGGCCCGCACCGATTCGACCACCGGCCTGGTGAAGTGGTGGAACGGCTACCGGCTGCGCGACGTGGCCCGCAGCGGCATCTTCGCGGACCTCACGCAGATCTGGGACGAGGCGGAGGCCCAGCAGTGGGTCGACCCCGCGATGAGGGAGAGCTTCAGCGTCGACGGCACGCCCTACGCGGTCCCGCTGCACCAGTCCTACTACGCGATGTTCTACTCGCGGCCGGCGTTCGACAAGCTCGGCCTGCAGCCCCCGCAGACCTGGGACGACCTCCTCGGCGTGGCCGACGAGCTCAAGGCCGACGGCATCACCCCCATCGCCAGCGGCGGCACCAGCACCTGGGAGGCGATCATCTGGTTCCAGCAGCTGGTCAACGGCCTGGACCCGGACTTCTACACGGACCTCACCGAGGGCCGGGCCTCCTACCTCGACGACGTCGCCGTCGAGGCGATGGAGACCTGGGCCGAGCTGTACGACCGCGGCATCTTCTCCCCGCCGGACTTCTCGGTTCCCGAGGTCCCCGGCCGCTTCGAGGAGGCGACGGTGGGGATGAACCTCTACGGCACCTGGAACGCCAACACCTACGTCCAGGCCGGCCTCGGCGACGTCTTCGGACTGTTCATGGTCCCGCCCGTGGACCCGTCGGCCGCGCCGACCATCGTCACCGAGAGCGGGGCGCTGGCCGTCGCCGAGAACGCGCACAAGCGCGAGGAGGCGCTGGCGGTGCTCGGCTCCTGGCTGCGCACCGATGTCCAGCAGGTCTGGGTCGACTTCCTCAACGATCTCTCGGCGAACCTCGAGGCGCTGCCGCCCGTGCCCGCGGTCCAGGAGCTGGCCGCGACGGTCGCCGAGACCGCACCGCAGTTCGCCACCCGCTACTGGGAGGCGTCCCCGCCGGTGATGGTCGAGGGCAATGTGCAGGAGCTGGGCGCCTTCATGGCCTCGCCCAGTTCGCAGAACGCCACGGCGACGCTGGTGAAGATGCAGAAGCGCGCCGAGGACGAATGGAAGAAGTGGAACCTGTGATGACGACGTCGACCTCCGCCCGACCTGCCGCCCCCACCCGCACCCGGACCACCCGCGGTGTGCTCGCCCTGTTCCTCACCCCGGCCGTCGCCCTGGTGGCCGTCGTGCTGTTCACGCCCTTCGTGGTCACCGTCTACCGCAGCTTCTTCAGCGACAACGGCCTGCAGCGCAGCTGGGTGGGGCTGGAGAACTACGTGACGCTGGTGGGCGATCCGAACTTCGGCCGCTCCCTGGTCAACACGGGCATGTGGACCGTCGGCAGCCTGCTGCTGCCGGTGCTGCTGGGGCTGCTGATCGCGGTGGGCACCAACAACCTCGGCTGGGGGCGCATCGCCCGCTTCGCCGTCGTGCTGCCCTACGCCCTCTCCGGGGCGACCACCGCGATCCTGTGGAACTTCATGCTCGCCACCGACGGCGCGATCAACGACATGCTCGGCATGCTCGGGCTGACCGCCCTGCAGCAGGAATGGCTGCTGCAGTGGCCGATGAACACCATCGTCATGATCCTCGCCTCCACCTGGCAGGCGACCGGGGCGGCGATGATCCTGTTCCTGGTGGGTCTGCAGTCCATCCCGCCGGAGACCATCGAGGCCGGCCGGCTGGACGGGGCCACGGGCCCCCGCATGCTGGTCAGCATCATCCTCCCCCAGCTGAATCCCATCACCATCGTGGTGGTCGGGATGTCGCTGGTGGCCAGCCTCAAGACGTTCGACATCGTCTGGCTGCTGACCAAGGGCGGCCCCGGCACGGCCTCGGAGACCCTGGCGCTGACGATGTACCGCCAGACGTTCACGCTGAGCCGCTACGGCTACGGGGCCGCGGTCGCCGTGGTCCTGACGATCATCGTGCTCGCCGCCTCCTGGATCTACCTGCGCCGCCAGCTGCGGACGACCGCCTGAGGAAAGGACCCTCGAGATGATCCGACGTCTGCATGGCGCCCTGCTGATCCTGGTGGCGGTGATCTGGCTGATCCCCTCCTACCTGGTCGTGGTCAACGCCTTCACCGCCGCCGACGCCTACTCCGGGCCGAGCTGGTGGTTCGTGTCCTTCGACTTCCTGGCCAACCTGCGCGTGGCCTTCGAGACCGCCGCGATCGGGCAGGCGATGGTCAACAGCTTCCTGTACTCCGCGGGGGCCGGCGTCCTCTCGGTGCTCATCGCCGCGCTGGCCTCGTTCGCCGTGGTGGTGATGCCCGTGCGGCACCCCGCCATCTGGTTCTGGGCGATCTACGCCGGGACCCTGCTGCCGCTGCAGGTGTTCCTCTCGCCGCTGTTCAACGGGTACGCGGCCACGTCCCTGTACGACACCCAGTACGGGATGCTGCTGATCTACACGACCCTGGCGATCCCCTTCGCCTTCTTCGTGGTGCGCAACTACATGACCACCGCCCCGAAGGAGATGATGGAGGCCGCCCAGCTGGACGGGGCGAGCTGGATCGTGATGTTCCTGCGCATCCACCTACCCCTGGCCCGCGGCGCCCTGATCGCCGCGTTCCTGTTCCAGTTCCTGGCCACCTGGAACGACCTGCTGTTCGGGATCACCCTCTCGACCAGCCCCAACGTGCGACCGTTGATGGCGGCCCTGGCGGAGCTGAACGGTCAGTACGCCGGCCTCGGCCCGCCGGTCATCCTGGCGGCGGGCATCATCGCCTCGCTGCCGACGGTGATCCTGTTCCTGTCCTTCCAGCGGTTCTTCGTCGGCGCCCTGCGCCTGGCGCCCTGAGCACCGCTGGCCCCCGACCCACCGCACCTGACGACGATTGGTCCCCTCGATGACAACCGCACTGGTCAAAGACGAACCCTGGTCCCTCGACCGAGCCCGCGCCGGGCTCGTCGACCGCGCCGTGGCCGCCGAGGCCGTCCTCGGCGGCCGCCGCCTCCGCGCTCTCCCCGAGCCCCTGCTGCGTCGCGTCGACGGGCGCATGCACCAGTCCATCCGCCTGCTGGTCGACGGCGAGGTCGACCCCGGACACATCCGCCAGGTCCGCCTGCGCGGGGCCGACGGGTCGTCGGCCCCCGTGCAGACCCTGCCCGGGCCGGCCGGCAGCGTCCGCGCGCTGGTCCCGGCCACCGAGGAGACCCGGCAGATCACCCTGGACCTGCCGGACCTGGGCGCCGACGATGCCGTGACCCTCGAGCAGGCCCCGGTGCGCGAATGGTCCATCCACCTGGTCCAGCACTCGCACTACGACATCGGGTACACCGATACGCAGGGCATCGTGATGCGCGAGCAGCTGAACTTCTTCGACTCCTGCGTGGAGTTCGCCCGCGCCTCCCGCGACCTGCCCGCCGAGGCGCAGTTCCGGTGGACCGTGGAGGCGCTCGAACCGTTCGTGGCCTGGATCGAGTCCCGGCCCCGCGCGCACGTCGAGGCGTTCATGGATCTGGTCCGGGCCGGGCAGATCGAGCTGACGGCTCTGCCCTACAACCTGCACATGGACACCTGCTCCACCGATGAGCTGCACGAGCTGCTGCGCATCCAGCGCGACCTGCGCCGCGAGCACGGCGTGGAGATCCACTCCGCCATGCAGACCGACGTGCCCGGCCAGCCCGTCGGCCTGCCCGCGGCGCTGGCCCAGCAGGACATCTCCTACCTCTCGGTGGCGCACAACTGGGCCGGCCGCTCGGTGCCCCAGCTGATCGGCGGCCAGCATCTGCCGCGCCTGTTCCGGTGGGCCTCCCCCTCCGGCGAGAGCGTGCTGGTGTGGATGACCGACTCCCCGCACGGCCTGGCCTACATGGACGGCGCGAACGTGGGCCTGTCCAGCGACTACGACAGCGTCGAGGAGTACCTCCCGGCCTACCTCACCTCGCTGGCGACCAACGGCTACCCCTACGCCCCGGGCGCCTTCGGCTGGCACGGCCCGGCGGTGGAGGACCGCGAGCCGTACCCGCACGACATCCTGCACATGCGGGTCCTGGGCCGGCACAGCGACAACGCCCCGCCCACGCTCCTGCAGTCGCGCATCGTGGAGCAGTGGAACCGGACCTGGGACTTCCCGCGGCTGCAGATGTCCACCCACACCGACTTCTTCCGCGCCGCCGAGGAGCGCGTGGGAGAGCAGATTCCCGCTCTCACCGGCGACTGGGGCGACTGGTGGGTCGAGGGCATCGGCAGCGGCGCGCGCCCGCAGGCCATGGCCCGCCGCGCCCAGGCGCTGCTGACCGACGCCCAGCTGGTCAGCGCCGTCGGCAGCGAGCTCGGCGGCGAGTCGATCCCCTCCGAGCCCGAGCGTGCGCGCCGGCTGCACGAGGAGATCTCGCTGTTCAACGAGCACACCTGGGGCGCCTCGGATCCCTGGACCACCGCCGACACCGGGCGGAATGCCGGCGAGGAGCAGTGGCACTGGAAGTTCGCCCGGGCCCTGGAGGCCCGCGACGATGCCGAGCTGCTGCTGGACACGGCGGCCGCGCACGCCGGCGTCGGCCTCCGGGAGGACCCGGAGGCGATCGCCACGTTCGCCGCCATCAACCCCACCTCTCTGACGCAGAGCGGCACCGCCTCGCTGTTCATCAGCGAGGCCCGCTCCCCGCTGGGTCAGCCGCTGGTGGTGCGCGATTCCCGCACCGGCGAGGCGCTCCCCCACGAGGCCGTGCCGCAGACCAACCCCGACAACCGCGCCGCCGGGCACTTCCTGCGGGTGCGGGTGCCGGACGTGCCGGCCACGGGCGCCGTGCGCCTCACCGTCGAACCCGGCCCGACCGAGCAGCCCGAGGAGCCGGCCCCGTCGGAGGCCGGCACGGTCCTGGAGAACGAGCACCTCCGCGTCGAGGTCGACCTCGCACGCAGCTGCATCGCCTCGATCCTCGACAAGGCCACCGGCCGCGAGCTCGTCGCCCAGGACGCCGTGGTGGGCATGAACGCCTACCTCTACGACACGTACACCTCGGCGCCCGGCTACAACCACCAGGCAAACAAGACCTCCTCCTCCGAGGAGCTCGAGCTGCTGGGCAGCCGCAGCCTCGCCAAGCCCGCGGTGCTGCTGGAGCACACCAGCACCCCCGTCGAGCAGCGCCTGACCTACGAGTTCCCGGCCGACGGGGTGGACTGGGCGCGGGTGACCCTGCGCCTGCCCCGCGACTCAGCGCACGTGGAGATCGAGAACCGGCTGGCCAAACCCACCACGATGACGAAGGAGAGCGCCTTCTTCGCCTTCCCCTTCGCCCTCGAGGCGCCGCGCACGCGCTACGAGATCACCGGCGGGGTGACCGGCCCGGACCTGCCCGAGGTGCCCGGCGCGCCCCAGCACATGAAGGCGATCCGTGACGGGGCGACCTTCGAGGACGATTCCCTGGCGGTCGCCTGGTCCACGGCCGACGCGCCGCTGATCCACCCCGAGGTGGTCGCCCTGCCCTACGCCCCGTTCCCCGAGAGCATGTCGCCCCGCCAGCCGGGAACCGTGTACTCGTGGATCCACAACAACGTGTGGGACACCAACTTCCCCGTCGAGCAGGCCTTCGAGACCACGTTCCGCTACGCGATCGGCGTGCGCCGCGCGGGCGAAGACGTCTCCACGCCCGCCCTGGCGCACCGGACGGCCTCCCAGCTGACCCATCCCCTGCTCGGGGTGCTCGCCACCGGCGGGCAGGCCGGCGCAGCCGCTGCCCCGGCCGAGTGGTCGCTGCTGGAGCTGGACGACGACCGGGTGCGCCTGGTCGGCGTGACACCGGGCGAGACGACGGGCACCCGCCTGGTGCGTCTGCAGTCCTACGCCGAGGAGCCCGTCACCGTGCTCCTCCGCCCGACCGGCACGGTCTCCGCCGCGCACCGTGCCACCTACCTGGGTGATCCGCTCGCCGACCTCAGCGTCGGCGAGAACGGGATCGCCGTGGACCTCGCACCGTGGGAGATGACCGCGGTGCTGCTGACAAGGAGCGGTTCATGACCCGCGTGCCCCGACCCTCCCGCCGTTCCCTGACCCTCGGACTCGGGGCCACGGGCCTTGCCGCGATGCTGCCGTGGGCGGCGGCGCCCGCCTCGGCCGCTCCCGCCCGCGGCCGCTGGCGCCGGCGCGCCGCGGACACCTACGCCGCCATGCAGCGCCACACGTATCTGCCCGAGCAGCGACTCCACCTCGAGGAGAAGGGCGAGGCCGGCGACCCGTACGCCTTCGTGTGGACCGCGAGGGAGACCGCCGCAGCCACCGTCGACCTCGACCGGCTCCCGCCGGCCGGCACACGCTACGGCACCGATCTCGAGGCACGCTTCGACGCCCTCGAGCACTACTGGGACGACGAGAGCGGGTCGTACGCCTCCTATCCGGTGCCGCCGCTCGGTGCGGGCGGTGACTCCTACTTCGACGACAACGCGGTGATCGGCCTCGAACAGATCCGCCGCTACCGGATCACGCAGGATCCCGACGCCCTCGCCGCCGCCGAGCGCATCTTCGAGTTCCTCCCCCGCGCCTGGGACCCTGCCGGCGGCATGCACTGGGTCGACGCCGACTGGAACCCCCATCGCGGAGCCACCAACGTCACCTCCCTGACCTCGGAGCTGGCCGCGCACCTGTACGAGCTGACCGGGCACGAGCACTACCTCGAGTGGGCCCACCGCACGTGGAGCTGGGTGCACGAGACCATGCGCCGCGAGCCCGGCCTCGACGCCAACAGCATCGACACCGACGGTAGCGTCAACGAGACGCTGTGGACCTACAACTCCGGCGCGATGATCGGGGCGGCGGTGCTGCTGCACCGCGCCACCGGGGAAGCCTCCTACCTCGAGGCCGCCCGGGAGGACCTGCGCGGGGCGCTGGACCACTGGGGCGCGCAGGAGACCCTGTACGCCCAGCCGGTCATCTTCAACGCGATCCTGTTCGCCAACCTGCTGCTGTCGACCACCGTCGTGCCGGAGACCCTGAGCGAGATCGAGGGCGTCATGGAGCCCTACGCCCAGCGGCTCTGGGACGAGAACCGGGACGCCGAGAGCGGCCTGTTCTCCTTCCAGGCCGGAGGCGGCGGCGCGCCGGATCCGTCGGCCACCGCGCAGACCCTGCACCAGGCCGGGGCGATCCAGGTGTTCGCTCTGCTCGGCTGGAGGCCGAAGGACTACCCGCTGGCGACCTGAGTCAGACCGGGGCGGCGGAGCTGCGGCGGCGCGTACGGATCCGGGTGGGAAGCTCGATCGTGCGCGTCGGCCGGTCCGTCCGCTTGCCCTGCAGGCGCATGACCAGCAGCTCCGCGGCGGTCCGGCCGAGCTCGCGGGCGTCGTGGGTGACGATCGAGATGTCCCCGGGGACCAGCTCCTCGAGGTCGAAGTCGTCGAACCCTGCCAGCCGGACCTCATCGAACAGGTCCACGCCCCGCTCGCGGCCGGCGGCGTGGACGGCCTTGACGACTCCGACCATGTTGCGGTTGTTGGCGCTGAAGAAGGCCGTCGGCGCCTCCTCGAGCGCGAGCAGCTCCCCGGCGGCGACCTCGGCGGCGCGCACGTCCTGCTGCGCCCGCCGCACCAGCTGCCCCAGCACCGGGACGCCCGCGGCGCGGTGGGCCCGCTCGAAGCCCTCGTACCGCCGCTGACCGGTGAAGACGGAGAGCGCGTTGCCCATGAAGGCGATGCGCCGGTGGCCCTCGGCCAGCAGCTGCGCGGTGGCCTCCTCCGCCCCGCGGATGTCGTCGACCAGGACGGAGTCGACGTCGACCCCGTCCTCCCGGCGCGAGGCGAGGACCAGCGGCACGCCGTGACGCTGCTCGGGCTGGAGGTGCTCGGTGGAGCCGCCCGCGGGGACCACGATGAGTCCCTCGGCCTGCCGGCCCACGAAGTCCGCGACCAGCGTGGCCTCCTGCGCCACGTCTTCGTGCGAGATGCCGACGAGCACCCGTCGGCCGTCCTCCCCGAGGATCTCCCCGATGCCGTCCAGCAGCTCGGCGTAATAGGGGTTGGTGAGGTTCGTGATCACCACGCCCACCAGGCCGCTGCGGTGGCCGGGGCGCAGGCTGCGCGCATTCTCGTTGCGCCGGTAGCCCAGCGCACGGGCGGAGGCTTCGACCTTCTCCCGCATCCCGGGGCTGACGTTCCCGGTGCCCGACAGCGCGCGGGAGACCGTCATCGCGCTCACGCCGGCATGACGCGCCACGTCGCTGATCGTCGGGTGCGAAGAAGCCATGCGGCCAGCTTATGGCACCAGGTAGCGCTGGAGCGTGGACCCCAGGGCGTCGACGACCTGCCCTCGGTCCATCTCGACCACCGGGGGCAGCTGGAGGATGTAGCGGCACATCCCCAGCCCCAGCATCTGGGTGGCGACCAGCCCGGCGCGGTGGCGGGCGTCGGCCGGCTCGATCCCGAGCTGCTGGACGGCCCGCACCACCTGCTCGGCGAAGATCGCGCGGAGGCGGTCGGCGGCGGCGGGCGTGGTGGCGGCCGAGCGCAGCAGGATCATCAGCAGCTCGTCCTCCCCCTCCCAGCGGTCCAGGAAGTGCGCGGTGAGCACGGCGCCGATCTCGTCGGCGGGGATCTGAGAGAGGTCGGGCAGGCGCAGATCGAGGTCCACGGCGTCCGCGAAGAGGGCTTCCTTCGATCCGACGTGACGCATGACCAGGGCCGGGTCGATCCCGACGTCCTGCGCGAGCGCCCGGATCGTGGTGCCCTCGTACCCGTCGCGGGCGAAGCGCTCCCGGGCGGCGGCACGGATCAGTTGCTTGGTCTCGGCGGCGGAGCGTCTCATGGCCCCATCCTAGGTCAACGCGTGTTGACATAGCCGCCGGGCGGTGATCCACTGAGGTCAACACGCGTTGACCTACGGAAGGAACCGCCATGCTGCCCGCCACCACCCGAGTCCTCGTCGTCGGTGCCGGACCGGTGGGACTGGCCGCCGCCGTCGTGCTGCGCCACCTCGGCCATGAGGTGACCGTCGTCGATTCCCAGGCCGAGGCCGCGAACACCTCCCGCGCTGCGGTGGTCCATCCGCGCACCCTGGAGCTGCTCAGCCCCTACGGGGTGGTCGAGGAGATGGTCGAGCGCGGTGTCCACACCCCCCGCTTCACCGTGCGCGACCGGGACGCGATCCTTGTGCCGGCACCGTTCAGCAACCTCCCGACCGACTACCCGTACGCGCTGATGCTCTCCCAGGCGGACACCGAGGCCTACCTGCTCGCCCGGCTCCGCGAGCTCGGGGGCGAGGTGGTCCGGCCCGCCACCGTCGAACGGCTCGACCGGGAGGCCGACGGGGTCATCGCGACGTTCGAGGACGGACGACAGGTGCGAGCCGAGTACGTCGTCGGCGCCGACGGGATGCACAGCACGGTGCGCGAGCAGTCCGGCATCAGCTTCACCGGGGATACGGTCTCGCAGTCCTTCAGCCTCGCCGACGTACGGCTCGGCTCCGGAGTGTCCGGCCGGGACGTCATCCTGTACTTCTCGCCTGCCGGGACGCTCGTGTTCGTCCCCCTGCCCGACGGGCTGCACCGCGTGGTGGCCACCGTGGCCGAGGCGCCCGAGCATCCCGACGTCCCCTTCGTCCAGCGCCTGCTCGATGCCCGCGGTCCGAAGCGGCGGCCCGCGGTCGTCGAGGAGGTCATCTGGGGCTCCCGCTTCCGCGTGCACGAGCGGCTGGCCGATTCCTTCCGGGTCGGGCGGATCCTGCTCGCCGGCGATGCCGCCCACGTCCACTCCCCCGCCGGCGGCCAGGGCATGAACCTCGGTCTCGATGACGCCGTCCATCTCGGCCGGGCCCTCGCGCAGGTGCTCGACGGTGCCTCGGACGCGGTGCTCGAGACCTACTCCGACGTCCAGCTGCCCAAGGCCCGCCACGTCATCCGTCTCGCCGGGCGGCTCACGTCGCTGGCCACCGTGCCCGGCGCGGCGCGTCCGGTGCGCAACATCGCGCTGTCCCTGGCGGGCCGGATGCCGGCCCTCCAGCGAACCCTGGCGCGGCAGCTCGCCGGGCTGGATCGGCCCGACCGTGCCCCCTGAACAGGCACCCTCACGCCGGCATCTTCAGTGATCCGCCGTGCACGGCCCAGTTCGAGCCGACCGCGCTGGGCATGGTCGGCGACGAGAGCAGGATGATGGTCCGGGCGATCTCATCGGGTTCGATCAGCTTGCCCGTGACCATCCCGTTCTGCGCCGGGAACTGCTCGAGGAGCTCTTCGTGCGTGACCCCCATCTCGGCCGCCAGCTTGGCCACCAGGCTGTCCGCTCCGGTCAGCAGCGGCGTGCGGGTCGCCGACGGAGTGACGACATTGATCCGGACCCCGGACGGCGCCACTCGTTCCGCCAGTCCACGGGAGAACGTGATGAGCGCGGCTTTGGCGGCCGGGTACGGCGCGGGGACGCTCCCCGGAAGCAGCACCGAGTCCGAGCCGATGTTCACGATCGCCCCGCGGGTCGCCGCAAGTGCCGGCAGCGCCGCACGGATCGTGCGCACCGCCGAGTAGAGGGTGAGCGAGAAGGTCGCGTCCCAGATGCCGTCGTCCCCGCCGAAGGGATCGCCCAGCACCCCATCCGGTACGTCACCTCCTCCGGCGGCGTTGACCAGGACGTCGAGTCGCGGATCGGCCGAGAGCACCGCGTCGACCATCCGTCCGGGGCCCTCCGAGGTCGCCAGGTCGGCCGCGACAAAGGCAGCCCCCGAGGCCTCCAGCTCAGGCGTGCTGCGACGAGCGACCGCGGTGACCGAGGCCCCTTCAGCGAGGAAGGCGCGCACGGTCGCCAGACCGATTCCCTTGCTCGCTCCGGTGACCAGTACGCGCTTGCCTGCGAGGTCGAGATCCATGGTGTCTCCGATGTCCGACTGAATGAGGTACGAGTAGTGAAACCCCGGGATCGAAGTTATGTCAATAGCTGAGGCATAGCTGTCTCAGTTGCAGGCTGAACACGGTAGGCTTCGGCGCAGTACGATGCCCTCATGGAGCGCAGCCGATGAACGACGCCGATCGGACTCGACCGTTGCGTGCAGATGCGCGGGAGAGCATCGCCCGCATCCTCGATGCCGCGCAGGAGGTCTACGCCGGCGACCCCAACGCGTCCCTGGACCGTGTCGCGCAGGTCGCCGGGGTCGCTCGCGCCACCGTGCACCGTCACTTCAGTTCGCGCCAGGTGCTGCTCGACGCGCTGGTGCGGGACCAGAACCGGCGCTACCGGGAGGCTCTCGAGCAGGCCCGCGTCACCACCGTGCCGCCCCTGGTCGCGTTCTATCGCGTGGTCGAGCGGATCTTCGAGCTCAAGCTGGCCCGTCCGTTCGTCCTCTCCATCACTCCGGGACCGGAAGAGCCCGGTTCACCGGCATCGGATCCCGAGATCGCGCAGAGCCTGGATCTGCTGCTCAGGCGCCTGCACACCGCGGGAGACATCACCGTCGATGACACCGCGTGGGGCCGGCGGGTGTGCTTGGCACTTCTGCACGAAGCCCACGAGCTCCCGGCCGGCTCCCCCGCCCTCTCGGCACCGGGCAGCACCGCGCCGGACGATGTGGGGGCACGGGTGGACCTGGTCGTCAGGTCCGTCATCGGCGCGCTCGGCGGGGACAGCAGATAGTCCAGGGCCGGCGCCTGGGCATGGCTGCACGCCGCCCTGCGTGATCGCGCCCATCATGCCGCGCCCGAGTCCCGCCGCCCCTGCTCACGGCCGGCCTGCTCATGGCGCAGCGCCCGGGACGACGCGACAGCAGCGCGACCTACGCGAGATCAGTGTTGAGCGCGCGCGCTGCCCCGACACGGCGGTCAGCTTCGGACGGCGGCTACGGCGTCGTCGTAGAGGCGCTCGAGGGAGACCGCGCCGTTCTGCTGGATCCAGTGCTCCCCCGCGACATCGAGGCAGGTGAGCGAGGCGACCACGATGGCGGCCGCGGCGAGCTCGGGCTCGATGGCCGAATCCGGATCCGCCGCCCGGACGCGCTCGGCCATGATCGGGACCAGCAGCTCCTGCCAGCTGAGCTGCTTCTCCAGGTGGCGTGCCCGCAGGGACGGGGTGTCGTACAGGATCCGGCCGAACTCCAGTTCCATCTCGTCACTAACTCGCATCGACGCCTGCAGCTCGAGCAGGGCCGCCTTCATCGCATCCCACGGCGACTCCTCCGCCGGGCGCTCGGCGAGCGCGGCCGCCACGATCGCTCCCCGATCGGCCAGCTCACCGACGACGACGTCCTCCTTGCTGGCGAAGTACCGGAAGAACGACCGACGGGAGATGCCTGTCTGCGCCGCGATCTGGTCGACCGTCGTGGCCTCGAAACCCTGCTGGACGAACAGCCCTGTCGCTGCCTGGGCGATCTGCCGGCGAACCTCCCGCCGGGTGCGGTCGCGAAGGCTCTCCGGGGAATCGGTCATCCGGCGATGATATCGACCAGCAGACCTCTGCGCCACTTCTGGCACTCAGTGCCATACGTGACGTATGGTGGCGTCATGACGAACCTCGACTTCTCTTCACAGACCACCCTCATCACCGGCGCCAGCTCGGGTATCGGCCGTGCCGTGGCTCGGGAGCTTGCCGCCCGTGGCTCCGACCTCGTTCTGGTGGCGCGCCGGATCGACCGGCTCGACGCCCTCGCCCATGAGCTGCGGAACGCTCACGACATCCGCGTCGAGACCGTCCCGGCCGACCTCTCCGTGCGTCGTCCCGGCCCGGCGATCCGCGACGAGCTGGCGCGGCGCGGAGTGGGCGTCACCAGCCTCGTCAACAATGCCGGTTTCGGCAGCGACGGAGCGTTCGAGGACGAGGACCCCGAACGATTGGCCGACGAGGTCGCCGTGAACATCGCGGCCGTGGTCGACCTGTGCCACACCTTCCTCCCCGACCTGCGCGCGGCGGGTCACGGCATGCTGATAAACGTCACCAGCGAAGCGGGGTACCAGCCGATCCCGGGCATGGCCACCTACGCCGCGACGAAGAACTTCGGGATCGCGCTGACCGAGGCCCTGTGGTGGGAGCTGCGCGGCAGCGGTATCCGCACCGTGGCCTTCGCCCCCGGCCTGACCGCCACCGAATTCTTCGACCGGATCGGCGGCGAGCAGTACAGCGGGAACCGGAAGACCCCGGAGCAGGTGGCGACGGCCATGCTGCGCGCCGTCGAGAGACCCGTCCCCGGCCCGACCGCCGAGGCGAACCGGTCGACGGGTCCGGTCGCGTGGGTCGCGGGTCTGCTGCCGCGGCGGGCGCGGCTCGCCCTGGTCGCGCGGGTCGCGGGCGCCGATCGGCTCATGCAGGCTCGCCGGCCCGTCGCTCAGGCCGGCTGATGCTCCGCGGCGGCCGAGGGGTCGAGGATCGCCGGCACCTGACCGTCGTCCGTCGCGATGAGCTCCTCGAGCTGGGAGCGGCAGGTGCCGCAGCCGGTGCCGGCGCGGGTGGCCTTGGAGACGGCCGCCGGGGTGGCGCATCCGGAGCGGATGGCCCCGCAGATCGTGCCCTTGGTGACCCCGTTGCACTGGCAGATCACGTCGGCGTCGTCCATCTCCTGCGGCCGGCGCACGGGAGCCGCCGCCTGGGACGCCAGTGGCCTGGCCAGCAGATGCACCGGGTCGCGCGGGACCGGCGTGCGGCGGGTGAAGGCCGCGCTGAGCGAGGCCGCCGCCTCGTCATCCCCGATCACGGTGGCGGCGATCAGCCGGCCCTCCTGCACCACCACCTCGGTGTAGCGGCCGCCGGAGGGGTCGCTCAGGCGTACTGACCGCGGCGCATGTGCTTCCGGCTCGGGCCGATCTATGCGGCCCATCGCCACCAGCGCGAAGCCGACGGCCTTGACGCGCACCAGCTCGCGCCCGCGCAGCGAGTCCGTCGCGGCGGCCGGTGCGACCGGCGCGTCCGCGCCGCGCGGTGTCCAGGACTCGACGAGCCGGCGGGCATGCTCCCAGCCCTGCGCGACCAGGCCGCTCGCCCCTTCCGGCGGCTGGGCGCAGTCCCCGATGGCGAACACGGCTGGATCCAGCGTGGTCGCGAGATCATGGCCGACGACGATGCCGCGATCGCACTCGAGCCCCGCCTCGGAGGCCAGCGCCACGTGCGGGACGGTGCCGGCGCACAGCACCATCAGCTGCGCCGAATGCGAGCTGCCGTCGGAGAGCTCCACGCTCGCCACCCCGCCCTTCTCGAGGGTGGCGCGAGCAGCGGTGACGCCGGTGACGACGTCGATGCCGAGCCGCTCCAGGGAGGTGCGGGCGATCTCGGAGGCATCCGGGTCCAGCTGCCGCTCCATCAGCCGGTCGCGGTGGTGGACCAGCGTGACGCGCAGTCCCCGGGCGGCGAGGCCGGTGGCGACCTCGAGGCCGAGCACGCCGGCTCCCAGGACGAGGGCCCGTTCGGCGCGGCCCGCGGTCTCGAGGATCCGTCGGGCGTCGTCGAGGTCCTTCAAGGCGCTGATGCCGCCGGCGAGCCCGTCGGCGGCGCGCAGGCCGGCCACGTCGGGGATCCGCGGGGCGGAGCCGGTGGCGAGCACGAGCCGGTCGTAGGTGTGCAGCTCGCCACGGGCGTCGGTCACCTCGCGCCGGGCGCGGTCGATGCCGACGGCCCGCACCCCGCGCAGCACCCGCAGGCGGTCACTCGACTCGGTCTCCAGCGCGAGGGATCCGGCGTCCGTCTTCCCGGCCACCAGGGAGGAGAGCATCACGCGGTTGTACGGCTGGTGGTCCTCCTGGCCCAGCACGGTGACCTGGGCCGACGGGTCGGCGCGCACGATGTCGGCGGCGAACCGGGAGCCGACCATGCCGTGTCCGATCACGACGATCCTCATGCGGGACTCCTCTCCTGGGGGGTGATCTCGACGGCGGTCATCTTGAATCCGGGCATCCCGGAGAACGGGTCGGTGGCGTCGCTCGTCAGCAGGTTGGCGCTGCCCGGCCCGGAGTAGTGGAAGGGCATGAACACGGTGTCGGGGCGGATGGCCTCGGTGATCCGTGCGGGCGCGGTGGTCTCCCCGCGACGCGTGTGCAGGTGGACGCCGTCGCCCTCCTCGATGCCGAGCCGGTCCGCGAGCAGGGGGTGCATCTCGACGAACGACTCCGGCCGGGCCGCCAGCAGCGAGGGCACCCGGCGGGTCTGCGCCCCGGACTGGTACTGCTCGAGCAGGCGCCCGGTGGTCAGGTGGATCGGGGCGTCGGTGCGCACGTCGTCGTGCGAGACGTGGTGCTCCACGGGGACCAGCCGCGCACGGCCGTCGGGCGTGGGGAAGCCGTCGAGGAAGACCCGCGGAGTGCCGGGATGATCCGGAGCCGGGCACGGCCACTGGATGCTGCCCTCGCGGTCGAGGCGCTCATAGCTGAGACCGGCGTAGTCGGCGCGGCCGCCGGCGGAGGCGCGGGCCAGCTCGTCGAACATGGCCGAGGCGTCCGTCGGGAACCCCTCGGGGTGGCCGAGACGGGCGGCGAGCTCGTGGAGGATCCACAGCTCGCTGCGGGCCTCACCGGGTGCCGGCCGGGCCCGGCGGCGACGGATCACGCGACCCTCGAGGTTGGTCATGGTGCCCTCCTCCTCGGCCCATTGGGCGACGGGGAGGATCACGTCGGCGCACTCGGCGGTCTCCGAGGGCACGGTGTCCAGCACCACGAGGAGATCGAGCGAGGCCAGCCGCTCCCGCACCGCCGCCGAGTTGGGGGCGGAGACGACGACGTTGGCCCCGCTGACGATCAGGGCGCTGGGGCCATCCGGGGTGCCGAGCATGCTGAGCAGCTCCACGGCGGGCACGCCGGGGCCGGGCAGGGAATCGGGGTCGACGCCCCAGACACCGGCCACGTGCTCGCGGGCGGCGGGGTCGGCGATCTGGCGGTAGCCGGGCAGCTGGTCGGACTTCAATCCGTGCTCGCGACCGCCCTGGCCGTTGCCCTGGCCGGTGATGGGCCCGTACCCCGAACCGGGCCGGCCGATCAATCCCAGCAGCAGGGCCAGGTCGATGGCGGCGGTGACCGTCGCGGTGCCCTGCGTGGACTGCTCCACGCCGCGGCCGGTGAGGATGTAGGCGCCACCACCGCCCCGGGACGGGGACGCCGCGGCGAGAGAGCGCGCGACGCCGCGGATCTGATCGGCGCCGATCCCGCACACGGCTTCGGCGCGCTCGGGCCACCACAGGCCCGCGGCGGCGCGCAGATCCTCGAGCCCGCTGGTGCGCTGGTCGATGTACTCCCCGTCGACCAGTCCTTCGGCGAGGACCACGTGGATCAGGGCCAGGATCACCACCAGGTCGGTGCCTGGCACAGGGGCGAGGTGGGTGCCGGCCCCGTCGGACGTCAGCGCCGCGGTGGCCGAGGCGCGCGGGTCGAGCACGACGAGCCCGCCCCGTTCCCGCACTCCGGCCAGATGCTGGACGAACGGGGGCATGGTCGCGGCGACGTTCGAGCCCAGCAGCAGCACGGCGTCCGCGCCGCCGAGATCGGCGAGCGGGAACCCGAGACCGCGGTCCAGTCCCAGGGAGCGGTTCGAGGCGGTCGCGGCGGCGGACATGCAGAAGCGACCGTTGTAGTCGATGAAGCGCGAGCCCAGCACGACCCGCGTGAACTTGCCCAGGGCGTAGGCCTTCTCATTGGTCAGGCCCCCACCCCCGAACACCGCGACGGCATCGGCACCGCGGCGGGCCTGCTGCTCGCGGATGCCGGAGGCGACGACCTCGAGAGCCTCGTCCCAGCTCGCATCGCGGAATCCCCCGTCGGCCGTACGCAGCCGGGGCGTCGTGATCCGGTCCGGGGCGGTGAGGACCTCCGCCGAGGTCCAGCCCTTGCGGCAGAGGCCCCCGCGGTTGGTGGGGAAGTCGCGGCCGTCCACCTCCAGCGGCTCCCCATCGGTGGCGGTGAGCGTCTGGGCGCACTGCAGGGCACAGTACGGGCAGTGCGTCGCAGTGCTGGACATATACCCGAGACTGGGCCGAGGCGAGGATCCGGTCAGTATTCGGCCACCGCCCGGGACGCGCTGTCACGGTTCGGTAACTGTCGCGCTCACCGCTGTACGCCTCGAGCTTCCCGGAGTTCGGCGGTCCGTCCTCAGGTGTCCACTGAGAGGTCACCTGGATTCTCCCCGCGCGGCGCACCCTGTGGGCGGACAGTCCTCTCATCCCTCGGGAGCTCCTCACATGTCTCAGGACACCGCCCCGCCCCGCGCAGACATCCCCACCGAGAAGGCCGGGTTCCTCGGCCCGGACCGCTGGTGGCATGTCAGCTTCGGCCTGCTGATGGCCATCGCACTGATCGGCTTCACCCTGTGGTCCTTCGACTACATCGGGGACGAGGCGAACCGCACGATCCTGATCACCACGATCATCTTCGGGCTGTTCATGGCCTTCAACATCGGCGGCAACGACGTCGCCAACTCCTTCGGCACCTCCGTCGGCGCCGGCACCCTGAGCATGAAGCAGGCCCTCATGGTCGCGGCGATCTTCGAGGTCAGCGGCGCCGTGCTGGCCGGCGGCGAGGTGACCGACACGGTCCGCAGCGGCATCGTGGACCTCGGCGCCGTGGACCTCGCCCCCATGGACTTCGTGTTCATCATGATGTCCGCCCTGCTGGGCGCGGCCGTCTGGCTGCTGATCGCCACCCGCATGGGCTGGCCGGTCTCGACCACCCACTCCATCATCGGCGGCATCGTCGGGGCGGCCCTGACCCTCGGCGTCGTCACCGGTGCGGGCGGCGCGGAGATGATCCAGTGGGGCCAGATCGGCCAGATCGCCTTCTCCTGGGTGCTCTCCCCCGTCCTCGGCGGAGCCGTCGCCTGGTTCCTGTTCGGCCGGATCAAGCAGCACATCCTGGTCTACAACGAGGAGGCCGACGCCAAGCTGCGCGAGTTCAAGCAGAAGCGGGCCGAGCTGCGCCGCGAGCACCGCAGGGACTTCGAGCGGCTCGACGAGCTCCAGCAGATCTCCTACACCAACGCGATGACCCGCGACGCCGTGACGGTCACCCAGCACGATGTCGATCCCGAGGAGCTCGAATCGGACTACTTCCGCCGCCTCCACGAGATCGAGTCCGATCGGGACGCGGTGGACACTCATCGGGCGCTGGAGACCTGGGTGCCGCTGCTGGCGGCGTTCGGCTCCATCGTCATCTCCTCGATGCTGCTGTTCAAGGGGCTGAAGAATCTCCACCTGGAGATCAGCTCGGTGGGGAACTTCCTGATCATGGGCATGATCGGGGCCGCCGTGTGGATGGCTGTGTTCATCTTCGCCAAGACCCTGAAGGACCAGACGCTCTCGCGCTCGACGTTCCTCATGTTCAGCTGGATGCAGGTCTTCACCGCCGCCGCGTTCGCCTTCAGCCACGGCTCCAACGACATCGCCAACGCCATCGGCCCGTTCGCCGCGGTGATCGACGTGCTGCGCAACCAGTCCATCGACGCGGAGGCCGCCGTGCCGCTGCCGGCCATGGTCACCTGCGGTGTCGCGCTGATGGCGGGGCTGTGGTTCATCGGCCGACGGGTGATCCGCACCGTCGGCACGAACCTCACCACGATGCATCCGGCCTCGGGCTTCGCCGCCGAACTCTCCGCCGCGGGCGTCGTCATGGCGGCCTCGGTGCTGGGCCTGCCCGTCTCCAGCACGCATATCCTCATCGGCGCCGTGCTCGGCGTCGGCATCGTCAACCGGGCCGCGAACTGGAAGCTGATGCGGCCGATCGCGCTGGCGTGGGTGATCACCCTGCCGTGCGCCGGACTCATCGGCGCCATCAGTGTCGTGACGCTGCGGGCGATCTTCGGCTGAGGCTACTGCGGCGCGCCGACGTCCGCGAAGGAGTACGGGGGCCAGGGCCCCAGGAAGCGGATGCGGGCGGCGGGATGGGAGTCGTCGATCTCGGCGAGCTCCTCGCCCAGGGCCCGGGTCGCATCGGCCCGGACCAGGCAGGCGGCGGTGATCACCGGCACCAGAGAGGCCTCGCGGACCGGCGCGCGGTACTCCTCGATCTCGAGGCAGTGGGCGGCGATCCGAGAGCGCCACGAGGGGTACAGCTCGTCGGCCGCCGCATCCGTGCGCTCCTTCGAGGTCTTCTCGAGCTTCTTCTCCATCAGCCGGCGCACCCCGGCGGGACGATCGGCCATCTCCTCCAGCTGACGGGCGATCTCCGGGTCGGCCCGGGTGTGCTCCTCACGGTCCAGGGAGATCTCGATGCGCAGCTCGGCGGTCCCGTCGAGCTCGCCGAGCCGGCGCGCCAGGCCGTCCCCGGTGGACTCCAGCCAGGCCCGCAGCTGATCGGCGGCCGAGGCGCCCGTCTCGTCGTCCGGCCGCACGATCACGTTGAAGGACACGGGCAGTACCGCACCGGCCCCGTTCCAGGCGTCCTCGACCACGTCGCTGTGCTCGAGGATCCAGCGCTTGACCTCGTCGTCGGGCCCCTCGTACGGCGGCGCGTCATGAGCGTGGACGACGGCGGCGACGCCGGCGGCCCGGGAGGTGACGACGTCCAGCTCCTTGCCGTCGATGCCGCGGACGCGGGGGCGGAACGGGCCGGCCGGGATCACCGCATAGACGTACAGCTCGCTCATCCGGTGGTGTCCTTCCGCTGCTCCTCGGCCCAGCGGGCGGGATTGATCAGTTTGTCGACGACCTCGTCGACGACGTCGTCGAGACCGTGGTGGAGGTCGGTGACGGAGTCGGTGATGCCGTGCTCGGCCTTGATCTGCTCCATGGCCTCATCGAGCTCGAGCAGCGCCTCGCCCAGCCGGTCCTGCTCCTCCTCGGTGAGATCGCCGCCCTCCATCCGGCGCACAGCCTGGGTCTCCAGCGCCTCCTGGATCACCTCGACCAGCGTGACCACCAGGGTGAGCACGCCGTGCTTGAGGCTCGCCTCATCGACTTCCAGTGCCATGGGAGACCTCCTTCCGCTCCTGGAGCTGCTGCTGCCATTGTGCGATGTCCGGGGCCGAGAGGCGGATCGTGCCGTCGGCGGTGGTGAGCTCGAGGATCGTCGCGTCGGCCGTGGGGTCGGGCACGTCCGTGAGCTCCGCCGCGGTGATCTCGGCCGGCTGGATCCGCACCGGTGCCCGCATGTCCAGCGGCGATCTCCACACCAGGCCCTCGTCGGCGCTGAGCACCGCCCGGCCGGTGCGCCAGATCCCCCCGTCGGCCCGCGGTTCGAGGTACCACATGGGCCCCTCGCGCAGAGGGCCGACGTCGACGGGCTCGTCGTCGCCGGTCAGCCCGGTCTGCTCACGGACGAGTGAGATGAGGCGGTCGGGCTCGACGGCGGAGAGCTTCGACTCCGTCCCGTCCTCGAGCGTGACCAGGATCCGGGTGCGCTGCTCGCCGCCGACGGAGTCCTCGCGTATCGGGCGTATCGCGGTGATCGCTGCCAGCGGCGCCTGCCAGAGGGTCTCGGCGGGATCGCGGCGGTGGATGATCAGGCGCCGGTCGGTGAGGTAGGCGCTGCCGGGGCGCCAGGTGCGGTGGAAGCCCTCCTGGTAGTGGCCGCCGGCCATCTTGGCGATCAGGTCCTCCCCGTCGGCCAGCGGCAGGTGGCGGGCCATCGAGGCGCGCACCCAGGCGCGGGTCTGCTCGTCCCACTGGCGCATCATGCCGTACTCGAGCATGGTCTCGATGCCGGCGATGGTCGCGCGCAGGTTCACCCCGATCAGCGGGATCTCCGCCACCGAGATGATGAGGTCCAGGTCCAGGTGGACGCCCTTGTTCAGCAGGACCTCGAGGAGATCCGGCAGGGTCGCGCGGGGGTCGCGCGTGGGTTCCAGGGCGCGCTGGGATCCCTCGGAGGGCTCGGCCACGACGGCGGCCTCAGTCGTCCCGGGTCCCCGCGTCGGCCTGCGCCGCGGAGTCCAGCTCCCGGGTCTCCCCCGCCTCGAGGCTCTTCGACTTCGCGCTCTGCCAGCCGCACCAGGGGCAGAACTCGTTCATCAGCTGCTTGAGCTCGGCGCGCTTGCCGCACTGCGGGCAGGTGTCCTTCTGCTCGATCGCCTCGCGCCAGGCGACGGTGTCGCGGTCCGTGCCGGCGGGGAAGTCCAGGCCGTAGCGGGCTGCGGTCTCGAACGAGGCCAGGGCCGCGCGGATCCGGATGCCCAGCAGCTCGACGCCGGCGACGGAGACCATGATGTCGGCGTTGAGGACGAGCCCCTTGTCCAGCAGGGTCTCGACGACGTGCAGGAGGGTCCCCTCGCGGTCGCGCTGGGGCTCCATCGCGCGGCCGGACTGGTTGACCATGCTCATCACTGACTCCTGACTGTCGGGACCCGGGACTCAGTCCGAGGGGCGGCCGCGGACGTATCGGTCCTTCCGATCATAGGAGAGCAGGTCGCCTCCGCCGTCGAGATCGACCTCGTACTCGGCCAGCAGATCGGCGCTGTCCGGGACGCGGCGGGATTCGACCACCTCCAGGCGCACCTTCCAGCGGTCCTCGTGCCAGCGGACGCCGACGACGGACTCGGGGGCCCGGCCGGTCAGAGTGCTGAACTGGTCGAGGGCCTTCTTGACGGCGTCGACGGCGGAGACGCGGCGGCTCTGCTGCTCGCCCTGGTCCTGGCTCTGCTGGTGCTGGCTCTGCTGCTCGTCGTTCTCGCCGTGGCCCTGCTGCTGGTTCTCGTCGTCGTTCATGGTGTCTCCTTCGCGCGGGCTCGGCGGGTCGATTCCATCAGCCGGGCGACCAGTTCGCGTTCGAGCCGGTCGGCCTCGTCCTCGTCGATGCTGCCGGCCTGGCGGGCGTCGGCGACCTCCTCGAGGGCGCGGCGGATCGCGGCGGGATCGTAGTACTGGCGCTCGGCTTCCTCGAGCACCTGCTCGGCGACCCAGACGGTGCCCCGCATCGGCAGCAGCGGTGCGCCCAGGAGGGCGGAGAACAGTCCCATGCTCCCTACACCTCCGGCACGAAGTCGTACGGGGCCTGCGGCCCGACCAGTCGGAAGCGCAGGCGTTCGTGGTGCTCGCGGGCGAGGTCCTCGATCGCGGCCTCGAAGGGCTCGAGCTCCCCGCGGGGGACGAGCACCGCGGCCTCGACCACGTCGTCCGCCCCGCCCGTGCTGCGCACGGAGACGTCGGCGGTGACCTCGCGGAGCCGGGCCAGGACCATGTCGGATTCCGCCGGCTGCCAGCTCTCCAGGGTGCGCACGATGATCTCGCCCAGCCGGATCCGCTGCGGGCGGGTCTCGTCCTCGCTGGTGCCGGCGATCGCCTCGCGCAGGCGGGCCGCCTCGTCGTTGCCGGTGACGATCTCGCGCAGTGCCTGGTCGCGGTCGAACCGCACGGCGAGCGTGTACTGGGTGTGTCCCTCGAGGTGCTCCAGCGCCTGGACGTAGACGTCCTCGCGGGGTGCGAGCACGTCGGCCTCGACGTCGGCGTCACCCTCCAACACGGTCGCGAAGGCCATCGGCAGCACCGGACGCGTCCGGCCGATGGCATCGAGCACGCGCGTGTGCGCCATCAGGTCGTCGGGGGTGCCCAGTGCCTCGGTCGGCTCCAGCTCGCCCACCACTGCGGCGGTGCGGCCGGAGCCGACCGTGCGCACGGGCTTGCCCTGCACTCCCTGGAGGTCGCCCGGGACCTCGTAGTCCGACGGCACGACGCCGTACAGGTACAGGTCAGAGGTCTCGGTGGTCATGGCAGGGGTCGATGTCACTCGGACTCCGAGGCCTGCTTCTGCTTGGTCTGCTCGGCGTTCTGCTCATCGCCGTCCGAATCGCCCTTGCCGGGCATGACGGCGTCCTTCAGGCCCTGGACCGCGCCCTTGGTCTTGCCCTGGGCGCCGTCCTCGACCATGCCGCCCATCATGTCGGGCAGATCGCGCCCGCCCTGCTGGGTGAGGTCGAGCCGGTTGGTGGCCTCGGCGAAGCGGAGGTACGTGTCGACGCTGGCGATGACGACGCGGAGGTCGACCGTCAGGATCTCGATCCCGACCAGCGAGACGCGGACGTAGGCGTCGATGACCAGGCCCTTGTCCAGGATGATCTCGACGACGTCGGCCAGCGAACTGGACGACGGACGATCGACGTAGCTTCCTCGTGATCTCTCGACTGTGCTCGTGCTCATCGCGCTCCCTGCTTTCTGGGGCTGAGACTGCGTCGTGTGACTGTGCGCTCAATCTCCCCGCTCGGGGGACCGACGTCAAGAGGTGGGAACGTCCGGCCGGTCGGGGGCGAGGGAATCCAGCAGCATCGTCAGGCCGTGCTCGAACTCGGCGCCGAAGTCGTAGCCCTGCTGCAGCGCATGGGTCCGGGCGAACTCGGTGAAGAAGGGGTAGCGGCGGGCCGTCTCCTCGTCCAGGAGGGATTCCGCGACGGCTTCGAGCTCATCGGGGCTGGAGAACGGCAGGCTCACCTCCTGCAGCACGAACCCGTAGATATAGGCGTCCAGTGCGGCGACGGCGTGCGCGGTGGCCGGGACGGAGAAGCCGTGGGTGCGCAAGGAGCGCAGGGTCGCCTCGTGGTATTCGAGCGTGGCCGGGCCCGGCCGGCTGCGGGAGTCGAGCAGGCCGACGGCCCAGTGGTGGCGCGCGAGCACGGCGCGCGCGGAGCAGGCTCGCTGCTCCATCGCGGCCCGCCAGCCGGCCGCGGGATCGGGCGGGGAGATCTCGGAGAAGACGGCATCGACCATGTGGTCGAGCAGGGCCTCGCGGCCCGGGATGTGGTTGTACAGCGACATCGCCTGCACGCCCAGGCGGCCGGCGACTGCGCGCATGGACACGCCCGCGATGCCGTCGGCGTCGGCCAGCTCGAGCGCCGCCGCGACGATGCGCTCCGGTGTGAGCGCTGCGCGCTGCGTCGACCGCCGCGAGTCCATCCGTCGTCCGCCCCCTCGTCCGTTCCCTCGGCCGCAGACCGCCCTTGACGTCCGCGCGAAGCCAGCCTACGTTGACTTACAGCGTAAGGCTTACGGCGTAAGGGGAATGTTATGCGCGCACTCGTCCAGGAGCGCTTCGGAGGGCCGGAGACGCTGCCGCTGCGGGAGCGGCCGATGCCGCAGCCGGGGCCGGGAGAGGTCGTGGTGGAGGTGGCGGCCGCGGGGCTCGATGCCGGCGTGGTCCATCTCCTCGAGGGCCGGCCGGCCATGGTGCGGCTCTCGCGCCCCGGGCGGGAGGGACGGGTGCTGGGCAGCGATCTCGCCGGGCGCGTCCACGCGCTCGGGCCGGGCATCGAGGGATTCGCGGTCGGTGATGAGGTGTTCGGCCTGGCCTGCAGCGGTGACGGATCAATGGCCGAGTTCGCGCGGGCCCGGGCCGACCGGCTCCACCGGCGCCCGGACACGCTGGGCGCCGAGGAGGCCGCGGCCCTGCCCGTCTCCGGCTGCGCGGCGCTGCATGCAGTGCGCGACGCGGCTCAGGTGCGCCCCGGTCAGCGGGTGCTCGTGCTCGGCGCCGCGGGCGGCGTGGGGCATCTCGCCGCTCAGATCGCACGGGCCGACGGCGCGGCGGTGACCGGGGCCTGCAGCACCGGGAAGGTCGAGCTGGTGCGCGAGCTGGGGATCACGGAGGTCATCGACCACACCCGGGAGGACCCGCTGGAGCGCGGCCCCTTCGACGCCATCATCGACACCGGCGGCCACCGCCCGCTGCGGCGCCTGCGCTCGGCACTGACGCCGACGGGCGCGCTGGTCATCGTCGGCTCCGAGCCCGAACGGGCTATCGCCGGCGGGCTGGGCCGCTCCGCGCTGGCGGGACTGCTGAATCCGGTGTCCCGGCAGCGCCTGGTCATGCTCTTCTCCCACGAATCCCAGGAGGACCTCGCAGCCCTGCTCGACCTGGTGGAGGGCGGCCGGCTGCGGCCGACGGTCAGCGCGCGCTATCCGCTCGAGCGCGGCGCCGAGGCCCTCGCGAGCCTGGGCCGGGGGCGAGGCACGGGGAAGGTCGTGGTCACGATGAGCGAGCCGTGGTGACGCCGAGGGGGCCGGTAGCTCATCGCAGCAGAGTCAGCTCGACCCGGTCGCCGACGTCCACCCCGTGCTGACGGCGGAAAGGCGCGCGGATCGGGAGCATGTGGACGCCTCCGCCGATGGGGAGCAGGGTGGCCTCGTAGGGGTGCCCGTTCACGCGCGCTGCGATGCGGATGGCCTTCGCGGTGCCGAGCAGAGCAGCGGAACCCGGCACCTGCACACTGGGCCATCCGCTGTTGGCATCCGCCACGATCTCGAGAGTGAAGGTAGCCAGGGGCGTGTCGTCGTCCGTCATCAGGCTCAGACCTCTCGTGTCAGCCGAGATGCGCCCGGCCCGGAGAGCAGTTCGGGGTCGAGGCGGCGACCCGAGACGGCCAGCAGCAGGTCCACCGCTGCTCCGGTCACCTCGGGCCCGTCGCCCTAGGAGACGCCGCTGCCGGCGTCGATCAGCCGCACCCCGTCGGCCCGCTCCCGCCCGCCTCCGAAGGAGGTCGGTGTACGGAGCTGGTAGGCCATGGCCTCGTGCACCCCGGCGCGGGGGTAGTTCCCCGTGATGCCCAGAGGGCGGCGGATGTCCTCTCCGTGGACGATCGCTTCGACCAGACGCGTCGCCCGGTGCGCGGGTGGGATCCGCTCGAGGTGGCTCGCCGCGCGGAATGCCGCCAAGGTCTGCTCCGGCTGGTCGTGCCTGCTGCGGCGCACGCCGTTCTCGTTGGCGCGGTCGAAGTCGCCCTTGGCCCGGACCATGCTCGCGGCGAAGCCGAGCTTCCCGGTGCGCGCCGTGTCGAGCAGGTGTGCCAGGACGTCGTGCACGCTCCATCCGCGGCAGAGCGACGGCGCCTGCCACTGCGGCCTCTCGAGCTCGGAGAGGTCCTCCCCCAACCGGTCGCGCTCGGCATGCACCAGCGTCCACACCTCGGCCTTGGTCAGTGACATGTCCCCGCCCGCCCCTCGCTGTCGCCATCGTGATGGGCACTACAGTATGTGTAGTGCCCACTACAGGTCAAGTAGTTTCGGCGGTACGATGGTCCGATGAGTTCGCGGCGTTCCTACGGTTCCTACAACGACGGCTGCGCGGCCGCGCACGCCCTCGATCTGATCGGCGAACGCTGGACGCTGATCGTCGTCCGTGAGCTGCTGCTCGGCCCCAAACGGTTCGCCGATCTCCAGAGGGACATCCTGGGCATCAGCCCCACCGTGCTCTCGCAGCGGTTGCGGGACCTCGAGGCGCGGGGCATCGCCGTACGGCGCACACTGCCGGCTCCGGCGCGGGTGGACGTCTATGAGCTCACCCCGTGGGGATCCAAGCTGGAGGCCGTCAACGCGGCTCTCTCGCTGTGGGCGGTCGACTCCCCCGATCTGCCGTGGGACGCCGACATGAGCCCCGACACCTTGGTCCTGGCCATGCGCGCCCACGCCCGGGCGGACGCCGGCTCCTCGGCACCCGCCCGGGTCGTGCTGAGGCTGTCCGATTCGCGGATCGCCGGCGCCGATCCGGTCACCTACACCGCCTATGTCAGCCATGAGGGCGCCCGCGTCGAGCAGGAGTCGCCTGCCGGTCCGATCGACGCCGAGGTGGACGCGACCACCGCGGGGTGGAAGGCATGCGTCCTGGGCCAGGCCCCGCTCGCGGACATGCCCGACGTGCGCGTCACCGGCAGCATGGCCGCGGTCGAGGCACTGTTGCGGGCGACGGGCATGGAGTCCGCGGCGAGCTGACGGACCTCCGGGGCACCGTGCACCGCTGCTAGCGAGGCAGAGCTTCCCAGACGGCGTCGGCCCACAGTTCATGCCCTGCGGCGTTGGGGTGGAAGTAGTCCCCGGCCAGGAGGCTCACGGAGCGGAGCAGAGGAATCCTGGTCGTGTACGCATGGATCTCGGCCACCGGGTGACCCTGCAGGTCGGCCCGATCCCGGATGATTCTGTTGGCCCGGCGGGCCCGTCCTTCATAGGGCCAATGGCCGAACCGTGGCACGAGGCCCATCACCGAGTTCGCCGGCAGAGCGCCGGCGATGGCCGCCATGGTCTCCGCGAACTCGGCAGCGCGGAAGCGCGGCGCCCAGGCAACGTCGTTTCCGCCGACCACGCAGGTCACATGATCCGGCGGCGGAAGGGCGGTCTGGCAAGGGATCTGGTCGTCGAGGACGTCTCGTGCTCTCGCTCCGCTGACAGCGAGGTTGACCGTGCGTACGCTCCGGCCCGTGGCCTCGGCCAGTCGTCGTGCGACGACGCCGACGTACCCTTGCTGCGGGTCGTCCACGCCCACCCCCACGGCAGCGGAGTCGCCGAGGGCGAGGTAGGTGATCTCGCCTGACTCCGCCCGTGCTCGTGCCCAGTACGCGGCGTGATCACGCGCCTGTCGCTGACTGAGTCGAATCGCGGTCCCCATCGAGGGACCATACCCCGGACGGGTATCCGACGATAGGGAGCGGGCCTGCCGTTTCCTCCCTGAAAGAACCCGTGACCTGCCGGTACACGAAGAAGGCCGGTCCCCGACGCTACGGGGACCGGCCTTCTCGATGTCCGTGGAGCCTAGGGGACTCGAACCCCTAACCCTCTGCTTGCAAAGCAGATGCGCTACCAATTGCGCCAAGGCCCCTGAGCGCCGTGGCGCCGGGATGAATCTGGTGGATCAGATCTGAGCCGCGGGAGCGGACTCGGCCTGTTCTGCGGCTGCGTCCTGCTCTGCGGAGACGCGCTCGGCCTCGCTCCACAGATCATTGCGCATCCGGTCGGACTCGACCTTCCGCCAGGCGAGGAGACCGGCGGCGGACGTGCCGATCAGGACGGCGGCGACCTTGATGAACGTCTTCACGAGTCCTCCGATCCTCGAAGTGGGCCTAACTGGACTTGAACCAGTGACCTCTGTCTTATCAGGACAGCGCTCTAACCGACTGAGCTATAGGCCCATGGGGGCTGATCTCCGAAGCGTACCGGCCTCAGCCACCGACGAGCTACGCTACCGCGCCACCGCCTATCGCGTCCAACCGGCCAGGGCAGTTGTACGGGAGGTCACAGGCCACGGGAAGGACGAAGAGTACGGGGGTTTCGAGAGGGACCTGTGATCCCCTGCTGTGGCGGATCCGTCCCTGACGGCGCACACTGCAAGCACCACCCCGCCCCCGACCCCATGACGCTGGGAGATCTCTCGTGAGCACCCTCGCCCGTCCCCCTCAGCACGCTTCGTGGTGGTCGGTGCTCGCGGGCGTCATCGCCGGCATCGTGCTGCTGGCCGTCGCCGAGCTCGCGTCGCTGGCCTTCAGCTCCTCCTCCGCGCCGTTCGTCGCCGTCGGCGGCGGCTTCATCGACATCATCCCGCCGGCGGTGAAGGACCTCGCCATCGCCCTGTTCGGCACCCACGACAAGACGGTGCTGTTCGCCTCGATGCTCACCGTCTACGTGGTGCTGACGGGACTGAACGGGTGGCTCGGTTCGCGCCGTCCCGCCATCGCCGCCGTGGTGCTGGCCGGGCTCGGGCTGTTCGCCGCCGTGATCGTGCTGACCAGGGCGCAGAACACCGCGGTCGACGCGATCCCGACCGTGCTCGGCACCGTGGTCGCGGTGCCGGCGCTGCTGATGCTGCTGCGCCTCGTCCGTGGCCCGTCGGTCCCGGCCGATGACGACGGCGCGGCCGAGGCGGCCTGGACGCGCCGGCGTTCCCTGGTCGGCGTCGGGGCGGTCGGAGTGCTCGCCGTCGTCGTCGCCGCGGGGGCTCGCGGGGTGAACGCCTCCCGCGATCTCGCGCGCCGGGCGGCGGAGTTCACTCTCCCCTCGCCCCGGTCCCGCGCCGAGGAGATCCCGGAGGGCGCCCAGATCGATGTTGCGGGCATGCCCCCGTTCCTGACGCCCACCGACGACTTCTACCGGATCGACACCGCCCTCGCCGTGCCGCGCGTGGATCCCACGACCTGGCAGCTGCGCATCCACGGACTCGTGGAGCGCGAGCTCACCCTGAGCTTCGAGGATCTCCTCGCCGAACCCATGACCGAGGCGCACGTGACCCTGGCCTGTGTCTCCAACCCCGTCGGCGGCGATCTGGCCGGCAATGCCACCTGGCTCGGCGTGCCCGTGGCCACCCTGCTCGAGCGCGCCGGGGTGCGGGAGGGCGCGGACATGGTCCTCTCCCGCTCGGTCGACGGATTCACCGCCTCCACCCCGCTGAAGGCCCTGACCGACGGGCGCGACTCGCTGCTCGCCGTCGGCATGAACGGTCAGCCGCTGCCGCAGGAGCACGGCTATCCCGTGCGGATGGTGGTGCCGGGGCTGTACGGGTACGTCTCAGCCACCAAGTGGCTGACGGAGCTGACGGTGACGCGCTTCGCCGACGACACCGCCTACTGGTCCACCCGCGGCTGGTCCGAGCGCGGCCCCATCAAGACCGCCTCCCGCATCGACGTGCCCCGCTCCTCGGCGACCCTCGCGCCCGATGCCGAGGGAGCTGTCATGCTCGGCGGCACCGCCTGGGCGCAGCAGCGCGGGATCGCGGCGGTCGAGGTGCGCATCGACGACGGTGAGTGGCGGGAGGCCACCCTCGGCTCCGAGGTCAGCGCTGACACGTGGGCGCAATGGTCCCTGCGCTGGGAGGAGGCTGCCCCCGGCGAGCACACCGCCGAGGTGCGGGCGACGGACGGCGAGGGCGAGGTCCAGACCGAGCAGCGTGCGAACCCGGCTCCGAACGGGGCCAGCGGCTGGCACCGCGTCGACTTCCGGGTGGGATGACCGGAGGTCAGCTCGCGACGCGCGGCAAGCCGTCCTGGGCCACCAGTCCGTGCTCGTGCAGAAGCTGGTTCAGAGCATCGGGCGCCGCGGCGAAGCGGGCGCAGACCTCGGCGGCCGTCCCGCGCGCCTGATCGCTGCCGGTGTGGGCCACGAGCTCGTCGAACATCTCCTGCTGGCGGTGGCGCAGGGGCACGGGCACGTCGCGGCTGACCACTCCCCAGCTGGAGGCGTAGACGTCGTAGTGGGCGGGCCGATGACCCGTGGCCAGCGTGAGCGGGAATCGCGCCGCGTCCAGGCGCACCCGCTCGTAGTTCGGCTCGGTCTCGTCGACCACGGCGAGCTGCTCGTCGTCGAACCAGGTGGCCACCAGCTCGGTGCGCACGTCCTCGGCCCGATAGGGCGCCGCCGGGATGTACCCGCGCCGGGAGGTGTGGGCGCAGTGGCCGACGGCGAGACCGCGCACCGTGCACCGCACGAACGGGGTCGCCGGGTGCAGATCCCGCCCGGAGCGGGCGTACTTGCGGGCGATGGTCTCCGGGGTCTGGTTGGAGCCGACGGCCACCACCAGGGTGCGCTCGGCCAGCGGCGCCGCGCCGTCCGTCGCCAGGGCCGCCTCGATCGCCGCGACGTCCACCAGGGGCTCGTCCTGATCCTCCGTGGGGCCGTCGACTCCGCCCGTCGGATCGAGGTTCGCGATGCCGGCACTGAGCAGCAGTGCCGAGCGCACCGCCGGTCCTGTCCACGGATAGTCCTCCGGGGCATCGACGCCGGCGTCGACCTCGGTCTCGACGGGATCGGCCTGGGCGGTCACGGCGGGGGAAGGTGGCATCACTCGACTCTAACCACCGGGGCCCGCCGGCCCCAGGATCCGGTGTCCCGCCCCACCCCGCCATCGCGCGCCGGGGTCACTATCGTGAGGACATGAGCGAACACCGCGCGATCGAGGCCCTGGAGGCCTCCGGCCTGGAGTACGAGATCACCCGGCACGGGCGGGTGGGTTCCCTCGCCGAGGCGGCCGCCGCGCGCGGGGTCGAGCCCGGATCGATCGTCAAGACGCTCGTGGTGCGCCGCGCCGAGGGGGACTTCCTGTTCGTGCTGGTGCCCGGCGATCGCGAGATCTCCTGGCCGAAGCTGCGCGCCGTGCTCGGCGTGAACCGCCTGTCCATGCCCGACAAGGACGTCGCCAGGGATGTCACCGGCTATGAGCGCGGGACCATCACCCCGTTCGGCGCCACCACCGCCTGGCCGGTGATCGTGGATGCCTCCCTGGCCGGGGATCCCACGCGCCGCATCTCCCTCGGCGCGGGCGCCCACGGCGTCGCCGTGACCGTTGCGGCCGAGCCCGCTCTCACGCATCTGCAGGCACAGGTCGCTGACGTCACCGAGCTGCAGTAGCGCCTTCAGGCCGTCGGCGCCCCGGCTGCCAGCCCGTCGAGGATCGGGCCGAGGCCCTCCTGGAACGCGCGATCGGCGTCGAACGAGTCGCCGGCATCGTGCGGCTGCTCCGTGAGCTCGGCGAGCCAGGGATGGCCCCGCCGCACGCCGGTACGGTCCAGGCGCCGCACCTCGTCGGCCCACCAGGCACCGTAGGCGATGCCGGTGCTGCCGGCCTCCTGCTGCTCCGCCGCGACCAGCAGGCCCATCCCCTGGATGTAGCCGCTCAGCGCCAGGTACCGGCGCAGCGCCGAGTCCGCGTCGAACCCCATCTCCACGAAGGCCTCCACCATGGCGCGCGACGCCTCCAGGACGGCCGGCACCAGCGGAGGACGGGTGCTGGCCAGGACCTCCACCAGCCACGGATGGGCCAGGTACCGCTGCCATTCCTCCTGCGCGAGGGCCCGCAGCCTCTCGACCGGTGGATCCTTCCGGTGCGACTCCTGCCCGCTGCGGCCCTCCCGGCTGCTGCGCGCGACGATCCTCTGGACCATCAGGGCCACCAGTCGGTCCCGGGTGCCCACCAGCTGCCGGATGGTGCTCATCGACGCGCCGGTCCGCCCCGCGAGGGCCGCGAAGGTCACGGCGCCGATGCCCTGCCGGTCAGCCAGGGCGACAGCGGCATCGAGCGCGCGTTCGATGTCGACCTGCCCGGCTGCGTCGGAGTCGGGCCCGGTGCGCCTTGCGGCGGGTCGCGCGGCGGAGCGGAGCCGCCCCTCGTCGCGACGCCGACGGTACGCCCGGGCCTGGCACGACCTGGAGCAGTACCGACGAGGGCGCCCGGCCCCGCGCTGATCGGCCCAGCTCTTCCCGCACTCGGAGCACGTCACATCGGCCTCCCTTTTCGTCACACAGGGTGCTGTGACGAAACTACTCCCCCTCCGGACGCACTGCCACGAGCCTGGTGGGGAACGTGCGAGAACCAGCAGTCCCAGCAGGACCGGACCGAGGAGCACCCACGATGACGTCAGCCATCACCGCCCGAGCCGCCACCGCCGACGAGTACGACGCCGTCGTCGACCTGTGCGCCACTGCCTTCGCCGACGAGGCCGTCACCGCCTGGGCGCTCCCCGATCCCGCCCGCCGCGATGCGCGGCTGCGCGAGAGCTTCCGCGACTCCCTGCGCGCCGCACTCGAGGCCGATGCAGTGATCCTCGCGCTGGACGCGGCGGACTCCCCGATCGGGGTCTCCATCTGGGTGCCGGTCCCCGAAACCGGCCCGAGCGACGAGGACCCGGAGGACGGCGAACCCCCGGCCCAGGAGACCGCGACCCGGCGGCTGCGGGCCGTGGAACGGGCCACCGCGGCCCGCACGCCGCGCCTGCCGCACCTGCACCTGGTCTCGATGGCCGTGCTTCCCGAGCAGCGGGGCCGAGGAGCGGGCCACGCCCTGATCGAGGCCGGGATCGCCCGTGCCCGGGAGCTCGGGCTGCCCCTGTACCTCGAGGCCTCCGCCCCCGCCAATCGCGCCCTCTACCTCCGCCACGGATTCTCGGCCCACGGCGAGCCGATCCGGCTGACCGAGAACGGCCCCACCCTGCAGCCGATGTGGAGGAACTGACCGCAGACGCGCAACGGGCGGGCACCCGCAGGTGCCCGCCCGTCCAGTGCGTGGTGCAGGATCAGTCGTCGGTGAAGGTGACCTTCAGCCCGCCCAGGAGCGCGGCGACCAGGTTGTAGAGGAAGGCCAGCAGCGTGCCCAGCGCGGTGATGATCACGACGTTGACCACGGCGACGATGGTGCCGTAGCTGACCATCTTGGAGAACTCGAAGAACTCCATGAACGGCAGCGGATCACCGCCGTTGAGGTCACGGCCCAGCTGATCGATCTGGGTCCACAGGCCGATGGCGTCGACCAGGTTCCACATCAGGACCACGGCGACCACGGTCGCGATACCGATGGCGATGGCCACCAGGAAGGACAGCTTCATCACCGAGAACGGGTCGAGCCGGGCCAGCGTCAGCCGCACGCGGCGCGGCCCGCGCCGCTGCTTCTCGGCGGAGGCCGCAGCAGAGCTCGCGGTCTCCTTCTTCGGGCTGCGGCTGGCACCCCGGGCGGCGGAGCCCTTCCCGGTGCCGATCCTCTCGTCGGAGGAGCCGTCGGTCTCCGTGCCGTCCTCGACGACCGGGAGCTTCGAGGTCGCATCCGGCGACGCGCTCTGGGGGGAGGACGTGCGGGACGTGGAGGCAGTCCTCGAGTCACTCGTGCTCACGGATCACTCCTCGATCGTGTCGTCGCCGCCGGAGGGCGACCGGTCGGACTCGTCAGAGCCTAGATCATCGGAGGGGGCCGGAGCTGACTGCGACTCGTCCTCGCTCGAGATCTCCACAGCATCCCCGCCTTCTGCCGCCGCGCCCTCGTCGAGGTCCGGGGTCTCCGCGACCTCGGCCAGCTCCTCGTCCACCTCGGACTCGGGGCTGGCGGTGACCAGCAGGATCTGATCGCCCTTGTCGGGCTTGGCGAAGACGACGCCCATGGTGGTGCGGCCCTTGGCCGGCACCTCGGCGACGCGGGAGCGGACCACGCGGCCGCGCTCCATGACCACGAGCAGCTCGTCGGACTCCTCCACGGCGGCGGCGCCGACGAGGTGGCCCCGGTCGTCGGGCAGCTTGGCGACCCGGATGCCCAGACCGCCGCGGCCCTGGACGCGGTACTCGTCGATGCTGGTGCGCTTGGCGTAGCCGCCCTCGGTCACGGTGACCACGTACTGGCCGGGCCGGACGACGTCCATGGCCAGCAGCTGGTCGTCATGGCGGAACTTCATGCCGGTCACGCCGGAGGTGGCGCGGCCCATCGGGCGCAGCACGTCGTCACCGGCCGGGAACCGCACGGACTGCCCGTTGCGGGAGACCAGCAGCAGATGGTCTTCGCTGTCGACCGCGCGGGCGGCGATCAGCCGGTCCGGCTCGGGCCCGTCCGGGCCGTCGATGTCGCGGAGGTTGATGGCGATGATGCCGCCGGTGCGGTTGGAGTCGAACGCCGGCATCGGAGTCTTCTTGACCAGCCCCGAACGGGTGGCCAGCACCAGGTACTGGGCATCCTCGTAGGTATCGATCGTCAGGACCGAGGCGATCTTCTCGTCGGGCTGGAAGGCGAGCAGGTTCGCCACGTGCTGGCCCTTGGCGTCCCGCGGGGCCTCGGGCAGCTCGTAGCCCTTGGCACGGTAGACCCGCCCCTGGTTGGTGAAGAACAGCAGCCAGCGGTGGGTGGTGGTGGTGAAGAAGTGCTCGACCACGTCGTCCGCGCGCAGCGAGGCCCCGCGCACTCCCTTGCCGCCGCGCTTCTGGGCGCGGTACTGGTCGGCGCGGGTGCGCTTGACGTAGCCGCCGCGGGTGATGGTGACGACCACGTCCTCCTCGGGGATCAGGTCCTCCATCGACATGTCGGTGTCGAACGGGAGGATCTGGGTGCGGCGGTCGTCGCCGTACTTGTCGACGATCTCGGACAGCTCCTCGGAGACGATGTCGCGCTGGCGCTGCGGGGAGGCCAGGATCGCGTTGTACTCCTCGATCAGGGCCTGCAGCCGGTCGTGCTCCTCGATGATCTTCTGGCGCTCCAGGGCGGCCAGTCGGCGCAGCTGCATCGCCAGGATCGCGTTGGCCTGGAGCTCGTCGATCTCCAGCAGCTCCATCAGCCCGGTGCGTGCCTCGTCGGCGTCCGGGGAGCGGCGGATCAGCGCGATGACCTCGTCCAGCGCGTCCAGGGCGCGGAGGTAGCCGCGGTAGATGTGGATCTGCTCCTCGGCCTTGCGCAGCCGGTACTGCGTGCGGCGCACGATGACATCGATCTGGTGCTTGGTCCACTCGCGGACGAACGAGTCGATCGACAGGGTGCGGGGCACATTGCCGGCCAGGGCCAGCATGTTCGCCGAGAAGTTCTCCTGCAGCTGGGTGTGCTTGTAGAGGTTGTTCAGCACCACCTTGGCGACCGCGTCGCGCTTGAGGGTGATGACCAGGCGCTGGCCGGTGCGGCCCGAGGTCTCGTCGGTGATGTCGGCGATGCCCTGGATCTTGCCCAGCTTGACCATCTCGGCGATCTTGCGGGCGAGATTGTCGGGGTTGACCTGGTACGGCAGCTCGGTCACCACGAGGCACATGCGGCCGTTGATCTCCTCGGTGGAGACCACGGCGCGCTGGGTGATGGAGCCGCGACCGGTGCGGTAGACGTCCTCGATGCCCTTGGTGCCGACGATCGTGGCGCCGTTGGGGAAATCGGGCCCCTTGATGTGCTCGAGGCAGGCCTCGAGCAGTTCGGGCTTGGTGGCCTCGTAGTTCCTGAGGTACCACTGGACGGCCCCCGCGACCTCCCGCAGGTTGTGCGGGGGGATGTTGGTGGCCATGCCCACCGCGATCCCGGCAGAGCCGTTGACCAGCAGGTTCGGGAAGCGGGCCGGGAGCACGACGGGCTCGTCGATGGTGTTGTCGTAGTTGCCCTGGGTATCGACCGTGTCCTGGTCGATGTCCCGCACCAGCTCCATCGCCAGGGGCGCCATCTTGCACTCGGTGTACCGGGGTGCGGCCGCACCGTCATCGCCCGCGGAGCCGAAGTTGCCCTGTCCCAGGATCAGCGGGTACCGCATCGCCCACGGCTGGACCAGGCGCACCATGGCGTCGTAGATCGCGCTGTCGCCGTGGGGGTGGTAGTTGCCCATCACGTCGCCGACGACCTTCGCGCACTTCGAGAAGGAGCGGTCGGGGCGGTAGCCGCCGTCGTACATCGCGTAGACGATGCGGCGGTGGACGGGCTTGAGGCCGTCGCGCACGTCCGGCAGCGCGCGGGAGACGATCACGCTCATCGCGTAGTCGAGGTAGGAGTGCTGCATCTCCTGGTTCAGGTCGACCTGGGTGATGCGGTCGACCTCGTTCTCATCCAGCGGATCGACGAGGGTGACCGTGCGATCGGCCGCCTCGGACTGCGAGACCTCGTGGGAGCCCTCCGGGGTGGAGGGGCCGACGATGCCGCCGGGCAGCGAGGGCGCCTCGGGATCCGGGGTCGCCTCGTCGGCGGGCCCGGTGCCGGGGTCCTGGGGCGTGGTCTCGTCGGGGCTGTTGGGGTCCTGCGGAGTGTCGCTCATGGCGTGGAAGGCCTTTCGGGTGGGGCCGAGGGTCGTGGGCGTTCCCGGGGGCGCTCGGGCCGGGCCGTGCGCGGCCCCGGGGAGCCCTCAGATGTCGAGGAAGCGGACGTCCTTGGCGTTCTCCTGGATGAAGCGGCGCCGGGACTCGACGTCGTCGCCCATCAGGACGGAGAAGATGGTGTCGACGTCGGCGGCCTCGTCGACGGTGACCTGCTTCAGGGTGCGCGAGTTGGTGTCCATGGTGGTGGTCTGGAGCTCCTTCCAGTCCATCTCGCCGAGGCCCTTGTAGCGTTGGATGCCGTTGTCCTTCGGGATCCGGCGGCCGGCGGCGCGGCCGGCCTCGAGGCGCTCGTCGCGCTCGTCGTCGCTGAAGACGTACTCGTGCGGGGCGTTGGACCACTTCAGGCGGTACAGCGGCGGCATGGCGACGAACACGTGACCGAGCTCGATCAGCGGGCGCATGTACCTAAACAGCAGCGTCAGCAGCAGGGTGACGATGTGCTGGCCGTCCACGTCGGCGTCGGCCATGAGGATGATCTTGTGGTACCGCAGCTTGGTGGCGTCGAAGTCCTCGCCGATGCCGGTGCCGAAGGCGGTGATCAGCGAGCGGACCTCCGCGTTGTCGAGCGCGCGGTCCAGCCGGGCCTTCTCCACGTTCAGGATCTTGCCGCGGATCGGCAGGATCGCCTGGTTGTAGGGCTCGCGGCCCGAGACCGCGGAGCCGCCGGCCGAGTCGCCCTCGACGATGAAGATCTCCGACTCCGCAGGATTGCGGGAGGCGCAGTCCTTGAGCTTGCCGGGCATGCCGCCGGACTCCAGCGGCGACTTGCGGCGGGTGGCGTCACGGGCCTTGCGGGCCGCCTCGCGGGCGGCGGCGGCCGCCTGGCCCTTCATGACGATGGCCTTGGCCTCCTGCGGGTGGGAGACGAACCAGTCCTGGAGCTGGTCGGTCATCACCTTGACCATGAAGGTGCGGGCGATGGTGTTGCCCAGCTTGGTCTTGGTCTGGCCCTCGAACTGGGGCTCACCCAGCTTCACCGAGATCACCGCGGTCAGGCCCTCGCGGATGTCCTCGCCGGTGAGGTTGGCGTCCTTCTCCTTGAGCAGGCCCTGTGCGCGCCCGTAGCGGTTCACGATCGAGGTCAGCGAGCTGCGGAAGCCCTCCTCGTGGGTGCCGCCCTCGTGGGTGTTGATCGTGTTGGCGTAGGTGTGCACGGACTCCGAGTAGGCACCCGTCCACTGCATGGCCACCTCGACGGAGATGTGCGCCTCGGTGTCCTCGGACTCGAAGGAGATGATGTCGGGGTGGATCACCTCGGCCTTCTTCGCCGTGTTGATGAACTCGACGAAGTCCTGCAGGCCGCGCTCGTAGAGGTAGGTGACCGAGTGCGGCCCGGTCTCCGTGCCGGCGCCCTCGGCCGCGAGCTCGACGTCGACGATGTCGTCCTCGCCGTCCTGATCGTCCTCGGAGGGGCGCTCGTCGGTCAGCGTGATCCGCAGTCCCTTGTTCAGGAACGCCATCTGCTGGAACCGCTTGCGCAGGGTCTCGAAGTCGTAGACGGTCTCGTCGAAGATCTCGTCATCGGCCCAGAAGGTGATGGTGGTGCCGGTCTCCTCGGTCTCCTCGCCCTTGTCCAGCGGGCCCTCGGGGACGCCGCGCCGGTAGGCCTGGCGCCACACGTGGCCCTGGCGGCGGATCTCGACCTCCATGCGCGAGGACAGGGCGTTGACCACGGAGGAGCCCACGCCGTGCAGGCCGCCGGAGACCGCGTAGCCGCCGCCGCCGAACTTGCCGCCGGCGTGCAGCACGGTCAGCACCAGCTCCACCGCGGGCTTTCCCTCGGTGGGGTGCATGTCCACGGGGATGCCGCGGGCGTGGTCGACGACGCGGACGCCGCCGTCGGCCAGCAGCGTCACCTCGATGGCGTCGCCGTGGCCGGCCATCGCCTCGTCCACGGAGTTGTCGACGATCTCCTGGACCATGTGGTGCAGTCCGCGCTCACCGGTGGAGCCGATGTACATGCCCGGGCGCTTGCGGACCGCCTCGAGGCCCTCGAGGACGGTGATGTCCGAGGCCTCGTAGTGCTCGGGAGCGTGGGCGGCCCGTTCGCCGGCGGACCCGGGCACCGGGGCGGCGGCGGTCTCCTCGCTGGTTCCGGACGACGGGTCCGGGATGCTCTGGGGCGCGTCCTGGTCGGGCATGGGTCGGTCGCTGTCGCTCACCTGGTGTGGCTCCTCGCAGTCCTGGGTCCCTCGGCCCGGAGTGCGCCGAGGGGAGTTCGGCAGTGCGCCGCGGCCCATGGGTCCGGCTCAGCACACAGGCGGCCCACGGAGCTCCCGCGCGCGCACGCGCGTACGGGGACCCGTAGGCCACAGCGGCCGAGCCGACGGCATGAGTCCACGAGGACGTCGGAGGACGTCGGCCGAACCTGCTCGATTCTACCGGAAAACGCCGTCTGGACCTACTACGCCACTCCGTCGTGTGGACAACGTGACGCAGAATCGGTGCCACGCGTCGCGCGAAGGGCTCTGCAAGGCGCCGACGGACCGGCCGACGGGGACCGGTACGTCGCCCGGGGTCCGGGCGCGGCACAGGCGAATCTGAGGATCCGATGCGTCCGCGCCGGCCGGTCCCCGCGGCTGCTCAGCTCCTCCCGCCCGCGGCCGACGGGATCCGCCCGAGCACTCCGGCCGTGACCAGAGCCGCCGAGGCGGCCTCGTATCCCTTGTCCTCACCGGATCCGGGCAGACCCGCACGATCCAGCGCCTGCTGCTCATCATCGCAGGTCAGGAGGCCGAAGCCCACAGGGATCCCGTGGTCGAGGCTGACCCGGGAGAGTCCGTCGGTCGCCGCCCGGCAGACGTAGTCGAAGTGCGGGGTCCCGCCGCGGATGACGACGCCGAGGGCGACGACGACGTCGTGGGTGCGGGCCAGGCGGTCCGCGACCACGGCCAGCTCCATGCTGCCGGGGACGCGGAGCACGGCCGGATCGGGCAGCTGAGCCTCGGCGCAGGCGCGCAGGGCGCCGGCGATCAGACCGTCCATCACCTGGTCGTGCCAGGAGGCCGCGACGAGGGCGACGCGGGCGCCGGGCAGGTGGGGGATCTCCGCGGTGGGGCTTCCGGATCCGCTCATGGTCTCTCTCCGTTCGGTGCGGTGCCGGCCTCGCGGGGGAGGCCGGCGGAGGTGATCGGTGGCAGGCCGACGAGGTGATGGCCCAGCCGGTCGCGCTTGGTGGTCAGGTACGCGAGGTTCTCGGGGGTGGCGTGGGTGGTGAGGTCCACCGTGCCCGTGACCTCGACGCCTCCGGCGCGCAGCGCGTCGGCCTTCGCCGGGTTCTGGGTGAGCAGCTCGATCGCGCCGACGCCGAGGTGGTCGAGGATCTGCGGGACGATCGTGAAGGATCGGGAGTCGACGGGGAGGCCGAGATCGAGGTTGGCGTCGACGGTGTCGCGGCCGTGCTCCTGGAGCGCATAGGCGCGCAGCTTCTCCAGCAGCCCGATGCCGCGGCCCTCATGGCCGCGGAGCAGGATCAGCACCCCCCGACCGGCGGCATCGATGCGGGCGAGCGACTCCTCGAGCTGGGGACCGCAGTCGCAGCGCCGGCTGCCCAGGATGTCCCCGGTGACGCACTCGGAGTGGACCCGCGTCAGCACCGGCCCGGGCGTGGTGACCTCGCCGCGCACGAGGACCAGGTGCTCTGCCGAGCCCTCGCGGACGGCGAGCGCACGGAACCGGCCGTATCTCGTCGGCAGCTCGACCGGCGCCGTGACCTCCAGCGGCTCGTGCCTCACCTGCGGGACGGGCGCGGCCGGCAGCTCCGGAGACTCCGCGAACGCCGGAGCGTCGTGGGTCCGCCGGTGCTCGACGAGGGCCTCGATCGAGATCATGGCCAGGCCGTGCTCGTCGGCGAACGCGCGCAGGGCGGGCCCGCGCATCATGCTGCCGTCGTCGTGGACGAGTTCGACGATCATCCCGACGTCCGGCAGGCCCGCCAGGCGCGTGAGGTCCACCGCGGCCTCGGTGTGGCCGCGCCGTTCGAGCACGCCGCCGTCGCGGGCTCGCAGGGGGAAGACGTGTCCCGGTCGGATCAGATCGCCGGGGCCGGACCGCGGGGAGGCCAGCACCTGCAGGGTGCGGGCCCGGTCGGCGGCGCTGATGCCGGTGGTGACGCCCTCGTGGGCGTCGACGCTGACCGTGTACGCGGTGCGCAGCGGATCGGCGTTGGAGGCGACCATCAGCGGCAGCTCGAGGGCGTCGGCCCGGGCGGCGCTCACGGGCGCGCAGAGCAGACCGCTGGAGTACCGCACGGCGAAGGCCAGCAGCTCCGGGGTCGCGGCGCTCGCGGCGAGGATCAGGTCGCCCTCGTTCTCGCGGTCCTCGTCGTCGATCACGATCACCGGCCGGCCGGCCGCGATGTCGTCGATCGCGCGGGGTATCGGGTCCAGTCGCAGCGTGCTCATCGTCCGGTCTCCGCTCCGGCCAGTGCGCCGACCGTCAGCTTCTCGACGTACTTCGCGAGCACGTCGACCTCCAGGTTGACCCGGTCGCCCACGCGGCGCAGGCCGAGCGTGGTGCGCTCGAGGGTCTCGGGGATCAGCGCGATGGTGACCAGGCCGTCCTCGAGCGCGGCGACGGTGAGGCTCACCCCGTCCACGGTGAGCGAGCCCTTCTCCACGAGGTAGCGATCCAGGCCCGGGGTGCTCAGGCGCAGCAGCGTCCCGCCCTGGCCCTCCTCCCGGCCCAGAACCTCCCCGACCCCGTCGACATGGCCCTGGACGATGTGCCCGCCCAGGCGCCCGTCGGCGCGCAACGAGCGCTCGAGGTTCACGCGGTCCCCGGCGCTGAGACCCGCGAGGGTGGTGGCGGCGAGGGTGGTGGGGATGACGTCGGCGGTCCAGATCTCGCCGTCGATGTCCGCGACGGTCAGGCAGCAGCCGCTGACGGCGATCGAGTCGCCGAGGGCGACGTCCTCGAGGACGTGGGGCGAGCGGATCCGCAGCCGGACGGTGCCGTGGTCGGGCCCGGTCCCGTCGGGCCGGGGCTGGTCGGGATGGGACTGGTCGGGCGGGATGACGGCGTCGACCGTCCCCAGCTCCTCGATGAGGCCTGTGAACATGGCGGGTTCCCTTCGGGTCAGGGTCGGGTGGTACGGGGGCGCAGAGTCAGCTGGAGGTCGGTGCGCCCGTCGGGTGAGGTCAGTGGCTCGGTGGTGACGAGGTCGAGGTCGAGGCGGTCGGCGATCGTGGTGATGCCGAGGTCACCGATCCCGGCGGGGCCGGCGCCGAGCAGGGTCGGGGCGAGGTGGACGATGAGTTCGTCGACCGTGCCGGCGGCGAGGAAGGCGGCGGTGAGAGTGGGCCCGCCTTCGAGCAGCACGTGCCGTTGCCCGCGCTCGAACAGGTCGGCGAGGGCGCTGGAGGGATCCCGAGTGCGCAGCGCGATCTCGGGGCCGGCTCCGTCCAGGGCCGGCAGCGGCGGGTGGTCGCTGATGCCCATGACGGCCCGGTGCGGCTGCCGGGGCAGGAGCGTGCCGTCGCCCCGGCGAGCGGTGAGGGTCGGATGGTCCGCGCGCGCGGTGCCGGTACCGATCAGCACGGTGTCGCAGGTGGCGCGGAGGCGGTGGACCTCCTGCCGGGCGGTCTCGCCGGTGATCCAGCGGCTGCTGCCGTCGGCCGCGGCAGCCCTGCCGTCCAGGGTGAGGGCGATCTTCGCGGTGACCAGGGGGCGGCCGTGCCGCAGGCCGTGCTCCCAGCCGCGGTTCAGGGCGGCCGCCCGCGCCGCGAGATCCTCCGGGACCTCGTCCTCGACCTCGATCCCTGCGGCGCGCAGCGTCTCGATCCCGCCGGCGGCCGCGGGGTTCGGATCCCGGCGAGCGACGACGACCCGGGCGATGCCGGCGGCGATCAGCGCGTCCGCGCACGGATCGGTGCGGCCGACGTGGGTGCACGGCTCGAGCGTGACGACGGCCGTCGCCCCGGCCGGCGATCCGCTCCCCTCACGGCGAGCGTCGGCGAGGGCGTCGGCTTCGGCGTGGGCCGTGCCGGCCCCGCGGTGGTGGCCTTCGGCGAGGACCGTGCCGTCCGGGGTCAGCAGGACGCAGCCGACGCGGGGATTGGGGCCGAGAGGGACGGCAGGATCCGCCGCGATCTCCAGGGCGCGGCGCAGGGCGTCGCGCTCACGGGTGCTGAGCATGCTCTCTCCTCCGGTCCGCGTCGCTCGCGGTCCGGAGTGAGGGAGGGGTCACGGAGGCGGCGTCACTCCGGGGTGCCGCTGCCGGCGCACGGAGAGTGCGCGGCCAGGGCCGTCCGGAGGACGACGTCGCGTGCGCTTCCCATCCGGACTCTGACCGTCGGTCCAGGAGTTCCACCTGGTCAACCGAGGGCCGAAGGCCATCGGGTCGCGGACTGTCACCGCCGGCTCGGAATTTCACCGACCCCAGTGCACGCGAGCTTTCCAGCTCGTCGGAGCCCACGCTAGCAGTCGGTGGCCCGCCGTGGCGGCGCCGAGAGACGTCTCACCCGTAGGTGTCGCGGGGTCCGCGCCAGGTGACGGTGCGCCGGCCCTTCTTCCAGCTGCGTTCGGCCGCGGCCGGGCCCGTGACCCGCAGCTCGGAGATCACGTGGGCGCCGATGTGCTCCTCGATGGTCGTGATCAGCTGGGGTGAGAGCATCCGCAGCTGGGATGCCCAGGCGGAGGAGGAGGCGCTGACCACGAGCACGCCGTCCTCGAAGCTGACGGGGCGGCAGTGGGTGCTGATCCGTTCGCCCACGATGTCGTCCCATTCCTCCAGCACGCGCCCGGCGCTCATCCCCGCGTTCCAGCCCAGGTTCCCCAGCACTTTGCGCAGCACGGTCTCGATGCTCTGGGGGTCCCGGGGGTCCGGCCGGGAGCCGGAGTAGCCGGGCGCGCTGCCGGATCGGTCGCGCACATCTCGTGCCTGGGTCTTCGCCGAGATGGGGAACAGGCCCCGGTCCCGCGCCGCGGCCCGCGAGCGGTTGACCGTGCGGCGGGCCAGTTCGAAGGGGTCGGCCACGGCGGCGAGCTCCGGCGGGTCGTACAGCTCCTCGGTCTCGTCCGCGCCCACCGTGCCGTCATCGTCGCCGGGACCACCAGGGGCGCCCGTCCCGAAGGCCGCGTCCGGGCCGGTGCTGCCCTCGCGGCGCGACCGGGCCGACCCGCTCGGGGCCGTCGCCCGTGAGCCGCGGCCCGATTCCTCCGGTGGAGCCGGCAGTGCCTGTCCGGCCGAGGGGCCGGGACGCGCGCCGTCGGTGCGACCGGTCCAGGTGGAGAGGTCGTAGGGATTGGCGAGGCGCGGCCGGGAGGGACCGTCGTTGCCTGGGTCGCCGCCGGGACGCGGGGTCATGGCCGGCTCCCGTCCTCGCGGGGCACGGCCGCTCCCAGGCTGACATCGACGACGTGGATCTCGCCGTCCAGCGATGCGGGGATGTCACTGTCGTTCGCGGTGGTGATCAGCACCTGCGACGCGTGGGTGACGATCCGTCCCAGGCGGTCGCGGCGGCGGGTGTCGAGCTCGCTGAAGACGTCGTCGAGGATGAGGATCGGTTCACCGTCCCCGAGGTCGCCCTCCTCGAGCCGCAGCAGATCGTAGGAGGCCAGTCGCAGGGCGAGGGCCAGGGACCAGGACTCGCCGTGGCTGGCATAGCCCTTGGCGGGGAAGTCGTGCAGCCGGATCTCGAGGTCGTCGCGATGCGGCCCGCTGAGCGTGACGCCGCGGTCGATCTCCTCGTCATGGCGGCGGGCGAGCAGATCCAGCAGCACGTCGTGGATCTCGCGGGTGCTGGGCAACTGTCCCGGCGCGGCCCCGAGCTCGTCCAGTGCGGTGGAGCGGTAGGCGACGTCGGCCGGGGAATCGACGTCCCCACGCTGGTCGGGCGGGAGGTCGAGGGCCTCTTCGGCGCCTTCGTCCGTGGCGACCCGCAGGTACGAGTAGCCCAGGTGGGGGCGGAGGCGGTTGACCAGGTGGAGCCGGGCGCGCAGCAGATCCGCGCCGAGGCGGGCGAGCTGCTGGTCCCACACCTCGAGGGTGGAGGCCGCCGTCTCGGACGGGTCCAGACCGCCGACGGGATTGGCGCTGCTGCCGCGGCGCAGGGAACGCATCTGCTTGAGCAGGTTGCTGCGCTGCTTGAGCACACGGTCGTAGTCGGCCTTGACCGAGGCGTAGCGGGGGGCGATGACGAACAGCAGCTCGTCCAGGAAGCGCCGCCGGCCCTCGGGATCGGCCTTGACCAGGCCCAGGTCCTCGGGCGCGAAGAGCACGGCCCGCACCTCGCCGAGCAGGTCCCGCAGGCGGGAGACGTTCTGGCCCTGCAGCCGGGCGCGGTTCGCCCTGCCCGGGGTGATCTCGAGGTCGACCTGCAGCGGGCGACCGGCACGCTGGAAGGTGGCGCGGACGATCGCGGTCGACTCCCCGCGCCGCACCAGTGCCGCGTCGTGCGGCACACGGTGGCTGGAGAGGGTCGCCAGGTACCACACGGCTTCGACGATGTTCGTCTTGCCCTGGCCGTTCTGGCCGACCATCACCGTGATGCCCGGATGCACCGGCAGAGTGAGCCGCGGGTAGGAGCGGTAGTCCGTGAGGTCGAGAGCGGTCAGCTGCACGGAGAGACCACTCCCGCCCTCAGATCCGCATCGGCATGATCAGGTACTTGTACGAGGTGTCGGGAGTCCCTTCGAGGGAGTCCTGACCGCTCATGACCGAGGGCTTGATGGAGTCGGTGAACACGAGCCGCGCGAACTCCGCGCCGAGGGCGCCGAGCCCGTCGAGCAGGAACCCGGAATTGAAGCCGACGACGAGATCCTCGCCCTCGAGGTGCGCCTCGAGGACTTCGCTGGCCTGGGCGTCGTCACCGGCGCCGGCCTCGAGGGCGACCTGGCCCTCGGTGAAGGACAGTCGCACGGGGGTGTTGCGCTCGGCGACCAGGGAGACGCGCTTGACGGCCTCCATCAGGGGGCCGGTGGCGACGACCGCGGTGATCGCGGTGGTCTCGGGGAAGAGCCGACGCACCGGCGGGTACTCGCCGTCGACCAGCGTCGATGTCGTGCGGCGGCCGCCGGCCTCGAACCCGATGAGGTTCGCCGAGGCGTCCTCGGCCAGAGCGATGTCGACGCTGCCGCCGGTGGACATCGAGCGGGCGACCTCGTGGAGGGTGCGGCCGCGCACCAGGGCGGTCTGCTCGGCGCCGGGCGTGGTGGGCGTCCAGGTCAGCTCGCGCATCGCCAGGCGGTAGCGGTCGGTGGCCATCAGGGTCATGGTCTCGCCGGTGATCTCGACCTTCACGCCGGTCAGCAAAGGGAGGGTGTCGTCCTTCGAGGCGGCGACGGTGACCTGGCTGATGGCCTCGGAGAACACGTCGGCCGCGACGGACCCGGCCACGGGCGGCATCGACGGCAGCTGCGGGTACTCCTCGACCGGGAGCGTGGCCAGGGCGAAGCGGGCGCTGCCGCAGCGGACCTGGAGCTTGGTGCCCTCGAGCGCGATGGAGACGTCCTTGTTCGGCAGTGCTCGGACGATGTCGGAGAGCATCCGGCCCTGGACCAGGACCTCACCGGGCTGCTCGACCTCGGCATCGAGTCGGATCTGGGCGCTGACCTCGTAGTCGAACGTGGACAGCTGCAGTTCGCCGCTGGCATCGGCGACGATGCGCACGCCCTGCAGGATCGGCATCGCCGGCCGGACGGGGAGGGTTCGGGTGGCCCAGGAGACGGCGTCGCCGAGGACGCCGCGGTCGAGGTGGAACTTCACCGTTGCCACTCCTTCGCAGTGGTCGAATGCCAGAACTTGATCGAACGGAGCACAGCGTATCGGTTTCGCGGACCTCTCGCCGACACACCGTCCAGGATCCTTGACAGCCGTCCCGTCATCGCGCGTCGATCACCTGTCATGGGCCACCGCGTCATCGGCCCCGTCGTCGGCGCTTCCGACACCCGCGCATCCACATCCCCGTCGAGCAAAGAACTACAGTCCTCTTCTTCACGGCTGTGTACTTCGTGGACAACCACCATCGTCGCAGGTGAGCCCGTATGACCGTCACGTGGACCAGCCGGGGATCGGCGTCATCGCGAGGTGCATCGGTTGTGCATGCACCCGTTCGTGCACGGCATTTTTGTCATTCAGCCGTTCACATCGGCTCCTGCGCAGATGCCGATCACTCCACACCGTCCACAGAGTTTTCCACAGTTGGGGAGAAGCTGGCGCTGACCAGGAATGTTCTTCAGACACCCGTCGGGGGCCGGTCACTGTCCACAGCATCGTCCCCAGCGCCGTCGGTTTCTCGGGACCACAGCCCCGCGAACCTCACGCCCGGGTCGAGGAGCTGGAGCTCTTGATACGCGCAGTCAGCTCTGTGACCTGGTTGAAGATCGCCCGGCGTTCCTTCATCAGCTCGCTGATCTTCTTGTTCGCGTGCATGACGGTGGTGTGGTCCCGCCCGCCGAACTCCTCCCCGATGCGGATCAGCGGCATGTCCGTCAGCTCGCGGCACAGGTACATGCCGATCTGCCGGGCCGAGACCAGCCGGCGGGAGCGGCCGGTGCCGACGATCTCGTCGACCGAGAGGCCGAAGTAGGTCGCGGTCTGGGCGATGATCGTCGACGCCGTGATCTGGGCGCCGTCGTCGTGGGAGAGCAGATCCTTCAGCACGCTCTCGGCGAGCGTGACGTCCATCGGCTGCCGCGAGAGCGAGTGCAGCGCCTGGACGCGGATCAGAGCCCCCTCCAGCTCGCGGATGTTGGTGGCGATGTGCGAGGCGATGTACTCGAGCACCTCGTGCGGGACCTCGCCGGTGTTCTCCTGGGCGACCTTCTTCCGCAGGATCGCGATGCGGGTCTCGAGGTCGGGCGGCTGCACGTCGGTCATCAGCCCCATCTCGAACCGTGACCGCATGCGGTTCTCGAAGCCTCCGAGCTCCTTCGGCGGCAGATCGGAGGTGATCACGATCTGCTTGTCGGTGTTGTACAGCGTGTTGAACGTATGGAAGAAGGCTTCCATCGTCTCCGGGGCACGCTGGAGAAACTGGATGTCGTCGATGAGCAGGATGTCGATGTCGCGGTAGCGGCGCTGGAACTCCTGGGCCTTGCCGAACTGGCCGGACTGCACGGAGTTGATGAAGTCGTTGGTGAACTCCTCGGAGTTCACGTAGCGCACCACGATGTCCGGGTACAGGCTCTGGGCGTAGTGGCCGACGGCGTGCAGCAGGTGGGTCTTGCCCAGGCCGGAGCCGCCGTAGATGAACAGCGGGTTGTACGCCTTGGCCGGGGTCTCCGAGACCGCCGAGGCGGCGGCCTGTGCGAAGCGGTTCGAGGACCCGATGACGAACGTCTCGAAGGTGTACTTCCCGTTCAGACGCGAATCCTCGCCGAGCGTGGGCTCGCCGGCGGCCGGCGCCGACGGGCGACGCGGGGCCGGGCCCGGGGACGGCGCCGAGGACCCGGTCAGCGCCGAGAGTCCCGCGTAGGCGCTGGGATCATCGGCCGCGCTGCCGGTGTAGGACCCCGTCGACGTGAAGCGGGTCGAGGAGAACCGGGGGGAGAACGGGTCGGCGTCGGAATCGGTGCCGGCGGAGCCCGCCGAGGCGCTGCTGGGAAGCGCGGGGCGACCGGTCTGGTCCCCCGAGGGCAGCACGGAGCCCTCGTCGCGCCGGAAGGGGCCGCTGGTGTCGTCACCGCTGTGGAACTCGTGGACATCCGGCAGGGACGTGTCCACATCTCCGTCCACAGGATGTGCACCGGAGGCGGTAGAAGCCGAGGTCGCCTCGGCCGAAGGCGCGGGCTCGTCGGTGTCCTCCTCAAGCAGCAGCGACTCGTCGACGGTCACGGCGAAGCGGATGTCGCGGCCGGTGGCCTCGCTGAGAGCAGCCTTGAGGGACCCGGCGATCCGGTGCTCGAACAGCTCTTTCGCCGAGGTCGACGGCGCCGCGAGCAGGGCGGTGTCCGCCACCACGGCCATCAGACGGGACAGGGTCAGCAGGGCGATCACGCGCTGGGACACGGTGTCGTCACGGCGCAGTGTCTGCAGGGTGCGTTCCCAGATCGCGTCGACGTTCGCGTCAGGCATCAGGTTCTCCATAGGGGCGATCAGCGGTCCGGGTAGTTTTCCACAATAGCCCCTGTATTGTGGATCCCGGCTGTGGACAGCTCACCCGTGAGGTCTCTCTCCCGGGTGCCGGGTCGGTCTCGGCCCGCGGTGGCGTGAGCCGGCGCTCGCAGTGAGAATCCGGCCACAACCGGCGGTCACGGCGTCTCAGCCGTTGACCCCCCGGTCCGCCGCGCCTAACATCGTGCAGTCAGCGCTGCGCGCCGTCCCCGACACGGTCCCTGGCCGCCCCCATGCGGCCTCCGGTTCCGGCGGTGTCGTTCGGTCTCTCGGCAGCCGCCCCGTCACGGCGGGTGCGCCCGGGCAGACCGGTCGCAGCAGACCTCAGACCACCGCGAGGGGCATGTTCGTGCCCACGATCGAGGAGAACCGATGAGCAAGCGCACGTTCCAGCCGAACATCCGCCGTCGTGCCAAGAAGCACGGCTTCCGCGCCCGCATGCGCACCCGCGCCGGCCGCGCCATCCTGAACGCCCGCCGCGCCAAGGGCCGCGCCGACCTCTCCGCGTGAGGCGGAGGGCCGCCGTGACCGGACCCGCAGCACCATGGCTCTGTGAACTGGTCTAGTCACCGGCTCCGCACCGGCGACGAATTCCGCGCCGTCACCCGGGGTGGCGTGCGCAGCGCCCGATCCCACGTGGTCGTGCACCTCAGCCTGCTCTCGCAGGAGGGGGACGCACCCCGCGTGGGATTCGTCGTGTCCAAGAAGATCGGCAACGCCGTCGTGCGGAACCGGGTCACCCGCCGGCTGCGGGAGATCGCCCGCGCCCACCTCGACCGCATGCCTCCCGGATCGGCGGCGGTGATGCGGGCGCTGCCGGGCATCGAGCAGCAGCCCTTCGCCGCGCTCGAGGCCGACGTCGTCGCCGCGCTGGGCTCGGCCGCGCGCAAGCTCGAGCGTCGTCGGGAGGCGGCGCGATGACGATGCACCAGGCCAACCGGGCCAATCGGGCCAACCGGGCTCGAGGGCGCAACCGGGGCAACGCCTCGCACGGCGCGCTGCGGGCGGTGCTGTGGCTCCCGCGCCGGGCTCTCGCACTGCTGGTGCGTGCCTACCAGGTCGGCATCTCCCCGTACACGCCGCCCGCCTGCCGGTACGACCCGGTGTGCTCGCAGTACGGCATGGACGCCCTGCGCGTGCACGGCGCGCTCAAGGGGACGCTGCTGACCATCGGGCGGATCGTGCGCTGCAACCCGCTCACCCGCGGCGGTCCCGATCCGGTGCCTGCACCGGGCATGTGGAGGAATCCACGCCGACTGCGGTACCCGGCCCGCTAGGGCCTACCCTTGTCCAAGACTCCCGACCACAGCCGTCACCTCGTATGAACGTCATGCGCATCCGGGCGGCAGGAAGACCAGGCCGATGAACCCCCTGTTTCCCATCGAGTGGGCCGTCGCATGGCTCATGGTGCAGTTCCATGCGCTGCTGTCCACGTTCATGGAACCGGACTCCGGCATCACGTGGGTGCTGTCGATCGTCGGCCTCACGGCCGTGGTGCGCACCCTGATCATCCCGCTGTTCGTCCGGCAGATCCGGGCCTCGCGCGCGATGCAGATGGTCTCGCCCGAGCTCAAAGAGGTCCAGAAGAAGTACAAGGGCAAGACGGACCAGGCCTCCCGCCAGAAGATGGCGGAGGAGACGATGGCGCTGTACAAGGATGCCGGCGCCAGCCCGTTCTCCTCGTGCCTGCCGATGCTCCTGCAGATGCCGATCTTCTTCGGCCTCTTCCGTGTGCTCTACGTCAAGCTCCCCGATGCGGCCGACGGTGAACGCTTCGGACCGCTGACCTCGGACCTGGCTCGCAGTGCCAGCAACTCCACCATCTTCGGCGACGTCACCATCGCCGATTCGTTCCTCAACGCGGGCGAGGGTGGCATGACCACCCGGATCGTCGCCGCCATCATCATCGCGTGCATGTGTGCAGTCACCTTCTTCACCCAGAAGGAACTGACCATGAAGAACATGCCGAAGGCGGCCCTCGAGGGCCCCATGGCGAACACGCAGAAGATGATGCTGTACATGCTCCCGTTCATCTACGTGATCACGGGGCCGGGCATGCCGATCGGTGTGCTCATCTACTGGCTGACCACCAACGTGTGGACCTTCGGCCAGCAGTACATCGTCATCCGCGCCACCCCCACCCCGGGATCGGACGCGGAGAAGGAGCGCCAGTCGCGCATCAACGCCAAGCGCGAGCGCAAGGGCCTCGAGCCGCTCGACTTCACCCCGCCCAAGAAGGTCAGCGAACCCGAGCCCGATCCGCAGATCCGCGTGCAGCCGGTGAGCAAGAACCGCGGCGGCAAGAAGCTCACTGACCAGGAGAAGCTCGAGCGCGCCCGCGCGGCCCGTGCGAAGGCCGCCGAGGAGCGGCGCAAGGCCCAGGAGGCGGCCGGCGAGACCCCGACGCCGCCCCCGTCGACGTCCCCGCTGAACAAGAGCGCGAAGAAGAAGTCCAAGCGCAAGAAGTGACCTCGCACCCCGGGAGCACGGACGCTCCCGGGAGCGCACCCGACTCATCCCAGCATTCCTCGGAGGACCGAATGAACGACACCACGCCTGATGTCCCGACCGCCGGCGAGGCCGACGACCGGCCGGTGACCGCGCCCGAGCAGTCCGCCGCGTCCGAGGCCTCTGCCCGGTCCGCCCCGGAGCCCGCCGCTGAGTCCGGGCATGCCGGGCAGTCCGGCCCCGAGGTGGCCCGACCTGCCGAGTCGGCCGACGAGGAGGACCGTGGTGCCTCCGGCGACCTGGAGGACGGCGGGGAGGACGAGGCCGATCCGACGGAGTCCTCCCAGGAGCGGCTGCGCCGGCTCGAGGAGGAGGGCGATATCGCCGCCGACTACCTCGAGGAGCTGCTGGACATCGCCGATCTCGATGGCGACATCGACATCGACGTGGACGGGGATCGCGCCTCGGTCGAGATCCGCGGCGCCCACCAGCTGGAGAAGGTGAACCGGCCCAAGGGCGAGGTGCTCGACGCTTTGCAGGAGCTCGCGCGGCTGGCCGTGCAGACCCGCACCGGCAACCGCTCCCGGCTCATGCTCGACATCGGCGGCTTCCGCGCCGAGCACAAGGACAGCCTCGAGGACCTCGCCGCCCAGGCGGCCGCCGAGGCGAAGGAGACCGGTGCCCCGGTCCCGATGCGACCGATGAACCCGTTCGAGCGCAAGGTCGTCCACGACGTCGCCAAGCGCGAGGGCCTGCGGTCGGAGTCCGACGGGGACGGCAAGAGCCGCCATGTCGTGATCTACCCCGGATCCTGAGGCGCCCGATGCTGTCCCTGCCCGACTCGCTGCGCCCGTCGGCCGAGCGTCTGTTCGCGGACCGTCTCGAGCTGGCGGAGCGCTTCACCGGCATGCTCGCCGAGCAGGGCCCCGAACGCGGACTCATCGGCCCGCGCGAGGTGGAGCGGCTGTGGGAGCGGCACATCCTCAACTGTGCGCTGATGGCCGACGCGATCGACCCCGACGCCTCGACGCTGGCCGACGTCGGATCCGGTGCGGGACTGCCCGGTGTGGTGCTTGCGATCGCGCGGCCGGGAGTGAGGGTCACGCTCATCGAGACCATGCAGCGCCGGGCGACGTGGCTCGAGGAGATCGAGGCGGAGCTCGGCCTGGGGCTGGAGGTCGTGCGCGCCCGCGCGGAGGATCTGCACGGTGCGCGCAGCTTCGACGTCGTCACCGCCCGGGCGGTCGCCGCCCTGGACAAGCTCGCACGCTGGACGCTGCCGCTGGTCGGCGAGGGCGGCCAGCTGCTGGCGATGAAGGGCAGTTCGGCCGCCGACGAGCTGGACGCCGCCCAGAAGTTGCTGCGCCGGCTCGGCGGCACCGATGCCCAGATCTCCCAGTACGGGGTCGGTGAGGTCGAGGTTCCCACTACAGTGGTCCAAGTGCGTCGCCGGGTGCCGGCGAGCAGGAAGGGAGATCCACGTGGCTGACCAGCGCGAAGATTCCTCTCCGGGCCGTGGGCCGATGGAGGACACTCCGCTGATGCGCGAGCTCGCCCGGGATCACGCTCGCCGCAAGGAGCTCGAGGGCCTCGAGTTCGAGGCGCCGGCGAGCACGCGCGTGATCACCATTGCCAACCAGAAGGGCGGCGTCGGCAAGACGTCGACCGCCGTGAATCTGGCGGCGGCTCTGTCCATGGGCGGCCTGCAGGTGCTGGTCATCGACTCCGACCCGCAGGGCAATACCTCGACCGCTCTGAACATCGAGCACCACGCCGAGGTGCCCAGCATGTACGAGGTGCTGGTGGAGTCGGCGGCGATGCAGGACGTGGTCCAGGACGTCCCGGACATGGCCGGCCTCCACTGCGCCCCGGCGACGATCAACCTCTCCGGCGCCGAGATCGAACTGGTCGCTCTGGTGGCCCGTGAGAACCGGCTGCGCAACGCCATCCGGGACTATCTGGCCTTCCGGGAGGAGCAGGGCCTGCCCCGGCTGGATTACGTGCTGATCGACTGCCCGCCCTCGCTGGGCCTGCTGACCGTGAATGCGCTGGTCGCGGCCCGCGAAGTGCTGATCCCCATCCAGGCCGAGTACTACGCGCTCGAGGGCCTGACGTTGCTGCTGAACAACATCGATCTGATCCGCCAGCACCTGAACCCCGAGCTGGTGGTCTCCTCGATCATGCTGACCATGTACGACGCCCGAACCCGGCTCGCCGCACAGGTCGCCCAGGACGTCCGGGACCACTTCCCGGAGCAGACCCTGGAGACGACGATCCCGCGTTCCGTGCGGATCTCCGAGGCGCCGAGCTACGGCCAGACGGTGCTGACGTACGATCCGGGTTCCAGCGGCGCTCTCGCGTATCGAGCAGCGGCGCACGAACTGACCATTCGCCCCGCTCCATGACACCGACCTCGGAACGACGCCGCGGTGAGACCGCGAGCGTTCCTGGTCCCACCCACGGTGGACGACATTTTCCGGAAGGACAACGGCCATGACGCAGAAGCGAGGACTGGGTCGAGGACTCGGCGCCCTGATCCCGGGAGCGGGCGCCACACCCGCACCTGAGCAGGAGCTTCGTACTCGCACGCGCCCGCCGTCGGAGGCCGAGGACCAGGGGGCCAGTGAGCGCCCGGTGGACATGTTCTTCTCCGGCGAGAAGGCGTCGGACGACGAGGACCGCCCCGCGCGTGAGCGGGCCGATCGCCAGGACCTGGCCGACGCGATGGCGCGCGCCGCTGCCGAGCGCCGCGGCCGCGGGTCGACATCGTCATCCCGCTCCGCCGGCTCCCGGGGCGCTTCCGCCGCGAAGCGGTCGACGTCGCGAGCCCCGGCCGGCGGCCAGGCCGGGCAGTCCGACCAGGCCGACCAGGCTCCCGACGGTGCTGCGAGCACGGCCGGCACGGCATCCGGCTCGAGATCGAGCGGCGGCAGGAAGCCCGCTGCCGGCAAGAAGACCACCGCCGCCAAGAAGCCGGTCGCCGCCAAGAAGCCCGCCGCTGCCAAGAAGCCTGCCGGCGACAAGGAGACTGTCGCCGACAAGGAGTCTGCCGCGCAGAGCGCAGACAGCAGCACGGAGAGCTCGTCGGCGTCATCTCGTGGCACTGCTGGCGGCACGGGCACGTCCGCCCGCACGACATCGAGCCGGAAAGCCTCCACCGGGACCACTTCGAAGCGCTCCCGCGGCTCCTCCGCCAGCGCCGCCGCAAGCGGTACGGCCACTGCTCCTGCGACGACGAAGGAAGCGGACCCGGTAGCGGCAAGCGCTTCCCCGCGGCCCGCCCCGGGTCGTTCCACGACCGCTGAAGACAGCCCCGCGGTCGACGTCGAGGCCGTGGAGCTGACTCCTGCGCAGGCTGCCGAGGCCGCCGCGGGCCAGGAGTCGGCTGCCGGCTCCTCGGCGGGGACTGCGCCGGGCACGCTCGCCGACACCGACACCGATGGGGCCGGGGCGGTCGATGGGACCGCGCCGGAATCACCGGAGGACGTCCGCGAGAGCCAGGACGGCGCGCCCGGAGGCCGGGATGGCGGGGAGGGCGACTCCGCGGAGACGCGGCGCGAGAGCAGCGTGGAGCCGGCCGCCGAGGGCGCTGAACCGGAAGCGGCGCAGGGGCCGTCGGCGGAGGAGGACCGTCAGGGTCTGCTCAGCGTGCCCGGTGCGGAGTTCGCGGAGGTCCCGATCCACGAGATCCGGGAGAACCCGCGCAACCCCCGCACGATGTTCGACGATGACGAGCTGGATGAGCTGGCGTACTCGTTGCGCGAGGTCGGCGTCCTCCAGCCCGTGGTAGTGCGCCCGATTCCGGTCACGGAGGATGGGGAGTCGTTCGAACTCGTCATGGGTGAGCGGCGCTGGCGCGCCGCTCAGCGTGCGGGACTCACCTCTATCCCCGCGATCATCCGGGAGACCAGCGATGACGATCTCCTGCGGGACGCGCTCCTGGAGAACCTTCACCGCACGCAGCTGAATCCGCTGGAAGAGGCCAATGCCTACCAGCAGCTCCTCGAGGACTTCGGGTGCACCCAGGATGAGCTCGGCGAGCGTATCGGTCGCTCACGGCCTCAGATCACCAACACGATGCGTCTGTTGCGCCTGCCCGCCCTCGTGCAGCGACGGCTCGCCAGCGGGGCGCTGAGCGCCGGTCACGCCCGCGCGCTCCTGTCGCTGGACGACCCCTCACTGATGGAGGAGCTGGCGCAGCGAATCGTCAGTGAAGGGCTCTCCGTTCGTGCCGTGGAACGCTTGGTGGCCCGTGGCGGGCAGCAGCAGGCGACCACCCGCACGCCCCGCCGCAGCACGTACGACCCGCACGTGGTCGATCTGACCAGCCGACTGTCGAACCGCCTGGAGACCCAGGTGCGAATCGACGTCGGCAAGCGCAAGGGCAAGATCACGCTCGAGTTCACCAACCTCGATGACCTGGAACGTCTGGTCGAGAACATCGGAGCCGGAGCAGGCGGGCACGCGGACTCGGAGGACCAGCCCGAGAGCTGAATCCGCTGGACTAATGCATGGAGGGGGTCGGCAGTGATGCCGGCCCCCTTGTGCATGGTCGCTGCCCGTGGCCGGGGGCGGGGCGTCGTATCCGCGATGAGCGCCTCGGACAAGGTGACTAGAGCTCAAGGGCGCCCGTGCCAGCTGGGCTCGGCCTGGTGTCGGGAGGGCCCCGACCACGGGCGAGTCTCTTGCTGCGCCCGGAAGTAGACGGTCTGCCGGGGATGGTCCGCAGGGAGCTGACGCGAGCGCCTCTGCATGTCAGCATAACTCGCCATCGCCTCGATCCTTACCCCCCGGCCCGGACAGGCGCGCCGGTGAGCATGTGCGGTACCGCGGGCCGCGGTCTCCCTTTTGCAGTCCGCGGCGCCCTTCTGGCTTTTCCACCGATGTGCATGATTTTGTGGATAGTGCCCGTCGGTGAGGGGTGCCGAGGCAAGGTGGCGACATTGCTTGGGTGAATGTGGATGGTCCCCCGCGCCGGCGAGCCGTCGGGCGATCGTCGGTTCCCTCGTTTCCCGTGGAACGTCAGGCGCGGGTGCGCTGGAAGCCCAGCCTCCGGGCCGGCGGGTTTGGGTCAGCAACGCCTTATCGCTTTGCTGTCGCGAAGGGTCACGCTGGGTTCCCCGTGAAACGTACTGTTGTCAGTGGCGTGGCGAGGACGGAGCGCATCCGTACCTCAGGACGAGTAGACGGCCCGACGGCGACTAGGGTGCCACTCGGGGTTTCCCGTGAAACTCGGTCGTTGCGTCGTTGCGTCGTTGCGTCGTTGCGTCGTTGCAGCCGCTGCGGGCCGCCTGACCGGGCCCAGCTGATAGGGAGTTCGGAGCGTTTCCTGTGAAACCACAGCCGACGGGGAGACGGGGACGCTGAGTAGGCTGACAAGCTCCAGAAGAGCCCGGCGCGCCAATCACGGGGCGCGATCGCGGTCAGGGCCGCACTTTGCTTGCCGGCACGCGCCGGTTCACGTGAAACTCTGCCGATCTCAGCCCGGGATGCGCCATGTGTGATTCGCAGGTGGGTTCACGTGAAACCGGGATCGGCCGCAGGCCGTGTCGAGGGCATCGCGGTGGCTTTCCTTCGTGGCGGATAGTCGACGACCTTGCATCCACGTGGGCGGCCGCTTCAGTCAGCAGCTTCCCCGCATAGTCAGTTTCCCGTGAAACCCGTCTCGGGCGGGCTCAGGGGGTCCGGGCTGCAGTTCGATGCGGCTCGCGGCCGCGATACGGGTCTCGACGGGTGAATTGTCCACCGATCGCATTCTGGCAACCCGCGACGTCCGACACGATCGGTCTGACCTCACTGGCCTGCATGGGTACCGATCCTGCGGACGTGAAGGCTCTTCGCCTCGCCCATGACGAGACCGACCGTCGTAGTGAGTGCGGGTGCGGCATGTTGGCGGGTGAGCCTGCGACGCAGTTTGCCCCGCCGAGCGTTACGTTTCACGTGAACCCGGCAAGGCAGTGGCAACAGTCCTGGTTGGACCCCTCGGTCGGCGCCTGTCGCTCCACCTGTCCGGGTCGTCGGCTGGAAGTCGTTCTGGGACCCGCAGTGAGCTCCCACCACCACCGCGCTGCGTGGCCACGTAGTAGGGAGGGAGGCAACTGTGCCTTCTCAGGCAAGGTTTCACGGGAAGCTGCCGACCTATGCCCGGATGTTCTCGAATTTGCCCCAGGCGTCGGCAGCTATGAGGCACCCGACCACCAGACGATTCGGAACGCCAGCGGCCCTCGCCGCCCTAGTTCCTACCGGTCTCGAGGTCTCGTTACACGTGAAACGCTCTGTGACTGGCGCGAGGAACCGCGGGCGTCCCAGGCTGGACGGCCCCTCCCATGAGGACGCAGGGCTCTCCGTTTCACGTGAAGCCGCCAGGGGCCCATGTGTGGCGGGAGCGGAGTGCGCGGTGGGGAGATCGCCGCGGATTGGTGCGTGTTGTATCGGGCTAATGCGCCGTCGATGTGTCAGAGCAGGCCTCGGGCTCGGTCGGCAACTGGCTCGCACAGGAACAAACTGCCCTAGTTTCACGGGAAATACGCTGCGGCGAATGGTCCTCGCGTTGGCGTGCAGCGTGGGCGTCCGACGCGCAAAGACTCCTACCGCCGTTTATTTCCGTTTCACGTGCAACTCGGGCTGCGCGCCCGAGGGTACAACCGGGGCGTGGGTACGCTTTCAGATGGGCACGCATTCAGACCAGCCTCCGCCCGCCACGATGGCCCGGGTCGGCATGACTCCGCATGGTTTCACGCGAAACCTGGGAGCTCATATCGTCGGCGGCGGGTGTCGAGGAAGGACGACCCAGCGGGACCGGCGCCATCCCCAGGCGAGACGTTTCACGGCGAACCGACAGTACGTGCCTGACATTGCAATCGGGCCGGCGGTTAACGCGAGGTGGACGGCGGGTGGCAAGGAAGCGGACCGAGCGCGCTCGGCACTCTCAACTCCCGGCGCTGGGCTCACGCCAGAGCACGCCAACCAAGAGCCCGGACCACGTGAAACTACGGGGAAGTTACGCCCGTAGACGGCTGCGGGCTCCGTCGGTAGCCGAGTAGTGCGATGTTGACGCGCTCTGCAGTGGACCGATCCACGTGAGTACCGTGCACAGTGTGCGTAACGATGTGGAAAAGTGCGCCAAGCGGGTTCCAGCACAGTTGGTCCGCGTGGAGATAACACTGCCGGGAACGAGTGAAGTACATCACTAGAGCGACCATCTGTGCAGGTCAGCCCCGCGATCGCTCTCCTTGAGGACGGACCGAGACCCCGGACTTGTCCACACCACGTTGTGGACAACGGTGTGGACCACGCGCCCGGCGCCTGTGGACAGCCGTGTGGATAACCCTGTGCACAACCTATTCGCGCACGCCACTGCGGTGGTTCTCGGACAACTTGACAGCCACTGCGCGGAGAGCTTCCGGTGGCGCCTCCCCCTCCAGAGCTACGCGTCGGCCCGCCCCGAGCGCGGGCCGAACTCGGAGGCGACCACGTGCTTCGGAAGCGCACCGCGGCGGCGGTGGACCAGCCGCCACGGCCCGGCGAGAACGAGATCCTCTCCCGTCATGCCGAGGCCGCGTAGTTCCTCGACGACCAAGAGCGCGGAACCCGTCGCGTGAACGTCCGTGCCGGCCACCCCGTCGTCGGGAACCTCCCCCCGCTCGAACCCCAGCCACGTCGGGAGCACGTCGACCTCAAGACGATCCAGCACGTCCTCGTGCGGGTCGTCGATGATGAGCGTGGCAACGGTGCTGCCCCAGCGTCGTGAGAGCTCGCGCAGCACCGTCGGGGCCGGCCTCGCCGGGCCGGCCCAGTCAGACGTGACCAGTACGACGGCCTGAGACGGTGCGTGAACCATGGGTGCGGGCGATCACGGCACCTCAGCCAGCGGCGGGCTGCGCCTCGGCAGTCACCACGACGGTCTCCTCCGGGTCCGCCGTCTTCGCCTCCGCATCGGCCAGAGCGTCGCGATCGGTCAACCACCGCTCCGCGTCCAGCGCCGCCTGGCATCCGGTCCCGGCCGCGGTGATGGCCTGGCGGTAGGTGTGGTCCACGACGTCCCCCGCCGCGAACACCCCCGGGACGGACGTGTACGTGGAACGGCCCTCGCACACGATGTAACCCTGCTCGTCGAGTTCCAGCTTTCCGCGCAAAAGCTCCGTGCGGGGAAGGTGGCCGATCGCTTCGAACACCGCGGAGGTCGCCATGGTGCGCTCCTCGCCGGTGACGGTGTCCCGCAGCGTCACGGACTCGACCTTGTCGCCCCCGTTGATGCTGACCACTTCGCTGTTCCACGCGAACTGGAGTTTGGGATCGGCTTCGGCGCGGCGGGCCATGATCTTCGAGGCGCGCAGCTGATCACGGCGATGGACCAGGGTGACGGACTTGCCGAAGCGGGTCAGGAACGTCGCCTCCTCCACGGCGCTGTCGCCGCCACCGATCACCACGATGTCCTGATCCTTGAAGAAGAACCCATCGCAGGTCGCGCACCAGCTGACGCCCTTGCCGGAGAGCTTCTTCTCCCCGTCGACGCCGAGTTCGCGGTACGCAGAGCCCGTGGAGATGATCAGGGACCGGGACCGGTACACGGTGCCGTCGTCGAGGGTGACCGTCTTGACGTCTCCCTCGACCTGGAGGTCGACGGCGTCCTCGTAGACGATCTCGGCACCGAAGCGCTCAGCCTGTTCCTGCATCGTGGTCATGAGCTCGGGGCCCTGGATGCCGTCGACGAAGCCGGGGTAGTTCTCGACGTCCGTCGTGGTCATCAGGGCGCCACCGGCGTCGAGCGCGCCCGCGATGACGATGGGCTTCATCTCGGCGCGCGCGGTGTAGATCGCGGCGGTGTAGCCGGCAGGCCCCGAACCGACGATGACCACCTCGTGGATGGTCTCGTCACCCGTGGGCTCGGGTGCGGCCGCCGGTGCGGTGTCCGCCGAGGCGGCGGCGCCCCCGAGGATGTTGAGGGCCTGGATGGGCTGCGACATGGGTGATGTCCTTCCGTGGGATGCGTCGTGGTCGGTCAGCGGGAGCACCGCGATCAAGTATGGAGCAGAGGAGGGCGAGACGCCGGTGGCCGGTCGTGACCGAGGTGCGTCGGTGACGTCAGAGGGAGCCGATCATCACGCTTCCGGACCACAGTCGTGACTGCTGCGGGTCCACGTCGCCTCCGTCGGCCGATCCGCAGTTGGGCAGGACGACGGTCGCCGAGACGGTGCCGCCGTTGGCGCGCAGCGTCTCGCGGTCCATCGGACCGTGGACGAGCAGCCAGCCGTGCGTCTCGTCGGTGCCCCACGCCACCTCCTCCATGATCAGGATCGAGTCCTGGATTCCTTGTTCCCGCAGGCACTCGGTGGCGTCGAAGCTGGTCGGCGGCTGGATCATGCCGGCGTCGACGAGCCTCTGGACCTCGGTGCCGAGAGTTGTCTCCGTGATAACGGGGAGACCGGACGAATTCTTCCCGGCGCCCGTGGGCGCATCGACCGCGGAGGACCCGGAATGGGTGCGACTGGCGGTGGACTGCTCGAGAGCGGCCGCCAGCAGTGCTCCCAGGAGAGCGGCGATCACCATCGCGACCAGGATCAGCTGGACCGGGATGCCCAGTACCGACGTGCGGCGCGGACCGCTCCCGCCCCGGTGACGCCGCGACGAGGAACGGAACCCGAGCCGTCTCATTCGACGCGGATCTCCGCGATGCGGGCCCGGAACTTGCCGGACTCCTCGCTGTCGGGCGGCAGGTCGCTGGGCCACAGGATGACCTGGTCCGTCTCCACGGGCTCGCCCGGCTCCAGACGGACCTCACCGTCTCCGGCGAACTCGCCGCTGGCCAGGACGTCCCCCGGGGAGCCGTCGTCGTTGACGGCGCGCAGCTCCAGCGTCCCGCCGCTGTTGCGGGCGGTGGTGACGGTCACCGCCGAGAGCTTCGACTGCTCCACCAGATTCACCCGGACGCCGACGCCGTCCTTCAGGCCGCCGTAGTCGGGGCTCGCGTAGTACTTGGTGGACCAGAAGGTGCCGGGGTCCCCGTCGGTGATCCGCTCCTGCTGGTCGGCGTTGTCCGGCGGCTGATCAGTGCCCTGCGCGAACAGCTCGATGTCGCCGATCTGCGCGGCGGGCAGCTCGGGTTCCTCGGTGTCCTGGGTGGGCTCGACCGGCGCCTCGTCCGTCTCGGTCTCCGTGGGTGAGGCGACGGGCGAGGTGTCCAGCGGGTTGGCCATGCGTTCGCGCAGCCCGGACGTGACGGTGGTCAGCGCGAACACCAGGGCCACGATGACCACCAGCACGCCGCCGATGAGGATCCACTGCGACTGCCGGGAGCGTTCCTCGGCCTGCGTCGGGCCCAGTGCGTAGGTTTCGGGGTCGTCGGCGTCGACAGCGATGCCGACCACGTCGCGGAACAGCGTGCCGCGGCCCGACGGCACCGTGGCCTCCTCGGGCGGATCCTCCAGGGCGGAGCGATCGCGACCGCGCACCACGATGGGGCCGTCGCTGACCACCGGCGCCAGGGACTCGGTGCGTCCCGAGACCGCCATCGGTGCCGGTGACCCGGCGCTGGGTGTGTGATGGACCGGGCCGGCCGAGGTGGGAGTCGCCGCCTCGTCAGCCGCTGCGTCCTCATCCTGCTGCGGGGTCTGCGTATCGGACACACCGCTCGCGTCGGGATGCTCGGGCGAGGTCCGACGCGGCTGCTCGGGAGGTGCCGTGCTGTGTTCCGGAGCCTGTGACGGCGAGAGCGGATCGGCGGCTTCGGCGTCGTGGACCGGAGTCAGCGGCCACTGGGTGCCTGCGGTGCGCGCGGGGATGCCCGGGTCGACCGATTGCGAGCCGGCGGCCACACCTCCGGCGGCGACGGCGCCCGCTCCCGCTGCGGCAGGGGCCGATGACTGCTCCGGGGAGCCGGACTGCGGGGCGTGGGCGGAGTGCGACGGCTCCGACGGCTGCGTGCGGTCCGACGCCGCCGGCGCCTCCTGCGGCTCGGGAGCGGCAGGGGTGGTGGGACGCGGCGGCGTGATGTCGAGCTGACCGGGGAACGGACTGCTGGACCGCTTCTCGTCCAGGTGGAGATCCTCCACCAGCCCTCGGGCCTCGGCCGACGTCTGAGCGGTCTCCTCGGTCTTCGCAGGCTCCGCTGTGTCCACCGGCTTGGTCGTGTCCTCCGGCTTCGCAGCACCTGCAGGGCCCGGCGCGGCCCCGCGGGCCGCTGCCACCGCAGGCTCAGCTGCCGGCGCGGATGCTGCGGCGCTCGGGGCCTGGTCGCGCGCGGTATCCACCGGTGGCACGGGGCCGGGCGTCGAGCCGGGCGGAGTCGTCTGAGAGGTCGCCGCACCGACGGCGCCGGCCGCTGCCAGCGCTCCAGCGGTGGTGGGACCGGCAGCGGAGTGGGCCTCCGTGCCAGGGCCGGCCGGGCGGACGACCGTGTCCTCGTCCGGCTCGACCGGTTCGGACGGTTCGACCGGGTGGGACGGCTCGACCGGCTCGCCCCGCTCGTCCGTCACGGACGGTTTGTCCGGCTCGCCTCGCTCGTCCGTCCTGCCCGGCTCCCCGTGCTGCTGCGAGGGGCCGGCCGGGCGGCTCCCGCGCGGGTACGCCTCGAGCGTGACCGGGATGGACTGCCACGGCTCGAGGGCGGCGATCAGCCCGCGGGTGGTCTCGGGGATGTCGTCGGCCGTCTCGTTCAGCACCAGGTCGCACAGCAGGTCGAGATCCGCCGGGATCTCGGTGTCCACGATCGACGAGGGTCGCGGCACGGTTCCCGAGGCGTCGTGCTGCGGACTGCGGCCGGTGAGCGCGCGATACAGCAGCGCGACCAGGGCCGCGGTGTCCTGGAAGGAGGCGACCTCGCGCGAGCGGTCGAGGTTGGTGTGCGCAGCCGCCTCCACGCCCACGCCGAGCACCGAGACCTCGCCCGAGGCCGTGTCGACGAACACGCGGTTGGAATCCAGGAACTGGTGGCGCACCCCGCGGCGGCGGGCGACCTCCAGGCCGGTCGCGGCCTCGCCGATGATCGAGCGGGCCGTCTCCGGGTGCAGCGGCCCCTTGCCCAGCAGGGCAGCGAGCGGCGGCGCGGGTGGCGGCGGGTACTCGACGATCGTCATCGGCCCCTCCCCGGTCGGCCCCTCCCCGGTCCGCGCCTCCCCGTCGACTCCACCGGTACCCTCGGCGGCGCGGGCGGGGCCGGCATCGCCAGGGTTCTCGTCCGAGCCCTCGAGCACCACGATGTCGCGCACGGGAACCAGGTGCGGGTCCTCGACCAGATAGGCGCGGCGGACGGCGTCGGCGGCCTCGAGAGCGGCCGGGCCGCGCACGATGAACAGGGTGACGCTCTCACCGGTGGCCACCGATCGGGCGCGATGCCACGCGGCGCCGTCGGCGACACCGGCCAGAGGGATCGTCCCCTCCAGGGTCCACCGGGAACGCAGCGCGTCCTGTTGCTCAGTCGTGTTCACGGACCGTCCTTCTCCTCGTCCTGCGGGCGTGCGCCCGTCACGAGCGCCTTCCATGCTACGAGCTCACTCTCGGACCACGGCGGGCCAGCTTATTGGTCGCTCGCTGGGCGTAGCCCACGAGCATCCGCACCTCGGCCACGTTCATCAGCCACGCCAGGGCCACGAACACGGCCGTCATGACGGCCGCGACGATCGCGCCGAGCCCCGCTGCCAGGACCCGGTGGACCCAGAACAGGTCCCCGGCCAGGGCGACCAGTCCCGTGCCGACCGCCCAGCTGACCACGGCGGCGCTGAGCAGCTTGCCCAGCACCCTCGCGCCCACGGCGAGCTGCGGCGGCGTGGTGCCCACGGCGCGCGCGTGGCGGCGCAGCTGCCAGGCGGCCAGGATCCAGGCGATCAGGTTCCCGAAGCTCGTGAAGGCCGCGGCGGAGAATGCCGCCCACTTCGGGTCCACCGTCGTGAGGATGATCGGCACCGAGAGCAAGGAGATCACCGTGATCGGGATCTGCGTGAGGAACGGCGTGCGTGCGTCCTCGTAGGCGTAGAAGACGCGCTTGATGAGGTAGAGCGACGCGAACGGCACCAGGCCCAGGATGTAGCCGATCAGCACCGTGCCGTTGGCGCGGGCCCCGATCTCCCCGGTGCCGCCGCCGATCACCCACATGATCGGCCCCGACAGGGCGATGAACACGGCCGTGCACAGCACCATCGGCACCGCCAGCAGCCGGTTGGTCTCGGCATAGCGGTCCAGCGCCCCGGCGTGCTCGCCCTCGGCCGCGTGCCGTGAGAGCGACGGGAACGTGGCCGTGACCAGGGTGACGGCGATGATGCCCTGCGGCAGCATGAACGCGAGGTAGGCCCACTCCATGGTCAGCAGCGCCGGGTACCGGGCCGCGAGGTCCGGCTGGTCCGCCAGCTGCTCCGTCATCCGCACCGCGTCGCCGGTGGCCCATCGCGAGGACCAGATGCCCAGCTGACCCAGACCCAGCATGGCCAGCGTCCACAGCCCGATCCGGCTCAGCTTGCCCAGCCCCAGCCCGCGGAAGCCCCAGCGCGGGCGCAGCCGCAGGTCGAGCTTCTTGACGTACCAGAACAGGAACAGCACCTGTGCCGCGGATCCGCCGACGTTGATCGCGGCCATCGCGATGACCATCGGCATGGTCCATTCGTCCGGGGAGCCGACCTTCCCCCACACGCCCAGGAACATCGCGGCGCCGAGGATGGCGACGAGGTTGTTGAGCACGGGTGCCCACTGGTACGGACCGAAGGAGTCGTGCGCATTCAGCAGCTGGCCGCACATGACGTACAGCGCCGAGAAGAAGATCTGCGGCATCATCCAGTAGCCCAGCTGCACCGCGAGCGCGAACGTCGCCGGGGGCAGCACGCCGCTGGTGACGGTCAGCAGCAGCGGCACCAGCAGGGTGCAGATGGCCGTGATCCCCAGGGCGACGGCGGCCACCAGCGTCATCAGCCGGGAGATGTAGTCGCTGCCGCGATCGGGACGCTTGACGGCGCGCACGATCGCCGGCACCAGGATCGCGTTCAGGGTGCCGCCCCCGACGAGCAGCCAGATGGTGTTGGGCAGGACGTTCGCAGCGCTGAAGGCGTTGGCGACGGCAGACATGGAGCCGGTGAAGATGGTGCCGAACAGGAAGTTCCGCACGAAGCCGAGCATGCGCGAGACCACCGAGCCGGAGGCCATCAGCACACTGGCCTGCAGCAGCTTCGTGCTGCTGGAGGGGACGGCCCCGACTCGGCGGTGGCGCGGGACATGCTGGACGCGGAGGGACGTGCTCATCAGGTCTCCTCCTCTCCGTGGTGGTGCTCGTGGTCGTTCATGGGACGGCGATGGGTGGCGGGCCCGCTCCGGCGCCCCCGGCGGGGCTCGCCGGCGGCGCCCGGGGGGCCGGAGTCCCCGGGCGGGTCCCGCTCCTCGTCCTCGCTGTGCTGCTCGGCCTCGTCGTCCTCGGCAACCACCGCCTCGGTCGCCGTCGTGTCGAGCATGGAGCGGCCGGTACGGGAGAGCTCGACGGGATCCTCGGGGCCGTGCACGGCGGGAGCCCGGGTGGCGGAGCCGGTGCGCCGGGCCCGGGCCACGCCGACGACCATCAGCACCCCCATGGCGATCACCAGCAGCAACGTGGTCCAGTTCTCCCACGCCGGGTTCACCGTCAGCGGGACATCGACCGGTTCGGTCAACCGCTGGCCGTCCTCGGCGGTCAGCACGGTGGTCAGGGTGACGGTGCCGTTGGCGATCGCCTCGACGGGGACGGTGGCGTCGACCTGTCCCTGGGCGGGGACCTCCACGACGGGCGCCTCACCGATGCGCACCAGCGGACGGTCCGAGGAGACGGCCGTGCGGACCCTGATGGGGGTGTCGAGCTGATTGGTGATGGTGATGGGCACACCGACGGAATCGGAGATCAGGTTGTACCCCGAGGCGGGAACCACCTGGATCTTCTCCTGCAGCTCATCGGAGACTGCGGCGGCGTCCTGGGCGCGCTCGGCAGGCACCTCGGGTGAGCCGCGCCATCGCACCGACGTGCCCGCCAGCACCTCGAGCCGGGGCGCCTCCAGCGGGGTGTCGTCCTCCATGGCGGCACCGAGGGCATCCAGCCGGTTCCAGGTGCCCTCCAGGTCCGCCAGCGCGTCGGGGTCCAGGAGCTGGGGGGACTCGGCCTCGTCCAGGTGGCCCCAGCGGCCGTTCTGCCCGGGGCCCGAGGGCCGGACGTCGCGCATGCTGAGCCGGCCCAGGGCCAGCGGCTCCCCCGATTCGCTCTGGGGGTCGGTCGTCCAGGAGCGATGGTCGGCAGCATCGAGCAGGTCGCCGGTGCGTCCGGGCTCCACCCAGGGCGCCGCGGCCAGCGCGTCCAGGGCGCTTTCGGCGGCCGCGGCATCCAGCGATGCCTCGGGATCCGGAGCGATCAGGAGGTGGCGAGGGGCGTCGGTGTACTCGGAGGCGATGGTGGCCGTCTCGGCGAGCAGGCGCTGGCGCGTCTGCTCCGTATCGGAGTCGCTGGTGAGTTGGGAGAATTCGGAGGACAGCACGGGATCCGGAGCGAGCACGGGCAGCTCCGATCCGGAACCGGCGCCCCCTTCGGCGGTGGATTCGACGACGCCGACGGAGCTTGGTGTCACGCTCGAGCCGGCATCCGCGCGCAGCGAGGTCGACGGCACGATCGCGGTGGTGGCGCCCGCGTCGGCCAGGCGCTGCAGGCCGGCGGCGTCTGTGTTCGGCCCCTCCAGGCGCATCGCCGAGGCGCGGGGCGCGATGTCCGCCTCCTCCCACGTGCTGCGGGCGCTCTCCTCGGCGGCACTGCGCACGCCGTCGGCTCCCGCCTCGCGCAGGCTGACCAGGTCGGCGCGCGCGTAGGGCATGCCCAGCACGGTGCGGTCGCCCACGCCCTGGCCCAGCGCGTCGGCCATCTCGGAAGCGGGCGCCGGGGCCTCGTACTCCCGTGGCGACTCCGGGGCCTCCTCCTCGTCCTCTGCGTCGTCGGGGGCGGGTGTGCCCTCCTCGGACTCGACGGGCAGCTGCGGCGGATCCAGCAGTGCCGGGTCCAGCCACCAGTCGACGTCCTCGCGCAGCGCGAGCTGCTCCAGCGAGGCCAGGCGGCCGGACTCCGCCGACTGCGCATGCGCCTCAGGAGCGGTGACCGGGGCGGAGGCGTCGAGGGCGGCCACCGGCAGCAGCACGGACTGGGTGATGGAGTCCTCGGTGCCGGCGGGCCGCCACACGACGAAGGAGCGGATCGCCGCCAGCGGCTCCTCGTCGGCGACGACGGTCAGCGAGATGCGGCGCGTGCCCCAGAAGTAGGGCTCCTCGGAGTAGGCGAGCTCCTCGGCGGTGGCCTCGATGGACAGGGTCGCGGACTCGCCCGGGTCCAGCTGGGGCACCTCCGGCGAGGTCGTCAGCGCGGGGCCGGTGGTATCCGGTGAGGAGTCGGCCTGCCAGTCGGCCACCATCGCGCGGTCGGTGACCCGGGAGGTGCGGGTGCGCAGCTCGAGCTCGACGTCGCTCAGCGGCTGCGACGAGGTGTTCGTCACCTCGACCTCCGCCTGGACCATCCCGCCCGGAGCGAGCGACGTGGGATCCAGGGAGACGAGATCCATGCTCACCGGCGAGTCGCCGGGAGGGTCCGGTGGCGCCTCGGGAGAGGGGCCGGTGCCCGCGGGACCAGCGGCGTCGGCCGCCGGAAGCAGCGTCGCCGGTCCGCTCACCAGCGCTGATGACGTGAGCAGCAGGACCGCCAGCAGCGCCGCGAGAATCGGGCGCACGAGTGGCGGGGACGACGGCATGGTGACACTGTAAGCGGCCGCTACCGTAGAGGGGCTGCGGGTGCACGAGACCTCTACATCGCGTCGACCCGCTTCCCGACCCCATGACAGGACGAGCAGTGACCAACCCCGTCGACCCCGTCGAGCCGGACCCCGCCGATGGCGATGCCGCTGAGACCGCTGAGACCGCTGAGCGGCTCGACGTCGCGCGCACCCGGTCCGCCTCGATGTTCCGCGCGCTGCCCGAGGAGATCCACGACCTCGGCCGCCGGTTCGAGGCGGCCGGCTTCGAGCTCGCCCTCGTCGGCGGGCCGGTGCGGGACGCGGTGCTGGGCCGCTCCAGTGCCGATCTGGACTTCACGACCTCGGCGCGGCCCGAGGAGACCGAGGCGATCCTGCGCGGCTGGACCCATGACGGTGCGGTGTGGGACATGGGCCGGGAGTTCGGCACCCTGGGCGGTGCCCGCGGGGGCGTGAAGGTGGAGATCACCACCTACCGCACCGAGTCCTACGACCCGGCCAGCCGCAAGCCGCAGGTTGCCTTCGGGGACACCCTGGCCGGGGACCTCTCCCGCCGCGACTTCACGGTCAACGCGATGGCGGTGCGCATCCCCTCGCTGGAGCTGGTCGATCCCTTCGACGGGCTCGGCGACCTCGCCCGCACGGTGCTGCGCACCCCCGTCGGCCCCGAGCAGTCCTTCACCGACGACCCGCTGCGCATGCTGCGCGCGGTCCGCTTCGTCTCCCAGCTCGGATTCCGCATCGAGGACTCCACGGCCGACGCGATCGAGGCGCTCGCGGAGCGTCTGTCCATCGTCTCGGCCGAACGCGTGCGCGAGGAGCTGGTCAAGCTGATGCTCGGTGCGCATCCCCGCGGTGGCCTCGAGCTGATGGTGGAGCTGGGCCTGGCCGACCATGTCCTCCCCGAGCTGCCCGGGCTGCGGCTGGAGATCGATGAGCACCACCATCACAAGGACGTCTACGAGCACTCGCTGACGGTGCTGGACCAGGCGATCGATCTCGAGAGCCCTCGGGGCTCCGGCGGGCCCTGCGAGGCACCCGACCTGGTGCTGCGCATGGCCGCGCTGATGCACGACGTGGGCAAGCCCGCCACCCGCCGGTTCGAACCTGGCGGTGCGGTCACCTTCCGGTTCCACGAGACGGTGGGCGCGAAGATGACCGCGAAGCGGATGCGCGCGCTGACGTTCGACAAGGACACCACCAAGAAGGTGGCCCGGCTGGTGGAGCTGCACCTGCGCTTCCACGGGTACGCCGACGCGCCCTGGACCGACTCGGCGGTGCGGCGCTACGTCACCGACGCCGGTGATCTGCTCCAGCACCTCCACCGCCTCACCCGGGCCGATGTCACCACCCGCAACCGGCGCAAGGCGCGCCAGCTGGCGCTGGCCTACGACGAGCTCGAGGCGAGGATCGATCACCTCGCCGAGCAGGAGGAGATCGGGAGGATCCGGCCCGACCTGGACGGCAACCGGATCATCGAGATCCTCGGGATGAGCCCCGGCCCGGCGGTCGGCGAGGCCTACAAGCATCTGCTGGATCTGCGCATGGAGCACGGCCCCCTCGGCGAGGAGCGTGCCATCGAGGAGCTGAAGGCATGGTGGGCCGCCCGCGGCCAGGAGTGACACCCTCGGGACCGGCGTCCCGGGCGGCCTCCTCGTGAGGGACGTGTGCAGGCGGGCAGGCTGGGTGTGAGCGGCGCCGCACGAGACGTGGATAGTCTGTGTGCTTCGACGCCGGGCCGTTCCGTCGGGCGCAGCGGCGTGCGCATACTGGGGAGCTGCGTGCCCCGGTGGCACGTGCACGCGTCCGTGCCCCCGAAGGACGTGTCCCCGAAGGACCAGGAGCAGCCATGAGCGAATCCCGACGCTCGTCCCGTGGCTCGTCGGACCGATCGAACCGATCGAAGAAGCCGACGAGCGGTGGTGCCCGTCGTGCCGCTGGAGTCCGTCGCGCGACCCCGGCGAAGCCGGCGCCGAAGACTCCCGCGCCCAAGGGCACCAGCCGCACCGGCCGCAGCTCGTCCGCCACGGGTGGCCGCGCCGCCGGGGCAGGGGCCGCAGCGGCAGGCGCGAGCGCCGGCGCCGCAGGCGGCAGCGCCCGGGGCGCAGGCGGCGGCTCCCGGGCCGGCGGTGCCTCGGGTGCCGGCGAGGGCGGTCGCACCTCGGTCGCCGCCCGGCACGCCCGTCCGTCCAAGAGCGCGGGCACCGCACCCCGGGCCGCTCGTCGCGGCGCGGCCACGAGTGCCGCCGCGGCCGGAGCCGGAGCGCGCGGTACGGGCGGTGGCGGCCGGGGCGGAGGAGGCCCCCGCAAGCCGGTCCCGGCCAACTTCCTGAACTACCCGCGGGCCGGTGCGCGGAACCCGTGGCGCTGGATCCCCTCGCTGCGCATGATCGTGGGCGCGATGGCGCTGATGGTGCTCGCAGGCCTCGGCTTCGCCGTATGGCTGTACAACGACACCGAGGTGCCGGAGCCCTCCGACTTCGCGCTGTCCCAGACCACCCGCGTCTACTTCGCCGACGGCGAGACCGAGATGGGCGAGTTCAGCGAGGTCAACCGCACCGAGCTCGATGCCGAGGAGATCCCGCAGAACGTCAAGGACGCCGTCGTGGCCAGCGAGGACTCCAGCTTCTACGAGAACCGCGGCGTCTCCCCGCGCGGCATCGTGCGCGCCATGGTCAACAATCTCTCCGGCGGCGCCCGGCAGGGCGGTTCGACCATCACCCAGCAGTACGTGGAGCGGTACTACACCGGCACCACCACCTCCTACGCCGGCAAGGTGAAGGAGATGGTGATGGCGCTGAAGATCGACCAGGAGCTGAGCAAGGACGAGATCCTCTCCAGATACCTCAACACGATCTACTTCGGGCGAGGCGCCTACGGCATCCAGGAGGCCTCGCAGGCGTACTACGGCAAGGACGCCTCGGAGCTCACCGAGGAGGAGGCCGCACTGCTGGTCGCGGTGATCCCGGGCCCCTCCACCTACGATCCCGCCAAGAATCCCGAGGACGCCCAGAGGCTGTGGAACCGGGTCATCTCCCGGCAGGTCAACACCGGCCAGATGACGGCCTCCGAGGCCGACGCGATGCAGTTCCCCGAGACCATCGAGCCCAAGAGCGAGAACACCCTGGGCGGCACCAACGGGTATCTGCTGGCCCAGGTCCGCAACGAGCTGATCGAGCAGGGCTTCACCGAGGAGGAGATCAACACCGGCGGGTACAAGATCGTCTCCACCATCGATCCCTCGATCCAGAACAACACCGTCCAGGCGATCGAGAACCTGCCGGAGGACCGCCCCGAGCAGAACCGCGTCGGCACGGTGACGATGGATCCCTCCTCGGGAGCGATCCGCGGCATGTACGGGGGGCCGGACTTCGTCTCCCAGTCCGTCAACGACGCCACCCAGTCCCGCATGCAGGCCGGATCGATCTTCAAGACCTTCACCCTGATCTCGGCGCTCGAGGACGGCTACCCGCTGGACTCCCGCTGGGACGGCAACTCCCCGAAGGAGTTCCCCGGCTGGACGGTCAAGAACTTCGGCGACAACTCCTACGGGCGGGTCTCGCTGGCCGAGGCCACGACGCACTCGATCAACACCGCCTACGCGGAGGCGAACATCGAGGTGGGTCCCGAGCGCACCCGGGACACCGCGGTCGCCCTCGGGCTGCCGGAGGAGACGCCGGGCCTGGGTGCCGAGGCCTCCAACGTGCTCGGCTCGGCGTCGCCGACGGTCACGGAGATGGCCGAGGTCTACGGGACGATCGCCTCCGGCGGCGTCGTCCGGGAGTCCTACATCGTCCAGTCCGTCACCCGGCCCGACGGGTCCTCGCGCTATGAGCATCAGAGCGAGGAGAAGCGGGTGATCGACGAGGAGGTCGCCACGAACGCGACCGTCGCCCTGCAGGGCCCGCCGACGGAAGGCTCCGCCCGTGACCTGCAAGGGATCATGGATGGTCGCCCTGTGGCCGGGAAGACGGGCACCTCGGAGAGCTTCCGCTCGGCGTGGTTCGTCGGCTTCACCCCGCAGCTGGTCACCTCGGTGGGCATGTTCCAGCCCTCCGAGGACGGAACCTCCGAGGAGCAGCTGACGGCGTTCGGCGGCGAGCGGAACATCACCGGCGGCACGTTCCCCACCGCGATCTGGGGCGACATCATGTCGAGCTCGCTGGAGGGGCAGGAGAAGCTCGACTTCCCCGAGGAGGTCCAGCTGGACAACGAGGAGCGCTCCCGCAGCACGCCGGAGCCGCAGCCGAGTGAGCAGCCGCCGGCGGAGCCCGAGGAGCCCGCCGACGAGCCGTCGGAGGAACCCTCCGAGGAGCCGTCGGAGGAGCCCGCCGAGCCGAGTGAGGAGCCGTCCGAGGAGCCGACCCCGGAGCAGGGCGAGGACCCGGCCGGTGAAGGCGACCAGGCTGATCAGGGCCAGGGGAACGACGCCGGCCGCAATGAGCAGAACGAGCAGGAGCAGCAGCAGGGCGCCGGCCCCAGCGACGGCGGCGGCGGCTGAGCGGGCCGAAACATCCGGTGGCCGACGGTCGCCGCCGGATCCCACGGGCGCCGTGGCACCGGCTCTCCCTACCACTCGGCCCGTGACCTCCCTGCCGAGCCGCTCGTACACTCGGCAACGCTCACCCGGTCCCCTCGGCAAGGGAGTCGTGATGTTTGTTCCTGATGTGGCGACCGGCGTCCACCTGATTCGTCGCGCTCACGTCAACTGCTATCTCATCGAGGGCGGGAACGGCCTGACCCTCGTCGACGCCGGGCTCCCCGGTGTCTGGCGCGAGCTGGGATCCGCTATCCGCACCCTCGGGCACCGTCCCGAGGATCTCCGGGCGCTGGTCCTCACCCACGCTCACTTCGACCACGTCGGCACCGCTCGCCGGCTCGTGCAGCGCCTCGGCCTGCCGATCTACGCCCACGCCCGGGATGCGGAGCTGGCCGCGCATCCCTACCGCTACGCGCACGAGAACCCCAGCGCCGTGTACCCGCTCCGACACCCCCGCGCCGTGCCCATGCTGGTCTCGATGATGCTGGCGGGTGCCGCCCTGGTGCGCGGGGTCAGCGACACCCTGCCCCTGGCTCCGGATACCACCCTCCACGCGCCGGGTCGCCCTCGAGTGATCGCGACCCCGGGGCACACGGACGGGCACGTCGCCCTCCACCTTCCCGACCGCGACGTGGTCCTCACCGGCGATGCGCTGGTCACGCTGGACCCGTACACCGCAAGCACGGGCCCGCGCATCGTCGCCGGGGCCGCTACGGCCGACAGCGCCCAGGCACTCGAGTCGCTGGCCGCCCTGGAGGCCACGGGCGCGCGCACGGTCCTGCCCGGCCACGGGGACGTCTGGGACCGCGGGGTCCGCTCCGCCGTCGAGCACGCCCGGCGGGTCGGGCCCGCGTAACGGGAGGACGGGACCGGTCCGACACGGGGCCGACGCGGCGATGCGACCGGCCGGCCCGAGCAGGCCGGTGGGCCCCTCCGGACCGTTCGGACGGGTTCATTGCCGCTGGATGAGCGCGGCTCTATTCTCCGACCAGGGGCGATGCCCCGTCGTCGCGAGAGGCGCGCACCGCGCGCCCGGGAGGAGAGCACCATGCTGACCAGACGAGGAGTACTCCAGGCGGGCGCGGCCACCGGCGTTCTCGGGCTCGCCGCGTGCAGCGGCGGCGGCGAGACGTCCGGCGGGGGCGGCGGCGAGCAGGACCACGAGTTCTCGACCGAGGCGACCGGTGCCCTGTCCACGATGGGCTTCAACCCCTCGGACGAGGTCGGCCAGTCCCGCGCCGACTACGCGGCCGAGCAGCTCCCCGATCTCCAGATCGACATGGACACCACGAACTTCGACCCCCAGAAGTTCACCGCGCAGGCAGCATCCGGGCAGGTGCCCGACCTCATCCAGCTCGACCGGGCGGTGGTGGCGACCTTCGCCGCCCAGGGACTCATCCTGCCTCTCGACCAGGGCTTCGAGGCGCACAGCGTGGATCCCGTGCAGCAGTACTACGAGCCCGCCGTCCACGACGTCACCTACGAGGACGCCAGGTACGCGATCCCGCAGTTCTTCCAGCCCAGCGCGATCCTGGTCAACGCGCGCGCGGCCGAGGCCGCCGGCGTCTCTCCCGAGGACTTCGACACCTCGGACCCCGACGCGTTCCTCAAGACCGTGGAGAAGGCCACCGCCCTCGAGGGCTCTGCCCCTGTGACCCTCGGGTTCGACGGCGACATCCCCGGCTCCACCGAGATGTGGCTGCAGGTGTTCGGCGGCGGCAGCATCGGCGAGGACGGCGCCCCCACCCTCGACAGCGCCGAGAACATCGAGGCCCTCACCTGGATCAAGGAGATCCTCGACCTCCAGGGAGGATACGAGGAGGTCACCTCGCTGAAGAACTCCATGGACGTGTTCGGCGAGCAGAACCAGTACGTGAGCGACCAGGTGGTCTCCCAGTCCTGGGCCCAGTGGTACCTCAACGTCCTCACCGATTTCGCCGACGCGGTCGAGCTGCACGCCGTGCCGATCCTGGGCACCGACGGCACCACCATCGCCTTCGCCGGCGGTTCCGCCTTCGCGGTGCCCACCGGCGCCGCCAACCCGGATGCGGCCCTGGCCTGGGCCCTCGCGGTCACCTCGACGGACGCCTGGCTCAAGGCCGGTGAGGCCCGTGAGGCCGCGGTCGAGGAGGCCGGCGGCATCAACACCGGTGTGTTCACGGGGTCTCCGGAGGCCGATCAGCAGATCCGCGAGCAGTTCGTGGCCGAGTCCGGTGATGCCGACTTCGACCAGGCCATCGGCGTCTACTACGACGTGCTCGCCGAGCCCCGCTCGACCGGTCCGTCCCCGGCGGGCCAGCAGATCCAGCAGGCCCTGAACGACGCCGTCTCCGCCGCGATGACCGGGGAGAAGGACGTCGAGCAGGCGCTCGCCGACGCCCAGTCGACCGCCCAGCAGGAGTACGAGAACAACTCCTGAGCCGGTGAGCGGCCGCCGTTCGCGGCACCGCTCGGCGGCGCCGCTCGGCGGTGTCGTTCGAGGCCGGGCCCGCCCAGGCCGGGCGGGGCCGCCGCCGCTCAGCCCTGGGTCAGCCCTTGACGCCGACCCCGGCCAGGCCGCCCACGAAGTACCGCTGGCCGACGGCGAACAGGATCAGCATCGGCAGGGTCACCACCACGGAGGCGACCATGACGTACTGGTAGTCGCCGTGGCCCCCGGCGGTGGGCGAGAACAGGGTCATGGCGTAGTTGATGCCCAGCGGGACGGTGTAGTCCTCCGGGGAGCCGAAGTTGAGATAGATCAGCGCCCCCTGGAAGTTGTTCCACGAGGCCTGGAACTCGAACAGCCACACGATCACCGCCGAGGGCAGGGCGAGCGGGAAGGCGATGCGCCGGAAGAGCCCGAAGAAGGTGCAGCCATCGACCCTGGCCGCCTCGAACAGCTCGCGGGAGATCCCTCGGTAGAACTGGCGCATCAGGAAGATGTAGAACGCCGATCCGAACAGCGCGCCGCCCCACAGCGGCACCGAGGTGCCCAGGAACCCGAGGTGCTTCCAGATCAGGTAGTTGGGCACCAGGGTCACGGCACCGGGAAGCATCATCGTCGCCAGGACCAGGCCGAACAGCACGTTGCGACCGGGGAACCGGAAGTAGGCGAAGCCGAAGGCGACCATCGAGCTCGAGACCGTCATCAGCGTCGCCCCGGCCACGGCGATGAACACGGAGTTCATGAACCAGCTGGCCAGAGGCAGCTGCGACCAGACCTCGGTGTAGTTCTCCGGGGACCAGGTGTGCGGGATCAGCCGGTTGTCGAAGACCTCCCCGCGAGGCTTCAGGCTGGCCGAGAGCAGCCACAGCAGCGGGTAGAGGAACAGGGCCCCGATGGCGAGGGTCAGCGCCCAGCGCAGGAAGACGACCACGCGGCGCAGCACACGGCGCGGACCGTCGGCATGACCGGTGACGGCCCCCTCCAGTGCGACCTCGGGACGGGGCGCGCGGGGACGTGCGCGGCCCCGAACGGGCGCCGGCGCCGCGTCGGTCCCGGGGATCGGAGCGGCGGTGACGGACTTCGCGGTGGTCATCGGTTACTCCCCCTGGTAGTGGACGAGGCGCTTGGAGACCCGGATCTGGATCAGGGTGATGATCATGATGATCACGAAGAGCACCCAGGCCATGGCGGCGGCGAGCCCGAAGTTGAACTGCTGGAACGCCTGCTGATAGAGGTGGATGCCGTAGAAGAGGGAGGCCGACGGCGCCGAGCTGCTGGTGTCGCGATAGAACAGCAGATACGCCTGATCGAACACCTGCAGCGAGGTGATGGTGTTCGTGACGACGAGGAAGAACGTGGTCGGTGAGATCAGCGGGATCGTGATCTTCCAGAACCGGCGGACAGGCCCCGCGCCATCCAGCGCCGCCGCCTCGTAGAGATCCGTCGGGACCCCCTGCAGCGCCGCCATGTAGATGATCATCGACCCGGCCACCGCCCAGGCGGACATCAGCACGATCGAGGGGATGATCCAGTCGGGATCGATCAGCCACTGAGGCCCGGGGATGTTGAAGATCGCCAGGAACTGGTTGACGGCTCCGCGGTTGCCGTTCAGCAGCAGCAGGAACACCGCCGCCGTCGCGACGGCAGGAGTCATCTTCGGCAGGTAGTACAGGACCCGGAAGAAGCCCTGCCCGCGAGGGATCGACATCAGCAGCAGCGCCAGCATGAGCGCGAACGCCGTCTCCAGCGGCACCGACATCAGCGCGAAGGTGAAGGTGTTGCCCAGTGACTGCAGCACCTTGGGGTCGTCGATGAGCTGGGCGTAGTTGGCGCCTCCCACCCACGGAGCCTCGTTGGTGGCCAGGTCGTAGTCGGTCATCGAGAGGAACGCGCTGTAGCTCATCGAGATCACGGTGAAGATGAGGAACCCGATGATCCACGGAGAGATGAACGCGTAGCCGGCCAGGGCCTCCCGGGTGAAGCGGCGGCGTCTGCGTCGCGGCGGGCCGGAGGCGGCAGGAGCCGGGACCGGCACTGCGGTGCGGTCGGCTGTCGTCATGTCACGTCCTCTCGAAGAAGTCGTTCCCACGGACCCGGCGGCGGCGCCGGCGAGATGATCTCCGGCAGCGCTGTGACCTCCCGCTTCGCCCGCGCCGAGGCACTGAGGTCGAGGCACGGAGTCGGAGAGGCTCGGCCCGGCAGCGCTTCTCGGCTGACAGTAGAAGTGCTTCTGCAGTGCGACAAGTCGGCGAGCGGTCTGCCGCCCCGGAGAGACGGCTCGCGCAGGCCCGGTATCCGCGGTGGTAGGGGGCCCGCGATGACCGACGAGACGTCGGGATCCGCCGGTCGCTGCCCGACGCCCACTCCGGCCGGTCCGTCCGAGAAGAGCACCGTTCTCCCTGATCAGCCGACGACTTCTCCGTACTCTCCGGGCGCCCGGGAGCGACGAACTGCGCGGGCCGGCCGCCTCGTGGGCTGCCCCTGCGGGGGTGCCGTACGGGGCAGGACAGTGATGCCCGCGGCGGGGCGCGACCAGTCGGTCCATCCCCGCTGTGTCGGGCCGCGCCACGCACTCACTCCCTACAGTGGGCCCAGCGGGTCGGTTCCGCCGTCGGGCGCTCCGATCAGCCTCCGATCCGCCCCGATCAGCCCGGACCCGCTCCGATCCCGACCCATCAGCGACCGATGGAGAGCAGACGCCATGACCTCACTCTGGCTGGACACCCACGACCCCTCGCGCGTCCCCGTCTCGGCCATGCCGGCCGGGATCTCGTACGACGTGGCCGTCGCGGGCGCTGGGCTGACCGGGCTCGCCACGGCGGTGGCCCTCGCCCGCACCGGGCGGCGGGTGATCGTGCTGGAGGCCCGCACGGTCGGGGCGGTCGCCACCGGCAACACCACCGGAAAGGTCTCGCTGCTGCAGAGCACCCGACTGTCCCGGATCCGCCGACGGACCTCGCTGGAGGCCGCCGCGGCGTACCTGGCGGCGAATCGGGACGGGCAGAACTGGCTCCTGGAGCTGTGCGCGCAGCACGACGTGCCCTTCCAGCGCCGCACCGCCTACAGCTACGCGAGCACCGATGCCGGCACGGCGCAGCTGCGCGAGGAGCTGGAGACCGCGCAGGAGCTGGGCCTGGATCTGCAATGGCAGGAGACCAGCGAGCTGGCGCTGCCGATGGCCGGCGCGGTCGCCCTCGCGGACCAGGCGCAGTTCGACGCGATGGATGTGCTCACCGCGCTCGCGCGGGAGCTGCGCGGGCTCGGCGGCGTCATCGTCGAGGGGGTGCGGCTGACCGGCGCCTCCCGCCGGGGGCCGCTGAGGCTGAGCACCACCGGCGGGGAGGTCCGCGCCGACCGTCTCGTGCTGGCCACCGGCAGTCCGGTCCTGGACCGCGGCGGCCACTCGCTGCGGATGGTCCCCCAGCGCTCGTACGCCCTGGCCTACCGGGTCCCCGAGCACAGGCAGGTGCCGTCGGGCATGTACATCTCCGTGGACGGCCCCACCCGCAGCATCCGGTCGGCGCCCCACGGCGGCGAGGAATTGCTGCTGGTGGGCGGCAACGGGCACGTCACCGGCCGCACCGACTCCCACGCGGCCCGGATCGCCGAGCTGGACGAGTGGGCGCTCCGCCTGGTCCCCGGGGCGCAGCGCACCCACACCTGGGCGGCGCAGGACTACGAATCCGCGAGCGGTCTGCCGCTGATCGGTGCCCTGCCCGGCAGCGACGGCACCATCCTGGCCGCCACCGGGTACGCCAAGTGGGGGATGACCAATGCCGCCGCGGCGGCTCTGGCCATGACCGGGGTCATCGAGGGGCGCACCCCCGTGTGGTTCGAGGTCCTGCGGTCCGCGGGCGGCGGGTTCGGCGCCCTGGCCGCCGAGGCGTCGATGGGCGCGCAGGTGGGCAAGGAGCTCGTGCAGGGCTGGGTCGGCGCGGAGCTGACTCAGCTCCCGACGGGCCCGTCGGGCCCGTTGCAGCCGGCAGCACCGGCCCGAGCCGTCGAGCCCACGGACGTGCCTGGGGCGGACGACCCCGGGGCCGACGTGACCGAGGCCGATGTGCCCGGGGCGGACGCGACCGAGGCGGACGTCACCGGGGCGGCCGCGACGCCGCCCGAGGGGCGGGGTGTCGTCGGCCGGTGGCGCGGCAGGCCGGTGGGGGTCTCCACCGTGGAGGGACGGACCTGCGCCGTCTCCGGCGTCTGCACCCATATGGGCGGCGTGCTGCGCTGGAACGACGCGGAGCCGTCCTGGGACTGCCCCCTGCACGGCTCGCGTTTCGCCCCCGACGGCGGGCTGCTGGAAGGGCCGGCGGTGAAGGATCTGGACCGGGTTCCGGACTCCGACACCTGAATCCCGGGCTCGGCTGAGCTGTCGGCAGTCCTCGGCCTCGTCCCGGACCACGAACCTGAGCAGTTCCGTCGGGACCGGTCAGTGCTCCTCGTCCTCGCGGGAGAGGCGACGCAACTGCTCGCGGCGACTGTGCGTGAGCTGCTCCAGATCGGTCTCGTCGTCGAAGCCGGAGCCCAGGCCGCCGGCGACGACGCCCATCGCGGCGCTGAGCCAGGCGATGTCGACGTAGCGGGCGAACTTCGCCGGTTCCTGAAGGATCGTCGCCATGAAGTCCGGGCTGATGATCACCAGGCTCGCGCACAGGATCAGCACGACCAGCGACAGGTACAGGCCGAGCACGCAGAGGAAGATCGTCAGCACCGTGGAGAGGTTGTAGTAGAGCAGGACCATGGTGCGGTCCTTGGTCGAGGGCCTCTCCCACAGGCTGTTGCGGAAGATCAGCCATCCCGTCATCAGGATGATCGCGAGCAGACCGATCAGGAGCAGTCGCACGGGCGACAGGGCCGCGGACATCGTCCAGATGGAGTTGTAGAAGATGCCGAAGGCGCCGGCGCCCGAGGCGGCGGCCAGCGCGCTGGAGAGCTTCGGGAAGGCGCGCCAGGGCGCGTTCGTGGCCACCATGCCCGTGACCGTGCGGACGGCTCCGGTGACAGCTCGCGAGCGCAGCCGAGGAGGACCTTCCGAGGGCTCGGACCACTGGTTCCAACTCGCTGCGACGCGGTCCCGGTCCTCCTCGGTGCCGCCGGCCGTCAGGCGCAGCACGCAGGCCATGAAGGCGTTGACCAGGCGCTGGCGAGGGGCGAACAGCCCGATCGTGGGGTAGGACAGCGTGGCCGCGGACTTCTCCGGATGAAGCTCGGCGATCAGCGGGCGGCCCTCCGAGCGGCGCGGCATCTCGGTGAGCATCAGGGCCACGTCGATCGGTTCGAAGTCCTCGCGCACGGCATCGACGGAGCCCATATCGATCGTGTTGTGGTCGCTGATGCCCAGGAACTGGGTCTGCACCGTCACCGTCGCGTTCCCGTAGACCTGGGTCAGCTCCTCCTCGAACAGCTCGCGGGCGGCCTCCGCCCGGCGGGCGCACAGGCCGGGGTCGGCAAGGATCAGGACGTTGATCCCCTCGTCCTGTCCATCCCGTGGGTCGTTCATGCGGCGCTCCCTGGTCGCTGGGGTGGTGGGGTCCCGGCAGGCACGCCCCAGGTTAAGGCTCCACGGTACGGGAGGCCCTGCGCGGCATCACCGGACGAACCGGTCGGTCCATTCGCGGGGCGGGTGGTCACGGGAGCCCCGGGTTCCCGGCCGCCGGTCCCGGCCGTACGGTGAGCGGCGTCACCACGTACCGGTCCGTCGTGCGGAAGTCCGCCGTGTGGAAGGAGCATGTCATGGCACCCACGAAGAACAGCCCGACCCCGCCGCCCGGCCGCCCCAGCAGCCGCCCGCCGTCGTTCGAGGAGCCCACGGAACCGGTCGAGCCGCTTCCCCCGAAGCCTGACCAGCGAGGCGTCGAGCCCCGCACCGCCACCGGGGCCGAGCCGGGCCCGGAGCCCGCCACGAGGGCGCAGCAGGGCGAGTTCCTGACCACGTCGCAGGGCGCGAGGCTGCGCGACACCGACCACTCGCTCAAGGCGGGCCGGCGCGGACCCGTGCTGCTGCAAGACCATCATCTGCGCGAGAAGATCACCCACTTCGACCACGAGCGCATCCCCGAGCGAGTGGTCCACGCCCGAGGCGCGGCCGCCCACGGCGTGTTCGAGGGCTACGGCACCGCCGAGTCCGTCACCCGTGCCGGATTCCTCGCCAAGGGGAAGACCACCGAGGTCTTCACACGGTTCTCCACCGTCGTCGGATCCCGCGGCTCGATGGACACCGCCCGCGACACCCGCGGCTTCGCCACCAAGTTCTACACCGACGAGGGCACGTTCGACCTGGTGGCCAACAACATCCCGGTGTTCTTCATCCAGGACGGCATCAAGTTCCCCGACGTCGTCCACGCGGTCAAACCGCATCCGGACCGGGAGATCCCGCAGGCCCAGAGCGCTCACGACACCTTCTGGGACTTCGTCTCCCTGCACACCGAGGCGCAGCACCACACGATCTGGTTCATGGGTGACCGCGGCATCCCGCGCTCGTACCGGATGATGGAGGGGTTCGGCATCCACACCTTCCGCCTCACCAACGCCGAAGGCGCGACGTCGCTGGTGAAGTTCCACTGGAAGCCGAAGCTGGGGGTGCATTCGCTGACCTGGGAGGAGGCCCAGCTGCTCGGCGGCGCCGATCCGGACTTCCACCGTCGGGACCTGGCCGACGCCATCGAATCCGGAGCGCACCCGCAGTGGGAGCTGGGCATACAGGTGTTCCCGGACACCGAGGAGCAGACCTTCGAGGGCATCGACCTGCTCGATCCGACGAAGATCGTGCCCGAGGAGCTCGCCCCCGTCCAGCCCATCGGACGCCTCACGCTGAACCGCAACCCCAGCAACTACTTCGCCGAGACCGAGCAGGTTGCCTTCCATCCCGGCCACCTGGTGCCCGGCATCGACGTCACCGACGATCCGCTGCTGCAGGTGCGCCTGTTCTCGTATGTCGACACGCAGCTGACTCGCCTGGGCGGGCCGAACTTCACGCAGCTCCCGATCAACCGCGCCCACGCCCCGGTCAACGACATGCTGCGGGACGGCTACGGGCAGCAGGGCGATCACGCCGGAGTGGCCCCGTACCAGCCGAACTCCCTGGACGGCGGCTGTCCGTTCATCGCCGGTCACGCCGAGGGGGCGCTGGAGGACGTGCCCGTGCGGATCCCGGAAGGGGTCAAGGAGCGCGAGCTGTCGGCATCCTTCGAGGACCACTTCAGCCAGGCCCGCCTGTTCTGGCGCAGCATGAGCCCCGTCGAGCAGGACCACATCGTCGACGCCTACTCCTTCGAGCTCGGCAAGTGCTACGAACCGACGATCCGCGAGCGGCAGCTGCAGTGCCTGGCGAACATCGACAGCGAACTGTGCGCACGGGTCGCGGCGGCGCTCGGCCTGCCGGCCCCGGAGCCGACCGAGCCCGCTCCCGCCTCCCCGGCCGACGGCGAGGTCACCGCCAGCTCACCGCTGTCGCAGCTGGGCGGGCAGTGGCCCACCGAGGGCCGCATGATCGGCATCGTCGTGGACCCCGCCGACGCCGACGACAGCTTGCTCGACCTGCACGAGACGATCGTCGGTGCCTCCATGACGCCCGTGGTGATCGCGCCGCGCGGCGGCGAGGTCGCCGGTGTGCCCGTCGGCAGGACCTTCGCCACCGCGCGCTCGGTGGAGTTCGACGCCCTGCTGCTGGCCGGCAATCCGCTCAGCGCCCCGGATTCGCAGCCGTCGGTGGACCCGAAGGCCGGGGCTCCGGCGACCGAGGTGGAGCCTCGCGTGGGCCTGCTGATCGACGAGTGCTGGCGGCACGCCAAGGCCATCGGCACCTGGGGTCGCGGCCGTGAGGCGCTCGAGGCCCGCTGCACGCCGGGCGCGCCGGGTCTGGTCACCGGTGAGGACGCCACCACCGTGTTCGGCGAGGTCCAGCGGCTGCTGGAGAACCACCGCGTGTGGGAGCGGTTCCCCGCCGGCGTCTGAGGCCCGATCACCAGGGCGGGCCCTCTCTGCCAGGGCTCTGACCAGAGACGGGACGTCATTCGAGGGTGGCCCGTCACATGCAGGCCGCCCTCGGATGACCGCCCACCGGTGGTCAGCTCACGAGCGCCGGTGGTGGGCAGCTGACTCCCGGGTCGTGCCGCTCAGGCCGTGGTCGTGCGGCGGCGTCGCCAGGCCGCGAACAGTGCGAGCAGCGCCCCGACCGCCAGGATCGGCAGCCCGAGCTTCCACACGGCGGCCTCGACCTGCGTCATCAGCAGCACGCACGAGAGCAGGCCGGCGATGGGCAGCACCGCGGGCACGCGGAAATGGCGCTGGTCGACCCGGTCACGGCGCAGCACCAGCACCGCGGCGTTCACGGCGACGAACACCACCAGGAGCAGCAGCACCATGGTGCTGGCGAGCACGTCGATGGTGCCGGTCAGCGCCAGGAGCAGCGAGAGTGCGGTGGTGGCGATGATCGCGACCCAGGGAGTCCGCCGGCGGGGCAGGACGCGGGTCAGGGGCCGCGGCAGCAGCCCGTCCCGCGCCATCCCGTAAGCCAGGCGGGAGGACATGATCCCGGTCAGCAGCGCGCCGTTGGCGACGGCGACCAGGGCGACCACGCTGAACACGACGGGCGGGATGATGCCGGCGGCGGAGACCACCTGCAGCAGCGGAGCGCTGGAGTCGGCGAGCTCGGCGGTGGGGACCACGGCCGCGGCCGCGGCGCCCACCAGGGCGTAGATGAGGCCGGCGACGATCAGCGCGCCGAACAGTGCGCGCGGGTAGGAGCGGGCGGGGTCCTTGGTCTCCTCGGCGATGTTCACGCTGGTCTCGAAGCCGACGTAGGAGTAGAAGGCGAGGATGCTGCCGGCCAGCACCGCGGCGACCGGCCCGTTCTCCGGGGTGCCCAGCTCGGTGAGCCGCCCCAGGTCGCCGTCCCCGCGGCCCACGACGATCGCGCCCAGCACGATCACTGCCAGCAGCCCACTGACCTCGATGATCGTCGCCACCCGGTTCGCGCCGAGCGACTCGGAGATGCCGCGGGCGTTCAGCAGCGCGAGCAGGGCCAGGAACACGATCACCACGAGGAAGGTCGGCAGGGAGACGAACTCCGCGAGATAGTCCCCGGCGAAGCCCAGGGAGAGGGCCCCGACGGAGACGACGCCGGCGGCCAGCATGCAGAAGCCCACCAGGAAGCCGGCGAACGGACCGAACGCCCGGGTCGCGTAGTGGGAGGAACCGCCGGCCTGCGGATACTTCGTGGCCAGCTCCGCATACGAGCCGGCGGTCAGCAGAGCCATCAGGAGTGCGACGACCAGCGGGACCCAGACCGCTCCGCCGGCCAGGGCGGCCACCTCTCCGGCCAGCACGTAGACACCGGCGCCGAGCACGTCTCCGAGGATGAACAGGAACAGCCCCGTGGTGGTCACCGCGCGACGCAGGCTGGTGCGGTCGGCGGCTGTGGTGCTGGAGCTGCTCTCGGTGCTGGTCATCCCGCAAAGATAGCTATGACCGGCGCAGATGCCCGGACCGCTCGGTCGTACACGGTGCCGGGGCGCCGGGGATCGCTGTTGTCCAGATCACTGAATCGCTCGTGGACGCCTGTTTCCCCGTCAATTACGTGAGGCTAGGCTTGCCTAAGTCGCTGGGAGGTCCCCGGTGGCCCGTCCCGTCCTCGTACGCAGGAGAGCCATGAGCCCCGTCCCCGCCCGCCCGACCCGTCGTTCGTGGATCGCCGGAGCGCTCGCCGCGCCCCTGGCCCTGGCCGCATGCAGCGGCGGCGGGCAGGAATCCGGCTCGAACGGCTCCGACGGCGGCGGCGCCGGCGACTTCAGCCCCGTCACGATCGAGCACGCCCTGGGAACCGCGGAGATCACCGCCAAGCCCGAGCGCATCGTGACGCTCGGCCAGGGCTCCGCCGAGACCGCGATCGCCCTGGGCATCATCCCCGTCGGCGTCGAGGAGTACCCGTGGGGAGCGGACGAGACCGGATACCTGCCGTGGATCCACGAAGCCGTCACCGAAGCCGGCGGCGAGCTGCCGACCCAGTTCACCGGCGCCACCGAGCTCGACGTCGAGGCGATCCTCGAGCTCAGCCCCGACGTGATCCTGGCGCCGTGGTCCGGGCTCACCCAGGAGCAGTTCGACGTGCTCACCGACATCGCCCCCACCGTCGCCTACGCGGAGCAGCCCTGGGTGATCACCTGGGAGGAGCAGATCACCACCATCGGCAAGGCCCTCGGTGAGGACGAGGCCGCCGCGGGCCTGATCGACGAGATCACGGCGACCTTCGAGGAGTCCGCCCAGCCCGGCTACGCGGACTACACCTTCTCCTTCATCTACAACGACGGTCCCGGCACCCTCGGGGTGTTCTACGAGAACGAGCAGCGTGTCGCCATGGTCCGCGGTCTCGGCCTCACCGTCGACCCGGTCAACCAGGAGCTCGACGAATGGGATGTGCCCGGCACGGACTCGGCCATGATCGGGCTCGAGAACGCGGACAAGCTCGCCGGGTCCGACCTCATCTTCACCTTCTACTCCGACGAGGCCAACCGCAAGGAGACGGAGGCGCAGGAGCTCTACGCGTCCATCCCCGCGGTCGCCAGCGGCGCGATCGTGGCCCCCACGGACCAGTCCTTCGTCACCGGCTCCTCGATCATCACGCCGCTGACGGTGCCCTGGGCGCTCGAGCGGTACATCCCGATGATCGACGAGGCGATCGCCAAGGTCGCCTCGGCCTGAGCCGGGCCGCATCCACGTGAGCCGGACACTTGCGACCCGCCGACCCCGGGCCGACGACCCCGGCGACGGGGCGAGCCTCCCGTCGGCCGATCGACCTGCGCGCAGGCGCATATCGCCGTGGCTCGCCCTCGGGCTGGCCACCGTCCTGCTCGCGCTCGCCGCGGTGGCGAGCCTGTTCCTCGGGACGCGGGAGACTGATCTCGAGGCGGTGTGGGCGGTGCTGCGCGGGCAGGGCAGCGACTACATGCGGGAGGTGGTCGCGGCCCGCGAACCCCGAACCGTGCTCGGCGCCGTGGTGGGTGCGGCTCTCGCCGCCTCGGGCATGCTCATCCAGGGCGTCACCCGCAATCCCCTCGGCGAGCCCGGTCTGCTCGGGGTCACCTCGGGTGCCTCGGCCGCCGTGGTCACCGCCACCGCGTTCCTCGGGTTCTCCGGCGGCACCGCCATGGTGTGGGTCGCGCTGCCCGGCGCCCTGCTCGCCGTGGCCGTGGTCCACCTGCTGGGCCGCCCGGCCGGCACTCACTCGGTGGTGCCGCTGATCCTCGCCGGCGCGGTGATCTCCGCGGTGCTGTACGCGTACATCCAGGCCATGATCCTCACGCGCCCCGCCGTGTTCGACTCCTACCGGTACTGGGTGGTCGGGTCCCTGGCCGGGGCCTCGTACGACACGCTCGCCGCAGTCGCGCCGGCGCTGGTGATCGGCCTGGCGCTCGCGATCATGGTCGTGCCCGGACTGAACACCCTGGCCCTCGGGGACGACGTCGCCACCGCCCTGGGCACCCCCGTGAGCCTGCTGCGCGCCGGTGCCCTGCTGGCCGCCACTCTGCTGGCGGCGGCTGCGACCGCCGCGGTCGGACCGATCGCCTTCGTCGGCCTCGCCGTTCCCCATCTCGTGCGCGCCATGGTGGGCAGCGAGCACCGGTGGCAGCTGCCCCTGTGCCTCGTCCTCGGCGGGGCGCTGCTGCTGGGGTCCGACGTCCTCGCGCGCAGCCTCGCCCATCCCGAGCTGATGGTCGGCGTGGTCACCGCCTTCGCCGGCGCCCCGTTCCTGCTGCTGGCCGTGCGCCGTGGGACGGTGAACGCCTGATGGAAGGCCCGACGACGCCCGCGACGACTCCCAGCGCCCCGACGAGCCATGCGCTGGTCGGCGGTGCGCCTGCAGGCCAGGGCACGAGGGGCCATGCTCCGACAGGGCAGGTCCCGACAGATCATGAACCGTCGGGCCATGAACCGGCGGGCCATGCCCCGACGCCTCGCCCACCCGCGCGCCGCGCGCAGCTGCCCCGAGCCGTGGCGGTGGGGGTGCTGCTGGTCAGCGGGATCCTCGCCGGAGGCTTGGCGACGCTGGCCTGGGGACCGCTCGGCGTGACCGCGCCGGATCTGTTCGCGGCCGCCCGGGGCGAGGCCGGCACCAAGGCCATGTTCGTCCTGGAGCGCCTGCGCGGGCCCCGCCTGCTGGTCGGCATCGGCGCGGGCCTCGCGTTCGGGCTCGCCGGAGCCCTGTTCCAGACCGTCACCCGCAATCCGCTGGGCAGCCCCGACGTGATCGGGCTGGGCAGCGGCGCCGGGGCCGGCGTGGCGCTGGGCACGCTGCTGGCACCCGGTCTCGTGCCCGCCCCCGTCGGCGCGGTCCTCGGCGCCGGGGTCGCCATCACCCTGGTGTACGTCTCCACGGGGCTGGGCTTCACCTCTCCGGCGCGGGTGATCATCACCGGCATCGGCGTCAACGCGATGGCGCTCGCCGTGACCCAGTACGTGGTCGCCGTGGCGCTGCGCGATGCGTCCTCCCAGCTCGCCGGGTACCTGGTGGGAACCCTGAACTCCCGCAGCCTCGACCAGGCCCTGTTCATCGCCGTGGCTCTGCTGGTGCTGATCCCGCCGGTCGCCGTCCTCTCGCACGACCTGCGGATGATGGACCTCGGCGACCAGCTGGCCGACGCCCTCGGCGGCTCCGCGCACCGCACCCGGACCTGGGCGATCGTCCTGGTGGCTCTGCTGGCCGCCGCGGCCGTCGCCGTCGCGGGACCGATCGCCTTCGTCGCCCTCGCCGCCCCGCACATCGCCCGCCGGCTGGCCGGCGCCCCCGGGCCGCACCTCATCCTCTCCGCGCTGGTCGGGGCGCTCATCATCGTCCTGGCCGACTTCACCGTCCAGCACGTCGGCCCCGTCGAGAACCTGCCGGTCGGCGTCATCACCGCCGGTGTGGGCGGGATCTACCTCGGCTACCTGCTGATCACCACCTGGAGGAGGGCCGACGCATGAGCGCCGGACGCACCGATCCCCATGGCGCATCCTCGCTGCGCCTGGAGGCCGCCACCATCGCCTACGGCGCGAAGCCCGTCCTCGAGCAGCTCGACTTCGAGGTGCCGCGAGGCGTGTTCACGGCGGTGATCGGCCCCAACGGCTGCGGGAAGTCGACGATGCTGAAGGCCCTCGCCCGCACCCTGCGCCCGCGCGCCGGCACGGTCCGGCTCGATGACCGGCCGCTCGGGCAGTGGCGCTCGAGAGCAGTCGCCCGGCGCATCGGCCTGCTCCCGCAGGACCCCGTCGTCCCCGACGGCATCACGGTCCGGGCGCTGGTCGCACGCGGACGGCACCCGTATCACTCGCCGTTGCGGCAGCGGGTGCCCGGGGACGAGGAGGCGGTGGCGGCCGCGATGGCCGCCACCGGGGTCGAGGACATCGCCGAGCATCCGGTCGCCGGGCTCTCGGGCGGCCAGCGTCAGCGCGCATGGATCGCGATGATCCTCGCCCAGGACACCGAGTACGTGCTGCTGGACGAGCCCACGTCGTTCCTGGACATCTCCCATCAGATCGACGTGCTGCACCTGTGCCAGGACATGCGGGAGCAGGGCCGCACCGTCGTCGGCGTCCTGCACGACCTGAACCAGGCCGCGCGCTACGCCGACCACCTCGTGGTGATGGATGCCGGCCGGATCGTGGCCACCGGCCCGCCCGCGCAGGTGCTGCGGGCCGACCTGGTCCGGGAGGTGTTCTCCCTCCGCGCGGAGGTCACGCTCGACCCCCAGAGCGGGAGCCCGATGGTGATCCCGCGCCGCCGCGAGACGGACCCCTCGCAGCGGTGACATGCCGGGGCGGTCGCGGCCATGCCACCGTTCCGTGTCGCCGGGGCCACGTATCCGTGGAATCGATGCGCGCGTCGGAGCCGATCTCGTGGGAGGAACGGGCTCAGCCCGTCACCGAGAGCCCGTCCAGGAAGATCGCGATCATCCGCTCGGAGAAACCGTCGGCACCACCGGGCACCGGCTGGGACAGCAGCGCGATCGCCGTCAGCACCTCGCGGGCGCTGACGTCATCCCGCGCCTCGCCGGCCGCGGCCGCCCGGTCCAGCAGGCCCTGGAGCGCCGGGACCAGCTGTTCCAGCAGTTGGTCCGGCAGTCCCTCGTAGGCCGGATCGCCGGAGTGCAGCGCTGAGGCCAGCCCCTGTTTGGTGCCGACGAACTCCGTGAAACGACCGATCCAGGCCACCAGGGCAGCGCGCGGTCCGGCGCCGCTGCTGAGCTCGTCGGCCGCGGTGACGCACTCGTCGATCTCATGCTGGAGCACGGCGACGATGAGGTCCGACCGGCGCGGATAGTGCCGGTAGAGGGTTCCCACTCCCACCCCGGCGAGGTCGGTGATCTGCTTGGCCGGCACGTCGACCCCGCTCTGGGCGAACGCCGTCTTGGCGGCATCGAGCAGCGCCGCGGCGCTGCGCTTCGCATCCGAGCGCTGACGCCGAGGCGGCCCGGCACCGTCCGGCGCTCCCGCGGCGGGCGTGGTCGATCGCGACATCTGGTCCTCCCGTGGGGCCCTTCCCTTGCTAAGTGGAAAGGCGTTCCGTATTGTTCCGGAAAGGGCTTCCGCTTCGCGCAGTCTACGTCCCGGAGCCTGCCACCCGCACCCCTCACCACTCGGAGGACACCATGCAGTACCGCACTCTCGGCAGGACAGGCATCAAGGTCAGCCCCTACGGGCTGGGAGCCCTCATGTTCGCCACCCAGATGGGCAACGACGCCGAGGAGTCCGCCCGCATCATCCACAAGGCGCTGGACGCCGGCATCAACCTCATCGACACCGCCGACGCCTACGCGGACTCGGAGGAGGTCGTCGGCCGGGCGCTCCAGGGCCGACGCGACGACGTCGTCCTGACCACCAAGTTCGGCCTCCCCGACCGGGCCGCGGCCGGCGTGCCGAACCGGCAGGGCGGCTCCCGGCGCTGGATCACCCGGGCGGTCGAGAACTCCCTGCGCCGCCTGCAGACCGACTACATCGACGTCTACCAGCTCCAGCGTCCCGACCCCGCCACCGACATCGAGGAGACCCTCTCGGCGCTGACCGACCTGGTGCGGGCCGGCAAGATCCGCGCCTTCGGCACCTCGACCATGCCTGCCTCGGACCTGGTGCAGGCGCACTGGACGGCCGAGCGGCGCGGGCTCGAGCGGCCCCGCACGGAGAAGCCGCCGTACTCAATCCTCAACCGCGGCATCGAGCGCGAGGTGCTGCCGGTGGCGCAGGAGTGCGGCATGGGTGTGCTGACCTGGGGGCCGCTCGGGCAGGGGATGCTCACCGGCAGGGTGCGACGTGGCCAGGACACCGACGTGATCCGCGCGAAGTTCCTGCCCAGGGCGTTCACCGACGAGGCGCGTCTGGACGTGGTCGAGCAGCTCGCCCCGCTGGCGGCCGAGGCAGGGCTCTCGATGCCGCACCTGGCGATGGCCTTCGCGATCTCGCACCCGGGCGTGACCAGCGCACTGGTGGGAGCGCGGACCATGGCCCATCTCGACGATCTCCTGGAGGGCCTGGATACCGTGCTGAGCGACGACGTCCTGGACCGGATCGACGAGATCGTCCCGCCCGGCACCGACATCGGCGTGCTCGACCAGGCCTACGTGCCCCCGGCCCTCGCCGAGGTCGAGCGGCGCCGCCGCCCGGTGGGACAGCGCTCGGCCGCCTGAGCTCGGCCCTCCGGCCTCGGCTCTCGGTGCCTGCCCGGGACGCCGCGCTGGACCCTGGTAGCGGGGACATCCCGGCGCGGCCCCGGCCGTTCCACCGATACGTGTCACTGTCGCCACGTATCGGTGGAATGGTGGGCGTGTCGAGGCCAGCCAGCGGCCTGCCGACGGTGGACCGCCGACCTGGCAGCCCCCAGCCAACCCCTGCCAACGCCGCGCCAACCCCCTGCCGGCTCCCGGACAGCGGCGTGCCCGCCCTGTGATCCCCCGCGCACGTCCACAGCATCCCTGGCCCGCACCCCCGCGTGCGGGTAGTCTGTGCCGGTCCGTGAAGTGCATCGCCGATGTCCTTTCCGGGCGGCATGAACCCTCCTGCCACGGAGAGACCGTGGCCGCAGAGACCACAGGAGGTGGGTACCAGAACATGCGTAAGTACGAAATGGTCGTGATCCTCGACCCGTCCATCGATGAGCGGACCGTCAGCGCAACCTTCGAGAAGCTCGTCCAGGTCATCCCGACCGAGGGCGGCACCATCGACAACGTCGACGTCTGGGGCAAGCGCAAGTTCGCCTACGAGATCGACAAGAAGTCCGAGGGCATCTACATCGTCCTGTCGTTCACGGCCAGCTCCGAGACCGCTCAGGAGCTCGATCGCCGCCTCGGCCTCAACGAGTCCGTCGTGCGCACCAAGCTGATGCGCCTCGACGGCAAGTGATCTGCGCTCACTGATCCCCGCACCACCCTTACCGACCCCGGAGCAGAGGAGCACCCATGGCGAATGACACCGTCATCACGGTGATCGGCAACCTCACCGCTGATCCCGAGCTGCGTTTCACGCAGTCCGGCATCGCGGTCGCGTCGTTCACCATCGCGTCCACCCCCCGCACCTTCGACCGTCAGGCGAATGAGTGGAAGGACGGCGAGGCTCTGTTCCTGCGCTGCTCCATCTGGCGCGACGCCGCGGAGAACGTCGCGGAGTCGCTGGAGAAGGGCACCCGCGTCATCGCGCAGGGTCGCCTCAAGCAGCGCTCCTTCACCGACCGTGAGGGCAACAACCGCACGAGCATCGAGCTGGACGTCGACGAGATCGGCCCCTCGCTGCGCTACGCCACCGCCAAGGCCAACAAGGTCCAGCGCGGAGGCGGCGGTGGTGGCCGCGGCGGCTTCGGCGGTGGCGCCCCCCAGGGCGGTGCCCCGCAGGGCGGCGGCTACGGCGGCCAGGGTGGCCAGGGCGGTTACAGCAATGCGCCGCAGGGCGCCCCCGACGCCGACCCGTGGGCCGGCGGCAACCAGGGCGGGTACGACGACCCGCCCTTCTGATCGGGACGACGGGCGCGGCACCCCGGTGCTGCGGCTCGTGCCGATCAGCGTTCACACCGAATCCATTCCATCCCGGGTCGATGCCCGGGCTCCCCTCAGGAAAGAAGGAGCACCACGATGGCCAAGCCTGTTCTTCGCAAGCCGAAGAAGAAGCAGAACCCCCTGAAGACCGCCGGTCTCGAGACCGTCGACTACAAGGACGCCGCGCTGCTGCGCAAGTTCATCTCCGACCGCGGAAAGATCCGCGCCCGTCGGGTGACCGGCGTCTCCGTCCAGGAACAGCGCAAGATCGCGAAGGCCGTGAAGAACGCCCGCGAGATCGCGATCCTGCCGTACTCGACCTCCGGCCGCTGAGCGAGGAAGGGACGAACATGACCACCAAGCTCATCCTCACCAACGAGGTCACGGGCCTCGGAGCCGCCGGGGACATCGTCGATGTCCGGGACGGCTACGCCCGTAACTTCCTCCTGCCCCGCGGTCTCGCGACCCCGTGGACCAAGGGCGGTCAGCGTCAGCTCGACCAGATCCGTGCCGCCCGCGGCAAGCGCGCGATCGCGACCCTGGAGGAGGCCCAGGCTCTCAAGGCCAGCCTCGAGTCCAAGCCCCTGGTCGTCGCCGAGCGCGCCGGCGAGAACGGCCGCCTGTTCGGCGCCGTCTCCTCCAAGGAGGTCGCCGAGGCCGTCAAGGAGACCTTCGACAAGGACATCGACCGTCGCACCGTCGAGTTCCCGACCCCGATCCGCTCGCTCGGCGAGCACAAGGCCACGGTGCGCCTGCACGACGAGATCTTCGCGAACCTCGTCATCCAGGTCGTCGCCGCCAAGGCGTCTGCCAAGGCCTGAACGACCCGCTCGACGTCCGCGTCGACCGCTGAGGATGCCCCGCACCGCTCTGGTGCGGGGCATCTTCGTCTCCGGGCGCTGTGCGGGCAGGCCCCGTCGTGCGACCCCCGTCGTGCGACCGCGATAGATTCGTCCCATGTTCGGACGCGCGAAGCAGCAGCAGGCACGGATCGAGTCGCTCGAGCGACGGGTCCGCGAGCTCGACGGGCTCGTCGGCCATCTGGCTGAACGTGCGGGGCTCAGCGAGACGGAGCGGCTGCACCTGCGCGAGACCGCCGGGCCGAGCATCCCCGAGCAGTGCCGCCGACTCGTGGCGGAGGGGAAGATCATCCAGGCCATCAAGGTGTACCGCGAGCAGACCGGCGCCGGACTGGCGGAGGCCAAGGACGCCATCGACGCCTATCGCGGCCGCACTTCCTGATCGTCCTCGGGGACGTCCCGGCGGCTTCGAGCACGCCGCGCGCCCGGTGAGCACGCAGTCACCCCGGATTCTGGCTACCCTCGTGCGGTGACCTCTCCAGCTTCCTCTCCCGGCCCCGCGACCGACGGCGCCTCGCCGGCCTCCTCCACCGACGGCCACCTCGCCCGTTCCCTCGGCCATGGCCAGATGGCCATGATCGCCATGGGCTCGGCCCTGGGCACCGGGCTCTTCCTCGGGTCCGGCGAGGCGATCGGCATCGCCGGACCGGCGGTGATCATCTCTTTCGCGATCGGTTCCCTGATCGCCGCGACCATCGCGCTGGCCATGGGGGAGATGGCCTCTCTCCATCCCGTGCGCGGCGGCTTCGGCACGCTCGCGGCGCGCTACCTCTCCCCGTTCTGGGGATACCTCTCGCGCTGGCTGTACTGGATCGTCACGGTCTCGGTCACCGGAGCCGAGCTCGTCGCCTGTGCCGCCTACCTCGCGTACTGGGTCCCGGCGATCCCCGTCTGGGCGGGCATCCTGCTGTTCGCCGCGGTGATCATCGCGATCAACCTCGCCAGCGTCGGCTCGTTCGGGACGGTCGAGTTCTTCCTGTCTTCGATCAAGGTCATCGCCGTGGTGGTATTCATCCTGGTCGGCCTGATCCTGGTGTTCGTCGGCATGCCGAGCGCGCCGGCCCCGGGGCTCAGCGAGCTCACGGCCGACGGCGGCTTCGCCCCGATGGGCTGGGCCGCCGTGTGGGTCGCCCTCTCGGTCGTGATGTTCTCCTTCGGCGGCATCGAGCTGCTGTCCATCACTGCCGCCGAAGCCAAGGATCCTGCCCGCTCGATCCGCACCGCCGCCCGCACCACCATCGTGCGCCTGGCGTTCTTCTACGTGCTCTGCATCGGCATCGTCGTCGCGCTCGTGCCCTGGCAGCAGGCCGCCGGCACCGGTGAGGACGTCGCCACCTCCCCGTTCGTGATGGTCTTCGACCGCATCGGCATCCCCGGCGCCGCCCACATCACCAACCTGCTGGTGCTGATCGCCGCACTATCGGCGGCCAACGCGAACCTCTATGCCGGCTCCCGCATGCTGCACTCCCTGGCCTCCGACGGGCTCGCGCCCCGGTTCGCCGCGGCGATCACTCGCAGCCGGGTGCCCGTCGTCGGCATCGCGTGCAGCTCGCTCGGCATCATCGCCGCCGCGGCCCTCGCCTTCAGCGGTGTGGGCGGAGTGTTCGGCTACATGATGAGCCTGGTCGTCTTCGCCGTGCTGATGGTGTGGTCACTGATCCTGGCCAGCTACATCTCCTTCCGCCGCACGGGGGCCACCGGGGCGACGTTCCGCATGCCGGGCGGGACGGCGACCGCGGTGGTGGGACTGATCGGCCTCGGCGCCGTGTTCGCCACGGTCGCGGTGCGGCCCAGCATGCAGGTGGCGGCTCTGGTCGGCGTCCCGGCGGTGCTGGTGGCGACCATCCTCTACTTCGCCATCGCGCGGCGCCGGATCGACCCGGACGACGTGGAGGCCGCCTTCGACGAGGCGGAGCGGATGCGCTGAGGTCCCACTTCGGATGACCGGGGCCGGGATGGCCTCGGTCGGCCTCCCTGGGCCTGCGCGTCGCACGTGCCTCGTCCGATCCGGCGGCGTGGCGTTCGTTACTGTGCGCCGTGTCGTTTTGAGCGGGGCGGCACCCGAGGGGTAACCTAGAGCAATCTTCGGTCTCGGTGAGTGATCCCCGGTGCCGAAGGCACGCGCGAGTGGCGGAATTGGTAGACGCGCACGGTTCAGGTCCGTGTGCTCGGAAGAGCGTGGGGGTTCAAGTCCCCCCTCGCGCACCGCAGGAATTTCCCCGGTTCACCCAGGTGGGCCGGGGATTTTCGCGTCCGGGGGCAGCCGCACCCGCGGGCCATCCGCGGGCGGCCCCACATGTACTGCTCCCACACGTGGACGGGCCCCATCCGCAGACGCCCCACCGGCGGACGGTCCCCACCCGCATAGTGTCCCGCCCCTATCGCTGGATCCGCGACCCTGTTGCTTAGCGCGCGCGATTCCAACAGGCTCACGGATCTCACGGATCTCACGGATCTCACGGATCTCGCGGATCTCGCGGGCCTCACCGCACCTGACGGCTCCCACGGATCTGGCGAATCTCGCGGGCCTCAGGGTGCTCACGGCGCGGGGCGATCGTCCCGTGGGGGTGCCAGTCCGGAGAGCATGATGTCGAGCAGGAGGTCCTGGTCCTCGCCGTTCCCGAGTCGGACGGCATGCTCCACGCCGCAGACCAGCCGCTGGACCTGGCCGATCGAGAGGTCGGGGCGCACCGCACCGGCGGCGACGGCGGCGTCGAGCAGCGCGCCGGCACGGTCGAAGAGCTCCGCGCGCAGTGCTCGCGCCTCCGCGGAGACGTCGTCCGCGAACCACATCTGCTGGAGCCCCTCGTGCTCGAGCTGCGTCCGCACCGCGCCGCGGAGGAACCGTACGAATCCCCGGCCCGCGTCGGGCTCCTCGGCTGCTGTACGGGCCAGGTCCACGGTCTGCTCCAGGGCATCGAACGAGAGCGCCTCGATGAGTGCCGTGACGGTGGGGAAGTGCCGGTAGACCGTCCCCACCCCGACTCCCGCGGCTCGCGCAACCTCGTTCAGGCGCAGATCGTCGAGGGGGCAGCCGCGGGCGGCTTCCAGAATCTTGGCGCGTGACCTCGCGGCATCCGATCGCAGTGCAGGCATGCAGGCATCCTACGCGATGCGGATAGCCCATCCGTTTGTGGGGTACGCTGAAGCGGATCAACTATCCGAATCGAGGAGCTCCCATGCCCTGGTACCCCACACACCTTCCGGACCTCAGCGGTCGCACCTACGCCATCACCGGGGCGACCGGCGGCATCGGCTACTTCGCCGCCGAGCAGCTCGCGGCGGCGGGCGCCGAGGTCGTGCTGGCCTCCCGGTCGCGCGCCAAGCTCGACGTGGCCGCGGCGGCGATCCGCGCCCGTGCTCCGCACGCGGTGACGCACCCCATCGCCGTCGATCTCACGTCCCTGGCATCCGTGGCCGAGGGGGCCGAGCAGCTCGCGTCGCTGCCGCGCCTGGACGGGATCTTCCTCAACGGAGGGCCGATGCAGCTCTCCGCCGGCGCCACGACGCAGGACGGGCTGCCGCTGATGACCGGCGCGCACACGGTCGCGAACCTCGCCCTGGTCGCGGGTCTGCTGCCTGCGCTGGTGCGGCAGGGAGCCTCGGCCGATCGCTTCCCGCGCATCGTGCACGCATCCACCGGTTTCGTCACCAGGTTCCCCATGGACGTCTCGGCACCGCGCACCGCGCCGCGGGTGGGCATCGCGGCCTACACCAAGGCCAAGACACTCACCGAGGTGTTCGCCTTCGAGCTGGACCGGCGACTTCGGGCCGCGGAGCTGCCCGTGGCCTCGATCGTCACCAAGCCCGGGGTGGGCGTCGATGCCAAGACACCGGAGCGCGCGGGGATCCGGGACTCCTCGGTGAGCTACCAGCGCAACCCGCTCACCCCCTGGGCACAGGGGAAGGACACGGCGGCCTGGTCGGGAGTGCGCGCGCTGGCCGACCCGGAGGCGGCGGGCGGGCAGTACTACGGGCCTGCGGGGAGCTTTCGCGGCCTCCCGGTGCTGGGGACCCCGGCGGCTCACACCGCTGCCCCCGATCCGCAGCTCGCCTATGCGATCTGGGAGCAGCTCGAGCAGCTGGCCGGAGTGAGCGTGCCCGTCTGAGGTCCGTTACTCGTCAGGTGCTCCCGGCGTCCCTGCTGACGTGGCTCTGCGGCTGCTCCTCGTACCACTGCAGCTTCTCCTCGAGACGGGTGCGCCACCGCTCAAGCTGCAGGGCCTGCTCCGCGAGCGATGCCTGGTGCTCACGCAGCAGCGCGATCCGCTCGGGAAAGGTGGCGGGATCGCGGCACAGCTCCCCGTAACGGCGCAGCCTCTCGATCGGCATCCCGGAGTCGCGCAGGCAGTGCAGGAAATCCAGCGTGGCGAGATCCCCGTCGTCATAGGCGCGATGCCCTGCCGGGGTGCGCGCGACGGGAGGGAGGATGCCCTCGCGCTCGTAATAGCGCAGTGTGTCGATCGAGAACCCGCTGCGCTCGGCGGCCTCCGCCGTGGAGTACGTCCTCATGCCGCACACAGTAGCCCTTGACCCGGAGCGCGCTCCAGGGTGTGTGGTCCTGCCATGAACCCTGCAACCGATCACACGCACCCCACCCCCTCCGCTCGCCCCGTCTCCCCGCTGGTGCTCGGAGCCATGGCCTTCGGCACCCGAGTGGGCGACGAGGAATCCTTCGCCCTGCTGGACCGGTTCGTCGAGCAGGGCGGCGAATGGATCGACACGGCGGACTGCTACGCCTTCTGGGACTCGCCGGACGGACGCGGCGGCGCGAGCGAGCACGTTCTCGGCCGCTGGCTGGCCGCGCGGCCCGGCGTGCGCGAACGCGTGCGCCTGTCGACCAAGGTCGGCGCCGAACCGCTGTGGGCAGGCTCCTGGCCGCGGCACCGTGCCGGGCTGAGCCGACGCGCGATCCATGACGCGTTCGCCGGCAGCCTCGAGCGTCTCGGGGTCGACCACGTCGACCTGCTGTGGCTGCACCAGGAGGACCGCTCCGTCCCCCTCGAGGAGAGCGTCGACGCGCTCGGCGAGCTGATGGCCGACGGGTCGGTCCGTCGCGTCGGCGCCTCCAACCACCCCGCCTGGCGGGTCGAGCGTGCCCGGGCGCGAGCGCTCGCCCAGGGCATGAAACCTGTCGACGCGCTGCAGCTGCACGCGAGCTATCTCCGACCCCGCCCGGGTCTCCTGCCGGAGGGGAACATCCACCCCTTCGGTGTGCTCGGGGAGGAGCAGATGGACATCGCCGCCGAGCACCGGATGGAGGTCTGGGGGTACACCACGCTGCTCGGCGGGGCATACGACAATCCGGCGAAACCGATCCCGGAGGCCTACGAGCATCTCGGCAGCGCACGGCGCCTCGCCGCGCTGGACGAGGTGGCCGCCGACGCAGGAGCCAGCCGTGGGCAGGTCGTGCTGGCCTGGCTCGTCCACCGCGGCATCCGGCCGATCCTGGGCGGCAGTCGGCTGGAACAGCTCGAGGCGGCGCTGGAGGGCGTCGGCCTGCCCCTGTCCACGGACCAGTTCGCTCGACTGGACGGAGCCGGCTGAGAGCACCCGGCAGTGCCGGGCCCGAACTCAGATGAACTCGAGCGGATCGAACTCGTCGATGTCGATGATCCGCACGCGGGGCAGGCGGCTGGTGAACGCGCCGACGTCGTACTCGAGGTCGTGGAACTCGATGCCGGGGATCTCCCGCAGGCCGGTGGCCATGAACTCGCCGAAACCGATGATCGCCGTGCGGCGATCCGGCGTCGCGGCCAGGTTCTCCATCTGCGGGGTGAAGTCGTTGTCGTGGCTGACCAGCATGACGTCGGCCGGACGGTCCTGGAGCGCCTCGGCGGTGCGCTGGATCGCGATGTCGACGACCTTGCCGTCCCCGCGCAGCGGAACCGCCTTGTATCCCAGCGCGATCAGCGCCTGGACGAACCCCGAGGGCAGGCTGTCGCCGACGGCGAGGAAGAACAGGCCCTTGGCGGGCTGGTCCCAGGTGACCTCGGCGTGGTGGAGCAGCTTGTTCCACCGCGGCCGCTCCTCGGGCTGGGGGCGACGCCCCAGGACGGAGACACCGAGGGTCGCATCGATGTTCTCGCCGTCCACGAGGAGATAGGTGCTGCGTTCGCTCATACGGTGACCCTACGCGCTCGGCGGCGCCTCAGGGCGCGCCGCTCACACGGCCGAGACGTCGAGGACATCGAGCGCCCGCACGACGCCTGCCTGGTCCCCGACCAGCACGACTCCATGGCCCTCCAGCAGTGCGGGGGCGGCCAGGACCCGGCCGGGGCCCACCTGGCGCAGCGGCGTCACCGTACCGGCCGCGGTGTCCAGGAGCGAGAGCACGGCGCTGAAGCTGACCTGCAGCCACGTGCCCGCCGACGGGCCCGGGATCGGATCGGCGTCCAGCGAGATCTGCAGCGCCCGATCCAGCGGCGTCGCCGCTCCGTCGGCCGCGTCGATCAGCAACGGTTCCTTGCGTTCCTGGACGGCGAGGATGCGTCCGTCCTCCAGCAGCTGCGGGGCCGAGTACATGGCACCGGCGGCCGTGCGCCACCGCTGCTCGCCCGTGGCCGCGTCGAGCGCGAACAGGTCGGTCACGGTCCCGAGCACGACGGTGCTCTCGTCCACGGCCAGCACCGTGCAGTTCCACGGGCCGTAGAGGAGGCGCTGATACGGGGTGGTGCGGGTGGTCAGCTCCGCGCTCCAGATCTCCGCGCCGGTCCGGGCGCTGTAGCAGCGGGCAGTGCCGTCGCCAGCGCCGAGCACGAGGCGGTCACCGACCAGTGCGGGGCGGCCGCTGGACTGCTGAGGGATCGCGGTCGACCACACCGTGCTCCCGTCCGCCGCCAGGCGGGCGAGCCGGTCACCGGCGCTGACGAACACCGCCGCAGCGCCGTCGACCGCGGTGGCCAGCGGGGTGGAGGCCACGGGGAGGCCCAGGTCGGCGCGCCAGAGCTCCGTGCCGTCGGTGACCGAGAGCGCGTACAGGTGGTGGTCCGCGCTGGGCACGTGCAGGACGGACCCGTCGGCCGACAGCGCCATGCCGCGGTGGACCCCGCCGACGCCGACAGACCAGTCAGTGCTCAGGCGCGAGCGGTCCAGAGACAGACGAGCGACGGTGCCGGAGCCGGTCGCGACCAGCGCAGAGACCTCGCCCACCGGCAGGATCGCGCCGCTGACGGCACCGTCCAGCTCCAGGGCGTCCACCTCGGTGACCGACCCGCCCTCCACGGAGAAGGGTGCGGAGGCCTCCCACAGCCCACCGGCCTCGTCCACACCGCGCACCCGCATCGTGCAGCGGCCCGGCAGGGTCTGCGAGAGGTCGAGTTCGCCGCGCACGCGCCGGCCGCGCAGCTCGAGCTCGCTCCAGGTGCCTTCGGCGACCGAGCCGTACACGGACTGGTCGCGCAGCTGTGCCCGCGCCGCGGTGAGCGAGTGCGGGGCTCCGAGGCGCGCGGTGACCTGCGCGGTGTCGCCGGAGACATGCACCGAGACGTCCTGCAGGAAGGCGTCGGACTCACGGGCGGTGCCGAGGTGGAGCGGGATGGACGCGATCTCCTCCACGGTGCGTTCACCCTCCGCCCCGGGAGCCGGCTGGGTGATCGCCTCGACGAGCATCTCGCGCGTCTCCGGCTCGGGACCGCCGCGCAGCGTGAGCAGGTAGTGGACGGGCTCGTTCTTGATGGCACGGCCGGTGATCAGCACCGTCCCGTTGTCGGTGACCGTGGCCTCGCGGTGGACGTGCCCGGCCAGGACCAGGCGCACCGGGTGCTCAGCGAGCACCGAGAGCAGCTGATCGCCGGCCCGCACGTAGTGGTTGTCGGCCCCCGGCGGCCAGTGCATCACCAGGATGCTGGGCATCGTGCCGGCGGCCTGCAGGTCCTCGCGCAGCCACGCCAGGGTGGCCGGATCGACGTGGGCCTCCTCCTGCAGGGGCGCGCCCGCCTCGAGCATGATCACGTGCACGCCGAGATGATCGAAGGAGCGTGAGCCCTCGTGGAACCGCCGGCGGTACTCCTGACCGGCCGACGGGTCCCAGCGCAGCTCGTGGTTGCCCGCGACGTGCTGCGTGATCTCGGCGGCGTCAGGGCCCAGCAGGTCCTGGTAGGTCTCGTACTCGCCGCTCGATCCGAACTCGGTGAGGTCGCCGCCGTGCAGCAGCAGCGGGGCACCGGAGGCACGGATGTCCTCCAGCACGAGGCGCAGGTGCTCCTCCTGCTGCTGGGGGATCGAGTCGATGTGCACGTCGGTGAGGAAAGCGGCGAACACCTGCGATTCCCCGTCGGCCGGTCCCTCCGCCCCCGCCCCGGTCGCGGGCAGCGCGGGGCCCGCCGCGTCGGCTCGGACCGTGGTCAGGCCCGCGGAGGCCAAGCCGGCCGCCCCGGCGGACACCGCGGCGGCGCCGAGCACCGTGCGGCGGCCGAGCGGCCTCGCCGTGACGGCCGAGGAGCCGGCGCGTGAGGACCGAGGCAGCGAGGACGGAGCCAGCGAGGACCGGCCGCTCGACGACGGGGCCGACGAGGACGCGGGGGACGAGGGCAGCGGGGCGTCGTACGACTCGGGGGAGGGCATGGCGAGAGGCTAGCGAGCGTGGTCGCCCCGCCGAGTGGACTGCGGGTGAACCTCTTTCGACGCTTCAGTCCGATCCGCCCACGTCAGCTCGACGTTCTTCCCCACGACTCCTCAGATCGACTCGACCTTCCCGGTGACCCCGTGCGGATCGATGACGTACTTCCGGGCCGCGCCCGCGTCGAAGTCGGCGTACCCCTTGGGGGCGTCGTCCAGTGAGATCGCGGTGGCCTTGACGGCGTCGGCGATCGTCACCTTCTCGTGCAGGATCGCCTCCATGAGCTGACGGTGGTACTTCATCACCGGGCACTGGCCGGTGGTGAAGGACAGCGCCTTGGCCCAGCCGAGCCCGAGCCGCAGCGAGAGCGAGCCCTCCTGGGCCGCCTCGTCCACGCCGCCGGGGTCGCCCGTGACATACAGTCCCGGGATGCCGAGCCTGCCACCGGCACGGGTCACATTCATCAGTGTGTTCAGCACGGTCGCCGGGGCCTCGCCGGCGTCCTTGCCGTGGCCGCGGGCCTCGAATCCCACGGCGTCCACTCCCGCATCGACCTCCTCCCGGCCGAGGACGCGGGCGATCCCCTCGCGCGGATCCTCGGAGGAGACGTCGATGGTCTCGCAGCCGAACGAGGCGGCATTGGCCAGTCGCTCCGCGTTCATGTCGGCGACGATCACGACCGCCGCCCCGAGCAGCTGGGCACCGACGGCCGCTGCGGTGCCGACGGGGCCCGCGCCGGCGATGTACACGCTCGAACCCGGGCCGACGCCGGCGGTGACGGCACCGTGGTACCCGGTGGGGAAGATGTCCGAGAGCATCGTCAGGTCGAGGATCTTCTCCATCGCCTGGTCCTTGTCGGGGAACCTCAGCAGGTTCCAGTCGGCATAGGGAACCAGTGCGTACTCCGCCTGGCCGCCGACCCAGCCGCCCATGTCGACATACCCGTAGGCGCTGCCGGGCCGGTCGGGATTGACGTTCAGGCAGATCTCGGTGCGCTGGGTCTTGCACATCACGCAGCGCCCGCAGGAGATGTTGAAGGGGACCGAGACCAGGTCGCCCTTCTGGATGAACTCCACGCCGGGCCCGGTCTCGACGACCTCACCGGTGATCTCGTGGCCCAGCACCAGGCCTTCCGGGGCGGTGGTCCGGCCGCGGACCATGTGCTGATCGGAGCCGCAGATATTGGTGGTGACGACTTTGAGGATCGCCGCATGGGGGAGCTGGCGGCCGACGTTGTCGGGGTTGACCCCGGGCCCGTCCTTCAGCTCGAAGGTGGGGTACTCGGTGTCGATGACCTCGACCTTGCCGGGACCCTGGTAGGCGACAGCGCGATTGGTGGACATGAACGGCCTCCTTGCCGGTGGGCGGCCTCCCGACGCTCCGTCACGTCGGGGACGAGCCGCACCACCTCAGGTTCCGTGTCGCAGGTCACATTGTCAACGGCTGGGAGCAGGCCCGCTCATGAGGTCGGGGCGTCGCACGGGCCACGAGAGAGGGCACCGAGCGGCAGCTGCCGCTCGGCGCCCTCCTTCAGGTGCGCCGGGACCCGACGGAATCCGGCTCAGACCAGCGAGACCTCCCGGCCGGACTGCGCGGACTCGTAGATCGCCTCCAGGATCCGCACGATCTCCACGCCGTGCCACGCGGGGGCGACGCTCTCGGCGCGGCCCAGGCCGGCATCGACGAAGTTCGCGATCTCGTGGGCGAAGCCCGGGCCCATCTCGAACGTGCCCGAGGAGATCTGCGGGGCGATGTTGACCACCGAGTCGTGCATCTCGGTGGCGATGTGCAGATCCGGCTCCAGATCGGCGCCGCCCTTGTCGCCGTAGACGGACACGTCCAGGGAGTCCTTGGTGGCGTGCAGCGAGTAGGAGCAGTCCAGCAGCAGCGAGGAGCCGTTCTCGAAGCGGATCACGGCGTTGGCCATGTCCTCGACGCTGTTCTTCGTCGGGTCGTAGTCGGAGACCTGGTAGCGCGGCATCGTGGTGATGTTGGCCCGGTTGCCCAGGTGGTCGTAGGTGTTGCCGCTGACGGAGACCGCCTTGGGGCTGCCCATGAGGTACCAGCACAGGTCCAGCACGTGGATGCCGATGTCCAGCAGCGGGCCGCCGCCGGCGATCTCCTTGTCCGCGAACCAGCCGCCGGGGTTGCCCATGCGGCGGATGCAGCTGGCCTTGGCGTAGTAGATCTCGCCCAGTTCGCCGGCGTCGATGAAGGACTTCAGCACCTGGCAGTTGGGGGAGTGGCGACGCACGAAGCCCACCTGCACCACGCGGTCGGAGGCCTCGACGGCCTTCTGGATCTCCAGTGCCTCGGCGAGGGTGCGGGCGATGGGCTTCTCCACCAGCACGTGCTTGCCGGCCTCGATCGCGGCGATGGCCCAGGTGGCGTGGGAGTTGTTCCAGGTGCAGATGCTCACGCCGTCGATCTCGGCGTCGGCCAGCAGCTCGTGAGGGTCGGCGTAGGCGCGCGGGGCGCCGTAGCGGTCGGCGACGGAGCGAGCGCGTTCGAGGTTCACGTCGCTGATCGCGATCAGTTCGACGTCCGGGTTCGCGGCGTACGCGTCGAGATGGAAGCGGGCGATGCTGCCGGCGCCGATCACGCCGATGCGGAACTTCGTCATGGTGGGGTGGTCCTTCTGGCCGGGGCCGATGAGTGGTGCGGGGTGGGAGGAGGTCAGGCGTTCTCGAGCAGCCGACGGGCATTGGCGAGCCCGCGGGAGGCGCCGAGCAGGCAGTCCTCCCAGCCCTCGAACTCGATCGAGGCGTAGCCGCGGTAGTCGGAGTCCTTGATGGCGCGCGCGATGGCGGGCAGGTCGAGGTCGCCGTTGCCGACGACGGCTCCGCGCAGGTGCTTGCCGCCGCGGCTGCGGAACCAGCCCTCGCCGGGATCGGCATCGGTCGGGCGGATGTAGAAGTCCTTGAAGTGGACGACCATCGCGTAGGGCAGGTTCTGGGCGACGGAGACCTCGGGAGCCTCGTCGACGCACACGAAGTTGCCCACATCCAGCGTGGTGCGGAAGTTGGGCTCGTCGACGGCGTGGATGATCCGGCGCACCCGGTCGGCGGCCTGCACGAAGAAGCCGTGGTTCTCGAGGCTGGTGGTGATGCCCTTGGCCGCGGCGTACTGCGCGATCTCCTTGCTCGCGGCCACGATCGAGTGGAGAGCCCGCTCGAAGACGGGCGTGTCGTCGCCCGGAACCGGGGCGTGCGGGGCGACGTCGTGGCGCAGCTGGCGGATGCCGAGACGGTCGGCGAGGTCGACGTAGGCCTTCACCCGGGCGACGCGGGTGGCGAGCTCGGCCGGATCCTCGGTGACGAAGTCGGCGCCGATCGCCAGGGTGGACAGCGTCACGCCCGCGCCGTCCGCGGTGGTGCGGATCCGATCCACGGCGGCGCCGTCGTACCCGATGCTCGGGATGGGGGAGTCTGCGGCGTCGCTGAGCGCGGCCAGCTCCAGGTGCTCGCCCTCGCTCGCGGCGACCCAGTCGATCACCTGGGGCAGGGTCATCTCCCCGGTGCTGAGTTTCGCGTGGAAGCTGTAGGAGCTGAAGCCGAGGGTGAGATCGGAGGTCACGGAGTCATCCTTCTGTCGGGGCAGTGGCAGGGGCAGGGGCAGGGGCAGGGGCAGGGGCGGGAGCTGTGTCAGGAGCTGGGGCGAGGAAGCGGGTCCACGGGGGCGGCACGTCGGGCACCCCCACCAGGCGCGTCGAGCCGTGCTCGAAGGCCCGCCCGAGCGCTCCGACCAGGGAGCCGTCGGTGGTCAGGCGCGCGGCGACCACGTCGGGCCGCTCCGGCGCCATGAGCAGGTGGTGGATGTGGCGGCGGAGGGGGTCGAGCAGCGTGTCTCCGGCACGGGAGACGCCGCCGCCGACGACGACCAGCTCGGGGTCGATCGAGAGCAGAACGGTCACCAGTCGAGGGGCGATCTCGGCGCAGAAGGCGTCGATCTCCTGCTCCGCGGCGGCATCTCCCGCCGCGGCGCGCTCGAACAGGGGCCGGGCGTCCTCACCGGTCGACCAGGTCAGCCGGCCGCGGCGGGAGCTCTCGGTCCAGCGCATGCCGCGCTGGATGCCGAGTTCACCGGCCAGCCGATGGCTGCCCTGGAGGATCACTCCCTCGACGATCAGCGCCACCGAGATGCGATGCCCGATCTGGACGAAGGCGATGCTGTCCGCCGGCGGGCCGAGATGCCGTTCCGCATACGCGGCGAGCTTGATGTCGTTCTCGACCACCACCGGGCACTCCAGCTGCTGTTCGAGCTCGTCGGCGACGTCGATGCCGACGAGGTCGGGCAGGGCGAGGCTCTGCGCGAGGCGGCCGTCGGCGGCGAGGATGCCGGGGACGGCGACCGCGACCGAGCTGGGGCGGTGGCCGGTGGAACGGATCGCCTCGACCGCGGCCGGCAGGCGCGAGCCGTCCTCGGCGGCCACCGTGCGCTCCATGAGGATCTGACCGGAGGCGTCTGCCAGCAGGCAGCGGACCGAGTGCGAGCCGATGTCGACCGCGGCGGCGGTCGCGGCGGCCGGCCGGAAGGCATAGCGGCGCGCGGGCCGGCCGGGCTGACCGGGCTCGGCCGGGGCAGCCGGCTGCACGGACCCGGCGCCCTCGAGCTCCTGCAGGACGCTGGCGACCGTGGGGCGGGACAGGCCCGTGCGGGAGGCGATCTCGGCCAGCGCGAGCGGGGCGGCGGCCTCGCGCAGGGCGAGCAGGCACTCGCGCGAATTGGCCTGGCGCACCGCGAGCGCGGCGCGGTCGGCATGTGCCATGCGGCGTCCCTTCGGTGATCCGACCCGTCCGCGGTCCGACGCCGGCGAGGGCGGGGCTGCGACGAGGGCCCGGCGAGGCTTGTGAAACCGGGTTTCAGAATGGTTCGGCAAGCCTCGCCGCTCGATCACCCTCCTGTCAAGGCCGGGGGTGGGAGCGGTAGCGTGGCCGGGGACGTCGACCGGGAGGAGGCGATGGTATGGAGAGCACGGAGCCCGTGCAGCCCCGCGGCCCGCAGCTGCACCAGGCCTATGCCGCCGCGGTGCCCGCCCTGTCGGTCCCGTGGCAGGCGCAGACGCCGCCGTCACCGGAGATCGCCTGGGTGAACGAGGACCTCGCCGCAGACCTCGGCTATGACCCGGCCTGGCTGCGCGGCGAGGCGGGGATCGGGCTGCTGACCGGGCAGCTCGATGAGGCCGGAAGGCCCCTGCCCGCCGGTGCGCCGGCTCCCGAGCATCCCTTCACCACCGCCCAGGCCTACGCCGGTCATCAGTTCGGCTCCCCGAACCCGCAGCTGGGAGACGGCCGCGCCGTGCTGCTCGGCGACGTCCTCGATGCTTCGGGCAGGCGCCGGGACCTCCATCTCAAGGGCTCCGGACCCACGCCCTTCGCGCGCGCCGGGGACGGCAAGGCCCCGCTCGGCCCGATGCTCCGCGAGGCCGTCGTCGGCGAATCCCTCCACGCCCTGGGCCTTCCCACGACGCGCGCGCTCGCCGTGCTCACCACCGGAGAGTCCATCGCGCCCCGCCAGGGCGTCACCCCCGAGCCGGGGGCGATGCTGGTGCGCGTGGCCGCGAGCCATCTGCGCGTGGGCACGTTCGAGTTCGCCACCTGGCACCACGACCTCGACGTGCGCCGGGCGCTCGCCGAGCACAGCATCGATCGCCACCACCCTGCCGCCCGCGACGCCGAGAACCCGGTGCTCGCCCTCCTCGAGCACGTGGCAGGGGCCCAGGCCGAGCTGGTCGCGCAATGGATGCTGACCGGCTTCGTCCACGGCGTGATGAACACCGACAACATGGCGCTGTCCGGCGAGGGCATCGACTACGGCCCCTGCGCCTTCCTCGACGAGCATCGCCGCGGCGCCGTGTTCAGCTCGATCGACCGGGGCGGCCGGTACGCCTACGCCAATCAGCCCGGCATCGCCCTGTGGAACCTCTCTCGCTTCGCCGAGACCCTGGTCCCGCTCATCGATCCGGAGAACCCGAACGCCGCGGTCGAGGCCGCCACCGCCGTGCTCGAGCGGTTCGAGCCCCACTACCTCGACGCCTACGCCCGCGGCCTCGCTGCCAAGCTCGGCATCCCGGCTGCGGCCCCGCCCGATGTGGTCCGTGCCCTCGGTGCGGACCTGTTCACGCTGCTCGAGCAGCAGCACGTGGACCACACCGGCTTCTTCCGCGCACTCACCGACGGCCGCGCGGCGGAGCTGTTCCAGGACCGGGCGCCCTTCGAGGACTGGCACCGGCGCCTGCTGGAGCTGCGTGGCAACGGGGAGGCGGCCGATGCCGCCCGCGCGGCGATGGAACAGCACAACCCCGTCTACATCCCCCGCAACGTGCATCTGGACTCGGCGCTGCGTGCCGCGCACCTGGGTGACCTCGACCCGGTGCGGACCCTGCTGGAGGCCGTCCGTCGGCCCTTTGATCGTCGCGCGGGCCTCGAGGAGCTGGAAGGCCCCGGCGACGGCGGCGCGGATTTCATGACCTTCTGCGGAACCTGAGGTCGCGGGCTCCGGGGCCGCAGTTCAGGGCTGGCGTACCTGAGACCACCTCAGGGCCGGGGGACCTCAGAGCACGGAGAGGCTGAGCGCTGCGGCATCCCGTCGTGGCGGCGCCTCACGCTCGTCCGATCGGTCGGGGCGCTGGAGGGGCATTTTGCTACGGTCGATCCCGAGGCGGACCCGGCGCCGCAGCACTCCGCAGGGAGCCGGTTGCCGGGCCCTCGCCGCCGCGACATTTCGGGAAGCACGAGGGAAGGACAGCACCATGAGCACTGCCCTGAACGGCCGTAAGGTCCTTATCCTGACCAGCAACTTCGGTACCGAGGCCGACGAGCTCCAGCGCCCGCTGGATGCTCTGCGGGAGGCCGGCGCCGAGGTGACCGTGGCCGCGCCGAAGCAGGGCGCCGTGACCACCATGAAGGCCGACAAGGAATTCGGCCCGGAGGTCCCCGTCGACGCCACCACGGACTCCGTCAACGCCTCCGACTTCGACGCGATCGTGCTGCCCGGCGGCACGATCAACGGCGACACCGTGCGCACCGACGAGACCGCGCAGTCCCTGGTGCGCTCGTTCGCCTCCGACGGCAAGCCCGTCGCCGCGATCTGCCACGCCCCCTGGCTGCTGGTGGACACCGGCCTGGTCGAGGGCCGTGACGTCACCTCGGTCCCGACCATCCGCACCGACCTGGTCAACGCCGGCGGCAACTGGAGCGACCAGGAGGTCGTGGTCGATGAGTCCAAGGGCTTCCGGCTGATCACCTCCCGCACGCCGGATGACCTGGACGCGTTCAACAAGGCCATCGTCGACGCGCTCAGCTGAGCCGCGGGCCGCGAAGGCCGCGAGTCTGCATGACCGCGCGGTCCGCTCGTCCGCCCCGCCTGACCGAGGCCGCTCGGGTGCACTCCCGGGCGGCCTCGACGTAGCCTGTCGCCCCATCGAGTCCGGCCGGCTCGCTCCGTCGAGGTCGGCCGGCTCGCTCCGCCCAGCATCGTGGCCCCGTCAGCCCTGACAGCCCAGGAGGCATCCCATGACCCAGACCGGTGACTTCACCCCCGACCCGACGCAGGATCCGGCCACCGCCCCGGACCCCGACCCCGCCGTCGACCCCGAGCAGGACCCGGCGCTGGGGCCGACCCAGGATCCCGCTCTGGAACCCGAGGCGGACCCGGCCGAGGACGATGCCCCCGTCGACCCCGCCCAGGACGCGGCGGAGGACGCTGCCCTGGACCCGGCGCAGGAGACGGCCGAGAACATCGCTGTGGACCCGGACGAGGACCTCGAGCTCGAGGAGACCGTCGAGACGAGCCAGGACGAATACGCCCGGGCGGGCGACGAGGCGCCCGGCGAGCCCAGCATCGACGACGCCCTGGAGACCGACCGGGTCGCCGCCGAGGGCGGAGATTCACGCAACACGGACGGCTTCCGCTACGACGCCACACAGGACCGCGGGCTCGAGGAGTACGCGGCGGCCGAGCAGGGCAACCGCGAGGGCGACGAGATGGTCACCGACGGTGACGGGCCCGACGAGACCAGTCAGCTGGCCGGCTCCGACGCCGACACGGTGGCAGCCGACCCCGACACCACAGAGTTCAATCAGGAGTTCACCGACCCGGGAGCCTGAACGCCCGGTGTGACGGACGACACGCAGGGACCGTCGTGACCTGCGATGATGGACGAACCTCTCAGGATGCCCCATGCTACCTGTGAAGAGCCCGTGAGGATTCTTCGATCGATTCGGGACCGGTGACCCGCTCGCCGGTCGCGGTCGATGTGCACAACTGCTTCCCGATTCCCGGAGGACACCGTGGATTTCTTATCGTCCGTCGATTGAGCGGGGCTGGGACTGAAGATCCTTGCCGCCGTCGTCATCCTGGTCGTCACCGCGATCTTGGCCATGCTGGCCAAGGCCGGCGTCGCGAAACTGACCCAGAGGATCCCCGCCCTGCGGAGGCCCGGTGTCAACGGCGAGGGCCTGGGCAATTCCCTGGGCACGATCGCCTCGATGATCGTGTGGCTGCTGGGCCTGATCATCATCCTCGGCATCTTCCAGCTCTCCCAGGTCCTCTCGCCGGTGACGGCGATGCTGGAGCAGGGCCTCAGCTTCATCCCCAACATCATCGGCGCGGTCTTCGTCTTCATCATCGGCCTGACGATCGCCAAGATCGTGCGCGCGCTCATCGTGACGGCACTGAGCACCGTGGACTTCGGCAAGCTGCTGGGCACCGCCCAGGCGGGCTTCCAGAAGGCGACCGGTGGCATCACCTCCGCCGACGGCTCCGCGGCCCGGGCGCAGGGCGCGCCCCAGGGCGCCGCTGCGCAGGCAGGCCAGCCGGGACAGCCGCCGCAGCAGGGACAGCCGCCGCAGCAGGGCCGGCCGGGACAGCAGGCCAGCTCGGGCGCCAACGTTCCCGAGATCATCGCCTCGGTGGTGTTCGCCCTGATCATGATCGTGGTGTCGATCGCCGCGCTGCAGATCCTCGGGATCGCCTCGATCTCCGATCCGGCCTCGCAGATGCTCAGCGACGTCTTCACGGCGATCCCGAACATCATCGCCGCGGCTGCGCTGGTGGGAATCGGCGTGCTCATCGCCCGCTTCGCGACCGGCCTGTTCCGTCCGATCCTCGAAGGATCGGGCATCGACGGCTGGCTGCAGAAGCACGAGGTCCTCTCGCCCGGAACCTCCGCGACCCCGACGGTGCTGCGCATCATCGAGATCGCCGTGGTGCTGTTCTTCGCCGTGATGGGTGCCCAGGTGCTGGGCTTCCCGCAGATCACCGCCCTGCTCAGCGAGATCCTCGAGCTCGGCGGCAGCGTCCTGTTCGGGGCCGCGATCATCGCCGCCGGCTTCTTCATCGCCACGATCGTGGCGAAGCTGCTCTCGGGCACGGCCGCGACCATCGTGAAGTGGGCGATCATCATCCTGTTCACCGCCATGGGCCTGCAGTCCATGGGCGTGGCCGACTCGATCATCGCGATGGCCTTCGGTGCCCTGGTGATCGGCGCCGCCGCTGCCGCGGTGCTCGCCTTCGGCCTCGGCGGCCGCGACGCCGCCGCTCGTCAGCTCGAGAAGCTCGAGCAGAACCCGCCCACCGCCGGTGCCGGCTCCTCCGCGCCGGGCCAGGGCGGACCGGGCCAGGGTGGACCCGGCCAGGGTGGACCCAGCCAGGGTGGTCCGGCAGGGACGGGCCCGGCAGGGACCAGCGTTCCGCCGCAGCCCGGCCCGCAGGTCTGAGGCCACCACCGCTCGCGTGATCGGCGAGCACACCTGAACGGAGACGGGGCGCATCCATCCGGGTGCGCCCCGTCTCTGCTGCCCAGGACCCGCTCCAGCCGCCGATGCCACCGACCGCCCCCGAGCGCGACGATGGCGTACCGTGCCCGCCCGCCGTTCCCGGCCCCGAGCACGACGATCGCGTATCGTTCCCGCCCCCGAGCGCCCGGTCGCACAGCGGTCACACCACCGACATGCCGTAGCAGACGCGAGGCGACGCGGCGCGAGACCTCGAGGGCCTGCGCGACATCCGTGAACCTGTTGGTAACCATCCGGCATTCCCACAAGGTCGCGGATCCCGGGCTCACGGAGGTGCCGAAGCTGCGCAGATCGTGGCGGACTGCGCGGGCCTCGGCCTCCGAGAACTCGCGGCTCGGACGGTCCGCGGCGCAGGGACTTCGCGCTGCGAATAATCCGTTGCGTGCCTGAGGGAGGCGGTCGTACGTTGAGTGGACACAGGAAAGGAGGTGGTCCGAAGAATGAAGTCTTATCGGACATGTGAGGTGGCTCGCCGCTGAGGCGACCATCGACCTGACCCGCCACGGCGGGACATCAGATCGACGGACCCGCAGCGAATTCCACCGAGCTGCCCGGACCCGCAGGGGTCGGACCTCGTCCATCCGACCAGCGCTCAGGCGCAACCTGCGGGTCTGCCCCTGCCCGGAGACCTGTGCCGTCCTCTCGGCACTCCTCGCTCCGGTACCGCCCGTTCCGGACCTTCTCCGTCCGACGCCACTCTCCAGCCGGTCCTCATGCGCGACCGCAGCGCGCGAGTGATTAGCCTGCATGCATGAGCACCCCGCCGCAGAACCCTCCGGTCGAGCTGATCTCGGAGTCCATCGACGACTCCGCCGTGGTGTGGTCATCCGCTCCTGAGCCGGCGCGCACCTCGCGGCCCGAGCAGAACCTCCCGATCGTGCTGCTGCTGCACGGCCTGGGCAGCCACGAGCACGACCTCGCCGGTCTCGCCCCGTCGCTGGCGCCCCAGTTCACCTACGCCTCCCTGCGCGGCATCCACCGCTACGTCCAGGGCTACGCCTGGCTGGATGCGAGCATCGACTTTCAGCGCCCGGAATCGCTGCAGACGTCGGCCGCCGCCGTCGAGACCTGGATCTCCGCGCAGAGCGCCCCCGTCGTCGGTGCCATCGGTTTCTCCCAGGGCGCAATGCTCGCCCTGCAGCTGCTGCGCCGCGATCCCCGGGCGCTGGACTGGATCGTTCAGCTCTCCGGAGCGCCGTTCCCCGCGCCCATGCCGGGGGATGCCGCGCTCGCCGAGGTGCGCCCGCCCGCGCTGTGGGGCCACGGCGGCCTGGACCCCTTGTTCGATCCGCAGCGCGTGGACCAGGTACGGGAGTTCATGAGCGCCCACACCCGGCTCGACGAGGTGCATCGCCCTCAGCTCGGTCACGCGGTCGATGAGGTGGAATTGCGAGCGATCGCGAGCTTCGTCCGGCAGCGGGCCGACGAGCGCACGCGGTCCGCGGCCGACGACCGGTGAGCGCGACGTCCGCCCCTCCGCGTCGAACCTCGCTCTCCACATCCCTCCCGCCGCGCCCGTGCGGGTTGTAGCATTCCCTCATTCCACTCCGAGAGCCGGGGCGGAACCGAGGAGCACCAGGAGATCATGAGCGCCGCCAGCGACGCCCCTAGTGACAGTCGAAGGCCTTCGGGCCTGAGCACACAGACTTTCCGCGGGGGGATCCGCCGATGGACCTGATCGGTCCTCTCCTCTCGCTCGGCGCCGGGCTGCTGCTCGTCATCGCCTGCGGCGGTTTCGTCGCCGCCGAGTTCTCCCTGATCACCGCCAACCGCAACGACGTCGAAGCAGCCGCCGAAGCCGGCGACAAGCGCGCCGTCGGCGTTCTGCGGGGGATGAAGACCCTCTCCACGCAGCTCTCCGGCGCCCAGCTCGGCATCACCGTCACCAACCTCGGGATCGGCTTCCTCGCCGAACCCGCGATCGCCCAGCTGGTCGGCCCGCCCCTGGTGGGCGCCGGGCTCAGCGAGGTCGGGGCCCGCTCGGTCTCGGTCGCGCTGGCCCTGGTCCTGGCCACGGGCATGACCATGATCTTCGGCGAGCTGGTGCCCAAGAACCTCGCGATCGCCGAGCCGCTGCGCACGGCGAAGCTGGTGGTCGGCTTCCAGCGCCTGTTCACCACGATCTTCTCGCTGCCCATCCGGCTGTTCAACGGCAACGCGAACGCCGTGGTCCGGGCGCTCGGCGTCGAACCCCAGGAGGAGCTCGGCTCTGCCCGCAGCGCCGAGGAGCTCTCGGTGCTGGTCAAGCGATCGGCCGACGAGGGCGCCCTCGCCGAGGAGACCGCCAGCCTGGTCCAGCGCACGCTCGCCTTCGGCGACCGCCGCGCCCACGACGCGATGGTCCCGCGCGGGCGCATGGACGCCCTGGACATCGACGACACCGTCGTGGACCTGCTGGAGCTGGCGCGCACCACGGGCCACTCCCGCTTCCCGGTCCTGACCGATGAGAACGAGGTGGTCGGGGTGGCGCACATCCGTCACGGCCTGGCCGTCCCCTTCGACGAGCGCCCCACCACCCGCGTCGACGCGGTGATGGGCCACGTGACGTTCGTGCCGGACACGGTCCCGCTGGACGACCTCATGGACACCCTGCGCTCCGGCGGGCTGCAGATGGCCGTGGTCGTCGATGAGTTCGGCGACTACGCCGGGCTGATCACGCTCGAGGACCTGGTCGAGGAGATCGTCGGCGAGGTGCGCGACGAGCACGACGAGGAGATGGACGACACCCCCGAGCCCGACGGCTCCTGGGACCTCGATGCGCGCATGCGGCCCGACGAGGCCACCGAGCGCCTCGGGGTCACGGTGCCCGAGCACGAGGACTACGACACCCTCGGCGGCCTGGTCACCCTGGAGCTGGGCAGGCTCGCGGAGGTCGGCGACGAGATCGTCGTGGACACCGACCCCGCCCCCGGCGAGGACCCGGCCCGACTGCGGATTCAGGTCACCGAGGTCGACGGTCTGAGGATCGAGACAGTCCACGTGAAGGTCGAACCGGCTGCCGAGGACGAGGACGAGGACGACGAGGCGAACGACGGCGCGGGCGAGGATGGCCCGGCTGTCGATTCCCGCGCCCTGGAACACCGAGCCGCGGAGCACGATGAGCCCGAGAAGGTCGCCCGGCACCGCACACAGGAGGTGACCCGATGAGCACCTGGCTCGGCATCTCCCTCACCCTCGTGCTGCTGGCGCTGAATGCGTTCTTCGTCGGCGCCGAGTTCGCCCTGATCTCGGCCCGGCGCTCCGTGATCGAACCCAAGGCCCTCGACGGCAATCGGGCTGCGAGGATCACCATCTCCGCGATGGAGCAGGTCTCGCTGATGATGGCCGGGGCCCAGATGGGCATCACCGTGTGCTCCCTGGCTCTCGGCGCCATCAGCGAACCGGCCATTGCCCACCTGCTCGAGGTGCCCTTCGAGGCGGTCGGCGTGCCCGGCGCACTGACCCACCCGATCGCCTTCGTGATCGCGCTGTCCCTGGTCACCTACCTCCACGTCGTCTTCGGCGAGATGGTGCCCAAGAACATCGCCCTGGCCGGCCCGGAGCGGATGGCGCTGATCCTCGCTCCGCTGCTGATGGGCATCGTCACCGTGCTGCGGCCTCTGCTGTGGCTGCTCAACGGCATCGGCAACGTGGTGCTGCGCATCCTCGGCGTCACCCCGAAGGAGGAGGTGACCAGCGTGTTCACGCGCAACGAGGTGGCGGCGATGGTCAGCGAATCCCGCCAGGGCGGGCTGCTGGAGGACAACGACGAGGCCCTGCTGCTGGGCGCGCTGACCTTCGAAGCCCGCAGCGTCGTCAACCTCGTCATCCCCCTGGAGAAGGTCTCCACTCTCCCCGAGGGCGTCACCGCGGCGGCCGCCGAGGCCGCCGCTGTGGAGGGCTTCTCCCGGTTCCCGGTGCAGTCCGCCGACGGGCGCCTGACCGGCTACGTCCACATCAAGGACCTGCTCGACTCGATGGCCGAGCACCGCGAGGACCCGATCCCGGCCGAGCGCATCCGCGCCCTGCCCTTCGTCGGAGCCGACGAGCCGCTGCGCCAGGCTCTGACCGTGATGCAGGATTCCGGGGCGCACCTGGGGGCGGCGACCGACGAGAACGGCGAGGTCATCGGCATCGTCACGCTGGAGGACATGCTCGAGGAGCTGGTCGGCCAGATCCGCGACGACTCCCGCGTGGCCGCCTGACACGGCCGGCGCCGGCGACCGTGGCCGGGTACTGGCGACATAGCGGGTGCCGATCGCTATATGGCAACGGCACCCGCTGACGCGCCAGTAGTCGGCGGGATCGATCGTGCGGGCGGGCAGGATCAGCCGTCGATGCGGCCGCCGCCGGTCTGCTGGTCCGTCTCACGCAGCTGCGCGGCCTGCTCCGCGTCGCTGGGCGGTTCGGCCTCGACCTTGGGCACCTCGCCGGTGCGTGAGCCGGGGCCGCCGTAGCTGTCGGTGCCGGGCACGCTGACCACTGCGGTCAGCAGGAACACCGAGTCCTCGAGCGCTTCGACCGAGTGCCGCTGGTGCGCGAGCGCCCCGATGATCCCGTTCTCCAGAACCACCGGCTCGTCCCCGGTCACGCGCAGCGCACCGCCGAGCACCTGGATGGACGCGGCCGGCGGGGAGTTGTGCTCGGGCAGCACGGTGCCCTTGGTCAGGGCGATGACCGTCTGGCGGAGCAGACCGTCATTGATGAGAATCTCGGCGTGGCGACCGTTCTCGGCCGCCCTCGCTTCGTCGATGGCCTTCGTGGTCACGTCGGTCAGGGCAACCATGGTGTCCTCCTGGGGCGTCGGTGGTCCCACCTCAGTATCCGTCACGAATCGCCGTCCGTCAGGCCGGCCGCGGATTCCCGTGCCAGATCGAGCATCGCGCGCTCGCTCATCCCCAGCACCCGAGCGGCCGCGGCGACGTCCCGGAACTCGGGTTCGCGGCGGGCTACGGTGCCGTCCGCATCGCGGGCGACCTTCACCGCGATGCGCTGCCCGCGCACCTCCACCTCGGTGAACTCCCGGGTGCGGATCACGCGCTCGACCCGGTGTCTGCGCACCCCGAGCGTGCCGGTGCGGTCCATCATCAGCTCAGCCGTCTTCCCGGCGCTTTCCTCCCTGACCAGGGCATGGACGGTGACCCCGGGGCGGCCGCGCTTCATGACGACGGGGGTCAGCCAGGCGTCGAGCGCGCCGTGCTCGAGCAGGTCGTCGATCACGCCGGGCCACAGCCGCGGATCGAGGTCATCGACGTTGGCCTCGAGCTGGAGGGCCGACGTCGGGGTGTCGTGAGCGTCTCCGAGGCCTATGGTCTCCGGGGCGGGGAGCTCGGAGACCGGCCTGCCGACGAGCACCCGGACGACGTTGGGACGTCCGGGAGTGTCCTTCGTGCCCGCCCCGATACCGACCGCTTCGCTGATCAGGGTCGGCTGGGGACCGGAGGTCGGGGCCAGGCCGCGCAGGAGGGCCACGCCGGTGGGGGTGGCGAGCTCGCCGATGCCGGGCGCGACGCCCGGCGGGACGCGGCGACCGCCGTGCTCGTGGGGGCCGCCGGCGACGTGCTCGGGGACCGGGGGAGCGGCAGACGAATCCCCGGAATGCGCCTGGTGATCGGCGTGGTCGCCGTCATTGTCGTCGGCGTCGGCGTCGGCGTGGGCGTGGGCGTGAAGGTGCCCGTGGTCGCTGTGGTGCCCGTGGCCTGGCTCGTGGTCGTGCCCGTGATCGTGGCCGTTCCCATGGGAGTGCCCCCGCGCCGGCAGCATCTCGCCTGCTACCGTCGGCCACCCCACCGCGAGCTGCACCACGGCCGGTACCGGCACCGGGATATCGCCGTGCGCTGCACGGATGCGTCCGCTGCCGACGGCGATCGTGCTGCCTGCGCCCTCGGTGATGCCCAGCTGCCGCCACGCCTCACAGGCGCCGATCACGTCGGCCAGAGAATCCAGGGCGCCGACCTCGTGGAAGTGGACGTCGTCGGCCGGGACCCCGTGGGTGTTCCCCTCGGCCTCGGCCAGGCGCCCGAACACGTTCAGGGCCAGGTCGATCGTGCGCCCCGGGACGTCCTCGCGGGCTCGAGCGCCCTCCAGCAGGGCGCGGATCGACGCCCACGTGCGGTGCGGAGGATTCTCGACCAGCACGTCGACGTCGACCTTCACCGCACGCTGGCCACCCCGGTCCACGGAGCGGCTCGCCAGACGCACCGAACCCGGGATCAGGGCGTCGAGCACCCGCTGCACGGCCTCGAGATCCGCACCCGCATCGACCAGGGCGCCCAGCAGCATGTCCCCGGCGATGCCGGCGGTTGCGTCGATGTAGGCGAGGCGTCCCTCGCTCCCGGGCGAGGCGGGGGCAGCGCTCGCTCTCGGTGCGGAGGACGGCGTGGGGGAAGGTGTCGGCTCCATGGGGCGATCGTATGCTGGCGCGCCTGTCAGGCTCTGCTGGAGGCGGGCGTGGGCGGGGACGGGGCGGTCGCTCCCACGACCTCGATGAGCGCCGCGGCAGGGGCGACGACGGACGGGGAGGGTGACGGACTGCGGCTCTGGCGGGCGGATCGCTGCTGGCCGTTGGTGTATAACAGTCTATAACAGTCGTGACTGTGTAACCGGACATAAACCGCATGGGCTAGCGTGGCGCTCGACGATTCGGGAGGGCGCGCATGGACAGCAATCCGTTCACACCGGGATTCGGGCTCACCCCGCGCGTACTGGCGATGCAGGGCTCGCCGCTGGAGGACTTCGGTGAGGCGCTCGCCGGCCGCCGCTCGGTGGGCGAGCGCTCCGTGCTGATCTCGGGCGCCCGGGGCGTCGGCAAGACGGTGCTGCTGACGCAGATGCACGACGTCGCCGACCTCGCCGGCTGGCGCACCATCATCCTGCACACCTCCTCGACGTCCATGGTCGAGGAGCTGCGAGGTGCCACCGTGGACCTGCTGCGGGAGACCGATCCCGAAGCCGAGTCGATCCGGCCGACGTCCGCGACCGTCGGCGCCTTCGGGGCGCGCGCCGGTGCCGGTGGCGAGCTCATCGACCGCTATGACGGCGAGGCCGTCCCCCTGGGGCGGCTGCTGGAGCGGCTCGCCGAGCTGCTGACCGAGGAGGGCGGCGGGCTCGTGGTCAGCATCGATGAGGTCCAGTCCGCTGATCGCGACCAGCTCCACGAGATCGCCCAGCACATGCAGGACCTCATCGGACGCGGCTACGCCGTCGGCTTCGTCGCCGCGGGGATCCGCGCCGGGGTCGACGAGCTGCTGGCCCACCCGCGCACCACGTTCCTGCGCCGTGCCCACAAGGTCGAAGTGGGGAGCGTGGACGAGGGAACCGCGGCCGAGGTCATCCGCCTGACCGTCTCGGACACCGCGAAGTCCATCACCCCCGAGGCCGCCGTGCGGGCCGGCCAGATCTCACGGGGCTACCCCTATCTGATGCAGGTGGTGGGATCGCACGCGTGGCAGCGCAGCGGCGAGGCCGACGTGATCGAGATCGAGGACGTCGAGGGTGCGCGGGAGCCGACGATCGACGCGATGATCTACAACGTCCACGGCCCGGCGCTGCGCGACATCACCGGCCGCAAACTCGAGTACCTCTACGCCATGATCGAGGACGAGGGGCCGTCCCAGGTCTCGGAGATCGCGGCGCGGATGGGCTTGAACGTGAACAACCAGAACGTCCATCGCAGTCGCCTGATCAGGGAAGAGCTGATCCAGCCCGCCGGGCGCGGGGCGGTGGAGTATGCGATGCCGTATCTGCGCGAGGCACTGCTGCGGCTGCGCGAGACCGGCACGTCCAGCCGAGCCGCGGGACCGGCGCGCGTCGCCCGGCCGGTGCGGCACCAGAGCGGGCGCCGCGGCGAAAGCTGAGGCACGCCGTTCGTGCACCGGGGCAGGCTCGAGGACCGGACGGTCCGTGGCCCGCTGACTCGTGACGCCCGCCCGTTGCCTGCGCCGTCTCGTCGCCGCGGGATATCTCTTCCCTCACGCCCCGTGCGCGACCTCGCGCACCCGTGATACCCAGGACTTATGAGAGCCATCGGAGTAACCGAGCACGGAGGGCCCGAGGTCCTCCACGAGATCGACGTCCCGGCCGAGGACCTCGGCCCCGGCCAGGTGCGGGTCCGCGTCACCGCCGCGACCGTCAACCCCACCGACACCGGCAAGCGCAGCATGCCGCCCCGCGACGGCAGCGACCAGGGCATCGCCGGCATCGTCCCCGGCATGGACATCGCTGGTTCCGTGGTCGAGGTCGGCCCGGACACCGAGACCGATCTGGCCGAGGGCGACCGCGTCATCGGCATCGTCGTGCCCCACGGCGAGCACGGCGCCTACCGCGAAGAGATCGTCCTGCCCGTCGGCTCGGTCGTCCGCGCGCCGCGCGAGGCGAACGACGCCGAAGCCGCCACCCTGCCCATGAACGGCATGACGGCGCGCCACGCGCTGGACCTGCTGGGTCTCCCGCCCGGCGGGGTGCTGGCCGTGACCGGCGCTGCCGGAGCGCTGGGCGGCTACCTGATCCAGCTCGCCAAGGCCGACGGACTGGCCGTCATCGCCGACGCCGCCGAGAAGGACGAGGAACTGGTGCGCTCCCTCGGGCCCGACGCCATCGTGCCCCGGGGCGACGAGGTTGTCGAGCGGATCCGCGAGCTCTACCCCGAAGGCGTCGACGGTCTCGCCGACGGGGCGATCCAGAACGAGCAGGTGCTGCCCGCCGTCAAGGACGGCGGCTCCGTGGCCACCTTCCGCGGATATCGAGGCAACGGTGAGCGCGACCTGCGGGTTCATCCCGTGATGGTGGCCGAGGTCGCCGAGGAGCGCGAGAAGCTCGAGACCCTGCGTGACCAGGCGGAACAGGGCGTGCTCACGCTTCGCGTCGCCGACGTGTTGCCCGCCGGCGAGGCGGCCGAGGCCCACCGCCGGTTGGAGGCGGGCGGCGTGCGCGGTCGGCTGGTCCTCGACTTCGCGCGGTAAGACTGGCCAGCTGGCCAGCCGGCCAGCGAGCCGGTCGGGCAGCGAGCCAGCCGGCCCGTCAGTCGGCGAATCCTGTCTGTCCGTGCGTGACCGGTCCTGTCGAGCCTGCGAGGCGACGAATCTTGCCCGCGTGCCCGTTCGTGACCCGTTCGACGAGCAGGTGCTGTCCGTCGACGGGACGTCAGTCGGGCTCGCCGTGCTCTCAGCACGGCATCTGCGACTGACGTCCCGCTGATGGACAGTGGTCCCGCTCATGGACAGCCATGCCAGAGGGCGAGCCCCTTCATCGCACGAGGCGCAACAGTCCCGACAGCTGCTCGCGAGTGGAGCGTCAGCCCTCGTCGGAGCCGGAGATGTTGACCTGCCAGACGATGCCGAAGCGGTCGGTGAAGCTGCCGTAGACGTCGCCCCACATCTGCTTCTCCAGCGGCATGGTGATGGTGCCGCCCTCGGAGAGTTTCTCGTAGGCGCTGCGCAGCACGGCGTCGTCATCGCCCATGAGGGACAGCGTGACGTTGTTGCCCTGGACGAAGCCCTCGGGGGACATGCCCTCGATGACGTCCGAGACGTAGAGCTTGATGAGGTCGGTGACCTCGAGGCTGCCGTGCATGATCTTGTCGGCGCTGGGGTCGCCGTCCGGGACGGCTCCGAATTCTCCGAAGGTGGCGAACTGGGGCGTGGCCCCGAGGGCCGAGCCGTAGAACTCGAAAGCCTCTCGGGCGTTGCCGGGGAAGTTCAGGTAGGGGTGCAGGGCTGCGGGCATGATGTCCTCCTCCACGAGGGCGCCGACGCGGCGTCGTGCGCTCACCGGAAGCGTAAGCGCGGGGGCCGACGGGTGGAGGAGTTTTCGGGCAGCACGAGCCGGAACGGTAGGCGACGCGCCGTTCCGTTCCACTGATCCGTGCCGCTCGCGGCATGTTTCGGTGGAATGGGCGCGCTGGGTCGCGTGTCGTGCTGGTGGCGGGGGCGTTGGGCCGCGTGTCGTGCTGGTGGCGGGCGCGTTGGGCCGCGTGTCGTGCTGGCGGCGGGGGCGCTGGGCCGCGGGGCGCGCTGAGCTGTGGGGAGCGCTCGCTCTTCCGGGCGCTCAGTCCTCCGGGCCCTGGCCGGCGTCGAAGTTCTCCTCGTACACGCGCTCGGCCTCCTCGAGCACGGAGGGCTCCAGCCGCGCGATGGGCTCGACGTTCGTCATCAGCGGTTCGCAGTCCGGCCCGTTGCCGACGCGCTCGCCGCGCAGCACCCACGCAAAGCGTTCCGGGTTCTTCTCCGCCAGATCCTTATACTGGCACAGCTGCCGGGCCAGCCAGTCGGTGACGGGCCGGGTCCACCACGACTCGGGATGCATGGGGTTCACGGACAGCCCCGGCATCTCCAGCCCACTCTCACTGTCCATGCTCCCGCCCTCCCGGTCCGCATCGGGACCCTCTGAGTAGCGCAGGAAGAGCTCGGGATTCTCGCGCAGCTCTGCCTCGAGCTCGTCGAGCGACCCGATGCGCCGCATCTCGGTGGACATGTGACCTCCAGGTGTCGTTCGTCTGCGGGCCGCCGAGCGCGGGCCGGGGCACCGTGATGATCAGAGATTCTGACTCAGACCCAGGCCCGCGCGCGAGACGGGAGACGTGCCGGAGCGTCCGAGCGGGCCGGGAGCTGACAAGGCCGCCCCGGGGCCCGAAGGCACCGGGGCGGCCCCGAGGGCTGTCTGCTCAACCCTGCGAGTCACCTTCGGCCTGCGAAGGCCGCAGAGGGTCCGGATCGAAGCGCTCGCCGTCGTCCTGCTCGGTGGGCTCCGGCTCGTCGCTCGCGTCTCCCGCCGGCATCAGGTCCTCGTCCGGTTCCCCTTCGGCCTGGGACGGCCGCGTGGGCTCCGGATCGGTATGGCCGTACTGGTTCTCCGTCATGGTTCTCCTTCCCACTGCTGCCCGCCGCGCGGGCAGCGGTGTGCGGTCAGTGCGTGGTGATTCACTGCTTGTTGAACGTGTCCTTGACGGCCCCGGTGGCCTTCTCGATCGGGTTGGGCTTGTCGGTGGTGCCGTACAGCCGCGGGTCCGGGCGGGTGGGCTCCGGCATCGGCGCGGAGGTCGTCGGCCCGTCGTGGTAGCTGAACTCGCCCTTCCCGTCGGGCGTGGGGCCACTGGCCCAGGAGCCCTCGGAGGCCGCCTGACCGTCGGAGAAGTTCTGGTACTGGTAGGACGCCTCGCGGTACTCGTCATTGATCGGGAAGTTGCTCGGAACAGGCATCTGCTCGAGGCCCTCCTCCTGCAGCTCACGGGCCGCCGCGGTCCACTGGTTCTGGTGCATCGTGTCCCTGGCCAGCAGGAACGAGAGCAGGTCGCGCACGCCCGAGTCGTCGGTCATGTGGTACAGCCGAGCGACCTGGGTGCGGCCCTGCATCTCAGCGTTGGCGTTGGAGGTGAAATCGGCCAGCAGGTTGCCGCTGGCGGTGATGTAGCTGCCGCTCCACGGGTTCCCGTTGCTGTCCACGGGGCGTGCCCCGGCGCCGGCGACGATGGCGTGCTGGACGTCCATCCCGCCCACGACGGCGGCGATCGTGGGATCGGACTGCACCGCGTCCTCGGTCACGCCCATCGGAGCCTTCTCCAGCAGCTGGGCGATCATGGTCGCGAGCATCTCGACGTGCCCGAACTCCTCGGCGCCGATCCCGTAGAGCAGGTCGCGGTACTTGCCGGGGATGTGGGTGTTCCAGGCCTGGAAGCCGTACTGCATGGCGACGGTGATCTCGCCGTACTGGCCGCCGAGCACTTCCTGGAGCTTGCGGGCGTAGACGGCGTCGGGCTTGTCGGGAGTGGCCTTGAACTGCAGTTCCTGCTTGTGGAAGAACACGGATCTTCTCCTTCAGGGGCGATTCTGTCGATCCAGTCGCTTCGCCGGCGATCCGCGCCAGGCGTCGTCGGCGAAGCGGTCAGTGGTGCGCCCGCGAGAGCGGGGCACCGACGAAGAAGTCAGTGCCGCCCGTGCTCAGCGCCTCCGTACTGGGTCGCGGTGGCGGTGCGGCCGGGCCCGAGGCGGGGCAGGAACGACAGGCCGATCATGGAGACACCGAGGACGAAGTGGAGCCAGTCATCGGCCGTGTTCAGCGGCACGAAATTGGCCATCGAGTGGTCGCCGATGACGAGCCCGTAGATCCACAGCACCAGGTATACGGCGCCGCCGACGAGGAAGTAGAGGCGAGCCAGGGAGGGGCGGCTCGCCAGCGCGAGGCCGGCGATCCCGTAGAGCAGGTGCACGACGTTGTGCAGGATCGAGACCTGGAAGATGCCCATCAGCATCGCCTCGGAATGGTGCCCGGCCAACTGCGTGGAGCCGACGTCGGCGGTCAGGCCGGGGATGAATCCCGCGATGCCGACGAGAAGGAAGATCACGCCGTACACCAGGGATGCGATCTGGATGGGGGAGCGGCCGGTGCCGGGGGTGCGGCCGGCGGATGACGCGGGGTCGGGTCGGGCTGTGGTCATGATCGGTCCTCTGCGGAATCGAGTCATCGTGGGTGCCGCGGTGCGGCGTCGACGTCTCGGGAGAGGGGCCGGCTCCGACGGGTCTGCGTCGGGGGCTGGTCCCATTCGCCAACGTAGCCACGCCGCGAGGGGCCGCCAAGGGTTCCCGACCGGTCGGACCGGATATCGGCAGGAGACTGGCCGGGGCGCGCCGGGCGGGGTATGTCAGCTCGATGAGCGTCGAGGCCAGCGGCGAGAAGTGCGCTGCGGCTCGTGGCCGTGGTGCCGTCGGCCGGCGGTCGACGTGCGGGTTCCGCCGAGATGGCCGGGGGCTTAACGGTCGGTCGTGGGGGTTGAGAAGCGGCTCTCACTGTGCATAACGTTTTGGTCACGAGCAGATAGCTCGGCCGGCCGCCGGCCGGCGGACATGAAGGGAGTTCATCATGGCTGATCAGAACAACCCCGGGCAGTTCGGCAATCGGGACGACACGGAACAGCAGGCCAGCCAGGGCGGTCAGCAGAGCTCGGGCAGCTTCGGCCAGCAGAACTCGGCCGATCCGAGCCAGGCCGGCCAGCAGGGCGGCCAGGAGAGCTCGGGCAGCTTCGGCGAGCAGAACTCGGCCGATCCCAGCCAGGCCGGTCAGCAGGGCGGCTACGCCAGCTCCGGCAGCTTCGGCGACTCCAACTCCGCCGATCCGAGCCAGGCCGGTCGCGAAGGCGGCCAGCAGAGCTCGGGCAGCTTCGGTGAGTCGAACTCGGCCGATCCGAGCGAAGCGGGCCGCCAGGGTGGCCAGGCCAGCTCGGGCAGCTTCGGCGAAGAGAACTCCGCCGATCCCAGCCAGGCCGGCCGTCAGGGCGGTCAGCAGAGCGGCAACAACTGATCACTCCCGAGGGCCGCAGCGGCCCTTGACCCCGAAAGGGGACGGCCATCCGGTCGTCCCCTTTCGCACGTCCCGCATGTCCACGCACCGAGGGTCACCGAGCGGTGATCTCTCGCGCACGGAGGGAGCCCGGCCATCGTCGGCCGGGCTCCCTCTGTGCGTGTGACTCACGTGCGCTGCGGTACGTGCTTCAGGCCGCAGTGCGGCGGGGGTCGGTCGGCGGGCTCCCTCTCAGCCCATCGCAGAGAGCAGGTCGGCGCACGCCTGCTCGCAGCGGCGGCAGGCCTCGGCGCAGACCTTGCAGTGCTGATGCATCTCCGCGTGCTTCTCGCACTCCTCGGCGCAGGCGGCACAGGCGGTTCGGCAGGCCTCGAGCAGCGAGCGGTTCAGCTCGACGTTCTTCCCGGTCTGACGTGAGAGCACCCGGCCGGTGGTCTCGCAGACGTCGGCGCAGTCCGAGTTCAGACGGATGCACTGACGCAGGTCCGCGACCATGTCCTCGGCCAGGCAGGCGTCGGCGCACGCGGTGCAGGTCTGGGCGCATTCGAAGCAGGCCTCGATGCACTCGGCCAGCTTCTGCTGATCGATGCTGCCGAGGTCCTTCGGGTAGGTCTCCAGCATGGAACTGACGTGGTGGGTCATGATCTCGCTCCTTGTCGTGTCGTCCTTCCGAACGGGCGCTCGACGGCCCGCTGCCTGGACCGTAGCCAGCAACAGGTCAGCGGTGGAAGGTTCTGGGGCGGGACCTACCGAACGGTGGCGCGCAGGCCGACGGGGCAACCATGCGAAACTGTGCCCATGGCTGTCCTGAACCTGTTCTGCGGCCCGCCCGGCTCCGGGAAGACCACTCTTGCCCGCCGGCTCGAGGCAGACGGTCACGGCCTGCGGATCTCCACCGACGACTGGCAGGACGACCTCGGCCTCGACATGGCCGACGCCGCCGTCCACGAACGCCTCCAGCAACGGCTGTATCGCCACGCCCTCGCCCTCCTCGAGCACGACGTGGACGTCATCCTCGAGGACGGTCTCTGGATGCAGGAGGAGCGGACCATGGTCTTCGCCGACGCCCGCGCGCGAGGCGCACGGATCCACTGGCACGTCTTCGAGGTCCCGGAACCCGAGCTGTGGCGGCGCCTCGAACAGCGCTCGGCGCGCGGCGAGCAGGGGGCTGCTTCCGTCTCCCGCAGAGACCTGGCACGGATCCTGACGCTCTTCGAGCCTCCGACGGCGGAGGAACGGGCGAGCGTGGATGAGTGCACGGTGCATCAGGCGGACACTGCACACGTCGTCGAATAGATGACGGGTCATCGAATAGAGACGGGAGGTGCCGCGGGGTCGCCGCCTACAGCGCCGTGGGGCCGAACAGCGCGCTGACCGAGTCGCCGCTGTGGATCCTGCGCACGGCCTCCGCGAAGGCCGGGGCCACGTTGAGCACGCTGAGCTTGGGGTGGTCCTTGCCCTGGCGCGGGACCGTGTCCGTGGTGACGATCTCGTCGACCTCCTCGGCGGCACCGATGCGGTCGAGGGCGCCGTTGGAGAAGATCCCGTGGGTGCACACGACGCGGACGCGCCCGGCACCGGCATTGCGCAGGTGCTCGAGGATGGCGATGACCGTGCTGCCGTTGGCGATCTCGTCGTCCAGGACGATGATGTCGCGGCCGGCGACGTCGCCGATCAGGGAGGTGATCACGACCCGGTCGTCCTCGAAGCGCTCCTTGGCGCCCGCGGCGACGCGGGCACCGATCCGGCGCGCGAACGCGGTGGCGCTCTTGGCGTTGCCGAGGTCGGGGGAGACGACGGTCGTGTTCGAGTGGTCCTCGCCGGAGAAGTGATCGGCCAGTTCCCGCAGCGCGTGAAGCTGATCGGTCGGCATCCGGAAGAAGGACTGGACCTGCGGGGCGTGCAGCGTCATCGTCAGCACCCGATCCGCTCCCGCGGTGGCCAGCAGGTCCGCGACCAGGGGGCCGCCGACGGAGATGCGCGGGGCGTCCTTCTTGTCGGAGCGGGCGTAGGCGAAGTGCGGCATCACCACGGTGATCCGTGAGGCGCTGGCCCCGCGCGCCGCGTCGATCATCAGCAGCAGCTCGACGAGGTGCTCCTGGACCGGGGCGGCGATGGACTGGACGAGGTAGACGTCCCGCTCCCGGCAGTTGTCCATCAGCTGCACTTCCAGGCAGTCATTGGCGAACCGCTGCAACCGGGTGTCGCTGAGCGGCACGCCGAGCCGCTCGCACATCAGGGCCGCGAACGACTCACTGGCACGGCCCGCGAACACCCGGATATCGCTCATACGGCCCACGGTACAGACGTCGTCGTGCCCCCACGCCTTTGTTCAGGGACGGCCGCTGCAGGATCAGGTCCGCCGCCGGGAGGAGCGGAAGGCCGGAGCGAGTGCGGCGCTGAGGAGGAACAGCCCCGCAATCGGCCAGAACGCCGTCAGCACGTCGTAGCCACTGGCCAGGAAGCCGATGAGCGGCGGGCTGACGAGGTTCGCGACGTATCCGACGCTGGCGACGGTCGAGGCCCGACGGGCGCCGTCGGGCCCCTCGGCCGCGGCGGACATCCCCAACGGGAAACCCATGGAGACCCCCACGGACCACAGCAGCACGCCGAGAACCGCGAGGGGAACGCCGAGATCCAGGGCCATGGCAGCCACGCCGAGAGCGCCGAGCGCGGTGCAGGCGCGGATCATCGTCACCCGTCCGAAGCGGTCCACCAGCGGGCCGCCGGCCACCCGGATCAGCACCTGCGCGGCCGCATAGACGCCGACGACTCCGGCGGCGAAAGCCTCGGACTGCCGCAGGGCATCCCGCATGGCGATGCTCAGCCAGCTGTTTGCGGCGCCCTCGCCGAACTCCGCGGCGAACATGACGACACCGATCGCCAGCAGGCGCAGATCCACCACGCCGCTGAGCCGGCGCCGCGACGTCGTCCCGGGATCCTTCCGCCGGCGCAGGCCCCGCGACCCACTGGGGACGAACCGCACCAGGACTACCGCGGCGAGGACGACGAGGACCGCCTGCCCGAGCAGCTGCGCCGCGGGTGCGATCCCCAGCCGTGCGCACACGGCGCCGATCCCGGCGCCGAGGACCGCACCCGCCGGCCAGGCTGCATGCAGGAACGGCATCAGTGTGCGCCGGGCGAGACGTTCGACCGAGGCGCCGTCGATGTTGATCAGCAGGTCGGTCGCCCCGATCCCGAGCCCGGCGATTCCCAGGCCGACGAGGAATCCCGCCACGCTGCTCGCCCAGACCGCCCCACCCGCAACCGCGATCCCGGTAGCCGCGGCACCGAGCATGACCAGTAGAGCACGTCGTGCCCCGGAGGTGCGCAGCATGATCGGTGCCGCCACGAGGCCGAGCGCCGAGCCGATGGTGGGGGCGAGCAGAGCAAGGCCGAGCTGCGCGTTGTCCAGCGAGAGCGTCTCGCGGATGGCAGGCAGTCGCGTCGCCCAGCTCGAGAGCGAGAACCCTCCCAGGGCGAACGCCACCAGGACGGCGCGCTGCCAGCCGCGCACCTGCGCGCGTCGCTCATGGCGTGACACCATCGTCGCCCTCCGTAGATTATAACGTGAGAAGGAGTGTAGTGGGTACACCCGTCCGCTGAAGCTGCCTCGAGGTGATCAGTATTTGCCGCCACTCCGTTCGCCAGGCCGTCCAGCACTCCGTTCGCCACACCGACATGCGACCGGAGCCCGCCGTCGTGAGCGTACCGACCACTAGGTTCATGATTGCCGCGGGTCAGTCAGCTGACCGTACGGGTCGTCGTGCACCCTCGTGACCAGGCCTTCCGTGCCGCCGCCTAGCTGGACCGCCCCGACCGCGGCTCACGCGTCCCGGGCAGGTGCGTGAGCCGCAGTCGCACAGGGCCATAGACTCCGGGCGATCTGTTCCCGGCCGCGCGTCGATGACCGCGAGATGAGGACTTCCATGCGCCCGCTGACGTGCCCGCCCACCGTTGCGCGACCCGCTGCAGCGCCACGGATATTCGTCGGAACCGGGAGCGAGCAATGCTGACCCCCACGGCGCGAGGATCCCTCAGCGACGCGGTCCTGGACGCGATGCGTTCGGGGGAGACCGCACGGGTGGGGTCGGTTCCCGAGGCCGACGGCCCTGACGACGTCCAGATCGCCCTGTGGTCCCTGTTCGAGCTGCACCACCGCGGCTTCGACGATGTTGCAGATGAGCTGGAATGGGACCCGCATCTGATCGGCCTGCGACGACAGCTGGAACAGAGCTTCGAACAGGAGCTCCGCGACCGCGCCCCTGAATTCCCCGAGCCCGGCGACTTCGCCGAGAACTTCTTCGCCTTCGTCGCCGGCCATGACGGCCCGTCGGTCGTGGGCCACCTGCAGAGCGCGGCCACGGCGGACCAGATGCGCCAGTTCCTGCGCCACAAGTCGATCTACACGCTGAAGGAATCCGACCACACCACGTGGACGATCCCGCGGCTGACCAACCGGGTCAAAGCGGCCGTGGTCGAACTGCAGTACGACGAGTACGGAGGCGGCGACCCCAACCGCCTGCACGCCCAGCTCTTCGCGCGTGGCCTCGAGGCCAGCGGCCTGTCCTCCGAGTTCGGCGCCTACATCGACGAGGCCCCGCTGGAGATCCTCGAGCAGGACAACGTCATGAGCATGTTCGGCCTGAACCGCCGGCTGCGGGCGGCGTCCCTCGGCTTCCTCGGCGCTTTCGAAGCCACCAGCTCCGCGCCATCCCGCAAGGTCGCCCGAGGCCTGGAGCGCCTGGGATTCCCTGCGGAGATCATCGAGTACTACACCGAGCACGTGGAGGCCGACGCGGTCCACGAGCAGCTCGCGATCCGGAACGTCTGCGGCACCTTGCTGGAGGAGAACCCCGACCAGTACGAGAACATCTACTTCGGCGCCTGGGCCTCGATGCACGTCGACGATCGCTACGCCGAGCGGATGCTCGCGGAGTGGGCAGCATGAGCGCCGAGGCGGCAGACGCTCACCCCGACGTCGTCCTGTGCCCGGGCGGCCCGATGCTGCTGCGCGGGGAGCACGTCATCCAGGACGAGGACGGCGAGGAGCACCGCACCTGGCGACCGGTCAGTGCCGTGTGCATGTGCGGGGGATCGGCCATCAAGCCGTGGTGCGACGGCACCCACAAGGTGATGCGGACGAAGCGGCCGTCGGCCTGAGAGCGATGCCTGAGGCCCGTAGAGCAGCGGGGCCAGCGGTGGTCTCTTCACACTGTCTGAGGGCCCCGATCAGGGCGCGACCACGGCGTCCGAGCGCGCACCGGGCCGGAGTCATGCGCCCAGGAGTGAGCCCACGTCCAGATTGCCGTTGAGGAACGTCAGGCCGACGCCGGCCACGGCGAGCAGGACGAAGGCGATGATCCACCCGAGCATCGACAGGAGGTTCAGCACGATGCCCCATCCGGCGCGGCCGCGGGCGGCCGGCTCGTTCCCGAGCGAGGAGATGCCGAGCAGCAGACCGACGAGCGGGGCGATCAGGATCCAACCGGCGAGCAGGGAGCAGACACCGAGGACGAAGCTGGCGGTGCCCTTGCCGGTGCCGTGGTGGGTGATCGTGCTGTAGGTGCTCACGGGGTCGTCCTTCGTCTCTGCGTTCCCGCCGAGCCGTTCCCGGCGAGTAACCGCAGACTACGAACGGGCCGGCGCGGCGCGGATCCGCCTACGGGATGGTGAGGATCAACCCCAGGGTGGATTCCGGGCGCGCCTGGGGATCACGCCGGTGCCCGGTGGCCCCGTTCCATCAGGCGACATACTCCGGCAGTGACCAGACCAGCTTCCCTAGCGCGCCGCGCACCGGGGTCACTCCTCCTTTGCAGCGTCCAGCGCCCGCTGGTGCTCCTGGTAGAACTCGGCCTCGGCCGGCTCCGGTCGGTCCTGTCCGTTGAGCAGGCGGTGCCACAGCGGGTAGTAGGCCGGCTGCTGGGAGGCCAAGGTGATGCGGTCACGGGCCTCCTGGGGGAGGGTGAGGTCGGCGGCGTCGAGGTCCTCCTGGAGATGCTCGAACGACCGGGCGGCGATCACCGTGCCGTCCACGCCCGGCCGATTGAGGATCCAGGAGATCACCACCTGGGGGATCGTCCAGCCCAGGTCCTCGGCGATCTCGTCGAACAGCTCGATGAGGTCGTAGGCGCGCTCGCGGTCCGTCACGTGCGGCTCCGGCCAGCCCGTGCCCTGCCTCGTATCCGACGGCGTCTCCTGGCCACGGCGCACCTTGCCATTGAGCAGGCCCTCGCCCAGCGGGCTCCACCCGAACGTTGCGACCCCCAGGTCGCGGGCGGCCGGGATGATCTCGTACTCGATTTCGCGAGCCTCGGGCGTGTAGTAGACCTGCTGCGCGATCGGGGCCTCGAGCCCGGCCTGCCGCGCCTCGTACACCGTCTTGGTCAGCTGCCACGCGCTGTAGTTCGACACGCCCCAGTAGCGGACCTTGCCGGCACGGATCAGGTCGGTGACGGTCTGGATGGTCTCGAGGATCGGCGTCTGGCCGTCCCACTGGTGCATGTACAGCAGGTCGAGGTGGTCGGTGCCCAGGCGCTGCAGGCTGTCCTCGACCGCGCGGGTGACGTGCTGCCGGCTGGCGCCGGTGTCGTTGGGGCCCTCGCCGATGGAGGTGCGGGCCTTGGAGGTGAGGATGATGTCCTCGCGGCGATTCCCCAGGGCTTCGCCGAGCACCCGTTCGGAGTCCCCGGCCGAGTAGATGTTGGCCGTGTCGATGAAGTTCACGCCGCGGGAGATGGCCTCGTCGAGCTGCCGACGGGCATCGTCCACCGAGAGCCCGGCGATCTTCTCGAAGCCGCCTCCGGAGCCGAAGGGGATCGTCCCCAGCGCCAGACGGGAGACGTACAGACCGGAGTGACCAAGACGGATGTGATCCATGGGATGCCTTCCTCTCGTGCTGTGGCATGAGGTCGCCCATGCGGGGCGAGCAGCGTGCTTCGACCGTACGTCACGCCCGACGGAGCCGGACACCCCGGCGCCCGCCGGGGAGCGCCGGTTTCGGGCGCTTCCAGCCGTGACCGCAGGTGGGGTCAGCCTCCAGCAGCGGGCGCCGCAGTCGGGCGCGAGCGAATCGGGTTCAGAACCCGGGTACCAGCTCGAATGTCCAGGCCACCAGGGACGACTGCCCCGCCTTGGCGGCGTTGGTGGCGTCGGCCGCCCAGGGATGCAGCTCCCAGATGCTCGGCGGACCGGGGGTCAGCGGCGCTGCCTTGTCCTCGGGGCCGACGGTGACGTCGCCGCGGAAGGTCTCCTCGCAGGCCCGCACCCCGAAACCGTGCGGTAGGGCGGCGCGCAGATAGTCCCCGAGGCCGTGGCTGAATCCGGTGATGTGCCCGGTGCGGCCGTCGGGAGACTGCTTGACCAGGGGATAGCGCGGCGATCCGATGAAGTGGCCGCGGGTGTCGAGCACGATCAGATGGCCGCCGGGTCGCATGACCCGCGCCGCCTCGGCGAAGAACGGAGCCAGGTCACGGAGGTGGGTCAACGCCAGGCTGCACACCACGTGGTCGACATCGCCATCCGGCAGAGGAAGAGCGGTGAGCTCGCCCGGAATCGAGCCTCGGGGACGGCCGTGCGGGCGCGCGCCAGCATTGCCTCGGAGAAGTCGACGCCGACGACGTCGTGGCCGCGGTCGACCAGCTGCCGGGTGACCGCACCGGTCCCGCAGGCGGCATCGAGGACGCGCCCTGGATGGAGGGCATCGAGCATCGGAGCGAGCACATCGTCACGCATCGGGAAGCAGCCGTTGTCCTCGCCGTCGTAACTCTCCGCCCAGCCGTCATAGCCATCGGCCACCGGCAGGGGAGGAACATCGATCCCCGGCCCGAGCTCGTCCGCGCGGTCCAGGAGGTGACGCACCTCGGCGATCCGAGCCTCGGTGAACGCCCGGTCGTGCTCGCCGGCGAAAGCACGCATGAGGGCCACGCCTTCGAGGCCCAGCAGATAGGCCAGCGGGTGCTGGTGGATGGTTCGGTCGGTGGATTCGTCGGGCATGGGGCCAGTCTTCGGGGCCGATCCGTCCAGGGCAATCAAGTTTCCCCGGCAGCGTCGATGCAGGGCGTTGCGCTGCACCTGATCCCCCGGGTTCGACCGGCATAAACCGCCGCGCTTCGGGCACGGCCAACATCGGACCAAGCGTCAGTGAGCGGCGCGCAGCGACATCCGAGATAGGCGTCGATCCGCGCGACGAGCGCCCCCTGGCTGATGGCGGGGCGATTCCGTCGAGAGAACCCGATTGACGATCGAGAAGCGCGTGGACCAGTGAAGGAGCCGTCGGACGGGAGGCGTCCCCCAACGGGCGGCGAGGATGACGAGCACGGTCCCGAGCAGCGCCCCGGCCAGGACGTCATGGAAGTAGTGAACGCCCACCACGACACGACACGTTGCGACGAGGCCCGCCATCGGAAGCGCTAGCAGTCCGAGCCGAGGTGCCATGGCCAGCACGCCCACAGCGATCGCGACGGCGATCGTGGCGTGGTTGCTCGGCCAGGACCAATCCGAAGCCTCCGGGCAGCTCGTGATCGTGCGCACGGAGAAGTTGTGGCACGGGCGCATCTCAGTGACCAGCATCTTCATGGACTCGCTGGCGATGTACGCGCCAATGACGCCGAAGCCGGCCGCGATGCCGCGAGCGAGCCGGTTCACTCCGTATCGACGCGCTCGCCACGCGGCCACGCCGAACAGAGCGATGAGCCCGAGGATGCCGTACTCCGAGACCGCCTCGGCCAGGGTCTGCACGGGCGCAGGCAGACCTGCGGACCAGGCGACGGTTCCTCGGTACGTCATGCCACGGACGAGAAGGAGAACGATGACGCTCAGAAGCCCGACTGAGGCGATGCCGAGGATCAATCGCCGGGGGGAAGGGGAGGTGGATGAAGGCATGGCGAACAGTCAACAGCGGGCTCGGTGCGGGGTCGTCAGCCTGGAGGAGGAAGCGAGGAGCAACGGCCTCAACCGAGGGTCGCAGATGCCTTGAGCTGCCATTGGCAGTTGCTCCGCCACCCGGCCGGTCGGAGTACATCTCGCCGCGCGGATCTGTCGCGAGCGCCCTCGATGGCGGTCAAGGTCGTCGACCAGTCCAATGCGGGGCCGAGAGTTCCTCGACCGCAGCGTGCGACCAGCTCGAGGACGTGTCCGAAATCGGCACCATCGCGAGCGTGTACCAGAGAACCAGCGCACGCCACCATCGAAGCTCCGAGTCGGTCAGAGAGTTGGTCGATTCGTACCCCCGCAAGAACTCGCCACGCACGTCCGGGGTGACCGGCTCCCATTCCGTGAACTTCGTGCCGAGGAGAACCGCGGAACGCGCCAGCTCATCGAGCCGGTCGTCGACCCGGGCTTCGTCGAAGTCCAACACCGCAGATATCCGTCCGTCAGACCACAGGACGTTCGTGGATCGGAAGTCTCCGTGCAAGAGTTGCACCGGCCGGTCGTCGCCTCGGTCAGGCAGTGCATCTCTCAACGTCCGGATTGCCTGTGGCGGAAGATGCGCACGGTCACCGTGCAGCCATGCCTCGATTCTCTCGGACAGGCTCGGCACGCCCTCGGGCGAGGCCAGCACGCCACCCGCATCGGGAGCCTGGGCGAGTGCGTGGTGCAAGCGACCCAGAACGGCGCCGGAGGCATACACCTGAGCCGGGTCGTCCACGTCAAGGATCTGTCCCGGCACCTTGCGCTGCAGGGCCAGGGAGACGCCGTCCACCTCCACCTGCAACCGGCCATCTAGAGCAACGACCGGTGCCGAGACAGGGATGTCGTCGTCAGCCAAGGCAGAGACGATGCGCGAAAGCGCATCCAGACGCTCGAACTTCTCGCGGGCGATCGACCACTTGGCGACCAGAGACCCCGACGACGAACTCAGCCATGCCAGCGCGTTCTTGTCGGACATCACGATGCGCGTGCAGTCCGAAGCATCAACCCCCCAGACGGCCCGAACGGTCTCCGTGATCCACTCCGATGCCGCCTGGGCATCGCTGAACCCGAACCGATCACGCAGCACGTCATGAGGGGACGCTCGCTCCCACAGCATCTCGACCGTGGGTGTGGTCAGATCACTCATCGCTCAAGCAGACCACGACTGCGGCCCGCTCGGGGGAGGGGTCGTCACCTGGCCGGGGCCTCCTGCCCGCGCTGAGCTACGCCGTCCTGGGCCTGAGCACGACATCTTCGCTCGCGCTGATCGCGATGTTCGTCGCCGCGATGGCCACCGCCGTGAACCAGGTCGTCGTCAGCACACTGCGACAGGCAGCAGTGCCCGATCGGCTGCTGGGACGCGTCACCGCGGCATATCGCCTCGTCGTTCTGGGCGTGGTGCCGATCGGAGCGCTGGCTGGCGGCCTGGTCGGTCGCTGGATCGGCGTGCCAGCCGTCTTCGTCTGTGCCGCCGTGGGGCTGACCGTCGCCACCGCGGTCCTGGCGCCGCACGTCACCACCCGCGCGCTGCCGGACGCAGAGATGCAGGACGAGGCGGTTCGTCCGTGAACCTGCCTGCCACGACAGGATGGACGCAGAGGCGATCAGCACTCCCTGCGGCCCCTCGCGCGCCCAGGAGAGCCGAAGGACCGTCTCGATCATGGGTAGACCTGCACCTCGCCGCCGTCCACGAACAGCTCGCTGCCGGTGATGAAGCTGGACTGGTCCGAGGCCAGGAAAAGGACAGCGTTGGCGATCTCGGCGGGTTCACCGGTACGGCCCAGCGGTATACCGCTGGCCATGCCCTCGAGCATCGCCTTGGCGTGACTCGGATTCTCGGCCAGGCCGCGGAGCCCAGGGGTATCGGTCGAGCCGGGCACGACGATGTTGACGCGCAGGCCGCGAGGCGCGAGTTCAGCGGCCCAGACCCGACTGAACTGCCGCAATGCCGCCTTCGTGGCGGAGTAGACGCCGAAGCCGGCGACGCCGCGACGTGCCGAGCTGGAGCCGGTGAGCACGATGCTCCCGCCGCTGTTGAGCAGGGGGAGCGCCTTCTGAACCGTGAACACGGTGCCTCTGACGTTGATGCCGAAGGTGTGGTCGAAGGCCTCCGCGGTGAGCGCGTCCAGGGGCTGGCCCGCCTCGCCCCCTCCGGCATTCGCGAAGAGGATGTCGAGCCGGTTCCCGTCGTCGGCTATCCGTCCGAACAGTCTGTCGAGGTCATCGAGGTCGGAGACGTCGTTCTGAATCGGGATCGCTCGATCGCCCAACGTCTGGGCGGCGGATTCGAGCTCCTGTGTGCGCCGCCCGGTGATGTATACGTTCGCGCCCTCGGCGACGAAGCATTCGGCGGCGGCGAGCCCGATGCCCGTGCTCGCGCCGGTCACCAGGGCCGTCTTGTCTGCCAGCTGTCCCATGAGCGTTGGTCCTATCCCGTGTCCTGCGTCGAGGCGAGGCGGGTACCCACCCGGTCACGGGGCCTCGCGCTGGTTCTTGACCGGTCGGTCCACCATACATGCATGGTGGACCGACCGGTCAAAAACCCATATCCTGGGGGCATGGCGAGGCCGCGACAGTTCGACGAGGACGAGGTGCTCCGTGCGGTGTGCGATCAATTCTGGGACGCCGGCTACACGGCGACCTCGCTGCAGGACCTCATGCGGGCCAGCAATATGGGCAAGGGCAGCCTCTACGCCGCTTTTGGGGGAAAGCGTGAGCTGTTCCTGCGGGTGCTGCGCCGATACATCGCCTCACTCGATCGCGCGCTGCGCCGGTCGTTCGACTCCGCGCCGCAGGCGGTCGAGGCGCTGCGATCCTTCGTGACGATGCCGGTCGGCGACCCTGACGGCGTGGCCGCGCGACGCGGCTGCCTGCTCGCCAACAGCACTACCGAGCTGGCCACCGCCGATCCCGCCGTCGCTGCCGAAGCGCGGCAGGCCTACGAGGGAGTGACGGCGGTGCTGGCCGACGGCGTGCGCCGTGCGCAAGCCCAGGGCGACCTGAGCGCATCCGCCGACCCGGTCGCCACAGCCCGGGCCCTCCTGGCCGCGCAGCAGGGCGTGACTTTCATGGGACGCACCGGGATGGACGTCGGAACGCTGGCGGCGACGGCGCATTCGCTCGCGGACACGATCCTGCCCACCACGGCCGACGGTCACGGAAGCTGAGACGTCTTCACTCGCGCTGACCACGATGCTCGTCGCCACGATGGCCATCGCCCTGGATCAAGTCGCCGTCAACACACTGCGACAGGCGGCAGTGCCTGTTCGGCTGCTGGGACGCTGCCTCGTCTCAGGTGCCGGCCTGCAGCATCCGCTCGACAACGATGACGACTGCTTGTCGGCGAGCGGCGAGCGCCTCTTCCGTGCCCGCATTCTGCTCGAGACCGGTGAGCCCTTCCGGTGAGAGCTGCCAGGCGTGCGCGATGGCGTAGATGAAGACCAGGACGTCGACGGCTGTCAGCGGGTGGGCGGCAGCCGTTGCGACGGCGAGCGTCTTGTCTCGATAGGCATCGCTCGGCTCAGTGGCGGCCTCGGGTCGCTCGAGCTGAGCCCACATGCTCAGGCGGAGCACTTCGGGGAAGCGCTGATGATGGTCGAAAACCTCTCCGGCCCAGCCCGCGAGGTCCTCCGGGCGCGGAGGGACGTTCTCGGCCATGCGACGCAGTGCCCGCGCAAGTGTGGCGTCGAACAGGCCGCTCTTGCCGCCGGGGTCACGGGCTGCTGCGCGGGCGGCTCGCGTCGTTCGAGGCGAGCCGCCCGCGAGCAGCGGCTATCGACCGACGGTCGAGGCGCCCTCAGCTGCAGCGACTATGACGTCGGTGACCGCGTCGGCCTGCGTCACATACACGGCATGACTGCCCGGGACGGTGGCGATTGCGGCGCCTGCGCGCTCCGCCATGTGTGTGAGCATGGCCTGGTCGAACGCTTTATCCTCGGTGCCGAACACCGCCCAGCTCGGCTTCTGTCGCCAGGCTGCCTGCGAGACCGTCTGGGCGAAGACGGACATGTTGACGGGCACCTGCGTGTCGCGCATGAAGGCAACCTCTGCGTCGCTGGCGTCGGCGGCGAATCCCTTCTTGAACGCGTCGCGGTTGAGAAACCCGAATCCATCCGCGCCCACGTCGATGACGAAGTCAGGGGTTGCAGCGAATCCCTCGTACTGCTCGCTGGAGTTCTGGCCGGCGTCGGGCACAAGGGCCGCGACGTAGACCATGCCGGCGACCTTGTCATGGACACCGGCCTCGGTGATGACGGTGCCGCCCCACGAGTGACCCACCAGGATGGTCGGCCCGTCCTGGAGGTCCAGCACCCGACGCGTGGCGGCGACGTCGTCCTCCAACGATGTCAGCGGATTCTGGACGATGGTGACGCGGTAACCACGGTCGGTCAGGCGGTCGTAGACGCCACGCCATCCCGACCCGTCAGCGAACGCTCCGTGGACGAGAACTACGTTCACGACCATTCCTTCGATGGTGCTCATTGTTCTTCCTCATTTCTGCCGAATCCGGCGTGTGCGCGGTGATGCGCGAATGCGGTACTTCGGGCGATCGGTGCCATCAAGAAGGCGAATCTGCCTCGACAGCGGCCGTCGTGCTCGACGCGAGCTCTCGCAGCGTGTTCTCGGGATGGACGGTCACAGCAGCCTGTGAACCAGCGCCGGGACTATTCGACTCAGCCGATGGTCAGCTCGCTGATGAGGCCGTCGGTCAGGGTGAACCGGTAGGTGAGGTCTGCGACATTGCCGGGGAAGTCGCCCTCGATGCGGTTCACGACCTCCCAGTGAGCGTCGTCCTCACGCCGGGCGGAGATGAACTCGGTGGTGTAGGTGTACTGGCTGCCGGCATTGCGGAGGAAGGCGAGCACCTGCTCGGTACCGTGGAAGATCTCGCCGTCGTCGACGACGACGGCGTCGCGGGTGAACGTGCGCACCGCGGCGTCTGCCTCGCGGGCCGTGTGGGCTGCGAGGAACGCGCGGATCGTGTCCGGAAGCGCTGCGGAATGAATGGTCGGGGGAGTGGTGTGAGTCGTCATGCGACGACAGTCCCGCCTCCACGTGGTTGAGGGTCAAGCACTGGACTCTCCCCCAGGGAGAGAGCGCATACTGCGAGAGTGCCCAGTGGCCTCAGCATCGGAGAGTTCGCGCGACTGACCCACCTGAGCGTGCGGACGTTGCGCCGCTACCACGAGGCGGAGCTGCTGGTTCCCGCCCACGTCGACGAACTGACCGGGTACCGCTACTACAATGCGGACCAGATTCCCACGGCGCAGGTCATCCATCGGTTGCGGGACCTCGATGTCCCGCTCGCCACCGTTCGGCGCATCCTCGAGGCGGCAGACCCTCAGGGCCGGTCCGACTTGGTCGCCGAGCACCTCCACCGTCTGGAGTCCGAGCTCGAGCGGACCCGGGCCGCCGTGAAGTCGCTGCGCCGCCTTCTCGCGCCCGACCCCGCGCCGGTGCACGTCGAGGTTCGCCCCGTCCCTCCGACCACCGTCGCCGCTGTCGAGGGCGACGTCGATCTCGATGACGTCCTGGGCTGGTATGCCGGTGCGATGGCCGAGCTCGACGCGACCCTGAGAGATCCTGACGGAACGCCGGGAGGCGTGTACGACAATGCCCTCTTCGCGGCAGGTCATGGACACGTGCTGGTGTACCGGCCGTCGCAGGACCCACCCAACAGGGGACGCGTGCACCCGGCGGTGTTGCCGACCGTCGAGCTCGCAGTCGCGACCCACGTCGGTGACCACGACGACATCGATGTGACCTATGGCGAGGTCGGCGCCTGGGTCGTCGCCAACGCACTCAGCGTGGCTGGTCCGGTCCGAGAGAGCTACCTCGTGGGACCTCGCGACACCCGGGACCGATCGCAGTGGCGCACCGAGATCGGGTGGCCCGTGTTCTCGGTGACCGACCTGACTGCTGTGACTCCCTGACTCCGGTCGAGAAGCAGTAGCTGGGGCGCGGCTCGCGGGAAGTGCCCGCGTCGCCGCATGGCAACACCCCGCCCGACCTTGGCACCCCCAGCCCGCCCAGCGCATAGTGGAGCGATGAGCGAGCAGACGACGACGATGCCGACCATCGAGCCGATCCCGGAGGGCCTGGCCGAACGTGCGGCCCTGCTGGGCGGTGCGGAGGGCACACTCACCGACGAGCAGATCCGCCAGTTCGTCACCGAGCAGCTCGCCGGCACCGACTACGACGGCAAGAGCGTCTGCCTGATCATCCCCGACGGCACCCGCAACGTGCCGCTGTCGAAGGTGCTCCCCGCGATCCACGACGCGCTCGCCGGCCGCGCCGCCTCCGTGACCGTGCTGATCGCACTCGGCACCCACGCCGCGATGAACCAGGACTCGATCGATGCGCTGCTCGGGGCCACCGAACGCGGCGCCCAGGCCACCTATCCCGAGTGGACCGTCGTCAACCACGCCTGGCACGACCCCGACCAGATCGCCGACCTCGGCGAGATCTCCGCCGAGCGCATCGCCGAACTCACCGGAGGGCTGCTCACCGACGTCCCGATGCGCGTGCAGATCAACCGCCTGTGCGTCGAGAGCGACGTCAACCTCGTCGTCGGTCCCGTCTTCCCCCACGAGGTGGTCGGCTTCTCCGGCGGCAACAAGTACTTCTTCCCCGGCTGCTCGGTGCACGACGTCATCGACATCTCCCACTGGGTGGGCGCGCTCATCACCGCCAGCCGCATCATCGGCACCCTCGGCATCACCCCGGTGCGACAGCTGATCGATGCCGCCAGCGACCTCATCGACGCCGAGAAGCACTGCTTCACCATGGACGTCGCCGAAGGCGGGGCAGACCTCGGCGCGATCGCCTACGGGGACCCGCAGGCCGCCTGGGCCGCGATGGCCAAGATCTCCGCACAAACCCACATCACCTATGTCGACAAGCCCTACAAGCGCATCGTCGCCCTGGTCCCGGAGATGTACGAGGACATCTGGACCGGCGCGAAGGGCTTCTACAAGTCCGAGCCGGTGTGCGCCGACGGGGGCGAGGTCATCATCTACGCCCCGCACATCACCGAGGTCGCCGCCATGCACCCCGGCCTGCGCGACATCGGCTACCACAACATCGAGTACTTCACGAAGCAGTGGGACCGGTTCAAGGACCACCCCTGGGGCGAGCTCGCCCACTCCACGCACGTGACCGGCCTGGGCACCTACGACCCGGTCACCGGTGAGGAGAAGCAGCGGGTGAACCGCTCCTTCGCCACCTCCATCTCGCCCGAGGTGTGCGCGGAGTACAACGTCGGCTACGTCGACCCGGCGAGCCTGGACATCGAAGCCCTGCGCCAAGACCCCGACACCCTCGTCATCGACCACGCCGGCGAGGTCCTCTTCCGCCTCGCCGAGGAGCGCGATTCCCAGTGACCGCCACCCGCACCCCGAGCTCGAGCGCGACCCCGGCCCCGAGCGAGATCCCGGCCCCGGCCCCGGCGTCGCTGTTCCACCCGGGCCGCACCGACATCGACGAACAGTCCATGACGCCCGAGGCCCTCGTCGGCGAGACCCTCGCCCACGCCGACGAGATTGCCGCGCAGCTCAGCGGTATCGGCCGCCTCGGTGTGGCCTACTCCGGGGGCGTGGACTCCGCGACCCTGCTCGCCCTGGCCGTGCGCGCCCTCGGCGCCGAGAACGTGGTGGCCCTGCTCGGCGTCTCCCCGTCCCTCGCCCGCCGGGAGCGCCGCCTCGCCCACCGGGTGGTCCGCGTCATCGGTGCCGGCGTGATCGAGGTCCACACCCGCGAGGCCGAGAACCCCGAGTACGCGAAGAACGACGCCGCGCGCTGCTTCCACTGCAAGGACGAGCTGTTCACCCGCATCGGTGACGACATCGTCGGCGAGCACCGGCTCGATGCCGTCGCCTACGGCGAGAACGCGGACGACGCCACCCGCCACGACCGCCCCGGCGCAGGCGCCGCCACCCGCCACCGGGTGCTGCGACCCCTCTCCACCGCCGGCATGACCAAGCAGCAGGTCAGGGACGTCGCCCGCGCCCTGTCCCTCCCCGTCGCGGACAAGCCTGCCGCTCCCTGCCTCGCCTCCCGCGTGCCCTTCGGGCAGGAGGTCTCCCCCGAGAAGCTCCGCCAGATCGACGACCTCGAGGACGCCGTCTACGAGCAGGGCTTCAGCGACTGCCGGGTGCGCCATCACGGCGACATCGGCCGCATCGAACTGCCCACGGACGAACTGCCCCGCGCCATGGAGCCCGGCATCCGCACCGCCCTGGTCCAGGCCGGCAAGGAGGCCGGGTTCCGCCACGTCACGATCGACCTCGACGGCATCCGCTCGGGACTGTTCTCCTTGCAGGTGGTCGGCAAGGGCGCGAGCGCTCATGGGTGAGCCGGGCCCCGGGGCCGACGGGTGGATCGACGGACTCGCCGAGCTCGACCTCGACCGTGCCCGCCGCCGCGGCGCCCCGGAGGCCGTGCTCGCCGACGCCAAGAGCGTCGAGCAGGTCGGCGCCATCGCCGCGGAGTACGCCCGCCTCCACGCCGACGGCCGCGAGGATCTCGGCCCCGTGCTGTTCACCCGCGCCGACCGGCAGCGGGCCGAGGCCGTGCTCGCCGCGCTGCCGCAGGCACACTACGAGGCCGACGCCCGGATCCTCGCCTGGCCCGCCGAGCCGCCCGCGCCCAGCGGGGGAGAGGTCGTCGTCGCCTGCGCCGGCACCAGCGACCTGCCCGTCGCCCGCGAGGCAGAGCTGACCGCCCGCTACCTCGGCCGGCCCACCCGCCTGATCGCCGACATCGGCATCGCCGGCCTGCACCGGCTCCAGGCCCGACTGCCCGAGCTGCGCCAGGCGGCCTGCGTGGTCGTCGCCGCGGGGATGGACGGTGCGCTGCCCACCGTCATCGCCGGGCAGATCAGCGCGCCCGTGGTCGCGCTGCCCACCTCCGTCGGCTACGGCGTGGCCGCCGGAGGCCACACCGCGGCGCTGACCATGCTCTCGGCCTGCGCCCCGGGGATCGGCGTGGTCAACATCGACAACGGCTACGGCGCCGGGCACCTCGCCGCCCAGATCGCCCGCTGGGCGCCGGCACCCGAGGACCACAGCTGACGCCTGGGTGAGGCCCATGGCACGTCGGCGTCCGGCCTGCTTGCCTTACTTGCCTATCCGGTCGGTAAAGTATCCCCATGACCTCCCCCTCGCCGTCGACCACCACCGAGACCCGCCCCGCGCACCGCCCGTCGGCCCGCGAGGCCATGCTCGATGCCGCCGAGGCGCACCTCGGCGCCGACGGCACGTTGAGCTTGGAGGCCGCCGCCCGCGCCGCCGGGGTCTCCAAACCGGGCCTGATGTACCACTTCGCCACCAAGGAGGACCTGCTCGCGGCGGTGCTGGACCGCATCGCCGAGCGCTACGAGCAGGAGATGCTCGCCCGCATCACCGAGTCCGGCGGGCAGAGCGCCGAGGACCTCGCCGGCGTCCCCGCCCGCCAGCGCTTCCTCGCCTACCTCCAGTGGTCCTGCCAGGGCTCGCTGTCCCCGGCGGACCTCGTGATCTTCGCCGACCCGCGCCTGCGCGTAACCCTCACCGAGCGGTGGCAGGAGCAGCTGGACCGCTGGCTCGTCGTCCCGCCCGAGACCCCCGCGGACCTGCGCCGACGCCTGCTGGCCGTACGTCTGATGGCCGACGGGGTGTGGTTCGACCGCGCCAGCGGGCTGCTCGAGATCCCGGCCGACGAAACCGCGTCCCTCGAAGAGACCGCCGCGGATCTGCTCGGCGGCGAGTCGTGACCGCCTGGCTGCTGCTGGCCGGCGCGATCCTCAGCGAGGTCACCGCGACCCTGGCCCTGCGCGGCGCGTTGGACGTCCCCGCGCTCTACGGCCTCGTCGGCGTCGGCTACATCCTCTCCTTCGCACTGCTGGTCCTGGTGCTGCGCCGGGGGATGGGCCTCGGCGTCACCTACGGGATCTGGGGCGCCAGCGGCGTGGTGCTGACCGCGCTGCTCTCGGCAGCCCTGTTCGGTGAGCCGCTGACCACGCTGAAGGCGACGGGCATCGCCCTCGTCGCGGCCGGGGTGGTGGTCGTCGAGCTCGGCTCCCAGCGCGCGCAAGCGGCCGACGCCTCGTCACCGGGCGCGCAGACCGCCAAGCCCGGCTCCGATCATGCCCGGCGCGCAACTGGGCCCGATGCCTCACCGGAGGAGACGACATGAGCTGGCTGCTGCTCAGCGGCGCGATCGGATCCGAGGTCGCCGGCACCCTGTCGCTGCGGGCCGCCGCCACGGGCCGTCGCGCCTGGTACGCCCTGGTGGTGCTCGGCTACCTCGGGGCCTTCGCCTTCCTCTCGGCGACGCTGCGGACGGGTATGCCGCTCGGGGTCGCCTACGGCGTGTGGGTCGCCATCGGCATCGTGCTGACCGCGCTGGCCTCCCGCGTGATCTTCCGCGAGGCCCTGACCCCGATGATGCTCGCCGGGATGGCGATGATCGCCGCCGGTGTGCTGCTCATCGAGCTCGGCGGCACGCACTGAGTGAGCTCGGCGGCGCTCGCCGAGCAGACAGTCATTCCCCAGCTGGTGCGAGCGACCCCTTACCGGGTGCGCCCCAGCAGGTCCATGATCTGCCCCGGCTCCCCGGGCCAGGAGTGGTACACGTTGCGCTGGAAGGCGCCCTCGCGGATCAGCGGGGTGCCGGCGCCGTAGTCGCCCTCGTTCAGCGCGGTGCGCGCCGCCTCGGGGAGGTCCTCCCAGTCGATCAGCGGGTGGAGGTCGCCGGGCTGGTCGTGGAGCCACATCGAGTGGGTGACCTTCTCGCCGTAGCGGCTGTAGCCGAGCATCGGCCGGCCCTCATGGGTGACCTCGGGTGACGGCTCCACGGTGAACAGGCGACCGTGCTGGGAGTAGCTGAAGGAGATCATCTCGGCCTGCGCGTCGGCGCCCCCGTCGGCCTCCGCCGCTCCCTCCGGCTCGCGCAACCAGACGACCGCGCCCTCCCAGTCGTGGCGGTGGCCGCGGCCGGGGGAGGGACAGTCCTTGGGGAAGTACCAGGCGTAGACGATCGCGCGGTACCCGGGCAGCGCGGCCGAGCGCGAATACGCCTGGCCGCGGGAGTCGCGCCCGCCCTCGTCCACCGACTCCGTGGGCAGGCCGGCGCTGATATTGCCGTCGGCGTCGACCCCGGGGTGGGGGACGCAGCCGGTCAGCGGCGCCAGGTAGGGCTGGAACCGTTTCGCCAGGATCTGGCGCGGCTCGAGGGGGTCGACCTCCTCGAAACCGACGATCTGGTCGTACGGAAGGGTCGGGATGCTCATGCGGTGCGCTCCTCGCTCTCGCGCAGACGGGCATCGAGCCGCTCCAGCAGCGGGAGCAGCTCGGCGGGCGTGTCGATGACATGGTCGGGGCACTCCAGGGCGGCCTCGGAGACCCGCGGATAGCGCGACGTCCACGCCAGGTGGATGCTCGTGATGCCCAGAGCGTTCGCGCCGGCGATATCGCGGGCCAGATTGTTGCCGACCATCACGCAGCGGCCAGCATCCTCCGCCGCCAGATCCAGCGATCCCAGCGCCGCTTTGAACATGCGCGGGCTCGGCTTCTGATGACGCACCGCGTCCGAACAGGTCAGCGATTCGAAGACGTCGAGCACCCCGTGCTGGGAGAGCAGGTTCTCGAAGGAGACGTACCTGCCGTCGGCGACCAGGGCGAGCCGGAAGCCGGCGGCATCGAGATCATGGAGCATCTGCTTCGCACCGGGGAGCATGTCGCCGGAGACGACGATGCCGTCGTCATCACGGATCTCGGTGCCCTCGTCGATGAGGGTGTCTCCGCAGTCGAGCAGTGCGATGAGGCGTCGTGGTCTCACGGGAATCCTGTTCTGAGGGCTGTGACGGACCACGGTATCTGGCCCGCACGGAGACGATAAGGAGCCTCGATGGCCGCGGATTGAACGCGAGCGGTGACGCCAAGTGAATCCCGCCCCGGAATTTATGGCCGCTTCTGCCACGCCGGCCGGCCGGAATGAACGCTGCGTGAACACCACTGAAGGCGTGCGGTGAAGGCGCAGAATCCGCATTTTCCTCCTCTAGCATCTCAGCGGCTGTCACGGTAAGCGATTCGAGCTTTCAGGAGGAACTGCCCATGTCCCACTCTCTGCGGGTCGCCGTCCTGGGAGCCTGGCACGTCCACGCCCGCGACTACGCTCGCGCCCTTCTCGCGCACCCGGACGTGGAGGTGGTGGGGCTCTGGGACGAGGACGCCGACCGCGCCGGGCAGCTCGCCGAGCAGCTGGGGATCGAGGTCGCCGCCACCCGGGACGAGCTGCTGGGACGAGCGGATCTCGAGGGTGTCGTGGTCACCACGGCCACCCGCGACCATGACGAGGTGATCGCCGCGGCGCTGGACGCCGGCAAGCATGTGTTCACCGAGAAGCTGCTCTCGCCCACGGTGGCGGGCTGCGAGACGCTGATGCGGCTGGCCGACCAGCACGAACGCGTGCTGACCGTCTCGCTGCCGCGCCTGGCTCTGGGCTGCGTGACCGCCCTGCGGCAGGTGCTGGAGGAGGGAGTGCTCGGCACGGTGGTCACCTCCCGTGTGCGCCTCGCCCACGGCGGCGCCCTCACCGGCCAGCTGCCCGACTGGTTCTACGACCCCGACGAGGCGCTCGGCGGCGCCCTCACCGACCTGGGAGCACACCCGGCCTGCATCACCCAGCTGATCCTGGGCGACGAGTTCGAGACCGTGAAGGCCACCTACGCCCACGTCATCGGCCGAGCCGTGGAGGACAGCGCCGTCGTCACGGTCGCCACGGCCGGCGGCGCGATCGGCGTCATCGAGACCGGGTTCGCCACCCCGTCGGGCCCCTTGAGCTTCGAAGTCCACGGCACCGAGGGCTCGGTGTTCTACGGCACCTACCCCGGCGGCGGCGATCCCGGAAGTGCCGGCCCCGACGGCGATGCCACGGGCGGCGCCCCCGTGCCCCGCATGTCCCTGCGCACCGCCGACGGATGGTCCGGGATCGAGATCCCCGCGAACGGACCCGCGCCCCTGCAGCAGTGGGCCGAGGCGATCCGACAGGGACAACCCACCACCGACAACCTCGCCCGTGCCCGCGCTCTGACCGCACTGGTCATCGCCGCGAACGACTCCGCCTGCTGACCCCCGCTCCCCGAGGAGACCTGACATGACCCCCACCCCCGCACCCCTGCGCGTCGGCCTGATCGGCGGCGGCAACATCGCCGACTCCCATCTGCGCGGTTACGCCGCGCACCCCGACCGCGTTCAGGTCACCGCGATCGCCGACGCAGACCCCGAGACCCTCTCCCGCCGCATCACCCAGACCGGAGCCGAGGGCTACGCGGACTTCCACGCCCTGCTCGCCGAGGCCGACGTCGATGCCGTCGACATCTGCCTCCCCCACCACCTCCACCGCAGCGCGATCGTCGCCGCCGCGCAGGCCGGCCGGCACATCCTGTGCGAGAAGCCGCTGTGCCTGACCGCCGAGGAAGCCGTCGCCGTGCGCGAGGCCGTGCAGGAGGCCGGCGTGAGCTTCATGTGCGCCCACAACAAGCTGTTCCTGCCGTCCGTGGCCCGGGCCAAGGAGCTCGTGGACTCCGGGGCCCTGGGCACCGTGTACGAGGTGCGCACCACCGATGCGTTCTACAACGACTTCGACCCCTCCACCATGGGCTGGCGCGCGAACGCCGCCACCTCGGGCGGCGGGGAGTTCATCGATACCGGCTACCACCCCACCTACCTGATGATGCACCTGGCCGGAGCCCGGCCCAGCTCCGTGTTCTCGATGATGTCCACGCACCGGCTGACGTTCATGGAGGGCGAGGACTCCGCCCAGGTGCTGGTGCGGTTCGAGGGCGGAGCCGTGGGCCAGATCCAGACGTCGTGGGCGTACCCGCGGGTGCCGGGCGCCGAGCGCTTCGCCGTGATGGGGGAGAAGGGGTCGCTGAGCTCCGACGGCATGACACTGCGCGTCTCGCTGCGGGACCAAGAGGCCGAGCAGGTCTACTCCACCAAGCTTCGCGACCCCTTCGCCGCGGAGATCGCCGCCTTCGTCGACTGCGTCCAGGACGGGCGCCCGCCGCTGCACGGCGTGCAGGAGGGCATCGACGTCCTCGGCATCATCCTGGCCGCGTACGCGAGCGCCGAGTCGGGTCGGGCCGAGGAGGTCGTCGCGATCTGAGCGGCGCCGCGACGGGCAGAGCCGCGTGGTGCCAACCCGTCCGATTGCTACGGTGTCGATCGTGCGGACGTCCAACTCTGTGAAGCTCGGTCCCCTGGCCCAGCTGGCTCTCGACGTCGCGATGTACTCGGCGGTCGGTGCCATCCCCGTCGGGCGACTGTACGGTCGTCAGGTCATGGTCCTCGTCTCGGCGTCCGCAATTGCCAGCGCGGCGGGCACGTACCTCGCCCTCCGAGCTCTCGCGAGAGCTCGGACGACCACGCCCGACGGCTGGATGCCGTGGACCCCTCACGCCGCACCGGCGGCGACGGGCGACGACGGAGGCCGCCCCCGGGGCCGTGAGGACCGGGCGGTGCTCTTCCGCCGAGCGGCCGTAGCCGCCGTGGCAGGGACGGTGTCGGCCGGGGTCACGGCGATCGGGGTGGCGGTCGACAGGCGGGCGGAACGGTTCTTCACGAATCGGGGCGTGCGGCATCCGAGACTCGCCGTGGGTCTGAGCCAAGGCGTCTGCTTCGGCGTGCTGACCAATGTCGCCGTGGCCATCGCCGACTCCAGTGATGAGTGAGGAACGCGCTGCAATGGCCGCACACCACCCGCCTTCCAACAGCCGGTACGTCCCCCGTACTCACGCCTCCGACGACGAGCTGTCCCGATGGAGGGAACAGCGAGCTCGCGTCGGCGCGCGCGTAGCGGAGCTGACCGAGAAGGGCATCTGCTACCAGTGCGAAGAACTCTCGACGGGACTCGTGCTCGGCCCGCAGTCCCTCGTCCTCGACGAGCCGGACGTGCGAGTCGCCCTGGCCGCAGACCCTCGCGCGCCCGGACACACCATCGTGGTGTGGAAGGCCCACGTGCAGGACTTCACCTCGCTGGAGGACGCGGACATCACCAGGCTCTTCACGGTGTGCCGTGACGTGGCAAAGGCGCTTCGCGCCGCGCTCTCCGGAGTCGAGCGCGTCTACCAGGTCTCGATGTGCGACGGACCGGTCAACCATCTCCACATTCAGCTGATCCCGCGCTACTCCGATGTGCCCATCGGATCCCAACGTCTCGTCGACCCCCCGGGGGCCGCTTCTTGATGGCCCGCAGATCGCAGACCGTATCCGCGGTGCACTTGAGACGCTGACGCGCTGAGTACTCGGCAAAGGTCGATCTGCGGCACCCAGCTTCCTCCGGCGGTCGCACGCGCCGACGAGCCGGAGGTGCGACATGCTGTGTCCATGGCGCACCTCGATCTGACCTTGGACGTCGGCACCCTCTCGCGAACAGACTTGAAGGAGGCTCTCGCCCATCGGAATGTCGGTCTCAATGAGCATGCGCAGACGCTGCTTGCCCACGGCGTGTTCCGCGAACCTGTCGCACAGTCCGTGCACGTGACGTCCGTTGCTGTGAGCGATCTGGGGTTCCGCGGCGGAGCGCGGCTCGATCAGATTCACGCTGCTGCACAGGAACGCGGGCTGGCACTCTGCCCACCGGACACGGGACCGTACCTCCGCTTGGTGCTGACGGAGCAGGAATCGGCACCCGACACGGTGATGTTGGCCGGCCGCGCACCGACCGGTGCGATCACAGTGGCCTCGTGGCCGTTGCATGAAGACGACGACTACCCGAAGGGGTTCTACCTGCGCGTGGTCGATGGGCGCCCGTGGCTACGTGGCTACCGGTGTGACAGTGAGTATCTCTGGTCGGCCGAGGACGTGTTCGCCGTTCAACGACCTGCCGAGTAGCCGGCCGTCAGGATGCCGGAGCCGGTGACGGTATGGTCGCCGGCTCCGCCGCCGCGACTCCCGGCTGTCCGGCGATGCCGCGCAGCGGCAGGTCCTCGGCGTAGTGGCACGCCGAGAAATGCCCGTCGGCCGCTTCCCGCAGGGGAGGGGTCGTGGTGCGGCACAGCTCGGTCGCGTAGTGGCAGCGGGAGGAGAACAGGCAGCCCTCGGGGCGGTCCGTAGGGCTGGGCACCTCACCCTTGGGAACGATCCGCCGGCGGGGAGCGTCCGGGTCCGGCTGCGGCACCGCCGAGAGCAGCGCCTCGGTGTAGGGGTGGCGGGGCCGGGAGAACAGGCTCTCGGTATCCGCGAGCTCGACGATGCGACCCAGGTACATCACCGCCACGCGGTCCGAGATGTACTCGACGATCGAGAGGTCGTGGGCGATGAACAGGTAGGACAGCCCCAGCTCGTCCTGCAGATCCTTCAGCAGGTTGATGATCTGGGCCCGGATCGACACGTCCAGCGCGGAGACGGCCTCGTCGGCCACGATCACCTTCGGCTCGGTGATCAGCGCGCGGGCGATCCCGATCCGCTGACGCTGGCCGCCGGAGAAGCTGTGCGGATAGCGGCGCAGGTGCGACGGGTCGAGCCCCACCTTCTCGGCGATCTCACGCACGCGGCGCTGCAGCTCCTGCTTGCGGGGCCGACGGGTCGCCCGCAGCGGCTCGGCGATGATGTCGAAGACGGTCATCCGCGGATCCAGGGAGGACATCGGGTCCTGGAAGATCATTTGGATATCCGGCCGGTGCTTACGCAGAGCGCGGCCCCTCAGAGCGAGGAAGTCGATCTCGCGGCCGCTCCCGGCCCGGCCGTCACCGCCGGGGCGCTCACCGGCCGAGCCCTCACGGGCGGGGCGCTCGCCGGCCGGTCCCTCGTCGGCGGTGCTCTCGGCGTTGCGGCCGCCCCGGTCGCCGGTGCCCTCGGGATCGTAGAGTACGGCCCCGGAGGTCGCCTCGATGCCGCGCACGATCACCCGGCCCAGGGTCGACTTCCCGCAGCCGGATTCGCCGACGACGGAGAGCGTCTCGCCCGCTTCGAGGGTGAGGGAGACGTCGTCGACCGCGGGAAAGGACTCCGTGCGCGAGACGCTGAACTCCTTGGTCACGTGCTCGATCTGCAGCAGCGCGCTCATGCGGGGGACTCCTCGGGGTGGGCGGGGGTGCCGGGGACAGCTGAGACGGCGGCAACGGCGGAGGCACGGGCCGGCTCGCTCGCCGCGGAGCCGACGAGCCGATCCGGCTCCGGCGCATCCGGGTCGTGCAGGAAGCAGCGCACGTGGTGGCGGCCGGTCAGCTCCAGCAGCCGCGGCTCGGCCGTCTCGCAGACCCCTTCGATCCGCGCGGTGCAGCGGTCGCGGAACGAGCACATCGGCGGCAGGTCGATCGCCTGCGGGACGGTGCCCTCGATGGCGTGGAGCCGTTCGTCCCGGCCCATGCCCAGCCGCGGGATCGAGCGCAGCAGGCCGCGGGTGTAGGGGTGCTGGGGGGAGGAGAACAGCTCGCGCACCGGGGCCTGCTCGACGATCCGGCCCAGGTACATCACCGCCACCTCGTCGCACATCCCCGCCACGACGGCGAGGTCGTGGGTGATGAACACGATCGCCATCCCGGTCTCCTCCTGCAGCTCCTGCATGAGCTCGAGGACCTGCGCCTGGATGGTCACATCGAGGGCCGTGGTGGGCTCGTCGGCGATCAGCACCTCCGGCTCGCACGAGAGCGCCATCGCGATCATGGCGCGCTGGCGCATGCCGCCGGAGAACTGGTGAGGGTACTGGTCGATGCGGCGCTCGGCGTCCCCGATGCCGACCCGCAGCATCCACTCCAGGCAGATGTCGCGGGCCTCGGCCCGGTCGCTGGTGCGGTGCAGCAGGATCGCCTCCATGATCTGGTCGCCGATCGTGTGCAGCGGGCTGAATGCCGTCATCGGCTCCTGGAAGATCATGGCGATCCGTCGCCCGCGCACGGCCCGGATCATCGGGCCGTCGGCTCGCAGCTCCATGAGGTCCAGCGCGTCGGACCCGTCGGCCCCGTGCAGCCGCACGGTCCCGGATTCATGGAACCGGGCCGGTTTCAGGCGCAGCAGCGTCTTGGCGGTCACGGACTTGCCGGAGCCGGATTCGCCGACGATGCCGAGGGTCTGCCCGGCGCGCACCTCGAAGGAGACGCCGTCCACGGCGCGCAGCAGGCCGTGCTCGGTGGGCAGGTGGACCGCCAGGTCCTGGACGCTCAGCACCGGGGTGCCGGTGGCGGTGTCATCAGCGGTGATCGTCATCGGGTGCCTCACTTGTGGGGGTCGGCGGCATCGCGCAGGCCGTCGCCCAGGAAGTTGAAGGCGAGCACCGTGATGATGACGAAGCCCAGCGGGATGAGCTTCCACGGATAGATCGCCACGTTGGTGATGTCCTGCGCCTCCTGCAGCAGCACGCCCCAGGAGGTGGCCGGGGCCTGCATGCCCAGGCCCAGGAAGCTCAGCGCGGTCTCGCCGATGATCATCCCCGGCACCGCCAGGGTCACGGCCACCACCAGGTAGGAGAGGAAGCCCGGGATCAGATGCGTGCCGATGATCCGCAGCGGGCGCACGCCCGCCACCCGGGCGGCCATCACGTAGTCCTCCTGCTTCAGCGAGATGAACTTCGAGCGCACCACCCGAGCCAGGCTGGTCCACTCGATGAACGCCATGATCACCGTGATGTACAGGAACATCGTGATCACCGGGACCCGCGAGGGGATCGCCGCGGCCAGCGCCATCCACAGCGGCAGCGTCGGGAACGAGCGCAGGATCTCGATGAGACGCTGGATGAGGAAGTCGGTGGTGCCGCCGAAGTACCCGGCGATCGAGCCGATGACGATGCCGAGCACGAAGCTGATCGCCACGCCGACCAGCGGGATCGTCAGCGAGACCTGCGAGCCCAGCAGGATCCGGGAGAAGATGTCCCGGCCCAGGCTGTCGGTGCCGAACAGGAACACGCGGCCGCTGCCCTCGGCGCCGAACAGGTGCAGGCTCGAGTTGAACAGCCCGAAGAAGGACCACTCCGAGCCCTGCGTGAAGAACTGCAGCTGGTGGATCTGCTCGTGATCGGCCACGAAGATCGGCCGCAGGGTCTCGGGGTCCCGCTCGAAGCTCAGGCCGTACACGAAGGGGCCGACGAACCGGCCCTCGTGGACGAGGTGGATCATCGTCGGCGGGGCGTCGACGTAGTCGGAGTCGTAGCTGGCCAGCGAATACGGTGCGAGGAACCCGGCGAAGATCGCCCCGAGGTACAGCAGCGCCAGCAGCACCATCGAGATCTGCGCCAGACGGTGCGCGGAGAGCTTGGCCCACATCAGCCGCCACTGACCGGCGGCGTAGTAGTCCTCCCGGCGTGCCGCGGCGGCCTCGAGCGAGGGTGCACGACGGCCGCGGAGCCGTCCCAGGGCGGGGGAGATGACGCTCATGCCAGGGCCCTCCTCTCGTCACGGATGCGGGGGTCCAGCCAGGCCAGGAGAATGTCGGAGATCAGGGTGCCGATCACCGTCAGGATCGCCATGAACCCCAGCCAGGCGCCCGCGAGGTACATGTCCTGGGCCATCAGCGCGGAGAGCATCACCGGGCCCTGCGTGGGCAGGTTCAGCACGATCGCGGTGATCGTCGAGCCGGTGAAGATCGCCGTCAGCGACCACCCGATGGTGGAGACGATGGGGTTCAGCGCGGCCCGCAGCGAGTACTTGCGCAGGTTGGTGGACTCCTTGACGCCCTTGGCGCGAGCGGTCAGCACGTGCTGCTTGGTCATCTCATCGAGCATCTGCCCGCGCATCACCCGGATCAGCTCGCAGGTCGAGGCAGTCCCGATCACCACCACCGGGATCACCAGGTGGCTGAGCATGTCCGCCACCCTCGCCGGGCTCCAGCCCTGGCCCGAGAACTCCGGGGACTGCAGGCCCAGCATGGGGTCCCCGAACCAGATGTAGGACAGATACATGAGGATGATGGCCAGCAGGAAGTTCGGTGTCGCCATGCCCAGGAACCCGACCGTGGTGAAGACGTAGTCGCCCAGCGAGTACTGCTTCACGGCGGAGTACACGCCGATCGGGATCGCCACCAGGTAGGTGAAGGCCATGGAGGCGACGGCCACGATCAGGGTCGTGGCCATGTACCGCTCCATCACCGCGAGCACCGGCTGGGAGTAGGCGAAGCTGTAGCCGAGGTCGCCGCGGGTGAGGATGCCCCAGATCCACGCCAGGTACTGCACGTACCAGGGGTCGTCCAGGCCGTACCGGTCCCGCAGCGCCTGCTGCTCGACGCGGCTGAGCTGCTCGCCCTCCTGCTGCAGCTCCAGGACCCGATTGGAGACATAGTCCCCAGGCGGCAGCTGGATGATCCAGAAGACGATCACCGAGATGACCAGCACCACCGGAATCATCGTCAGGGTGCGCCGAAGGATGTACGTCAGCACCTGGGCTCCTCCCGCGCGGGCGCACCGTGCCTCACGCCGTCTCGACCTCCGGATCGATGAAGGTGAACTGCGCGGGGCGGCCGTGGCCGAGGTCGCGGAACTCATCGGCGTAGGTGGTCTCGGTGGGCACGTTGGCCATGTTGTTGCTGACGGCGAACAGGCGCGGGACCGGCCCCGTGTAGCCGAGCGCCCAGAGGTTCTTCTGGTGCAGCTGGATGATCTGCTCGGCGTAGGTGTCGATCTGGGCGGTGTCCGTCTGCGCAGACATCTCCCGATAGATGGTGATCAGCTCCATGATGTCGCCGGTGGGCTCGACGCCCTCGGCCCCCTCGGAGGCGTACCAGGTGCCGTACTGGGTGTGCCAGGGCGTGCCGGCGCGCAGCGGGACCACGGTGTCCGGGCGGAAGATCGGGTGGATGCCGCCGATCGCGCCGCGCGTGGTCAGCTGCAGCTGGCCCGAGTCGTTCAGATCGCCGTAGCGGCCGCGGTCGACCAGCTGCACGTCGATCTGGATGCCGATCTCCTCGAAGTGATGCTTGAGCAGCTCCTCGAACTGGCCGGCCTGCGGCGCCTCCGACTCCTGGGTGATGACCAGGCGGAGCGGCTCGCCGTCGGGGCGGACGCGCCAGTCGCCCTCACGGGTCAGCCCCAGCTCGTCCAGCAGCTCGCCTGCGCGGTCGACGTCGTAGCTCGCCCATTTCTCGGCCCAGCCGTCCTGGTAGAAGGGACGGCCCTCGGCGATGGAGGACTGCTGCGGGGCTCCCAGGCCCAGCGTCAGCTGCTCGGAGAGGGCCTCACGGTCCACGGCGACCGAGAGGGCCTCGCGGAACCGCTCGTCGTGGAAGAGATCGCGCAGGGTCTGGTCCTCGGGCTCCATGTTGAACTGGATGCCGTTGGAGAACCAGTCGGCCGTCTCCCACTGGGCGACCGTGTAGTCGCCCTTCTCGGCGTTCTCCTGCAGCAGGGTGAAGGAGCCGAACTCGAACTGGGCGATGTCGAAGTGGCCCTCGAGCACCTGCAGCTCGACGTGGCTGGGGTCCTGGTAGGTCTCCAGGGACAGCTCGTCGATGTAGGGCAGCTGGTTGCCCTCGGGATCGGTCTTCCAGTAGTAGGGATTGCGCTCCCAGGTGACCTGCTCGGGGCCGGCGTCCTCGGTGGGGATCCAGGCGCGCAGCATCGGGCGATCCGACCAGAACCAGTAGTAGTAGCAGGCCGACTCGTACCAGCCCTCGAGGTCCTCGTAGCCGCGCTCCTTCGCGATGGCCAGCGCCGCCTCCTCGCCGATGAACTCGTCGAGGACCTCCTCCATCCAGTGCGCCGGGGCGAACATCCACTTCGCATCGATCGCGACGCGCTCGAGGAACATCGGGCGCGGATGCTGGAAGGCGACCTGGACGGTGTGGTCGTCGACCGCGGAGAACTCGGCCATCGCCCGCTCGCCGGTGGCGGGGTCGGTGGACCAGAAGGCGTCGTAGACGCTGCGGCCGAAGATCTCCGGGCGCATGATGTGCTCCCACCACATCATCACGTCCGCCGAGGTGAAGGCGTGGCCGTCGGACCACTTCATGCCCTTGCGCAGGTGGATCGTGTACTCGGTGAGGTCGTCGTTGACGTCGAAGCCCTTGGCGACGTTGGGCTCGACGCCGTCACCCTCTGGGGTGAAGCGGAACAGCGCCTCCTCGGTGGGCTTGCCGATGTCCCAGGGGCCCTCCTGGGCGGACTTGGTCGGGAAGTTCCAGGTGCCGCCGTAGGCACCGATCTGCTCGTGGACCGGCTCGACCATGATGTCGGCGAGCTCGGGCATGCGCTCGGCGACGGGCGGGAGCTCGCCGGCCTCGACGCGCTCGGCGAGCATGGGCGGCTCGGTCAGCGAATCGGCCGAGGTGATCTCGTCGACCTCGTTGATGGCCTCGACGTCCCCGGAGGCCGAGCCCTCGGAGTCGTTCGCGCAGCCGGCGAATGCGACCAGCCCCATTCCTCCCAGGGCCCCGAGAGCGGTGCGGCGACGGATTTCGACGGGGGTGCGGGTGCGGCTGGGAATGGCCATCTGATTCTCCTCCGAGTAGGCATGCGACGTTCCCCGTCGAGCTCCGGGGCATCTTCGGAAGATGACCGTACGGTGCGAATTCGTCCGGCCGGTGAACACGATTCACGGCCACGGTGAACGGGCGCGAGGAAGGCGTGTGATATTTGCTTTATTCAGCTCCGGCGAGCACTGAATTCAGTGAGGATCGCTCCCGCAGGGTGACGCGAGGGTGAACGCTCGAGGAAGAGCCCTGGTCACGAGGTCTCGCGGCGTCGAGGCGGCTGGTGGCCGGCGCTACCCTTCGAAGTCATGGCCCAGCAGACCGGCAAGCTCACCCTCCAGGACGTCGCCGCGCGGGCAGGCGTCTCCAGCACGGCCGTCTCCCTGGCCCTGCGGGACCGCCCGGGCGTCTCGGAGGGGACCCGCGACCGGATCCTGGCCGCGGCCGAGGAGATCGGATATCGCGCCGTGCGTCGTGGCCCGAACCGCACGGCCCCGGGCACCGTCGCCGTGCTGCTGCGCGACATCGTCAGCGTCTTCTCCCACGACGTCGTCTCCGGGATGGAGGAGGCCGCCGGCGACGCGGGGCTGCGGCTGATGTTCTTCGACGGGCGCGGCGACCTCGAGCACCTGCGCACCGAGTTCGAGGAGCTCAGGGCCGAGAAGCTGCGCGGCATCGTCACCTTCGGCACGGCCATTCCCGCCGAGATGCTGCAGAAGGCCGCTCAGCGCACGCCCGTCGTCCTGGTCGGCAAGGCGGAGCGCGCGGTTCCCGGGGTGGACGTCGTCAGCAACGACGACGTGCTCGGGGCGCGCCTGGCGGTGGAGCACCTGGTGGGCCTGGGCCATGAGCGCATCGCCCACCTGGCCAAGGGCAGCCTCCGCGCCGAGGGGTACACCCAGGGGATGCGGGACGCGGGTCTGGAGCGGCACCTCCAGATCGAGGGCGGCAGTGTGGAGACCCTGAAGCCCGCGATCCGCTACCTGCTGTTCTCGATCCTGCAGGAGGAGAACTCCCCGACCGCCGTGTTCGCCGAGACCGACGGGGTGGCCATCGATTTCCTCGGGGCCGCGGTCGATGCCGGCCTGCGCGTGCCCGAGGACATCAGCGTGGTGGGGTACGACAGCACCCGCCAGACCGAGATGATCCGGCCGCGGCTGACCTCGGTGCGCCAGCCCCGCCACCAGATGGGCGTCTCGGCGATCCGGCTGCTGCAGGAGCGGGCCGACGGCCGGAACGAGGACCGCGACCTGATTCTCGAACCCGGCCTGGACGTGCGCGAATCCTCCGTCGCCCCGCGCACCGCCAGCTCGGTGGTGGCCCCCTCCTCGCTCAGCGCCCGGTACCGCAGGCTCCAGCTGCACTGAGGGCGGCGGTCCCGTCGGCGTCCACGGCGCGGGCAGTTGCCGCTGGTTGCCGACCGCCCCGGTAGAGTCTCCTGCGGATCTCTTCAGAACGGGCAGTGCCGAGCGGGCAGGAACGGAGCCGGATACGTGGCGGACGATCGCGTGACCATCTACGACGTGGCCAAGGCCGCCGGGGTCGCGCCCTCCACTGTCTCGCGGGCCTTCTCCCGTCCCGGCCGCGTCAGCGCCGCCACCCACGCCAAGGTGATGGCCTCGGCCAAGGCGCTCGACTACCGCACCACCGCCCCGGCCACGCAGGAGCGCGGGGTGCGGCACCAGCGTCTGGGCATCGAGATCGCGGACCTCACCAACCCCTACTTCGCCGAGCTGGTCTCCGGGATGCAGGAAGCGGCCCAGGAGCAGGACTTCCTGCTGCTCCTGCTCGACACCGTCGAGGACGTGGACCGCGAGCGCGCCAGCCTCGAGAGCGCCCTCGATGTCGTCGACGGAATCGTCCTCTCCGGCACCCGGCTCTCCGACGCCACGCTGAACCACCTCAGCAAGCGCCTCCCCGTGGTGGTGCTGAACCGCCGGGTCGCGGGCCTGGACTCCGTCACCCCCGACTACGAGCACGGCATGGGCCAGGCGATGGCGCACCTGGCCGAGAACGGCATCCGCACCGTCACCTACGTCGCGGGCCCGGTGAACTCGTGGTCCGACGGGGAGCGGTGGCGTGCGGCCCGCACCGCCGCCCGCTCCCATGACCTGCTCGTCCACCGCCACGGCCCGTTCGCCCCCACCATCGCCGGCGGCGAGCAGGCCTTCGAGGACCTGCGGGAGAAGCTGCCCCACGCGGTGGTCTGCTACAACGACCTGGTGGCCTTCGGCTTCCTGGTCGCCGCGCTGCGCGCCGGGGTGAAGATCCCCGCCGAGCTCTCGATCATGGGTCACGACGACATCCCCCTCTCGCGCTACCTCGGGGGCGGCCTGACCACCGTCGTCACCCCCAAGCGCGCCCAGGGCAGCGCCGCCATCGAACGGCTGATCCGACGCATCGAGAACCCGTCGGCCCACCGCACCCCCGTCGAAGGATCGCTGCCGGTGCGGCTGGTCCCGCGCGGCACCACCGGGCCGCGCGGGCAGGCCTGAGCGGGCCGACTGCGGACAGGCCTGAGCGGGCCGACTGCGGGCAGGCCTGAGCGGGCCGACTGCGGGCAGGCCTGGCCGGAGCGCCTGCGGACTGGCCCGGCCGGACCGTGCTGACCGATGCCCTGACCAGCGGCAACCCATGACAACCGTGGGCCGCCCGAGGCCGCCCCGCGCCACCATGGCGCCATGAGCAACGACGCCTTCGTGCCCCACCCCGACCGCCTGCTGCCCGCCGATCCCACCGTCCGGGACCTCGCGCGCGGCCTCTACGAGCAGATGAAGGACCAGCCGATCGTCTCGCCGCACGGCCACGTCGATCCGCGCCTGCTGCTCGAGGACGAGCCGTTCCGCGATCCCACCTCGCTGTTCATCACCCCGGACCACTACGTCAACCGGCTGCTGCACGCCCGCGGCGTCGACCTCGCGGACCTCGGGGTCGGCCGCGGCCCGCTGGAGGAGAAGGACTCCCGCGCCGCCTGGCACCTGCTGGCGACGCACTGGCATGCCTTCGCCGGCACCCCCTCGCGCTACTGGATGGAGCACGAGTTCCACGACGTCTTCGGCCTGGAGACCGTGCTCTCCCCGGCCACGGCCGATGCGATGTACGACGAGATCGCCGACAAGCTGACCCGGCCGGAGTTCCGCCCGCGCGCCCTGTTCGACCGCTTCCAGATCACGGTCATGGCCACCACCGACGATCCGGTCGACGACCTCGCCCCCCACGACGCGCTCGCCGCCGACGACGCCTTCACCGGCCGCGTGATCCCCACCTTCCGGCCGGACAAGTACCTCGAGCCGGCCCGGGCCGACTTCGTCCAGCTCACCGACGCCCTCGGTGCCGCGGCCGGCGTGGACACGAGCACGTACGACGGCCACTACGAGGCGATGCGCATCCGCCGCGAGTACTTCCGCGACCACGGCGCCGTCTCCTCGGACCACGCCCACATCGACCCCGGCACCGCGCGGCTGGAGGAGAACGAGGCCCGCCGCCTCTACACCGCCGCTCGCGAGGGCCGCATCGACGAGGACTCCGCCGTCGCCCTGCGCCGCCACCTGCTGGCCGACCAGGCGCGCCTGGCCGCCGACGACGGCCTGGTGCTGACGATCCACCCCGCCGTCCTCCGCAATCACCACCAGGCCACCTTCGAGCGGTTCGGGCCCGACGTCGGCTTCGACATCCCGGTGCCGGTGGACTACGTCCACTCCCTGGCCCCGATGCTCAACGACGTCGGCCTCAGCCCGAACTTCCGCACCGTGCTGTTCACGATCGACGAGACCGTCTTCTCCCGCGAGATCGCCCCGCTGGCCGGCGTGTACCCCTCCGTCTACGCCGGCGCCCCGTGGTGGTTCATCGACGCCCCCGACGCGATCCTGCGCTACCGCCGCGCCGTCTCCGAGACCATCGGATACTCTCGCACCAGCGGTTTCATCGACGACACCCGCGCGTTCTGCTCGATCCCGGCCCGGCACGACATGGCCCGCCGGCTGGACGCCACCCACCTCGCCGGACTGGTCGCCGAGCACCGGATGCGCCACGAGGACGCCGCCGAGCTCGCCGTGACCCTGCCCGAGCAGCAGCCCCGGGACGTCTTCCGTCTCGGACCGGCCGCTGGAGAGGACCCCTCCTGATGTCTCAGCCCATCCCCGCCACCGGTGCCGCCGCCGCGACCGACGAGGGCCGACTGGTCCACCTCGGCATCGGCAACTTCGCGCGCGCCCACACCCTGGTCGCCACTCAGCGCGCCGGCAACTGGTCGGTCAGCGCCTTCACCGGCCGCTCCGCCGCCATGGCCGACGCCCTGAACGCCCAGGGCGGCCGCTACGGCCTGATCGTCCGCGGCGCCGAGGGCGACGAGGTGAGCATCGTCGACGTCATCGACGAGACCTACCCCGCCGACGACGTCGACGCCCTGGTGCGCCTGCTGGCCGACCCCTTCACCGCCGTGGTCACCCTGACCATCACCGAGAAGGGCTACGCCGCCGGCACCGACCCGGCAGTGTCCGTCCCCGCCCGGATCGCCCTGGGCCTGAAGGCCCGCCGCGAGGCCGGCGTCACCGAGCCCATCGCGCTGGTCTCCTGCGACAACCTCAGCGGCAACGGCGAGGTCCTGCGCGCGGCCGTGCTCGCCGCGACCGACGAGGAGACCCGCTCCTGGTTCGACGACCACGTCGATGTCATCTCCTCGATGGTCGACCGGATCACCCCGTCGGCCGATGACGCCGCCGGGGACCTCGTGCTGGAGCGCACGGGCCTGCCGGACACGGTTCCGGTGGTCACCGAGCCCTTCACCGAGTGGGTGCTCGAGGACCGTTTCCGCGGCCGCCGCCCCGAATGGGAGAAGGCCGGCGTCCAGTTCACCGACGACATCGGCCAGCACGAGCTGCGCAAGCTGCGCCTGCTCAACGGCGCCCACACCCTGATGGCCTACGCCGGCCAGCTCGCCGGCTGCGACCGGGTGGACGAGGCGATCGGTCACCGCGAGGTGCGCGCCCTGGTCGAGCGGCTCTGGGACGAGGCCCGCTCCACGCTGCCGCTGCCGCCGACCGACCTCGACGCCTACACCGCGGCCCTCGAGGAGCGCTTCCGCAACCCGCGCCTGGCGGACAACCTGATCCGTATCGCGGCCGACGGCTCGGCCAAGCTGACGGTGCGCGCCCTGCCCGTGATCGCCGAGCGCGGGGGCCCGGAGCAGGCCCCCGGTGAGGTCGCGGCCGTGGCCGCCTGGACTGCCTGGGTCACCGAGCGGATCCGCGCCGGAGAGGAGGTCAAGGACCCCCGGGCCGACGAGATCGCGGCCGCCGCGCGACTCGACAAGGACGCGGAGCGGGTCACCGCCCTGCTGGCCCTGCTCGACGTCGCCGCCGACGACCCGCTGGTACCCGCCGTCCTCGCCCAGGAGATCCGCCTCCCGCGCCCCTGACCCGGCCAGCACCGGTACCGGGCCGTTGGCCCCGGCCGGCCCGGCCCTGTTTCCGGTCGTCTGGCACGAACGTGTAGCTGACGGGTGTTGTCAAGCTGGTTGGAGTCAGTGGCTGTTCTGGGTCAGGCTGTTTGCACGAGGTGGTTGATCCCGACCGTCGCTGGTGGGGACGGCGTTTTGGGTTTTGCTCGGAAGCGCTCGGGATGGGACTCGTAGTACCGTTGTAGGGTCGCCTCGCGCCTTGCCCACACTGTGCGCCATGTACCAAAGTGCACTTGCGATGGCGTGAAGTGGGCGACGCCAGAGTGGTACTGCTGATTGTTCGCCCACACGGTATATGCGTGGTCGAACTCACGAGCGTTCTGCAAGCTCTCGAAATACTCCGGGTATGACGACCGGCTTTTCATTGTGCTGAACTCGGCCTCAGAGTACGGGTTGTCATTGGAGACATATGGCCGACTATTGCTGGCCTCGATGCCGTGCTCATCGAAAAGGTTCATGAGCGCGGTTGACTTCATTGTCCCACCGTTGTCTGAGTGGATCACTCGAGGGGCGCCCTCCCTTGCGATGGCTTCGGTAAACATTTCAACGGCGTGACATCCTGCCGAGTCGATCTCAACTCGACTCGCGATGCGATACCGGGAGAAAATGTCAATGACCGAGTACATCTTGAAGGTGATGCGGGAGTAGGTTGATTTCAACTCGG
>NZ_JBHTCX010000001.1:0-77042 GCF_042666875.1 Brachybacterium sp. GCM10030267 | reverse complement strand
GACCCGGTCCTCACCTTCCGCACGAACGCCACCCCGTTAGTATCCCGAATCACCCACCTCGACCCACAAACCTCCAGGTCAACGGGTTGATAGCTCGCCAGCGACATCACCGTGCATCAAGTCAGGCCAGAGCCCTCCAGCGCTTCGGTCAGGATTTCGCCGAGCTGCGAAGATCTGTTCATCTCGGTGCAGGATCGCGCCGACAACCTCTATTGTCGTGTCCACTCGGGCGGCTCCTTATCCGGGGGTGCTCTTCAACGAAGAGCTACTGTGTGACCGCTAGCATCTCTATGTCAACGTTACGCAACCACTTGCCACTAAAATGCAACAAAGCGCAGAGATGCAGTAGACCGAAAAGAAGGTCCAAGGCGTCCAAACCTCACGCGACGTAAACGTTCTATACTTTCTGGGATTGCGCCCTTGGTCGAGTGCCTGCCACTCGGCGAAATAGACCGAGGCTGGGAGTACCCGCTCGATCCTATTGATCACGGCAAACTTCCCGGTATTAAGCTGGCCGAAGGACCGGATGAGGCTTCGCCAAGCTAGGGCAAGTATTGCCCCAGTAATAGTTAGCACCGCCAGGCCGACCGCCTGGAGATGCGCATTAGGTTGATTTCCAATCAGGAGGCTCATGGCTGTCAGAATCACGCCGTTAATGGTGAGAAAGAATGTGTTGACACCCTGCCTTCGTGCCACTAAGCTCTCCGAGCTATTCACCATGAGCTTATACAACTCGAGGGTGAGCGCAAGATCCGCCTCGGAGGCGGGTCGTCCGTTTGGGAAGAGTGCTTTGTCAATTCTTTGAGAGTCATTGTTCATGACATCATCTCCGCGGCTATGCGAATCGCTTCAGCGTACAGGGTGTCCTCTAGGGCAACGTCCCTGGGCAGCGCAGAGAATGGCACGATGGCCTCGTGTGTCGAATCCTTCTCGATCATCCATGCCGCCCACGCGTTGTGCACGTCTTCCGGCGCCACTGCCACCCCTTTGGCGAGCAGCAGGACGGCGTAAATGCGAAACAGGCCCCGCACGTCGTCATCGGGAAGGTTGGAAGCCGGCACTCTCGCCCGGATCTGCAGCGCGATGTTGTCGAGGTAGTTCAGGTCCATGTCGCCAGCCACTTGGTAATCTGAGCAAAGTCCCAGCGGACAACGTTCCCCGCTGGCAAGCCGCGAGGAACCTGGTATGTGTTCTCGGAGCTAATCTGGATCCCGAAAATATAATGGCCCTGGCGGGAGGTTTCTGCAATCTCCCAGAGGACAGCATCCGACCTATGGGTTGTTGGGCCGATTAGAACGATAGTCCCCTTAGTGAGCCCCATTCGTTCGCGACACTTTGTTTTCCATGAGCTATCCCAAGGGTCTTGAACGGAATAGTCGACAAATTGGATGTCATTCCGCCTGTCTTTTGCGTGCCGAACTAAGAAGTCGCGGGCCCAGCGATCTTCCATCTCGAAACTGATGAACGCTCGTGGAGCCATCTCTTTTCCTCTCAGTGTGGAGGAGCGGCACACCTGTCGAGATGCACAGTTCGCTACTCAGTCACGACACATTATCGCCAATCATGCCAGCGAAGGGCGTGCAGGCGCCCTCGACACACCGCATCCTTGTTGCATCGCACGACTACGAATGTTTTGAGCGCTTGTGGCGGCCGCCCCGAGGCTGGCTGGCAGTGTTGGGGTCGTAGCAGATGCCCGTCGAGACTCTTGAAGTGTCCAACCCCTGCAGAGTGTCGTTGGCGGGTCTGTCCGGCACGTGCCGGGTGCCTGCGCCAGTCCTTGTCCATCACGATGCCTTGACTGGAGACATGCTCGCCGTTGGGAATGCCGTCCCGGTGGCGTGGCCCGCACGCCGCCTCGTAGTGACTCTTATGCTGGCGTGCGACCGGTTGATGAACACGCAGTGCCGCAACTAGTATTTCCCCTACGCGGCATTCGTCACGATAATGCGACAACGGGCCGAGCAACCACATTCTCGGCCACCGGACTGCTCACGAGGTGGCGGCATACCCATCCTTCGCGGGGCGCCACGGGTAGCCGAGCCCGACTCCGGTCTCAGTGCGCGTACCTCGCGAACGTCGATTGAAACTTGTCGCTATGCGCTCCGTCGGCGAGCAACACCTGCAACAACAACCGAGCCTTCTGCGGCGACAGCGCCCCGGCCATGACCACTCCGCGCGAGATCAGGTCCTTCTCGCTGCCGGGGTAGTCGTAGTGCCGATCCGAGGTGCCGCCACTGGGTATACGGGTCGCGACCACGACGGGCGTGCCGGCATCGACCAGTGCCGCCAGGCGCGGCACCGCGTCGGCCGCGACGTGGCCCATCCCGACGCCGGCGACGACGAGCCCGTCGAGCGTTCCCGCAGGCAGTGCGTCCAGCAACGTGAAGTCCTCGCCGACGCCGCCCATCAGGATCGGCACGTTCGGCAGCTTGGCCGGCAGCTCGCCATGCCGCGCGGCCGACCGCTCCAGCGGCCGGTACAGCAGGCGCACGTCATGCTCACCCACGAGCGCCACCGGGCCCGAGGGCTCCGAGGTGAAGGCGTCGATCGAGCGGGAGGACGTCTTGGTGACCTGCTCGGCGAGGTGCACGGAGGCATCGAAGACGGCCAGCACGCCGAGTCCTCGTGCGGACGGGGCAACCGCGGTGCGCACGGCGTCGCGGATGTTCGCCGGCCCGTCGGCCCCCGGGGCGTTGCTGGGTCGCATGGCGCCGGTCAGCACGAGCGGCGCGTCCCGGTCCCAGTAGAGGTTCAGCAGGAACGCGGATTCCTCGAGGGTGTCGGTGCCGTGGCTGACCACCACGCCCGTCGCGCCGTGATCGACGGCCTCGCGGGCGTTTCGGAGCACGTCGCGCAGGTGCTCGGGGCGCACCGACGGGGAGCCGACGTTCGTGATCTCCCGATGGGTGACGGCCACGCCGTCGATGACCGACGGTGTCAGCGACGCTCCCGCGGATCCGTCCGGGGCGGCGCCCAGCCCGGCCGCATCCTGCGACATGAAGATGGTGCCGCCGAGCGACAGCAGGCTCACCGAGCTCACGACAGGTCCGGCTCCTCACCCAGGTAGAACGCGGCGGTGCGCACGGCGGCCTTGCGGGCGGGCTTGCGGTCCGCGCCGGAGGCGACGTGCGCGGCAGCCCACGCATCGGCCGTGGCTCGGGTGAAGTCCGCGCCCTCGTCGGAGGCGGCGAAGCCGCCCAGCTCCGTGAGCAGATCGGTCGAGGGGTTCTCGAGGTGCAGGGCGAGGGCGTACAGCGCGCCGTCCCAGCCGCAGCCCGTGGCGGCGGGCCCGAAGGTGCCCCAGTGCGCGTCGACGGGCACCGTGTGCCGCAGCTCGAAGCGGGAGCCGCCGCTCTCGGCCTCGGAGATCAGCAGTTCCATCTCGCTCGTGGAGCCACCGAACTCCCAGGTCAGCTTGAGCCGGTGGGGCTCCTCGGCGCTGAGGACGGTGCCCTGGGTCTCCATGTCCGGCAGCTCGAAGCGGCCGCCGTCCTGCAACTCCCCGTCGGCCCGGCCGAACCAGAGGGCGAGGCGATCGGCGCTGGTGAGGGCGGCCCACACCTCGGCGGGCGGCGCGGGGAGGTCCTGCGCGAGGGAGATGACGTGCCCGTGCGGGGCGGGGATCACCGTGCGGGTGACCTCGGTCAGCTGGCTCTGGGGGGTGGGGGTGGCCATGGGGGCTCCTTCGTCGGGGGACGTCGAGGTCCACTCTGTCAGGTGGTGCGTCGCAGGCGCACGATGACCTCGGCGTGCTCGGTGTGGGGAAACATGTCCACCCAGCGCCCGGCGACGATCCGCAGCGAACTCATCGCGGAGAGGTCGGTGGCCAGGGTGGCGGGATTGCAGCTGGAGTAGACGACGTCGCGCACACCCGATCCCTCCAGCCAGGCGGCGAGGTCAGGGCCGATGCCGCGGCGGGGCGGATTGACGACGACCACGTCGGGCGGGCCGGCGGGACCCTCGGCCTCGCGCCGGGCCCAGGCGGTGGCGTCGTCGGCGAGGAAGGCGACCGGCAGCGCGGCGCCCTCCGCCGCGGCCCGAGCCCCGTCGATGGCCCGCGCGGAGACCTCGACGCCGGTGACGCGGGCATGGGGCACGGCGCGAGCGGCGTGCAGTGCGAAGCCGCCGAGCCCGCAGTACAGGTCCCAGATCCGCGGGGCCGCATCGTGCTCGCCGGCGATCTCGGCGATCCAGGCGGCGCCCTGGCGGTACAGCTGCCCGGCGACCTCCGTGTTGGTCTGCAGAAAGGACTGCGGGGCCGCATGCAGCGTGACGTCCCCGGTGCGCACGGCGATCGAGGACGCCCCGGCGAGATGGATCTCCTGCTCGCCCTCGACGCGCGTGGTGTGCTCGGGATGGATGTTCGCACTGACCGCGACGATCGACGGGTGCGCCGCCAGCAGCCGCGGCAGGTGCTCACGGATCCGCCCCAGCGCCTGTTCGGAGCGCAGCACCAGGCGCAGCAGGTGCTCACCGTCCGGGGAGGCGGTGATCAGGACGTTCTTGATCTCGCCGCGGCGTCGGGCCACATCGTACGGCGGCACCTGCGCCCGACGGATCAGCGCCTTGACCCCCTCCAGCACCTCATCGACCCCGTCGGGATACAGCGGGCAGTCGCAGAGGTCGGCGCCCGGGGCGCCACCGGCCGCGCGGGGCAGGGAGAGGACCGGGTCCTGGGCCGTGCCGCCCACGGCCATCTTCCCGCGCGCCCGGAACCCGGCCTCGGGGCCGACGATCGGCTCGTCCCACGCGGCGCCCGATGCGAGATACGGGGCCAGCAGGGCCTCGACGCGCGCGCGGCCCTCGGCGATCTGCCGAGGGCGGGGGAGGTCCAGCAGAGTGCACGAACGGCACTCGCCGGAGTCGAAGTGATGGCACCGCACCGCAGAAGTCTACGAGGCGGGGCCTCTGGACTGTCGGGCCCCGCGACTAGCCTCACGGGCAGGTCAGGAGACGCGGCCGGACTTCCTCGGCAGAGGCCGCGCGGCAACCGGAACCGAACCCGGTGCCCGTCGAGGAAGACCCGGCCGGAGTGCGCCCGCACCTCCGGCAAGCAGGCCCGCCAGGGCCGGACTCGGAAGGCACCGGCATGGACACTCACCGCTCCCACCGCCCGCACCCGCAGGATGAGCCCGCGGACATCGCCGCGACCTGGCGCGACCAGCAGATCGAGCTGGTCCTGCCCGGCGTCGGCGCGATCACCGCCTGCGCGGATCCGCGCCTGTTCCAGGACCCCGACCCTGAACCCCGGGCCGAGCCCGACGAGGGCTTCCGCCGCCGCGAGCCGACCACCCCGCCGGATCCCGGGCAGGTCCGCGCCGCCCTCCAGGCCAGGCCACCGCTCGAGCTCGAGCACACCTGGCTCGTGGTCCCGGCGCTCGGCCCGGTGCTGCCCACGCAGCAGAGCGAGGGGATGATCGTGGCAGATCTCAGCGGATGCACGTCGCCTGGCGAGCTCCGCCCGGGCGTGCCCGGTCGCGAGCCCGGGGTCAAGAAGCCGGCGCGCAGCTCTCGGGAGCACTGGTGGTACCGCGTCCCGTCAGTCGCCGCGGCGCTGCGCGAGCGCGGCGCCATGGCCGGGCACGGCGCTCTCGTGGGATCGGGCCGGGAATGGTTCGAACCGGCCGTCGCCGCCCGCGAGGACCTGTTGGCCGCCCACCCCGATCAGGCGCTTGAGGTCGCGCTGAACGTGGCGCGCGAGCACGGCCAGGCCGCCGTGATCCGCCTCGGGCCGGCGGGCCTGGACGTGATCCCCACCGGGGCCGATCCGCGGGTGCCGCACCTGGAGGCGATCGACGTGCTGGTCACGGCGAGGCCGCCCCGGTGCCCTCTGCGGGGCACCGATGACGCCGAGCCGTGCCGGCCCCACGGCGGCCCGTGGATCGAGGCCGCGCAGCGCGCCCAGGTGAGCTGGGAGGCGCGGCGGTCCCAAGCGCTGGCCGTGCAGGAGTGCGGGGTCTGCTTCGGTGAGGCGCTGCCGCCGGAGCCGGATCAGCCCCAGCTGCCGCGCCTGGCGCTGCGCACGCCGGTCCCGTTCATCGACCGGCTCCACCTGCGCAGCGGCGAGGAGGTGCGGATCGATCCGCTGCGATAGAGAGCCGGCCGTGCTCCGCCGGTCGGCTCAGCCGACGGGCGGGCCCACGATCAGCAGCACGACGAACACGACCGCCACCACGGCGATCGCGATCACGGCGGCCGGCAGCGGCCGGCGCAGGGCGAGCGAGATGAGCTTCGCCGGCGCGGACCGGCCGGGCTCCTGGCGCAGGCGCCACGTGGTCCCCAGCAGCCCGCGGCGCTCCGCCCACAGCTCGAAGGGCACGGTGGCGAAGGGGATGATGGCCGAGACGACACCGAGCACGACCTGCCCCACCCGCCAGCGCTGATCGACCGCGACCAGCACCAGGGTCAGCAGGAAGGCGAGGAAGACGAAGCCGTGCAGGCCGCCGCCGATGCTCACCAGCAGCTCCGTGCTGCGCACGACGTACTTCAGGAACATCCCCGCCAGCAGCAGAGCCCACGTCACCGCTTCGGCGACGGCGACGATGCGGAACAGTCGCGACGGGCTGAGGACGGACGGGGCTGCGGTGGTCGTGGCGGTCATGGCCGACATGGTGCCAGGCGGTGCTGAGCCTCCGCCGAAGGCGGGCACGGCCGTCGACTTTCGGCGGATCCGTCACGGTGGCGCCGCCCGCGAGGCTGGGGCCATGACGACCACCACCATCCCCGGAGAACTGTTCCTCCTGCTCACCGATGACGCCGGCCGCCAGGAGGCGACCTCCTCGCGGAAGGAGGCCGTGGCCGCCGCGGCGGTCGCCGAGCTGATGCTGCGCGAGAGGGTCCAGCTCAGCGAGGAGAAGCAGCCGCGTGTGCAGGTCACGGACACCAGCTCCACGGGGATCCCGGTCATCGACCAGGCCCTCGGCGCCCTCACCGAGCTGGCACCCGGCCGGCTGCGATCGGTGATCTCGCACCGGTGGATGGACCTCACCGAGGTCACCGGCGAAGGGCTCGTCGCCGCCGGCGCACTGCGACGCAAGGACGGCTGGTTCGCCACCACCTGGCCCGCGCACGACGACACCCTCGAGACCGGACTGCGCGCCCGGCTCGGCGCCGCCGTGGCCGACCCCTCGAAGGCCAGCCTGCAGGACGCGATCCTGCTCGAGCTGCTGCGCGCCCTGGGCATCGCCCACCGGATCCTGAAGGACGACGTCGCGGGCATGTCCCGTCGCGACCTCGATCGCGCGATCCAGGGCCTGGCGGTCGATCACCCGGCGGCGCGAGCGGTGAAGCGCGCCATGGACGACATGACCGCGGTGATGATCGCGACCACCGCGGCGACCACGACGGTGATCACCTGAGACGCCTCGGGCGGGCCGCGACGCGGGCTCGCGTCACGACCGGCTGCCGGGGTACTGCCTCTCGCTGAGCAGCTGGGCGAGGTGGGCCGCGTTGGCGGCCAGCGTGCTGTTGGTCGAGGCGACCGCATCGGGGACCTTCTCGAGGTCCTTGTAGTCGCCCGGGGTCATGGCCTCGCCGTTCCAGTACGTCCCGCCCTGCGCGGGGATGGTGAAGCCGATGTCGTTCAGGGCCTGGAACGTATCGGCGATGATCTTGTGGGCCCCGTCCTCGTTGCCCACCACGGCGGTCACGGCCACCTTCCCGAACATCCGCGGCCGCTGCTGCTCGTCGAGGTCGGACAGCTCCGCGTCGAGCCGTTCGAGCACCCGCTGGGCGACGCTGGACATGTGGCCCAGCCACGTCGGGGTCGAGAGCACCAGGATGTCGGCGGCCTTGATGCGCTCGAGGATCTGCGGCCACTGATCGCCCTCACCCATGTCGGCCTGGACGCCGGGACGGACGTCGTAGTCGACCACGCGCACGGCGTCCCCCGTGACGCCATGGGTGCCGAGCTCGTCGAGCACATGCTTGGCCATCACGTCGCTGCTGGAATCGCTCGGGGACGGCTTCAGCGTGCAGACCAGCGCGATCGCTTCCAGTGTCCTGTTCATGCGTGCACCCTCCTCATCTCGTGCGCCTCGCGAGAGGCGGGCGGTTCTCGGTCCCCGGTGGTCTTCACCGGACACCGGGACTCTACGCACGCGCTCAGGGGCGCGTCCGCTGCGCCGAGCGGTCGGTCGGGACTCAGCGGCGCCGCGTGGTGCGCGCCGTGGCCGGGGCCTCCCACGGATCCTCGGGCCACGGATGCTTGGGGTAGCGCCCGCGCATCTCCTTGCGCACCTCCCGGTAGGGGCCGTCCCAGAAGGAGCGCAGGTCATCGGTGATCGCGAGCGGGCGGCGCGCCGGGGAGAGCAGATGGAACAGCACCGGCACCCGCCCGCGCACCAGGCGGGGGGTCTCGGCCAGCCCGAACAGCTCCTGCAGCTTCACTGCGACCACGGGCCGGCCGTTCTCGGCCTCGGGCGGCGGGTACTCGATCCGGGCGGCCGAGCCCGACGGGACGGCGAGGCGCTCGGGGGCCAGATCATCGAGCTCGGAGGCCTCCGGCCACGGCAGCAGCAGCCGCAGGCCGCTGGTGACATCGACAGCGGAGAGCCTGGTGGTGCGCGCGGAGACCTGCGGCGCGAGCCACGTCTCCAGCCGTGCCAGCAGCGACCCCTCGTCCATGGCGGGCCACGGATCGCCCAGCTCGCGGCGCACCAGCGCCAGCCGTGCCCGCAGCCGCCCCGCGGACTCCGACGCCTCCAGCGCCTCCAGGCCTCTGGAGCGCACGTGGTCCAGGACAGCGGGGACGGCGTCCTCAGCCGTAGCCGTCACCGGGGTGGAGGCCAGCTCGATCGCGCCCAGCCGGCGCCGACGTCGGGCCCGGACGGCACCAGAGTCCAGGGTCGCGGAGCGCTCGGTGACCAGCAGGTCCGCTCCGACGGCGAGGGCATCCTCCTCGGTCAGCGGGGCGGCGGTGCGGATCACGGCCCCGGTCCCGTCGGCCGCGCGACCGTCGGCCCGCTGGACCTCCCACACCGCCAGCCAGTCGCTTCCCAGCAGGCCGCTGCCCTCGGGCAGTGCGGCGCGGGTGCCGGGGGCCAGCAGGTACGAGCGAGAACCCTCCGCGATCCGGCGGGCAAGGCGCTCGGGAAGGGCGAGGGCCAGCACTGCGCCGGTCTGCTCGGCGGGGGAGACGCCCGTGAACGAGGGCACCGGCTCGCCGTCGGCCGCAGGGGTGCGCGCCTCGCGGGCGATCCGGGCCAGCCGGTCCCGTTCCCGCGCCCAGCGATCGGCGCCGGGCGCGCGGCCGGAGCGCAGTTCCTGCAGCAGACGGGGGAGGTCCGCGCCGACGGGACGGTGGTCGTCGGAGACCGCGGCGACGATCTCGGCAGCCTGCCGGGCGGCGTCCCGCCCGGGCAGTGCACGAGCACCGTCGAGCAGTGCCCGCGCCTCGCGCACCCCGATCGGCAGCCGCGCCACCCGTCGGCCTCGTGCCGTGGGGCGGCCGTCGTCCTCGACCAGGCCGAGAGCGTGCAGCGTCGACTCCGCGGCGGCGATCTCGGCGGGCGGCGGGGGAGTCAGCAGCGGCAGGCCCTCGCCGCGCGGGGTGCCCCAGCAGGCCAGCCACAGGGCGGCGTCGGTGAGGTCGGTGCTGGTGATCTCCGGCGGGGACTGGGCGGGCATCCCGGCCAGGTCCGACTCGGCGAAGACCCGCACGGCGCGTCCCGGTCCGAGCCGGGCGGCGCGGCCGGCCCGCTGATCGGCGGCTGCGCGGGAGGCGCTGACGGTGACCAGGCCCGTCATGTCCCGGCCCCGGTCCCGGCGCACCTCGCGCGAGAGGCCCGCATCGACCACCAGGTGGACCCCCGGCACGGTCAGGGAGCTCTCCGCGATCGAGGTGGAGACCACGATCCGGGGCGGCTCGCCGGGGCGCCGGCCACCGGTGGCGCGGTCCTGCGCGGCGGCCGGCAGCCGCCCGTGCAGCGCCAGCACCTCGACCTCGTCCCCGCCGTCGCGGCCGATGAGCCCCTCGAGCCGCGAGACCAGCTCGTCGACCTCGCGGGCGCCCGGGACGAACACCAGCGCGTCGGCCCCGGAACCGGCCTGGGCCCTCACAGCCGTGCGGGCCAGATGATCGAGGTAATCGCGGGTGATGCCGCGCGCGTCCAGCCGCGGCGCAGGGGAGGGGGCGTACTCCACGCTGAGCGGGTGCAGGGCGCTGGGGACATCGACCACGGCGGCGCCGTCGAGCACCCCGGCCACCGCCTGCGCGTCGAGCGTCGCGGACATCGCGCCGACCAGCAGATCCTCCCGCAGCTGCCGGGCCTCGGAGAGCATGCCCAGCAGCAGGTCGGTCTCCAGGGAGCGCTCGTGGACCTCGTCGAGCACGACGGCGGCGACCCCGGGCAGCTCGGGCTCGGCCAGCAGGCGCCGCAGCAGCACCCCCGGGGTCAGCAGCTCCAGCCGGGTCGCCTCGCCCACCTGCCGCTGGCCGCGCACGGTGAAGCCGACGGGTCCGCCCGGTGCGCTGCCGTCCAGCGACGCGATCCGCCGGGCCGCGGCGCGCACGGCGACCCGCCGCGGCTGGGTGACCAGGGTGAGGCCGCCGGACAGGTTCGCCACCAGCGGCGGGACCAGCGTCGTCTTGCCGGTGCCCGGCGGGGCGGTGACGACCATCGCCCCGGTGCGTGCGGCCGCCTCGAGCTCGGCACGGGCCCCGGTGACCGGGAGGCCGGCGCCGATGCTCTGGAGGTCGAAGCGGTGCGGGGAGGGCGTCACGTGGGCGGTCAGTCGATGAGGTCGAACTCGACCTGCTCCGTGTCGCTGCAGACGCTGGTCACCGCGATCGTCCACAGGTCGATCGTGACGGTCTCGCCGAGGGTGATGTCCTCGACGGGTCGCGGCTCGCCGTCGCCGACGGCCGCGGTGAGCTGGGCGTCGTCCCCCTCGATCCCGGTGAGCTCGATGGTCACGGATTCACCGGCCCGCTCGGGCAGCTCGGGCGTGGCGGCGGTGCCGACCTCTGCGAGGTAGGTGCCCTCGCCGTTGCAGGCCGCGGGCGGCTCGAAGCCGTCCGGGGCCGGGGTGACGGGGTAGGCCTCGACGGGGATGGCGGCTTCCGTCTGCCCGCCGCCGTCGGAGGCCTCGGAGCCACCGTCGGACGCCGAACCGCCATCGGAGGCGGAGCCGCCGCCGTCGGACGCCGCCGGAGGATCCTCGGGTGCCGGGCCCTCCCCACCGCTGCATCCCGCCGCGAACAGCGAGAAGGCGAGCAGAGCCCCGGCGAGACGGGCGCGGGACGAACGGGACGACGTGGCGCTGGTGGGCACGCGTGCACCTCCGGGGAGCGATCCTGGCTGACGGCGCCCACGCTACTGGACCGCCCAGCGCATGCCACCATCTGGGGGTGGGAAGCGCCGCCGACCGGGGCAGGCGCCCGACACGGTCACCGGAGAGGAGGGCAGCGGACATGGGGCAGAAGAAGAGGCCGCCGCGCCCGACGCCGCCGACTCCGAAACCGCCGACCCCGAAGGCGCCGACCCCGAAGGCGCTGCGCGGCCTGAAGGACCCCGCCCGCACGGTGCGGCCCGTCGACTACACCGCCACCGGTCGCCGCGACCCCGAGCCTCGCCGCGACCCTGCACCGCGCCGGGCCCCCGAGCCCCGCCGCAGGTCCCGGACCATCGAGCCGCCCCGCCAGGCCCCGACGCCACCGGACGCCGTCCACACCCTCCGGGCCGAGGACCCGCGGCCGCTGCCGCGCCCGCTGCGGATCGCGGAGGAGGACATCCGCAGCGTCGGCATCCGGGACATCACCACGGAACGCATCGTCCACGTGGTCGCCGACCCCGAGGACGCCTGGACGGCCGACGCCGGCACCAGCGACCACTTCCTGCGCGGGGACCTGGTGGTCCAGGTGCGGCGCGCCGACAACGCCGTGATCGGCGTGTTCAGCGCCCGGTACGCGCTCTCGGTGCGGCCCGAGGACTACGAGCCGGCCCTGGACATCGCCGAGGAGGCCGCCGGTCCCGGCGCGCGCGGCGGCAAGGGCACGCGCCACCCCACCACGCGGCGGGAGCTGCTGCGGCGGATGGAAGCGGCCGGATTCGTGGTCACGCCCGGCGCGGGGCACGGGCGGGTGAGCCATCCGGATCATCCGGGCCTGTTCGTCCCCTTCGCCTCGACCCCGTCGGACCGCCGCTTCACGCGGCACGCCGTGGCCCAGATCCGGCGCGTGTTCGGGATCGACCTGCGGCGCTAGGACTCTGCAGGGATCCCCGAGAAGAAAGTGCCCCGGCCCGTCCCCACGGGCCGGGGCCATCCCTTTCCCCCGCGTCCCGGACGAGCGGAATCCGCCTCCTCCTCAGTCAGCGGGTTCCTCCGGTGACGCGTTGGGAACGAGTACACACGCCCTCCTGGAAAATGCACTGCAACAGCGCTGTTCATTCCCTGGGAGGGGCGCTGGCCTGCACACTCAGGGAGACGTGACCGAGGGCGCGCAGCAGCCGGACCAGCCGATCGAAGCCGATCGTGCCGGCCACCACACGCAGCACCACCACGTCGTGGGAGGGGGCGTCCTCGCCGTCCTCCGCGCCGCGCATGGAGATCACGTCCTCCCGCGCGATCTGCGCCATCGGCTCGGCGTAGCGCATCAGCAGATCCACGTCGGTCGGCATCTCCCATCCCTCCAGGGTGCGCAGCAGATCGTCCAGGGCGCGCCGGGGGATCGAATCGACATCCGGCCAGCCCAGACGCTCCAGCACGACGGCCACCGACGGGTGCTCGGGACGCTGCGACGCCGCCTCCAGCGCCTCCGGGGCGGCGCCGAGTGCGATCGCCTGGGCCTCCTCGAGGGCATCGAGCAGCGGGCGGTCGGGATCATCGAGCATCGCGGTCAGCCGGCGGATGCGGGCGATGGGCGCATCGGCCACCTCGCGGAGCACCTGGATCAGCTGCAGACGCTCGAGGTGGCGGGGGCCGTACTCCTGCCGGGTGGCGGTCACGCGCTCGCCGGCGGGCAGCAGGCCCTCGCGCCGGTAGTACTTGATCGACGCCGCGCTGCAGCCGCTCACGGCCGCGAGCTCCTGCAGGAACATTCCTCTGCCCGCCTATGGATAGTGGGAACAGCGCCGACTATCTTGATGGCGCCGCGTTGGATAGCCACACTATCGTGAGCGTCGTGGACACTCTCACCCCGGTCATCGCCGTGCACGCCGTCGCCGCCCTGTACGTGCTCCTGCTCGGCCCGCTGCAGATCCTGCGGCGGCGCCGCGACCGGGCCCACCGCATGCTCGGCACGTCCTGGGTGGTCGCGATGGTGGTCGTGTGCGTCTCGAGCTTCGGCATCATGGACGACGGCTTCTCGTGGCTGCACGGGCTGTCGATCTGGACGCTCATCTGCCTGGTGCTGGCGATCGGCGCGATCCGCCTGCACAACGTTCCCACCCACCGCGGGTTCATGGTCGGCTCCTACCTGGGCACCCTCGGCGCGTTCGCCTTCGCGGCCCTGGTGCCCAGCCGGCTGATCCCGCAGCTGCTGCGCAGCGAACCGCTCGTGGTCGCCGCGACGGTGCTCGCGGTCGCCGCGGCGGTCGCCCTGTTCGCGGCGCTGACGATCCGCAGTGCGCCGGCGAAGCCGACACCGCGCCCGAAGGTCACCGCAGCCTGAGGCCCCGGACCGGTCGCCCGGCCGGTCCGGTCAGACCTCGACCTCGATCTCCTCGCCGCCGGTCGCGGCGTAGTCCGTGTAGCCGACGGAGGTGATCTCCGTGCCCTCGGCGACGTCGGCGTACAAGGTGACCGCGAGGCTCCCGCCTGCGGGGACCGTGTTGGTGCCATCGGGCGTGCTGCCCACGGCGACGTAGTTGGGGGTGCCCGCGTCGTCGTAGAGCGTGAAGTCGGTGGTGCTGAGGTCGAGGTCCTCGTCGGCCTCATTGGCGATCTCGACCGTGACCCCGAAGAACACGCCGTTGACCGGTTCCTCGGTTCCCGCGTCGGTCTGGATGTCGGGCACCTCCCCGCTGTCCGTGACGCTCAGCGAGACGGTGGGCTCGGCGCTGGGCTCCTCCGACGGTTCGGTGGTCGGGTCCTCCGTCGGCTCGGTCGTCGGATCCTCGGTGGGCTCATCCGTGGGCTCGTCGGTCGGCTCGGTGGCGGTGGTCGGCCCGTCCGTCGGCCCGTCCGTCGGCTCGCGCTGGAGCAGCCAGAAGCCGCCGCCGGCGAGGGCGATCAGCACGAGCGCGAGCAGCAGGCAGCCGCACCCGAGTGCGATGTACAGCGGGGTGCGCTTCTTGGCGGGCGGCGAGCTCGGCATGCCGTAGGGGCTGCTCAACGGGGGACCTCCGGTGTGGGGCGTGAGGAATCGGGCGACTCGGACTCACGGTATCCGGTCGGCACGGCCGGGGCCATGGGGAGGAGTCCCCACCGGGAGGCGCCGCAGGCCGAATCGGGGCGGGTCGTCGCGGGGAAATATGCACCCGTGCGCGGAACGCGTGGTTGACTGTCGCCACGCATCACCATCGAGACGACGCCCCGCCGGGCGGACCGAGACGTCCCCGACATCGATCCGCAGGTCGGGACCATGAGGAGTCGAGAGCATTGCTCAATCGATTGCACGACGCCCTGCACCTGCGCACATCGCCGGTGATCTTCTTCAGCTCGGCGGCGATCATCATCGCCTTCGTGCTCGGGACCATCCTTTTCACCGATCCACTCGGTGCCGCGACGTCGGCGGCGTCGACCTGGCTGATGACGAACCTCGGCTGGTTCTACATCCTCGGTGTGAGCGTCTTCCTGGCGTTCCTGATCTTCATCGCCCTGGGCCGCTTCGGCCGCGTCAAGCTGGGCCCGGACGAGGAGCCGCCGGAGCACTCCGGAGGCGCCTGGTTCGCGATGCTGTTCGCCGCCGGCATCGGCTCGATCCTCATGTTCTGGGGCGTCGCGGAGCCGATCAGCCACTTCGGCGACCCGCCGCGCGCCTCGGACCTCGGCATCGAGGGCGGCACCGTCGAGGCCGCCCGTGACGCCATGAACTTCACGTACTACCACTTCACGCTGCACACCTGGACGATCTTCACGCTGCCGGCCCTGTGCTTCGCGTACTTCATCCACAAGCGCAACCTGCCGCCGCGCGTGAGCTCGATCTTCCAGCCCGTCCTGGGCGAGGGCATCCACGGCCCCATCGGCAAGCTCATCGACATCGTCGCGATCATCGGCACCGTGTTCGGCATCGCCGTCTCCATCGGTCTGGGCACCCTGCAGATCAACGGCGGCCTGCACCAGCTGTTCGGGATGCCGGAGAACGCCGGCTGGCAGCTGATCATCATCGGCGTGGTCAGCGGCCTGGCCCTCATCTCCGTCTCCCTCGGCCTGGACCGGGGCATCAAGATCCTCTCGAACATCAACATCGTCACCGCCGTGCTGCTGCTGATCTTCGTGCTGTTCGCCGGCGGCGCGACCCTGTTCGTGCTCAAGGGGACCATCGAGTCGTTCGGCAACTACCTCGTCGCCCTGCCCGAGCTGGCCCTGTGGAACGACACCTTCGCCAACACCGGCTGGCAGAACACCTGGACGGTCTTCTACTGGGCGTGGACCATCACCTGGTCGCCGTTCGTGGGCATCTTCATCGCCCGCATCTCCAAGGGCCGCACCATCCGCCAGTTCGTCTCCGGCGTGCTCGCCGTGCCCTCCGCCTTCTCGGTCGTCTGGTTCGGGATCTTCGGCTTCTCCTCGTTCAACATCGAGCTCAACGGTGACGGCGGCCTGGTCGAGACCGTGGTGGACAACGGCGACGTGCCCGGCGCGCTGTTCTCCTTCCTCAGCCACTACCCGCTGGCGACCTTCGTCTCCGCCGTCGCCATCGTGCTGGTGATCGTCTTCTTCGTGACCTCGGTGGACTCCGCCGCACTGATCACGGACTCGATGGCCAACGGCCACGAGGACTACAACCCGCTCGGCCAGCGCATCTTCTGGGGCGTGGCGATCGGCCTGGTCACCGCGACGCTGCTGGTCTTCTCCGGCACCGGGGGCCTGGAGGCCCTGCAGTCCACGATCATCCTCGTCGGCCTGCCGTTCTTCGTCATGGGCTACTTCCAGATGTACGCCCTGTACCGAGCGCTGCAGGAGGACGCCGGCGAGCTGCCGCGGATGCGCACCCGTGAATGGAAGCAGGTGCTGCCGCCGGAGGAGTACGAGCGTCGCGAGGACGACGACGACTACGACACCGACGAGATGGTGGTCGAGCCCGAGGCGATGGGCGAGGCCCCGGTCATGCGCGATCCCTACGAGGAGGACGGCAACGGCGAGGACGTCGAGCCGGTCGACGGCCCCGCCACCCTGCCGGCCCGCACCGGCAGCGGCCGGGCCGAGCTGCCCGAGCACGGCCGGCCCGAGGGTCGCTGAGCCCATAACGCTGTTCGCCCCCGCCCCGGTTCGAGACCGGAGCGGGGGCGAACGTGTGCTCGGGGAGGGGTCAGCGCTCCGTGGCCGGGGCCTTCCTCTCGGCGCTGCGACGGTAGTAGACCGCCAGCAGCGCGCCCGAGAGGTTGTGCCAGATCGAGAACACCGCGCCGGGCAGGGCCGCGGCCGGGCTGAAGGCGCTCGCGGCGAGCGTTGCGGCCAGTCCGGAGTTCTGCATCCCGACCTCGATGGAGGTGGTGCGGGCGGCGCGCTCTCCCTGCTTCAGGGCGCGGGCCAGCCAGTACCCGGCGAGGTAGCCGACGGCGTTGTGCAGCACGACGGCCAGCAGCACCAGCGCGCCCGCGGAGACGATGGTCTCCGTGCTGCCGCTGACCACGGCGAGGACGACGACGGAGATGCCGGCGACGCTCACCCACGGCAGCGCCGGCAGCACACGGTCCACCAGGCGGCTCAGCAGCAGCCGGATCACGACGCCGGCGACGACGGGGATCAGCACGATCTGGACGATGGACAGCGCCATGTCCCCCGCGGCGACCGGCAGGTACGAGCCGGCCAGCCACAGCGTCAGCAGTGGGGTGAAGACCGGCGCGAGCAGCGTGGAGATCGAGGTCATCGTGACCGACAGGGCGGTGTCCGCCTTGGAGAGGTAGGCGATGACGTTCGAGCTGGTCCCGCCCGGTGCGCAGCCGACCAGGATGACGCCGACGGCGAGCTCGGGCGGCAGCTGCAGCAGCAGCGCGATCCCCAGCCCCACCAGCGGCATGATCACGAACTGGGCGAGGATGCCGATCAGGATGGGCAGCGGCCGCCGGGCGACCAGCGTGAAGTCGGGGATCGTGAGGGTCAGCCCCATCGCGAACATGATGATGCCCAGGAACAGGCTGATCAGCGGCGCGATCGCCTGTCCTGCGGCGGGCACGAAGAACGCGAACAGCGCGGCGAGGATGACGAGTGCGGGGAAGACGGTGACCGCGAGGCGTGCGGAGCGGTCCTCGGACGTGCGGGCGGCGTCCGCGGGGGGAGAGTTAGGGATCTTGGTACTCATGCGAGGCAATGTACCGCCCAGTGAGACGTCATCCTGAGATGTGGACGTCAGGTGGTCGCGTGCCCCCGGCGGAGGCCCGGCTCAGGTCCGCTGCCGCGCCGGCACCGGCCAGGCGTGCACCGGCTCCCCGGTCTCCACGGCCTTTCGGTACAGGCGCGTCATCTCCGAGAGCGCCTCGGGGCGGCTCGCTCCGCGCACCTCGAGCGAGGTGACGGTGTCGATCTGCCAGCGGGCGCCGTTGCGGCCGGTGCGGGCGCGCGCGGCGAGCAGCTCGCCGTAGTGGTCGACCACGTCCCCGTCGGCCCCGAGGTCCCGCAGCCCGTCCATGGCCTGGGGGATCAGGTGCTCCTGCAGCAGATCGGCGACCCGGACCCGGCCCACCTTGGGCCAGCGCACGCGCGCCTCCAGACCCCAGCGGGCGCACTGCTGGAAGGTCTCGTCGGCCTGCTCGAAGCTCATCCGCGACCACAGCGGCCGGCGCTCGTGGACGAGAGCGTGCATGAGCCCGTAGAAGAAGGCGGCGTTGGCGGCCATGTCCGCGGCCGTCGGCCCCGCCGGCAGGATGCGGTTCTCCAGCCGCAGGTGGGGGACGTCCGTGCCGGGGTCGTAGATGGGGCGGTTCCAGCGCCACACCGTGCTGTTGTGCAGCATCAGCTCGTGCAGGCGCGGCGAGGAGCCCTCGGTCAGCAGCGGTTCGTCGGCCATGTCGCGCGATTCCGGGATCAGCGCCGGGAACAGGCGCACGTTCTCCTCGAACAGGTCGAACATCGAGGTGATCCAGCGCTCGCCGAACCACACGCGCGGGCGCACGCCCTGGTCCGCGTACTCCGGCGGGCGCGTGTCCATCGACTGCATGAACACCGGGATGCGGGTCTCGTGCCACAGCCGCTTGCCCATCAGGAACGGCGAGTTCGCCGCCAGCGCCACCTGCGGGCCGGCCACGGCCTGGGCCGCGTTCCAGGCGTCGGCGAAATCCTCCGGCGGGATCTGCAGGTGCAGCTGCAGGGAGGTGCACGCCGCCTCGGGGCCGACGGAGTCGAAGGTGGCGTCCAGCCCCTTGCCCTCGCCCTCGATGCGCAGCTGGATCTCCTCGCCGCGCGCCTCCATGACGCTCGCCTCGAGCACCTCGTACCGGGCCCCGGGGGCGCGCCAGGAGTCGTCGGCGAACAGATCCTCGGTGATCGTGGGCAGGTGCCCGATCGGCACGATGCGCGCGCCGTGGGCGGTCGCGGTGCGGTCCGCGCGTTCGATGCGGGCGGACAGCGCCTCTTCGAGCTCGCGCAGGCCCGGGCCGCCGGGGTGGGTGACGGGCAGGTTCGTCTCGACGTTGAACCGGCCCACCTCGTGGACGAAGTCCTCGTCGCCGAGCTCCTCGAGCACGGTGTCCGCGAGCAGCGCGGGGCTGAAGTCCTCGGCGTCGGCGAGGTTCATCTCGAGCTCGACGCCGACGGTGCCCTCGTCGATGAACTCCGCCGAGTCCAGGAAGGACTCGAAGACGTCGAGGTTGCGGCGCAGGACGCGCCGGTAGAAGGTGCGCTGACTGCGCGTGAACTCGGTCGAGCCGACTTCGCGTCCCATGGTGACCTCCCGGCCGGGGGTGGATGCTGCGGCTCATCCAAGCATGGCCGCGTGCGCGATGCGCGGTCGCCGACGCGGATCGAGACCGAGCGGTCAGCGGGGTTGCGACGGACGGGCCTGGGCGAACGCCGGGGGCCGGAATCCTGTGCTTGCGATGGAGACGGAGCCGCCGGATAGTGGTCGTCGTCACAGTCCCCGTGGCGGGCGCTGAAGGAGGGACTCCCATGGCCGGCACGATCTCCACCCCGGGGAGGCTGTTCGGGGAGGTCTCGCTGCACCTGGAGGACACCGGGGACCATGGCAGGCCCGTGGTGCTGCTGCACGGCTGGCCGCTGTCCTCGGCGTCCTGGGTCCGTCAGGTGCCCATCCTGCGGCGGGCCGGCTACCGCGTGATCGCCTACGACCGCCGCGGGTCCGGGCGCAGCAGCAAGCCGGCCACCGGCTACGGCTACGACACGCTCGCCGACGACCTGGCGGCGGTCCTGGAGGAGCTCGACCTGCGCGAGGTCAGCCTGGTGGGTTTCTCCATGGGCGGGGGAGAGGTGGTCCGCTACATCCGCCGGCACGGCGAGGACCGCCTGCGCAGCATCGTGCTGGCCTCCGCGGTGACGCCGATGATGCTGCGCACCCCCGGCAATCCCGACGGGCCGCTGCCCCCGGCGCAGGCCGCCGGGATGGCCAAGGACCTCGCGCTGGATCCGCCCGGCTTCTACGACTCGTTCCTGCGCGAGGTCTTCTCCACGGCCGACGGGCTCCAGGTCACCGAGCAGCAGCTGGCCGATGCGCTGGCGATGTGCCATCAGGCGACCAGACCGGCCGCGCTGGCGACCATGGACGCCTTCGGCCGCACCGACTTCCGCAAGGACCTCGAGCAGATCACCGTGCCCACCCTCATCCTGCACGGGGACGGCGACCGGACGGTCCCCTGCGACGGCTCCGCGAAGCGCACGTACGACGCCGTCGCCCACAGCGAGATGCACGTCATCCGCGGCGGACCCCACGGCATCCCCCTCAGCCACCCCGCCGCGTTCAACGGCGCACTGCTGGACTTCCTCGCCCGCTACCCCGGCAGCTGCCGCTGACTGGCCCCGTCAGCCCGTGAACAGCTCCGCGGCGCGGATGGCGGTCTGGAACAGGCCGTAGGCCAGGCCGATCACGACGGCGACGGCGAGGAACACGGCCGCCGCGGTCTCCGCCGGAGTGCTGGACTCGCGTGCGGCGCCTCCGCTCGCCCCACCGGCGCCGCTGCCGGTCCTCGCCTCCGTGGCTCCGGCGCGGTCGGCGCGGGCCTTCTCGGCGACCACGCTCTCGTCCTCGAAGTGCGTGGAGCTCACGGCGCGGATCAGCAGGTTCGCCACGAAGCCCACCACCAGCACGCCCACCATGACCCACATGGACAGGCGGTACAGGTCCATGCCGTCGTGGCCGGCGGCGGCCTGCGATTCGACGATGCTGTTGACGATCAGCGGCCCGGCGATGCCGGCCGCGGACCATGCCGTCAGCAGCCGGCCGTGGATCGCGCCGACCTGGTACACCCCGAACAGGTCCTTGAGATACGCGGGGACCGTGGCGAAGCCGCCGCCGTAGAAGGAGATGATCACCAGCGCCGAGATCACGAAGATCGCCAGTGAGGTGGAGCCGACGGTCGCCAGCACCAGGTACAGCACGGCGCCGACGGAGAGGTACAGGGCGTAGTTGACCTTGCGGCCCAGATAGTCCGAGGTGGTGGACCAGATGAACCGGCCGGCCATGTTGGCGATCGACAGCAGGCCGACGAACCCGGCCGCCGCCGCGGCACCGATGCCGAACCCGTCCTGGACCATGGGCGAGGCGTTCTCGAGGATGCCGATGCCGGCGGTGACGTTGGTGAACAGCACGATCCACAGGAGCCAGAACTGCGGGGTGCGGATGGCCTGCTTCGCCGAGACCGCGCCCCCGGTCTGCGCCGCATGGGCGCTGGCCTGCTCGGGTCTCCAGCCCGTCGGCTTCCAGTCCGGGTGGGGCAGGCGGACCACGTAGGCCCCGGCCGCGATGACGATCAGGTAGCACACGGCCAGGGTCACGAAGGTCGGCGTGAGTCCCGCGACGAGGTTCTCGGCCTCCGGGCCGCCGCCGTACAGCGCCATCAGCCGGTTCGAGGCAGGGCTGGCGATGAGCGCGCCGCCGCCGAAGCCCATGATCGCCAGTCCGGTGGCCAGGCCGGGCCGGTCGGGGAACCACTTCATCAGCGTCGAGACCGGCGCGATGTACCCGATGCCCAGGCCGATCCCGCCGATCACCCCGTACCCGAGGTAGACCAGCCACAGCTGGCCGGTGGAGATGCCGAGGGAGGAGACCAGGAACCCGGCGACCCAGAACCCGCCCGCGGCGACCATCGCCATGCGCGGGCCGACGCGCTCGACCCACGTGCCCAGCACCGCCGAGGAGATGCCGAGCATCGCGATGGCCAGGGAGAAGATCCAGCCGACGGCGACCTCCCCGACGTCGAAGCGGCCCTGCAGCGGCGACTTGAAGACGCTGAAGGCATAGACCTGGCCGATCGAGAGGTGGATGGCCAGCGCCGCCGGCGGGATCAGCCAGCGATTGAAGCGGACGGGCGCGATGATCGCGCTGCGATCGAGAACGGACATGAGGAGCCTCCGGGGACAGGGCCGGCATCAGCGGTGATGCCGCGCGGCTGAGGTGCTGCCTGACGCGGCGCCCACGATACGTCCCCGGGACCGGTCAGTCCGACCGCGCGGCGTGACGGCCCGCCGCGATCGCCGCGACCAGCGTGACCGCGGACAGCGCCACCAGCACGACGCCGGGATGCCACCACGCCTGCGCCGTCCAGGCGCCCAGGCCCGCGGTCGCCAGCGGCACGAGCCCGCTGACCGTCGCGGCCACGGCGTAGCTCAGCGACAGCGCCGACAGGCGGAACCGGGCCGGGAAGAGGTCGCTCATGAGGCCGCCGAGCGCCGCCCAGGACATGGTGGGCAGAATGCCGCCGATGACCATCATCGCCACCAGCACCCCGAACCCGGCCGACTGCAGCAGGAGGTACATCGGGAAGGCGATCAGCGCCGTCCCGGCCGCTCCGAGGCCCACCACCAGCGCCGAGCCGATGCGCGCCGCGAGCGCCCCGAACAGCGGGATCGTCACCAGCTGCAGGAGGGCTCCGATGGTGGCCGCGGTCAGCAGCTGCAGATACGGGTAGCCCAGCACCGCTGAGCCGTAGTTCATCGTGTAGGTGTTCATCAGCGCATAGGAGCCGATGCCCAGCTGTGCGGCGCCGATCGCGATGACCAGGGCCAGCGGCCGGGAGCGGAACATCTCGGCCAGCGGGATCCGTTCGCGGCCGCCCTCCCGCGCCAGCCGCATGAACACCGGGGTCTCCTCGACCCGGCGCCGCAGGTAGACCGAGACCAGCAGCAGCGGGATCGCCAGCAGGAAGGGCACGCGCCAGCCCCAGCTGCTCATCGCCGATTCGGGCAGCGTCACCGAGAGCACGATGAACACCGCCGCCGAGAGGATCGAGCCGATGGGGGAGCCGAGCTGCGGGATCGCCGCGTAGAAGGCGCGCTTCAGCGGCCGGGAGTGCTCGGTCGCCAGCAGCACCGAGCCGCCCCACTCGCCGCCGAGCGAGATGCCCTGGACCAGGCGCATCAGCACCAGGCCGATCGCACCGAACCAGCCCGCCTGGGCGTACGTGGGCAGCAGCCCGATGAGCCCGGTGGCCACGCCCATCAGCGAGACCGTCCACAGCAGGGTGGCGCGCCGCCCGATCCGGTCACCGAGGTGCCCGAAGATGAGCGCCCCGACGGGCCGGATCACGAAGGAGACCGCGATGGTGCTGAACGACGCCAGCGTCGAGCCGGCCGGGCCCAGGGGCTCGAAGAACAGCGGGCCGACGAAGAACGCCGAGAAGTAGGCGTAGAGATAGAAGTCGAACTGTTCGAGCGAGGTGCCCACCATGGAGGCCCAGGCGATGCGCCACGGGGAGCGCGCGGCGGAGGACTGCGGGGCAGCCGTGGTGGTCATGAGGTCTCGCTTCCTGCCGCGACCGGACGCGGCGCTGACCAGCCTAGAAACCCTGCAGGCTCCGTGGTCGCCTTCGCGATAGGGCTCACACTCCGGCGTCGGCTCTCTAGACTCACCCGGGTGAGCGCCACCGACACCACCGTTCCCGCACCCGCCCGTCGGGCCGTGATCCTCGCGCGCGGCCTCGGCACCCGCATGCGCAGGGCCGACGACGCCGCGCAGCTCGACCCGGCCCAGGCCGCCGTGGCCGCCAGCGGCGTCAAGGCGTTGATCGATGTGGGCCGCCCCTTCCTCGACTACGTCATCTCCGCGCTCGCCGACGTCGGCGTCACCGAGGTGTGTCTGGTCATCGGCCCCGAGCACGATGCGCTGCGCGAGTACGCCGCGGCGGTCAGCGGTGGCCGGGTCACCGTGACCACCGCCATCCAGGCCGAACCGCGCGGCACCGCCGACGCCGTCGCAGCCGCCCGCGGCTTCGCCGGCGACGAGCGGGTCATCGTCGTCAACTCCGACAACTACTATCCGCGCGAGGCCCTCGCCGCGCTCGCCGCCGCCCCCGGCACCGCCCTGGTGGGCTTCGATCGTGCCGCCATGGTCGAGCGCTCCAACATCCCCGCCGACCGCGTACGCGCCTTCGCCCTCGTCGCCGCCGACGAGCACGGCCACCTGCGCGACATCGTCGAGAAGCCCGACGAGCAGACCCTCGCCGCCTACGGTGAGGATGCGCCCGTGTCCATGAACGCCTGGCTGTTCACCCCCGCGATCTTCGACGCCTGCGCGCGCATCGAGGCGTCCGTGCGCGGGGAGTACGAGATCATCGACGCCGTGCGGCTGCTGGTGAGCGAGGACGAGAGCGTCACCGTCGTCCCGTCGGCCGCCGGGGTGCTGGACATGTCCTCCCGCGGCGACATCGCCTCCATGCAGGAAGCCCTCGCCGGGATCGAGGTGCGGCTGTGACCGACGCGCTGACCGCGCTGACTCGAGCCGCCCGCGACGCACCGCAGCGGACCCGCTGGTTCGTGCCCGGCCGCATCGAGGTGCTCGGCAAGCACACCGACTACGCCGGCGGCCGCTCCCTGCTCGCCGCGGTCGATGCCGGGCACACCGTCACCGCCACGGCCCGCGCGGACCGCCTGCTGCGGGTGCGCTCCGAGGAGGCCGGCGAGACCGTCGACCTCGACCTCGACCACCTCGAGGAGCCCACCGCCGCGGCCGACGGGCACTGGGGCGGGTACGTCCGCACGGTCGCCGCCCGGCTCGCGGCGAATTTTCGCGGCCGCCTGCGCGGGGCCGACCTCACCGTGACCACCACACTGCCGCTGGCTGCGGGCATGTCCAGCTCCTCCGCGCTCGTCGTCGGCCTCGCCCTCGCGCTGATCGACCTCTCCGGCCTCGCCGCCGAGCCGGCCTTCGCCACCGCGATCACTACGCCCGAGCAGCTCGGCGAGTACCTCGGCACGGTCGAGAACGGGCAGAGCTTCGGGGAGCTGAGCGGCCACCGCGGCGTGGGGACGTTCGGCGGCAGCGAGGACCACACCGCGATGCTCTGCGGCGTCCCCGGCGCCCTGGTCCAGTACTCCTTCTGCCCCGTCCGCCACGAACGCACGGTGGCTCTGGGGGACGAGCTCGCCCTGGTGATCGCCGTCAGCGGGGTGGAGGCCGCCAAGACCGGTGCCGCCCGCGAGGACTACAACCGGGTCTCCCTCGCCGTGGGCGAGATCCTGCGCCGCTGGCAGGAGGACACCGGCAGGCACGACGCTTCCCTTGCGGCTGCGATCGGCAGCGGGCCCGCGAGCGTTCAGCGCCTGCGGGAACTCGCGGCCGACGACGACTACCTCGCCGGGCGCCTCGAGCAGTTCCTCGCCGAGTCCGAGCGGATCGTCCCCGCCGCAGCACTCGCCCTCGAGGAGGGCGACCTCGCCGAGTTCGGGCGCCTGGCCGACGACTCCCAGGCCGGCGCCGAGAGGGGCCTGCGCAACCAGGTACCCGAGACGATCACCCTGCAGAGACTGGCCCGGGAGCTGGGTGCCCACGCCGCGAGCGCCTTCGGAGCGGGCTTCGGCGGGAGCGTCTGGGCCCTGGTCGACGCCGTGGAGGCGGAGCAGTTCGCCGGCCGCTGGCTGGAGGCCTACCGGGCGAGGCACCCCGAGCGGGCCGGGACGGCGTCGGTCGCCATCACGCGCCCCGGCGCGGCGGCCCATCGGGTGACAGACTGAGGCCGTGAGCACGCCGATGAACAACTCCCTGCCCTGGCCCACCGAGGCCCCCGTCCTGCCCGTGCTGTCGGTACGGCCGGTGCTGGATCGGATCGATTCCCTCGCCCGCACCCATGAGCAGGACGTCACCCTGATCCCCGGTCTCGCCATGACCGAGGAGGAGGTCGCCGCGGACCCGCCGCCCGCGCTCGAGCAGGTCGCCGACGAGCTCGGCGGCATCGAGCTGTGCGGCCAGAGGGTCCTGACCCTGCAGATCGAGGACCGCACCGACGTCGGCCCCTACACGCTGCTGGGCGAGGCCACCTCGTTCTACCCGCTGTACGAGACGCCCGATGCCGCGGTAATCCTCACGATCGATCCCGACGGAGCGCCCGGCGCCGTCTACGGCATTGGCGAGGACCTCGCCCTGTACCTGGCCGCACCGAACCTGGGCGGCTACCTGGAGCGTTTCGCCGACGCCCTCGAGGCCACGCTGAACGCCCTCGCCGAGCGCGACGACGAGGGCGAGGCCCGCACGGAGGCCGCCGAGCAGCTCATGGAGGGCCACCTGTTCGCCGAGATCCTGGGCATGGACGAGACGGCCGACCCGGTCGAGGTGCCTTTGCAGGCCCCGGCCACCACGGACATCGTCGAGCTGCCCGGACATGCCGTCGCCGTGGCGGATCTGCGCGAGGCACCCCGCGGCGCCCGCGTCGACCTCATCGACGCCGATGTCCCCGGCGACCCGCTGGACCTCCACGTCATCTGGCGCGAACGCGGCCGGATCGTGGTCCTCGCCGGCTGACCCGCGGGCGCCCGCTCCTCAGGCCCGGGGCCGGCGGGCCGAGGCCGTGACCGCGGCGGCGACCAGGGTCAGCACGGCGCCGGTGATCGTCAGCGGTGTGAGGTGCCCGGGCGCGGCGATGGCATCGATGACGACCGAGGCCACGATCTGGCCGGCGATGGTCGACATCGCCAGGGTCAGCACGCCCAGCGGGCCCGCCAGATAGGCGGCCATGGCGATGAACACGACGCCGATCGGGCCGCCGAGGTAGAGCAGCGGGTTCGCCGGCAGCGCCTCGGGCGGCCCGGCGACGAGCACGTGCGCCAGCGCGGCCAGGCCCAGCGCCGCCGTGCCGACCACGAAGTTGCCCAGCGTGGCGACCATGAAATGGCCGCTGTGCTGGGTGACGCGCCCGTTGGTGGCCTGCTGCAGGCCCATGGCGACGCCGGCCACCATCGGCAGCGCGAGCAGATACCAGGGCGCCTCGGTGCTGATCCCGCGCGACATCGCCAGGATCACGGAGACCACCATCAGCCCGGCACCGATCAGGCGCATCGGGGTCAGGTGGCGCACGCCGCCGGGGCCGAGCCCCACCCGGTCCACGACCAGCCCGGTCACCGTCTGACCGGCGACCACGCAGACGATGAACAGCGCCACCCCGAGCAGCGCCACGGAGAACGACTGTCCCAGCACGTACGTCGCCCCGCCCAGACCGCCGATCGCGAGATACCAGGGGAAGGTGCCGGTCCGCAGGTCCCGCCAGAACGTGCCGGAGAGCCGGCGCAGGCGCGGCATCAGGGCCACCAGCACCAGGATCAGCACGAGACCGGAGCCGAAGGAGATGACGGAGGCGACGAAGCCGTCCTCGAGCTCGGCGGCGAGGTCGGAGTTGATGCGTGCCTGGGTGGCGCCCATGACGCCGCCGACGACGGCGGCCGGGACGGCCCACCACGGGGCGTGGGGCGCGGAGGGAAGCTGCGGGGAAGTGCCGGTCACGATCGCTCACTGTACGACCGCGGGCGGATTCGCGAGAACTGCCGATGGCATGGGTAGTCCTCCCCATGGCCGCCATCGTGCGACGGCCATACGGTGGAGCCATCACACGGGGAGCATCACGGGGCGTGGTGTGGGGATGAGGGAGACGAGGGGCCGATGAATCACTTCTGGGGGGCGGACACCGAGGCCTTGCGGTCGGTCGGGTCCATCTACGTGCGCAGAGCGGAGCTCCTGGCCGATCTGGAGGCGAGGCTGTCCTCGACCATCGACACCATCGAGTGGGTGGGCGAGGACGCCGACGCGTTCCGCGCCGACTGGACCGGCAAGGTCCGGCCGGGACTGCAGGACTGCTCCGTCGAGCTGCGCCACCACGCGCGTCGTCTGATGGGTCATGCCGACGAGCAGGAGGCAGCCTCCACCGTCGACGGCCCGACGTCCAGCGGCGGTGGCGGCGGCGCCGGAGGTTCGGGTGGCAGCGGCAGCGGCAGCGGCAGCGGCAGCGGCGGCGGTGCGGGCGCGGGCAGTCCGGGCGGCGCGACCGGCGGCGGTTCCGGCGGCCCAGGTGGCGCCGGCATGGGCCTGGCAGAAGGCGTGTTCGGAGGCGACGACGGCATGGCGGGGATGCTGCGCGAAGCACTCAGCACCCCGGAGGGCCGGGCCGCGTTCCAAGGCGGGCTGCTGGGCAGCCTGACCGGCGGAATGCTGTCCGGCATCCTGGATCGCGCTCTCGATTCCGGAATGGGTCTGCAGGATCTGCTGACCGGCCTCGGCCTCGGCGGAGGCCTGGGCAACGTGATCGGCAACGGCCCGCTCACCGACGGCACCTCTGACGACAGCACATCGGGCGGCAGCGACAGCTCCGGCGCCAGCAGCAGCTCCGTCGGCAGCGACAATTCCGGCGGCAGCGGCAGCGGCAGCTCCAGCGGCAGCAGCAGCGGCAGCTCCAGCGGCAGCGACTCCAGCGGCGCGGGCGACGGCAGCGGGGGCGGCGGCTCAGCCGGAGGCAGCGGCGCCGGCTCAGGCTCCGGTGGCGGCGCCGGCGGCGGCGAATCCGGAGGCGGCGCCGGGGAGGCGCTCGGCTCCGAAGCCGCAGGCACCGAGGGCGGGGGCCCGTCGGGCGGTGGTGGCATGCCGATCGGGATGCAGGGTCTCGTCGACGGCGGGGAGTCCAGCGGCGCCACGACTATGGGCGGACGCATCGAGATCGCCGGTGGCGACGAGGGCGGCTCCCTCCTGGACCGGATCCTCGAGATGATCGGCGACGTCATGGGACCGGGCGAAGGCAGCGGCCCGGCCATCGGCGAGAGCATCGGCCACTCCACGCAGGAGCATCGAGGCTGACGGGCCGGCAGGGTCTATCCTGAGAGGTCCGGTCGCCTCACCCCAGGAGCAGCGCCATGACCTCGTCCAGCACGGACACCCCCGCCCCGGTACTCGTCCTCGTTCCCGGCGCCGCCGGGGCTCCGACCGACGGCGGCGATCTCTTCGTCCTCGCCGACCCCGACGCCCCTCAGCTCTCGGTCACGGACCTGGTCGCCACCCGCGGCGACGGCGTCTTCGAGACGATCGGCGTGTTCGACGGCAAGGCCGTCAACGTCGGCCCCCACCTGGAGCGACTGGCACGCAGCGCGTCCCTGGCCGAACTGCCGGAGCCGGACCAGCAGACCATCGCCCAGGCGATCGACGCGGCGATCGCGGAGCACCCGGCGGTGCCCGAGCTGACCGTTCGCGTGATGCTCACGCGCGGCATCGAGGGCACCGGCACCCCCACCTGCTGGATCCACGCCCGCGTCTCGGACGACTGGACGCCGTACCGCGCCGGCATCCGCGTCGCCGTGCTGGACCGCGGCCTGTCCACCACCGTCACCGAGACCAGTCCCTGGCTGCTGCCGGGCGTGAAGACCCTGAGCTACGCCGTGAACATGGCCGCGACCCGCGAGGCCCGGCGCCGCGGCGCCGACGACGTCCTGTTCGTCTCCACCGACGGCTACGTCCTCGAAGGACCGACGTCCACGCTGCTGGTGCGCCACGGCGACACCTACAGCACCACTCCCGTCAGCGCGGGCGTGCTGCCCGGCACCAGCGTGACCAGCCTCTTCGACGTCCTGCAGCGCGAGGGCACGCAGACCCGCGAGCAGCTGATGGTCCCTGCCGACGTGACCTCGGCCGACGGCGTGTGGCTGCTGTCCTCCACCCGCCTGGCCGCGCCGATCTCCCACCTCGACGACCAGCAGCTGCCCGTGGATCTCGAGCTCACCGCCCGCTTCGAGCAGGTGCTGAAGGGTCAGGCCTGAGAGCTCAGCGGTCGATGGTCGACATGTCGCCGTAGCGCTCTCCCGCCACGGCGCCCCGCGGCACGGCCTCGACGAGCTCCCTCAGCGTGGCGGCATCCAGCGTCACGTCGGCCGCGCCGACGTTCTCTTCGAGGTAGCGCACACGCTTCGTGCCCGGGATCGGCGTCACGTCCTCGCCCTGGGCGAGGACCCAGGCCAGGGCGAGCTGGCCCGGGGTGCATCCCACGCGCTCGGCGATTGCCCGCACTCGCGCGACCAGCTCCAGGTTGGCATCGAGCGCCGAGCCCTCGAAGCGCGGGAACCTGCCGGCGGCGCGGCTGTCGCCGTCCTGGAGCGTCGAGCGATCGATGGCGCCGGTGAGGATGCCGCGGCCCAGCGGCGAGTAGGGGACCAGTCCGATCCCGAGCTCGCGGAGGGTCGGCAGGATCTCGTCCTCGATGTCGCGGGTGAACAGGGAGTACTCGGTCTGCAGGGCCGTGATGGGGTGGACGGCGTGGGCGCGACGGATCGTCGCCGCGGACGCCTCCGACAGCCCGAGGTGGCGGACCTTCCCGGCCTCGACCAGCTCCTTCATCGCTCCGACGGTCTCCTCGATCGGGACCTCCGGATCCACGCGGTGCTGGTAGTACAGGTCGATGTGGTCCAGGCCGAGCCGCTGCAGCGAGGCGTCGCAGGCGGCGCGGACGTACTCGGGACGGCCGTTGATGCCGACCATGGATCCGTCGGCCCGTCGCTCGTTGCCGAACTTCGTGGCCAGCTGGATCCGATCGCGGGCCAGCGGGGCGGAGGCGATGGCCTCGCCCACGAGCTTCTCGTTGGTGAACGGGCCGTACATGTCGGCGGTGTCGAGGAACGTGACCCCGAGGTCGAGGGCCCGGTGGATGGTGGCGATGCCGCCGGCGTGATCGGGGGTGCCGTAGAACTCCGACATGCCCATGCAGCCGAGGCCGAGGGTGGAGACGGTGAGCGGGGAGGCGGTGCCGAGGGTGCGCTGTGTGATGGTCATGGGTCCAGACAACTCCTTGGAGCGCGCTCCACGTCAAGCGCGTCCTCGTAGATACCGATCTTCTGCTCGATCGCCCCGAGGTGGGCGGTGACGTCGGCGAGCTGGGTGAGCACGACCTGCCGGTGGGCCTGCAGCAGCTCGAGCCGTTCCTGCTCGTTGCCCGCCCCCGCCCGCACCAGGTCGGCGTACCGGCGGATCTCGCGGATCGGCATGTCCGTCGCGCGCAGCCTCGTGATCAGCGCGATCCAGGCGAGGTCAGGGTCCTCGTAGCGGCGCTGCCCGCTGGCCGAGCGGGGCACGGGCCGCAGCAGCAGGCCGGCCCGTTCGTAGTAGCGCAGCGTGTCCGAGGTCAGGGCGAGCTGCCCCGCCGCATCGGCGATCGCGATCCCATCGGTCATGATCCGAGTGTGACTCCTGGAGCGCGCTCCAGGGCAAGGCGCGTGCGGGGATCAAGCGCGGGCGAGGATCTCCCGGGCCAGCTCGGCGTCGACGATCGCGGTGTCGATCGCCCCGCTGCGCAGCACGCCGCGCACCCCGGGGGCCTTCTCGGCGCCGGCCGCGACGCCGACCACCTCGGGGATCCGCAGCAGCTCGGAGAAGGTCACCGCGAGCACCCGCTGGTCCGTCGGCGCCCCCAGCGGCACCCCGTGCGCATCGACGAACCGCCCGCACACGTCGCCCACGGGGTCCTGGGCCTCGAAGGCGGCGCGCTCGGTCTCGCTGAGGTTCATCAGCGAGACGATGTGCGGGGAGGAATGCAGGCCCACGGATCCGATGCCCACCAGGGCGAGCTCGACCTGCGCGGCGGCGGCGAGCACCTTCCCGATGCTCGACTCGGAGCGCAGGGTGGCCGCTGTGGTCGCCGATTCCAGCACCGCCGGCGCGTACAGGGTCTCCGGTCGCGCGCCCAGCCGCGAGGCGAGCACCCGGAGCACGGAGTCACCGGAGTCGAACTGGTCCAGCGCGCTGTGCCCGCCCACCAGGGGCAGGACGCGGGGCGTCGGCCGCAGCTGTAGGGCCTCGAGCTGGGCGACCACGTTCTGGACCGTCTGCCCCCAGGAGACGCCGATGCCGCCCACGTGCGCGGCCCGTTCGGCCAGAGCCGCAGCACCCTGGCGGGCCACCGCCTCCATCGCGGTGGTGCGCGGCGCCGAGACGACATGGGCCTCGCGCAGGGAGAACGCCGCCCGCAGTGCTGCCTCCAGAGCCTCGTCACGCCGCGGCGGTCCCTCGGGGTCGTGGATCGCGATCTCGACGATTCCGCGGTCCCGCGCCTGGGTGAGGATCCGGGAGACGTTCGAGCGCGAGAGCCCGAGCTCGTGGGCGACCTCCGTCTGCGAACGGCCCTGCTCGTAGTAGAGCCGGGCCGCCCGCACGATCACGGCGGTGTCGCGAGGTGCGGGCATACGGTTCTCCTGGGACGCGCGGGAACGGATCCGCCCAGCGTACGCAGGGACAGGGCGAGGGGATGACAGAATCTGTGGCACCGACCCGGGAGGCCCCATGACCACAGATCCTCGTCACCGCGACCCTGCTGCGCCGCGCCTCGAGCTCGGCGTCGTCCTCTCCGGCCTCGACGTGGCCAGCGCCGAGGACGTGCTGCGCACCCTGGCCGGACGGCTGCTGGACGACGGCGCGGTGACGCCCGGCTTCCCCGACGCCCTGCACCAGCGCGAGCTGCGCTACCCCACGGGCCTGCCGACGCCGATCCCCACCGCGATCCCGCATGCCGATCCCGAGCATGTCCTTGTCCCCGGCCTCGCGCTGGCGACCCTGGCCCGGCCCGTGCCGTTCGGGGAGATGGGCGGCAGCGGCGGCACCGTGGACGTGCAGCTGGTGGCCATGCCCCTGCTCCGCGACGCCACGGAGCACCTGGCGACGCTGCAGCGACTGGTGGGCGTGCTGCGGGACGAGTCGGCCGTCGCGGATCTGCTGGCCGCGGCCGGCGACGAGCAGCTGCGCGAGCGCGCGATGGCACAGCTGGGTAACGTCGACCCTGGCCAGAGAGAGGAGGATCGCGCGTGAGCTCACCGCGACTGGGAGTGAAGGCGCTGATCGTCCGCGATGCGCACGTGCTCATGAATCACTACATCGATCCCGACGGCAGCGACGTGTACGCCCCGCCGGGCGGCGGCCAGGAGCACGGCGAGGACCAGGTGTCGGCGCTGATCCGCGAGTGCCGCGAGGAGATCGGGGCACTGGTCGAGGTCCATCAGCTGGCCTGCCTCTACGAGCTCCTCATCCCGCCGTTCCACCAGGTCAGCGTGGCATACTGGGCCGGCCTGGCCGAGGGCGAGGAACCGGGTATCGGCACCGAGCCGGATCCGGGGCAGGTGGGCACCGCCTGGCTTCCCCTGGATCGCCTCGCCGAGTACCGCTTCCATCCCGTCGAACTCGCCCGCTGGCTCGAGTCCGATCCCAGCAGCCGGCCCGTCTCGCTCGGGGTCTGCGCGGTCTGACGCCGGGCGGACCAGCGCCCGGGGCCGGGAGGAAAACGCTAGCCTGGGAGTCGCCGACTCACCTGTTTCATCACGAGGAGAATCATGCCCAGCTCGCCCTCCATCCCCTTCCACGACGGCCGTTCGATCCCGCAGCTCGGGTTCGGCGTCTGGCAGGTGGAGAATTCCGTGGCCACCGACGTCGTCGCCCGAGCACTCGAGGCCGGCTACCGCCACATCGACACCGCCCGCGGTTACAACAACGAGGCCGGCGTCGGCCAGGGCCTGAAGTCGGCGGGTCTCGCGCGCGATGACGTGTTCGTGACCTCGAAGGTCCCCAACCAGGACCAGGGGCGCGAGAACACCCTGCGCTCCTTCGACGCCACCATGGAGGATCTCGGGCTCGAGGAGCTCGACCTCTATCTGATCCACTGGCCGGCCCCCGCCAACGGTCTCGCGGTCGAGACCTGGAAGACGTTCATCGAGCTGCAGGAGCAGGGCCGTATCCGCTCCATCGGCGTCTCGAACTTCCGCGTCGAGGACCTGGAGAAGGTCGAGGCCGAGACCGGTGTGCGGCCGGTGCTGAACCAGATCGAGCTCCACCCCTACTTCAACCAGCCCGAGCTGCGCGAGTTCCACGCCTCCAAGAACATCGTCACCGAGTCCTGGTCGCCGCTGGGCCAGGGCGGCGGCGAGCTTTCCGACCCCGTGGTCCAGGAGATCGCCGACAAGCACGGCGCCTCCACCGCGCAGGTCGTCATCGCCTGGAACCTGGCCCTCGGCAACGTGGTGATCCCGAAGTCCGAGACCCCCGAGCGCATCGTGTCGAACTTCGCCTCCCTCGAGGTTGAGCTCGCCGACGACGAGATCGAGGCGATCACCGCTCTGCACAAGGGCGAGGCAGGCCGCCGCGGCGGCAACCCCGGCGAGTTCGGCGGTCGTCAGGGCGCCTGAGCCGCGAGGTATCGCTCCCCTCTCCCGCGGTCTCCCCGTAGGCTCGCTCTCTGAGGGGCCGAGGGGGAGGGGCAGCACCATGCGACGACGCGCACTGATCGGCGGACTGATCACCGCGCCGGTGATCGCGGCCTGCGACGGCCAGAACAGCGACGGGTCCGACGGCGGGGGTGCCTCTGACGGGGCCGCCTCCCCGTCGGACGCGCCGCCGCCGTCCGTGCCGGTGACCTACGGCCCGCTCCAGCTGGACGTCGCGGTCACCTCGGTGATTCGCACCGGTGACTACCTGGTGGTCACGATCGAGATCACCGCGGACGACCCGGACGACGTCCTCGACTTCGGGCCGGTGCGCGCGTTCGAATCGGTCGCCTCCAGCGACTACGTCGACGCCCGCCAGCTCGACGGCCTGCGGCTGCTCGACCTCGACGGGGACCGGGTCGCCATGATCGCCATGGACGCCGAGGACCGCTCGGTGCATACCGAGCCCGAGGCGGCCTGGAAGGATCGCTCCGGATCCGCGGGGACGGAGAGCCTCCACCTCGTCTATGGAGATCTCGGGCCCGACGAGGTCTCGGTGCTGATCCCCAAGGGCGGGCTGCTCTCCGGTGTCCCCGTCACCGAGGGCGAGATCCCCGAGATCGACCCCAAGGAGCCGCTCGACCTCTCCGCGGTCACGGTCGCCCCGATCAACCCGTTGATCTCGTACACCACCGATCTCACGACCACCACCAGGACCGAGAGCACCCAGGAGAGCACCACCGTCAGCCTCGGGGCGGACGTCCTGTTCGACTCCAGCTCGGCGGACCTGGGGCAGGACGCCCAGGCCGTGATCGACCAGGCCGCACAGACGCTCTCCGAGCACGAGCCGGGGCCGGTGCAGGTCGTCGGCCATACCGACGACGTCGATGACGAGGCCTTCAACCAGGACCTCTCAGAGCGTCGCGCCCAGGCCGTCGCCGACGTCCTGGGAACGCTGATCGACGGCCAGGACTACCCGCTGGAGGTCTCGGGGCAGGGCGAGAGCAGCCCGGTGGCCAGCAACGATACGCAGGAGGGGCGGGCCTTGAACCGGCGCGTCGAGCTGAGCATCGACACCCCGGTCGAGACCGAAGAGACCGTCTCCCGGGACCTCCCGGAGATCGAGGGCCCGGTTGCCACCGGCGAGGAGGGTGTGGAGTTCGACGACCTCACGCCGGTGCGGTTCCGTGCTCCGTCGGCCCGTCTCGTCCAGGATCATCTGGTGGTGCGCTTCGAGATCACGAGACTGGACGACGAGGTCGGCTCGTCGATCGGCGTGAGTGACGCGAAGGGTGACGTGCCGATGCCCGAGGACGTCATCCTGATGAAGACCTATGGCGGTATCGCCGTGATGAACGGTCCTGTGGCGACGTTCCCCGCGCTGCACCGAGTGACCGGGGACGACTCCGTGATCCGCCCACTCGCTGACCTGAGGACGAACTCACGCATCGACGGCGGCACGACGCGCGTCGACGAGATCGTCTACCCGGGCGGCACCCCGGTGGGGGAGACCGTGACCATCGAGGAGGTCCAGGGGCGCTGGCGACTGACGGACATCCCCGTCACCCGCTGACCCTCCTGCGACTCTGCGCGGATAGGCTCGGTGCATGCCGATCCCGACCGCCGCCGTTCCCGACCAGGTCGCCGTCTCGTACTGCCTGCTCGACGCGGACGGCCGGCGGCTCGCGTCCGAGGGGGCGGACCGTGCCTACTACGCCGCCAGCACGATCAAGCTGCATGTCCTCCTCGCCGCCCTGCATGCCGCCGACCGTGGAGAGCTGGATCTGGACGCCATGGTGGGCTCCACGTCGACGTTCATCGGGGCGGACGGGCGTTCGTTCAGTCTCGGTGGGGATCATCTGGATCAGACGCACCCGGCCGAGGGCGAACCGATTGCGGTGCGTGACCTGGCGGTGCGGATGATCGATCGCTCGAGCAACGAGGCGACGAACCACCTCGTCCATCTCGTGGGCCTCGAGAGCGTGGCGAGGGTGATCGCCGACCTCGGCCTGTCGGCGACGCGGGTGGAACGGCTGATCGGGGACGGGAGCGCGCTCGAGGCCGGTGCGACCAACGAGACCTGTGCCGCCGATCTCGCCGAGACGATGCGGGTGCTGGTGGACGAGGGCGGCGGGCTCTCCCGCGCGTCCCGAGCGCTGGCGCGCGACGCGTTGCGTGCTCAGCGCATTCCGGTGATCGCGACGCCGCTGCAGGACGGCATCGAATGGGGATCGAAGTCCGGCTGGGTCGACGGCTACCGCCACGATGTGGCCTACATCGGTGATCCGACCGGGCCCGACGTGCGAATCCTGGCCGTCATGACCGCCGGACTCGGTCAGGATGAGGCGGACGGGCGCATCGCCGGTCTGGTCCGCGCGCTTCTGTCGGACCTAGTGGCCTGACCGGACTCTGGTCAGCCTGCGAGCACCGTTCCACGGGGCGAGCAGCAGCTGGACCGTCGACGTCGACGCCTCGGCAGGTTGGCGGCGGTGACTCTGTGCCGTCGATGGCCATAATCGCCGCCCGCCGTCAGAACGGTGGTGGTTCGTCGTCCTCTGGGCGGGGCGGCGGCGGGGGTGTGGGGTCGGCGCGTTTGCCGAGGAATCTGCGTTCGCGTTCGCGGCGCTTTTCGGTGATTCGTTCGGTCTCGGAGCGTTGGGCGTCTTGTTCTTGGGCCTGGGTGGCCTGGTCCTGGATGCGTTCGTGGTGGTTCCAGGCGGTGTTGAGGGCGGCGACGAGGTGTGGGGTGGCGAGGTCGGTCTCTTCGCGGGTGCGGGCGCGGGCGGCGAGGTCGATGCTCCACCGGGTCTCCAGGGGCCCGCCGCTGCTGCCGTGGAACGGGTCGGCGCGGTCGTGCCCCTTGAAAGTATTGCTGGCGTCGTTTTCGGAGCCAGCGCCACGACCGGTACCACTGGGGATGCCGGGGCCCCTGGGATCGGGTGCCGGATTTCCCGGGCCGCCCTCATTATCGGGCATGCTGCCGCCGCTGGGCGCGCGGGTGTTTCCGGTGTCGCGTTCGGGGTCTATTCGGCCGCTGGTTTTCAACTGGTGGTGGCGCCAGCATAATCGGTGGAGATTGACGAGGGTGGTGAGGCCGCCGGCTTCGGGGTGGTGGTGGTTGAATTCTTGGATGTGGTCGTTCTCGGCGCTGAGGGCGGTGGCTTTCCGGCACCCGGGGGCGGCGCACACGGGGTGGCGCAGCCGCAGCTGCTGACACATCTGGGCGCTGGGTTTGTAGGTGGTGGCCGCGGTGGGCAGGAACGCTCCGGTGGCGGGGTCGGTGAGGATCCGATGCCAGGTCGCATCCTCGTTCGCTGCCAACACGCGTGCTTGTTCGGCGGGGATCGGGGTCTGGCCCTCGATCAGCCCGGGCGCGTTCGAAGCACCGAGGAGGGTGAGGGCGGGGACGGTGACGTTCAGGGTGAACTGCTGGCCGCGTTCTTGGACCGGGTCGATGCTCAGCATCGAGTGGGTCAGCACCGCGTACCGCAGCTCTGCGAGGGATTTGGCGCGGCCGCGTTCACGCAGGTCCTCATCGATGTCGAACGGCAGCGGGCCTTCTTGGCCGTCGCGGAGGGCTTGGCGCTGTGCTTGCTGGACGGTGAGGGCGGAGGTGTCGATGCGGTGCATCAGCGCGATGATCTCGGGGATGGGCCCGGTGATCAGCATGGTCGCCGTCCCGCACCGCTCATCATCGATCTCCACCGCCACCTGGCGCTTGGTCTCGGGCAGTTCGGGCAGGGCATCGGCGGTGAGCAGATCGATGAGGTATCTCAGGCGTCTATCGAACTGGTCGCGGGAGATGTTCGCCAGATCCCACGAGGAGACATGCACGTCGACGATGTGGATCTTCTCGTCGTTGAGGGCCGCGGTTTTGCGCAGCAAGTGGCGGTGCCAGTCCTCAGGGAGGTCCCCGGCATCGAGGAACGCGAACACGGCGGGGAGCTGGTCGATGGCGCGGTGGGCGTGGCGGATCATGGACTCGGCGCGGCTGGTGGAGCAGCGCATCGCAGTGGCGAGTTTCAGCGCGACCAGGTCCGAGTCCTCCACGGATCCTGCCACCTCGTCGTCGGCGGTGAAGAACTCACAGACACGCTCGAGCTGGCGCGCGTAGGCGGTGGCCTGGGCACGGAGGGCGGCATGGATCGCCTGCACTCGATCGGCCTGCTCACTGCCGGCCTCGGCTTCGGCGGCCTCGAGGATCCGCTCTTCGGTCAGCGGCTTGCGGGCTCGCAGGGGCGGCACTGTCGGCATCTCCGCCTCGGGCTCGGGTTCCGGCGCAGTGTCCGCAGGGCCGGACGCGTCATCGGGGCAGGCATCGTCGGCCGGATTGGGAGTGTCACCGGAGCCAGGAGCGTCATCCAAGCCGTGGCCTTCGCCCGTGCCGGGAGGAGCGGTGCCCTCGCGGGCGTTCGCGGAATCAGCGGCCTCCGGGCCCGGGCAGGGCTCGCCAGCGTGGTCTCGTTGCAGTTCTTCCTCGCCCACGACCAAACCCCCTCCCTTCCCCTGACAGTGCCGCACCCCCGGAAATCCCCGGCCCCTACGTGCCGTGCCCAGTTTATCGACTCGAACACCAATCCGAAAGAGATTCGCGAGATCCGGAGGAATTTGTGGATGAGCGACCACTGTGGAGGAACGATGGCGGCGTCGAATGTGGACGAATGGCCACTGTGGAGGAACGGCGAGGCGTCAATGTGGACGAATTGCCACTGTGGAGGAATGATGGTTTACGTCCACGCGATTTACCACATCTGAGCGGCGTCAACAGTATGGGTGTGGAAAACCTGCCATTGTGGAGGAAAGGCACATCGGGTCGCCGTGAGCACCGGCTCGGACAGCCCACGAGCACTGCGCCGGGCGTCGTCACCGGCACTGAGTCGCACACCGCCCCAGACACACATCGGCACCTGACGGCGCGCTCGCAGGGAGCGCGCCGTCAGGTGCCGATGGGGCACGAACGTGGTGTGGGGCTGCACGGGGCAAGGGGCCCGCCGGACCGGTGGCCCGTCGCCCCGCCGGCCCGCCGGCTCGCTGGCCCTTCGACCCGCCGCTGGCTCAGCCGGCCAGGGCCACGCGCCGCGCTCCGGCGTACTCGCCGGTCGGGTCGTACTCGGTCAGCGACATCTTCTCGACGCTGCGCGAGGCGTTGGGCGCCTGCATGATCATGTCATCGCCCAGGTAGAGGGCGACGTGGCGGATCGAGTCGCCGCCCGGCTCGGTCGCGAAGAACACCAGGTCGCCGCGCTGGAGGTCCTCGCGCTCGACCGGCTCGAGCCCGGAGTTGTTCATCTGGGCACCGGCATCGCGGTTGACGGTGATCCCGTGGTGGTGGAACAGCGTGTAGGTGTAGCCGGAGCAGTCGAACCCGTAGGCGCTCACGCCCGCCCACAGGTATCGCAGCCCCAGGAACCGCTCACCGGTGGCGACGATGTCCTCCACGGTGGGCAGCGGCGGCTGCTCGCCGTGCTCGCGGACCACCACGTCGTCGGCCGGCAGATACGCCGCCCGGGCGCCGGGAACCGCGACCTTGACCGCCTTCCCGGTACGGCCGAGCACCGGCAGGATCGTGTCGAAGGAGACCGGGATGCTCGGATGGTTGCCCGACGGGGTCCCCGTCAGCGTGCTGGTCAGCGCCGTGACGGTCGCCGTCGGCGCGGAGCCGGCGCGGGCGGCGAAGTCGCCGTCGGCCACCAGATGGATGGTGGGCACCCAGCCGGGGTAGCCGCGCGGGTCGCGCGGGGTGGGCTGCGCGGTCACCACGATCTTCGCCCAGTCGCCGTCGATCTCGTCGACGATCACCTCGCTGCCGAGCACGGCCTGGGACTCGAGCTCGCCGGTCAGCCAGCGCCGGGTCTCGGTGTCCTGCATGTTCGCGTTCCAGGCATCCAGGTCGACGGGGTTGGTCAGCGAGGGGTCGTCGATCCCGGGACGGTTCGTGCGCGGATCCACCCACAGGGTGGTGGCCGTGACGGCGACATGGGCGAGGCCGCCCGGAGAGAGGCCCTCACCAGGGGCGGGGAGCCCCGCGGGGGCGGCGTCGGCGGGAGCGGCGACGGCGGCGGGCGCGACGGAGGCCAGCCCTGCGACGGCGAGACCGGCGGTACCGGTCGCGGCGAGACGCAGACCATCGCGGCGGGTGAGACGGACAGCGGGGGAGTGCGTGGACATCAGGTTCTCCTTCGAGGTGTCCCCGGCAGGGCGAGGACGGCAGATGGTGGGTCCAGGGTGCGACGGGTGGGCGCGGTCGGGCGCGACACCCGGCATGGGCACGGTGCTCACGTATCACCCCCGTCCTCATCGGCCCGCAGCCGCTGGAGGCCGAGGCCGGGACCGCCGGTCAGGCGCAGCCAGCCGCCGCTCTGGGTGAAGCCGCCGGCGGGGGCTTCGGAGGCGAACCAGAAGGGCGGATCCAGGTCGATCATCGTGATCGCCGGGTGCGCGATCGCGACGTGCGCGGCCGCAGTGATCGAGATGCGCGGCTCCATCATCGCGCCGATCATGCACTCGATGCCGGCCGCCTGGGCGACGTCGGCGATGGCGAGGGCCTGCGGGATGCCGCCGGTCTTGGCCAGCTTGATGTTCAGCAGGTCCGCGGCGCCGGCCTCGACGAGCCGGTGGGCGTCCTCGACGGACCACACGGACTCATCGGCCATGATCGGCAGCTCGACCGCCGCCGCCACCCGCGCCATGCCCTCCACGTTGGCGGCCGCCACGGGCTGCTCGACCAGGTCGATCGGCAGAGCGTCGATCTCGAAGCCGGTGATGATGTCGATGGCCTGCTCGGGGCTCCAGCCCTGATTGGCATCCAGTCGCAGACGGGCCGAAGGGGCCGCCGCGATGACCGCAGCCAGCCGGCGTCGGTCCTCATCGATGTCGTGGCCGAGCTTGATCTTGAGGATCTCCTCGCCGCCGGCCACCGCGGCGCGAGCCCGCTCGGCCATCACCTCGGGCTCCTCGAGCGAGACGGTCATGTCGTTCATCAGCCCGTCGTCGGCGCGGCCGCCGAGCAGCTCCACCAGGGGAGAGCCGGCCGCGCGGGCCCAGGCGTCGTGCAGGGCCACGTCGCACGCCGCCCGGGCACTGGTGCCGCCTTCGAGGGCTCCGGCGATCCGGGCCGACAGCTCCGCGACGGTGCCCCGGGCGCCCTCCAGCGCCTGCCGGAGGGGGCCGGAGAGGGCCTCGGCGATGGAGTCGGCCGATTCGCCGGTGACGGCGACGGTCTCCGCCGCGGAGCCCTGGCCGACGATGCCTCCGGCCAGCTCGACCTCGGCGACGACGTACTCGACGGCCTCGGTGCGGCGGGCGGCGGTGACGAAGGGACGGCGCAGAGGAGCCCGGTGGCGATGCTGACGCACCGCGAGGATGTGGAGCTCTCGTTCTCGGGGATCGGGTGCGGTGCTCACAGTGCCGACATCACCTGGGCCGCGGCGAGACCGATGAAGGTGCCCGCGAACGATCCGATCAGTGCGTAGAGGATGCCGACGGGGACCAGCTGCCGGTTGAAGGCGCTGGCGACCACGGGCGCCGAGGCGATCCCGCCGATGTTCGCCGTCGAGGCCACCGCCAGCGAGAACAGCTCGGTCTTGGTCAGCTTCGCGTAGACCACCATGATCACGGCGTGGATGGCGAGCACCAGCAGGCCGATCAGGAGGTACAGCGGCGCCTGGGTGAGGGCCGAGAAGTCCGAGCCGGAGGCGATCTGGCCGATCACCACGAACAGCATCAGCGTGGCGACCTCCTGGGTGCCCGCGGTCTTCCCCAGTGGGGTGACGGCGACGATCAGGCCCAGGACGGAGACGATGAGGATCGTCCAGGTGGTGCCGGTGACCACGTCGCCCCATTCGGGCAGCAGGCCGCCGATCCAGGTCACGACGGTCGAGACCAGGATCGAGCCGAAGATCGTGATCGCCAGCGAGACCACGGTGACCGGCCGCTTCTCCTCCTCCAGCACGCCCATGTGGGAGTCGAGGTGGGAGGTGTCGGCCTTGGTCCACCGGTTGAACCGCGGCGAGGCGGCGACCGAGGCGAACATGATCATCAGCCACAGCGAGTACATGATCGTGTCGGTGATCAGGGCGTAGCCGAAGATGCTCTCCGGCGCCTGCAGGATGTCCTGGATTGCGACCATGTTGGCGCTGCCGCCGGTCCAGGAGCCCAGCAGAGCACCGAGCGCCTTCCACGACTCCTCGTGCAGCGCCGCCTGGAAGACCAGGAAGACGAGGATCATCGCCAGGAACAGCGAGGCCGCGGCCACGAAGTAGGTCAGCAGCAGCTTCGGGCCGAGCCGGATGATCTTGCGCAGGTCGCAGCCGAAGAGGAACAGGAAGATCATCGCCGGCAGCAGGACGTCCTTGACCTGGGCGATGGGCTCCCGGGTGGCGTCGTCCTGGCCGAAGACGCCGAGGGAGTTGAGGGTCGCGCACAGCAGGTACATCAGCACCATGCCGGGCACGAAGCGGAAGAACTTCCAGCCGGTGGTGCGTTCGAGCACGATCAGCACGCCGGAGAGTCCGAGCAGGACGCCGAGCATGAGTAGGCCGTCGGTGATCACGAGAAGGGTCCTCTTCGTCGGGGGCGGTCGGGGGTCGGGACCGGATTCGGGGACAAAAAAATCGGAAGCACCAGCGAGCGCCGCCTCTTCCGAGGCGCGTTCACGGTGCTTCCGACGGGATCCGGTTCGGTGAGGTTCCGGGCGGACGGTGAGTTATGCGGTGATGCCGGCCGACAGATCGCGGTACTTCGCAGCGGCGTTGCGCACGGACGTGGCGAGCGCCCTCTGCGAGGACCCGTGGTACCTGTCGGTGATCGACTCCACCAGGGCGTCATCCTCGAGCAGCGAGCGGCCCACCAGCAGCTCACGCACGAACTCGACGGTGAGAGTCAGCGTGGCGGTGCAGTCCGCGGCCCGGATGACGTGGGTCTCAGTATCGACGATGAGGCCGATGAAGAACAATCCCCACTGCGACGTGATCGGATTGTTGCTCGGCGCCTTGGCCTCGCCGGTCAGGTAGATCGTGGTCCCCATGGGGCGAAGCTTATGCCGGTCACATCGGCAGGCGCACGTAGCTGGTCTCGAGGTATTCGGCCAGGCCCTCGTGGGAGCCCTCGCGGCCGAGCCCGGATTCCTTGATGCCGCCGAAGGGGGCGGCGGGATCCGAGGAGACGCCGACGTTGACCGCGACCATTCCGGCCTCGATGCGCTGGGCGGCATCGGTGACCTCGGCGAGGTCGGAGCCGGCGACGTAGCTCATCAGCCCGAACTCGGTGTCGTTGGCGGCGGCGACCATCTCGTCGATGTCGTCCATGACGATGATCGGGGCGACGGGCCCGAAGATCTCCTCGTGGTTGACGCGGGCGTCGGCCGGGACGTCGCCGAGCACGGTGGGGGCGTAGAAGTACCCCTCGCGATCGAGCCGCTGCCCGCCGGTGAGGACCTTCGCGCCGCGGTCGACGGCGTCGGCCACCAGCTCCTCGACCTTCTGGACGGCGTCCTCGTTGATCAGCGGGCCGAGCGTGGTGCCGTCCTCGGCGCCGGGGCCGGTGACGAGGTTCTCGGCCTCCTCGACGAGGCGGCGGGTGAACTCCTCGGCGACGGTGGAGTGGACGTAGAACCGGTTCGCGGCGGTGCAGGCCTCGCCGTTGTTGCGGAACTTCGCGGGCATCGCCGCGGTGATCGCGGTCTCGATGTCCGCCGAGGGCAGCACGAGGAACGGCGCGTTGCCGCCGAGCTCCATGGACGCCTTCAGCACGTGCTCAGAGGCTTGGCTGAGCAGGGTGCGGCCGACGGCGGTGGACCCGGTGAACGAGATCTTCCGCAGCCGCGGATCGGACATCAGGGTGGAGCTGAGGCCCTTGGAGTCCGAGGTGACCACGCAGTTCACCACACCCGCGGGGACCCCGGCCTGCGCCAGGATCTCCATGAACAGCAGCGAGGTCAGCGGCGTCATCTGGGCGGGCTTGTGCACCACGGTGCAGCCGGCCGCCAGCGCCGGGGCGATCTTGCGGGTCGCCATCGACAGCGGGAAGTTCCACGGGGTGATGAGGAAGGCGGGGCCGACGGGCCGGGACACGGTGAGGATCGCGTGCTTCGCCGACGGAGCCGGGCGGAACTCGCCGGGCGGGCGCACGCCCTCCTCGCTGAACCAGCGCAGGAACTCCGCGCCGTAGGTGACCTCGCCGTAGGCCTCCTTCAGCGGCTTGCCCATCTCCAGGGTCATCGCCAGGGCGAGGTCATCGGCCCGCTCGTGGCACAGCTCGTAGGCGCGGCGCAGGATCTCCGAGCGCTCGCGCGGGGTGGTCGCCGCCCAGTCGCTCTGCGCGGCGACGGCGGCGTCGAGCGCCTGGGGGCCGACGGTCGTGGCATCGGCGTCGGCCACCTGGGTCAGCGGCCGGCCGGTCGCGGGGTCGATGACGTCCAGGTCCCCGGCGGCGGCGAGGAACCGGCCGTCGACATAGGAGCTGCGGGGCACGCGGTCCATCAGCTCCGCGATGCGGGCCTCGGTGATGGTGGGCAGATCGCTCATCGTGGTCATCTCCTTCGTCGTCTGCTGGCGGGGCTCAGCGGGGGATCGTCAGGGCGAGAGCGTCGACCGCTCGGATCAGGCCGAGGTGGCTGAAGGCCTGGGGGAAGTTGCCGGCCATGCGCTGTGCGGTGCCGTCGTACTCCTCGGCCATCAGGTGGAGGTCGTTGGCGCAGGCCAGGATGCGGTCCATGAGCTGGACGGCGTCGGCGCGACGGCCGGAGCCGGCGTACTGCTCGACGAGCCAGAAGCAGCACACCAGGAACGGGTGCTCGTCCCCGGGCAGCCCGTCCTGGCCCTTGGTGAGGTAGCGCAGGATCAGTCCGTCCTCGGTGAGCAGGTCGCGCTCGATCCGTTCGACGGTGGCGAGCATGTGCGGATCGTCCGGCGGCAGGAAGCCGGTGTGGGGGATCTGCAGGAGAGAGGCGTCGACCTCGGCGGACCCGTAGGTCTGGGTGAAGGCGCCGTCCTCGCCGACGCCGCGGGTGAGGATCTCCTCGCGCACCTGCTCGCGCAGGTGCTTCCAGCGGGCGAGGTCCTCGTCCGGGGCGGGCAGGCCGTAGGTCTCGACCGCATCGATCGCCCGGTCGAAGGTCGCCCAGATCATCACGCGGCCGTGGGTGAAGTAGGCGGGCTCGCCGCGCATCTCCCAGATCCCGTGGTCGGGCTCGTCGATCCGGTCCACGGCGTAGCGGACCAGGGCCTTCTGCAGCGGCCACGACCAGGCGGACTCCTCCAGCCCGGCCTCGCGCATCGCCGACAGCGCGATCATCACCTCGCCGACCACGTCGGCCTGGTACTGGCCGGCGGCCCCGTTGCCGATGCGCACCGGCACCGAGTCCTCGTAGCCGGGGAGGTGGGGGAGCTCGCGTTCGACCAGGTTCCGGTCCCCGGTGATGGAGTACATGATCTGGAGGCGCTCGGGGTCGCCGGCGATGGCCCGCAGCAGCCAGTCGCGCCAGGTGGCGGCGGCATCGATGTGACCGTGGGCCAGCAGCGCCTCGAGGGACAGGGCCGCGTCGCGCAGCCAGCAGAACCGGTAGTCCCAGTTGCGCACCCCGCCGAAGTCCTCGGGCAGGCTCGTGGTCGCCGCGGCGATGATCCCGCCGGTGCGGCGGTGGGTGAGGGCCCGCAGCACCAGCAGGGAGTGGGCGACGGGTTCGGCGTATTCGTTCTCCACCCGGACCTGCCCCAGCCAGCCGGCCCATTCGGCGGTGGTGCGGGCCAGAGCCGCGCGGACGTTCGGGGCGGCGGGCACCTGCTGCCAGGAGGGGAACCAGGTGAGCACCCAGGAGGCGCTCTCGCCCGAGGCCAGCCGGTGGCTGCCGCGGTGGACACGGCCGTGCGCGCTCAGCGCCGGCCCGTGCAGGGCGACGCCGTCCCCGCCGGCGACGGCGATCAGCACGCTCTCGCCCTTCTCGTCCTGGCCGCGGCGCACCCACGGCACGGCCTGGCCGTACTCGAAGCGGATCTTCAGCTCCTGGACCACCTCGACGGTGCCCTCGGTGCAGGTGACGCTGCGGATCAGGTCCGCGTGATCCTCCACGTCGCCGCGCAGGGAGGTCGCCGTGCCGGCGGCGGAGCTCGAGGCGGAGCTGGGGGTGGAGGGCCGGTCGGCGGCGTCGGAATCACTGCCGTCCGCGCCGTCTCCGCTGTCCGCGGCGGGATCGTCCGACGGGTCGGCGAGGTCGATCGGGAGGAACTCCGTGACCGTCGCGGTGCCGGTGGGGGAGCGCCACACCGTCTCCAGCACCATCGTCGAGGGCAGGTAGCGGCGGGAGAGGACCTCCCCGTCGGCGATCCGCAGGGACCAGTGGCCGTGGGACTCGTCGCCGAGCAGCGAGGTGAACATCGCGTCGGCGTCGAAGCGCGGCATGCACAGCCAGTCGATGTCCCCCTCCCGCGTCACGAGTGCCGTGGTGCGCTGGTCGGAGAGGAGGGCGTGCTCTTCGATGCGTGGAGCCGTCATGAGATCAGTCCACCATCTCCGGCTCCGCCGCGCCGACGAACTCGGCAAGATGCTGCGACAGGGCCAGGCGGCTGGGCTCGTGGCAGTACATCATGTGCCCGGCCTCGTAGTACTCGATGCGGATCCGCTCGGCGAAGTCCTCTCGCGGAATGGCGAGCTGGGCCAGGACGTGCTCGCTGGCATGGAACGGGGTCGCGGCGTCGTGGTAGCCGTGGGAGACCAGCACCCGGGTGTGCGGGGACTTGCGCAGCAGCCGCGCGAGGTCAGAGGCGACCTCGACGGCACGGCCCTCGAAGTCCTTGTAGCTCCACGGGTGCACGCGGGCGGACATGATCTCGTAGACCACGTCGCTGGTGAAGTCGAGCTCCCGGCGCAGGTACTGGTTGATCGTCGCGGTGTAGGCCGGGGCCAGCTGGTCGATCGAGGGGTCCGTCTCCATCGTGGCGGCGTTGCCGTCCCCGGCGGGAGCGGTGAAGCGCCCGTCGATGCGGCCGGCGACCAGGCCCTGGTCCCGCAGCAGCTCGGCGAGGTACGCCTGGTGCTCCACGCGCAGATCCGCGCGCTCGACCCAGTCGGGGTCCACGCCGATCAGGGAGCCGATGCGGGCGGCGGCCTCCAGCTTCTGCTCGGGGGACAGGCGCAGCCCCGCGGCGAGCAGGGCCGGGTACTCCTGCTCGGCGAACGCCTCCGCCTCGTCGACCACGTCCTGCAGCAGCCGCTCCTCGTGCTTGCCGTGCGCGTGGGCGATGGCGGCGTAGGTGGGCAGGTAGTGCACGTAGGGGCGATCGTTGCCCTCGGTGAAGCGGATGGTGCCGAAGTCCAGCACGGGGGAGACCAGGGCGATCCCCGCGACGGCCACGTAGTAGCGGTCCATCAGATGGGCGGCCACGGCGGAGGCGCGGGTGGTGCCGTAGGACTCCCCGGCCAGGTAGATCGGGGAGGTCCAGCGCTGGTTGCGGGTGAGCCAGTCGATGACGAAGGAGGCGATCAGGTCGCGGTCCGCGGCCAGTCCGTGGTGGCGGTCGGGCTTCTGGCCGGGGACGGGCCGGGAGTAGCCGGTGGTCATCGCGTCGACCACCACGAGGTCCGCGTGGCGCAGGATCGTCTCGTCGTTGTCCAGCAGCCGGTGCGGCGGGGCGGCCGGGGAGCCGGCGTCGCCGGCGTCCACCCGGCGCGGGCCGAGCAGCCCCAGGTGCAGCCACACCGTCGAGGCGCCGGGGCCGCCGTTGAAGGCGAACACCACCGGCCGGGCCGCCTCCGAGCCGCCCGGGGCCGGTGCGCTGGCGACGTAGGAGACCGAGAACAGCTCGGCGTAGGCGGTGGCGCGGCCGTACTCCTCACCCTCGGGCTCCTCCCTCAGCACCACGGTGCCGGCGGTGGCCGTGTAGTCCAGCGGCCCGTCGGCCAGTGCGAGCGAGTGCAGCGTGGTGACCAGGTTGTCCTCGGGCACGGGGGTGGCGTCTGCGCCCTTGCCGGTCTCGGGGGCGGGGGTGGTGGACTCGGCGTTCACTCGTGCTCCTTCACGTCGGGGGCGTCGGCCTCGATGCTACGCGGGCCCCGACGACGCCGGCCCGCCGGCCCGAGGAGCATCGGGCAGGCGGGCCGGGATCGGTCCTGCGGAGAGGGAGCGGGGTCTCAGGCCCTCACTCCAGAGGAGCGATGTCCCGAGGTGCCTCGGCACCCTCCTCGTTGTCCCGCACGACGATGCGCAGCGGGTCCACCTTGGTCCAGAGGACGAACGCGATCGCGACCACGATCATGGCCAGGCCCGCCCACAGGTTGGCGTTGACCCCGCCGGTCTTGGCGGCCTCCGCCTCGGTGAAGGCGAACAGACCCATCAGGGTCACGACGATGCCGAAGAGCCCGATCAGGGCGCCGATGAAGTTGCGGATGTCGAAGGCCCCGGTGGTCTCGACGTGCGTGCCGTCGGGGACGTCGGCGGCGCTGCTGTCCTTGTGTGCACTCATGAGTGATCTCCTCCGTCCGCGCTCACGCGAAGACGATATTCAGGATGACGACGAGGCCCAGAGCGATCAAGGCCATGGGAACCGGGCGGCGGTAGAAGGCGAGGTTCTTCTCCTCGGGATCGACCAGGTCGGCCTTCGCGGTCTCGGAGTACACCAGGCCCTTCAGCTCGAGGACCGGCTTGGGAGCGGTGAACTGCGTGACCACGACGGAGACGATGATGTCGACCGCGAACGCGGCGAAGGCGCTGACGAAGGCGAGGCCCTGGCCGGGCAGCTCGAAGACGCCGAAGAACGTCGAGGAGCCCCACAGGCCCACGGCCGCCAGGGTGCCGGCGACCAGGCCGGCCCAGCCGGCCGTCGGCGTCATCCGCTTCCAGAACATGCCCAGGATGAACGTCGCGAACAGCGGCGCGTTGAAGAACCCGAACAGAGCCTGCAGGTAGTCCATCAGGTTCGAGAACTGACCGGCGATCAGTGCGGTGAAGATCGCGATGACGCAGGCGGCGGCGGTGGCGACGCGACCCACGAACGTGTAGTGGGCATCCGGCGCGTCCTTCTTCACGTACTGCTGGTACAGGTCGTAGCTGGCAACCGTGTTGAACGCCGAGATGTTCGCGGCCATGCCGGCCATGAACGCGGCCAGCAGGCCCGCGATCGCGACGCCGAGCAGACCGTTGGGCAGCACGTCGCGCATCAGCAGCAGCAGGGCGTCGTTGTAGGTCACGCCCGTGGCGGCGGCCGCCTCGGCATCTCCGGCCGAGGCGTACTGCTTGAAGTCGACCATCTCGTTCACCAGCACCGCGGTGATCATGCCGGGGATGATGACGATGAAGGGGATGAACATCTTGGGGAAGGCGCCGATGATCGGCGTCATCCGGGCGGCGGTGAGGTCCTTGGAGGCCATGGCCCGCTGGACCTCGACGAAGTTCGTGGTCCAGTAGCCGAAGGACTGTACGAAGCCCAGGCCCAGCACGATGCCGACCACCGACAGCACCGGGCTGTCGAAGCCGGAGAGCTGCTCGCCCGGCCACGTGTGCAGCTGCTCGGAGCCGAGCATGCCGTCACCGGCGACGCGCTCGGTCAGGCCCTGCCAGCCGCCCACACGGTGCAGACCGATCAGCGTCAGCGGCAGCAGGGCCGCGACGATCACGAAGAACTGCAGCACCTCGTTGTAGATGGCGGCGGAGAGACCGCCGACGGTGATGTAGAACAGCACGAACGCCGCGGCGAGCACGAGGCCCACCCAGATCGGCCAGCCCAGCAGGCGGTTGACGATCGTGGCCAGCAGCGAGAGGTTCACGCCGGCGATCAGCAGCTGGGCGACGGCGAAGCTGAGGGAGTTGACCAGGTGGGCGCCGGTGCCGAAACGCATGCGCATGAACTCGGGGACCGAGCGCACCTTGGAGCCGTAGTAGAAGGGCATCATCACGACGCCCAGGAACAGCATCGCCGGAATCGCGCCGACCCAGAAGTAGTGCATCGTCGGCAGGCCGTACTGGGCACCCGTGGCGGACATGCCCATGATCTCGACGGCGCCGAGGTTGGCGGAGATGAAGGCGAGACCGGTGACCCAGGCGGGCAGGGAGCGACCGGAGAGGAAGAACTCGATCGAGTTCGAGACGCCGCGCTTGGCGTACCAACCGACGCCGAGGACGAACGCGAAGTACAACGCGATGATCGCGTAGTCGATCCACTGTGCATCCAGGCGGATGTCGACCATGAGGAATCCTTGGAACGTGGGAAAAGAGGGGCCGCCGCCGGCGTGGACCCGAGGAGGGAGGCGCACCGGCGGAGGGCAGCTCGTGCTGACGGCCGGTCACGCTACCACCGAGTAGGAGCGGGATAACCGAAACGTTTCGGTGATCAGCGCGGGTGTGCGCCAGACGCGTCGGACGTCACAGATCCATGGGGTGGTATGGGCGGTTCCGCCCGATCGGGCGCGGCCGTGCGGGCCGCTGTTCCGGCCGGCGGAACGGCCGACACGGCAACCGCTTCCCGTCGGGTTCGGGGAACGTTCGGGGCGTGCGGTTATGGTGGCCTCACCCTCGAGGACGAGGAGAGGAGACCAGCCCCATGAGCAGATTCTCGCGGCGCTCAGCGCTCGCCGGCTCGGGAGCGGCCACCCTGGCCGCTGCCGCCGCCGCGTGCGCGCCGCCCAACCCCGGCGGCGTCAACGCCGAGGCCACCATCCCGGCGGCCGACGGACCCGTCACCCTCACCTACTGGGCGTGGCTGAAAGACCTCCAGAAGGTCGCCGACATCTTCAACCAGAGCCAGGATCGGATCCGCGTGGAGACCACCTGGATCCCCGGCGGTCCCGACGGCGGCTACGCCAAGATCCTCTCGGCAGTCGCCGCCGGCGGCGGCCCCGACATCGCCCAGGTGGAGCTGCGGTCCGTGCCCGAGTTCGCGCTCGCCGGCGCGCTGGTGGACCTCACCCGGTACGGCTTCGCGGACCAGGAGTCCGCCTTCGACCCCGGCGCCGTCTCCCAGGTCAAGGTCGGCGATTCCTACTGGGCCGTCCCGCAGGACACGGGCCCCGTCGGCACCTTCTACAACCGTGAGGTGCTCGAGGGCGAGATGGGACTGGAGCCCCCGGCGACCTGGGAGGAGTTCCGCGAGCTCGCCGGCACCGTCTCCGAGGCCGGCAAGCAGCTGATCACCCTCGATCCCGGCGACGGCTCCCATCCGGTCGCGTGGGCGATGCAGTCCGGCGCGCAGTGGTTCACCCCGGAGGGGGACGGCTGGATCGTGAACATGACCGACGACGCCTCCATGCGCGTCGCGGAGTTCTGGGACGGCATCCTCGCCGAGAAGCTCGTCGGCACCGGGTACGGCGCCTTCTCCACGCCCTGGTACGCCGCGGCGGGAGCCGGGGACGTGCTCGCCTCCATCTCCGGCTCCTGGAGCGATGCCCTGATCCAGACCACGCCCGGGGCGGAGGGGAAATGGGCGGTCGCGCCCATGCCCAGGTGGGAGGACGGTTTCGCCTCGGGCGCCCACGGCGGGTCATCGGCCGCGGTGCTGTCCAACAGTGCGCACCCTGCGGAAGCGCTGGAGTTCCTGACCTGGATGTGCACGGACCCCGTCGGCATCGACGCCATGATCGAGAACTCCGGCATCGGCTGGTCGCCGGCGGCCGACTACATCGGAGAGGTCCGTCAGGAGCCCTCCGAGTTCTTCTCCGGCCAGAACTACAACGAAGAGGTGTTCGTCCCCATGGCCGAGGGTCAGAACCTCGAGTGGACCTGGGCGCCGCTCATGCAGCGGGCGATGGCGATCATTGGTGACGGGATGAACGGCGCCATCACCGGCGAGGTCCCGCTGACGGACATGTTCGCCGAGACCCAGGCGGAGATCGTCCGGATCATGCGCGAGATCGGACTGGACGCGGAGGAGGCACGATGAGATCGAAGACCGCCCCCTGGCTCCTGCTCGGGCCATTCCTGGTGCTGTTCATCGGCACCATGATCATCCCGATCATCATGGCCATCGGCTACAGCTTCACCAGCGTCGAACGCTCCGGGCTGCTCGGCGAGGAAGGCGTCACCAGCGCCTTCGCCGGGCTGGAGAACTACGTCGCCGCGCTGTCGAACGCGAACTTCATCGCCTCTATCGGGCGGATGATCCTGTTCGGCGTGGTCCAGGTGACGGTGATGATCGTCGCCGCCACCATCCTCGCGCTGCTGCTGGAGAGCGCGAGCGCGAGGTGGCCCGGCTTCTTCCGCGCCACCTACTTCCTGCCCTACGGGATCCCCGGCGTGATCGCCACGATCCTGTGGTCCTTCCTGTACATCCCCGGGCTCAGCCCCATCGTGGACGTCCTCGGGATCGTCGGCATCAACATCGACTTCCTGGCCCCCGAACTGGTGCTGTGGTCGATCGCGAACATCGTGACCTGGACCTACACCGGGTACAACATGCTGATCATCATCGCCCAGCTCAAGGCGATCCCCGGCGAGCTGTACGAGGCGGCGAAGATCGACGGAGCCGGGCCGATGCGGATCGTCCGCTCCCTCCAGCTGCCGCTGATCCGCCCCGCGGTGATGCTGACGATCATCTTCTCGATCATCGGCACCCTGCAGCTGTTCGCCGAACCGCGGCTGATGCAGAACATGAGCGCCGGGATCACCTCGGAGTACACCCCGAACATGGCCGCCTACGCCTTCGCGTTCCAGTACAACGACGTCGGCATGGCCGCCGCGCAGGCCGTGATCATCGCGGTCTCCGCCTTCGTGCTCTCGGCGATCGCGCTGGGAGTCTCCTCCTGGACGGAGAAGCGCCGATGACCACCACGCAGACCCCCACCCGCCGCCGCGCCGCGCCCGTCGCCGACGGCCGCTCCGGTTCCCGCGAGGCGGGGCGCAGACCAACCACCACCATCCTGGTCACCGCGATCCTCGCCGTCATCGCGATCTACTTCCTGGTGCCGGTGTACTGGGTTCTCGTCAACGCCACCAAGTCCACCGAGGACCTGTTCGGCACCAGCGGCTTCTGGTTCGGCCAGGACTTCCAGCTGCTCGAGAACATCCGCGCGGTGCTCTCGGCCAACGGCGGGATCTTCCCGCGGTGGGCGCTGAACTCCGTGCTGTACGCGGGAGTCGGCTCGGTGCTGGCCACCTACTTCGCGGCCGCCGCGGGGTACGCCCTGGCGAAGTACCGCTTCCCGGGCCGGCGCCTGGTCTACGTGCTGGTCCTCGGCGGCGTGCTGGTGCCCGGCACCGCGGTGGCGCTGCCGCTGTTCTTCCTGTTCAGCTCCATCGGGATCACGAACACCTACTGGTCGGTGCTGATCCCCTCTCTGGTCAGCCCGTTCGGTCTGTTCCTGGCCTCGATCTACGCCAGCGCCGCGGTCCCGGACGAGCTGCTGGAGGCCGGCCGGATCGACGGGGTGGGGGAGCTGGGGCTGTTCCACCGGCTCGCGCTGCCGCAGCTCACCCCGGCCCTGGTGACGATCGTGCTGTTCCAGTTCGTCGCGATCTGGAACAACTACATGCTGCCGCTGGTGATGCTGGCCGACGAGACGCTCTATCCGATCACCCTGGGCCTGGACAACTGGCGGGCCCAGACCGACCGGCTGCCGGAGTTCTACCAGCTCACCGTCGGCGGCGCGCTGCTGTCGGTGATCCCGCTGGCCATCCTCATCCTGGTCCTGCAGCGCTTCTGGCGCGGCGGGCTGACGGAGGGGTCGGTCAAGGGGTGATCTCGCCCCGGCCCCGCACGGCCCCGGGGCCGATTCGCCACGCCGGAGCCCTTGCACCGGGCCGTCGTCCCGTCTTCGATGAGGACATGGCCACCACTGCTGCTCCGCCCCGCCGTGCACGTCGCCCGGAGTGGCGCCGGCGCTCCGTCCTGACGGCCGGGGCGGCCCTCCCGTTCGCGCCGGTCGCTCTGGCGGGCTGCGGCGACGACGGGCAGGGCGAGGTCGGCGAGCCGGATCTGAGAGCCGAGCTGCCGCGTGCCGAGCCCGGCTCGCCCGAGAGCGCCGGCGAGAGCGTCGTGCCCTTCACGGCGCGGCTGTGGGCAGGCATCGACCGCAGCGCCGTCAACGCCGTGTGCTCACCGCTGTCCGCCCAGATCGCGCTGACCATGGCCGGACTGGGAGCAGCCGGGGACACCCGCGCCCAGATGGAGGAGGCCCTCGGCGGGAGCATCGACGAGCTCGCCCAGGACTCCAACACCCTCGCCACCGTGCTGGCCGCCGTGGGCGATCAGGAACGGGACAACGCCGGGGACGATGCCCCGCAGCCGCCCGTCGCCTCATTGGTGAACGGCACCTGGCTGCAGGAGGGGATGGCCGTCGAGGACGGCTTCCTCGAGGGCCTGGCCACCTACTTCGCCAGCGGCGTCTACGAGGCGGACTTCGCCGACGACGCCGAGCGGGAGCAGGCCCGCCAGCGGATCAACGACTGGGTCGCCGAGGCCACGAACGATCTGATCGAGGAGCTGGTCCCCGAGGACGCCCTCGATGCGCAGACACGGCTGGTGCTGGTCAATGCGCTGCACCTGAAGGCAGCCTGGCAGGACACGCTGACTCGCTCCGGCGGCACGTTCACCACCGCCGAGGGCGAGGAGAAGAGCGTCGAGATGCTCAGCGGCACGACCGGCAGCTGGTACGAGGACGAGCTGTGCCGGGCGACGGCGCTGGGGACGTACGGGGGCGACCTCGCGCTCGCTCTCGTTCAGCCGCTCGAGGAAGTGGCCGCCGTGCTCGATGCGTGGGCGGAGAGCGCCGACGACACTGCAGCCAGCCTCTCGGCGCTGCTGAGCGGGCTCGATGCCTCCGACGGTGCCACCGAGCTCACTCTGCCCGGGTTCGACATCGGCTGGGCCGGCGAGCTGTCGGGGCCGCTGCAGGAGCTGGGCATGAGCGATGCCTTCGATGCCGGTGCGGCCGACTTCTCCGGGATCACCGCCGAGACGGACCTGTCCATCTCGCAAGTGATCCAGAAGGCGGTGATCACCGTGGACGAGGAGGGCATGGAGGCGGCAGCGGCCACGGCCGTCGTCGCCGAGGCGGTCTCGGCGCCCGCGGAGGAGCACGAACTCGTGCTGGATTCGCCCTTCCTGGTCGTCGCCTACGAGACCTCGACGCTCGCCCCGCTCGTCGTCGGCTGGATCGGCGATCCGACGCAGACGCGATGACGGCATCTATGCTGGCCGAAGCGCTTCCCGAATGATCTCGCGATGGAGGAGACATGACTGCTGCACGACCCTGGCCCGTCGGCGTCGAGGGGATCGCCTACGGCGGCGACTACAACCCCGAGCAGTGGCCGCAGGAGGTGCGCCTCGAGGACATCGACCTGATGCGCGAGGCCGGCGTGAACCTGGTCAGCGTCGCCATCTTCGCGTGGGCCACGATCGAGCCCCGCGAGGGCGACTACGACTTCACCTGGCTGGACGAGACCATGGACCGCCTCGGCGAGGCCGGGATCAAGGTGGCCCTGGCCACCGCGACCGCGTCGCCGCCGCCGTGGCTGACCCGCCACCACCCCGAGATCCTCCCCGTCACCGAGGACGGCACCGTGCTCGGTCAGGGCGGGCGCCAGGCCTACGCCGTCTCCTCCCCGCTGTTCCGGGAGTACGCGGTGCGCATGACCCGGATGATGGCCGAACGCTACGGCGAGCACCCCGCGCTGGCGCTGTGGCACGTGGACAACGAGCTGGGCTGCCACGTCCCCCACGACTACTCCGACCGGGCCGCGGCCGCCTTCCGCACCTGGCTCGAGCGCCGGTACGGATCGATCGACGCGCTCAACGACGCCTGGGGCACCGCGTTCTGGTCCCAGCGCTACGACACCTTCCGCGAGATCCTGCCGCCGCGCGCGGCGCCGACCTACGCCAATCCCACCCAGCAGCTGGACTTCGCCCGCTTCTCGAGCGACGAGCTGCTGACCCACTACCGGGCCCTGCGCGACGTGCTGCGCGAGATCACCCCGCAGATCCCCACCACCACGAACCTCATGCTCAAGTCCGACACCAAGTGGATGGACTACTACTCGTGGGCCGATGACCTCGACCTGGTGGCCAACGACCACTATCTGATCGCCGACGACCCGCGCGGCCAGATCGAGCTGGCGCTGGCCGCGGACCTCTCCCGCGGCGTGGCCGGCGGCGACCCGTGGATCCTCATGGAGCACTCCACCTCCGCCGTGAACTGGCAGCCTCGCAACCGCGCCAAGGGCCGCGGCGAGATGCTGCGCAACTCCCTGGCGCACGTGGCCCGCGGGGCCGACGGGGTGATGTTCTTCCAGTGGCGCCAGTCCCGCGCGGGCGCGGAGAAGTTCCACTCGGCGATGGTGCCCCACGCCGGCCGCGACACCGACATCTGGCGCAGCACCGTCGCGCTCGGCCGCGCCCTGGAAGCACTGGCCGAGGTGCGCGGCAGCCGCGTCCTGAACCGGATCGCGATCATCGTGGACTATCCCTCCTGGTGGGCGAGCGAACTGGATTCCCACCCCACCCAGGCGCTGCGCTACAGCGAGGAGCTGCTGCGCTGGTACACCGCCTTCTGGGATCTCGGCGTGGGAGTGGACATGGTGCCGGTCGACGCAGACCTGACCGGCTACGAGCTGGTGCTCGCCCCCACCCTGTACACGGTGCGCGACGAGGACGCCGACCGTCTCGCCGCGGCCGCGCGCTCGGGGGCGCAGGTGGTCATCACTTTCTTCTCCGGCATCGTCGACGAGAACGACCATGTGCGCCTCGGCGGCTACCCCGGTGCCTTCCGTGACCTGCTCGGCGTGCGCACCGAGGAGTTCGCCCCGCTGCTGGCGGACCAGGTGCTGCATCTGGACGACGGCACCGAGGCCGATCTGTGGAGCGAGAAGACCCGCCTCGAGGGTGCCGAAGCGATCCGCAGCTGGGCCGACGGACCGCTGCACGGCCGGCCCGCTGTGACCCGGAACCCGGTGGGGGAGGGCGCGGCCTGGTACGTCGCCGCCCGCCCGTCGGCCGAGGGGCTCGAGGCCCTGGTGGCCGAGATCGTCGCCGCGGCCGGCGTGGAGCCGTCGGTGGCAGGGCTGCACCGCGATGTCGAGGCGGTGCGTCGCTTCGCGGAGGACGGCACCACCTACCTGTTCGTGCTCAACCACTCCGACCGCGACCAGGTGGTGCAGGTCAGCGGCTACGAGATGCTCTCGGCCACCGATGTCGAAGGCGCCGTGACCGTGCACGCCGGCGCCGCGGCGGTGGTGCGCGAGAGCTGAGCGGGCATACCGCGGTGGGCGGCCTGGGTGCGGTCGGTCTGCGCGCGGGCGGCCTGCGTGCCCGGGCCACCCCGACACACGCGTCGTCGCCCGCCACTCCCCCGATACGTTGCACTACCGCCACGAATCGGGGGAATGCCGCGGCGCGTCGGACTGCGTCACCGGTTCCCGGCCCGGTCCCCCTCGTCCCACCGCTCCCGTCATCCGATGCCGCCCCGCAGTTCGCCCCCTCCATCACCTGCCGTGCCCCTCGCACCCCCGCCACTGAACGGAGACTCATGCCCGGCCTCACGCCACCTCAGCCCACCCCGTCGGCCCCTGCCATGTCGGATCTGAGGATCGGGGTGATCGGCTTCGGGGCGCGCTCGCCGCTGGCCGAGCACGCCCACCGCCCCGGCGAGGGCTCCCGGATCACCGTGGTCGCCGACCCGTCGGAGCGTGGCAAGGAGATGGCCCGCGCGCGGCTCGGGGAGGACATCGCGCTGGTCGAGGACGTCGACCAGCTGCTGGCCGGGCACGACGTCGACGCGGTCATGATCCTGACCCCCGACTACGCGCATGCCGAGGTCGCGCTGAAGACGCTCGAGGCAGGCGTGGCCACCTTCTGCGAGAAGCCGATGGCGATCCGGATCGAGGACACCGACGCCATGCTCGCCATGGCCCGGGACAAGCGCGCTCGGCTGTACATCGGCCACAACATGCGCCACATGCCGGTGGTCCGGCAGCTGAAGGAGATCATCGACTCCGGTCGCATCGGCCGGGTACGCGCCATCTGGTGCCGCCACTTCGTGGGCGCCGGCGGCGACTTCTACTTCAAGGACTGGCACGCCGAGCGGGACAAGGCGATGAGTCTGCTGCTGCAGAAGGGCGCCCACGACATCGACGTCATCCACTGGCTCGCCGGCGGCTACACCCGCCGCGTCTCGGGCATCGGCGACCTCGCCGTCTACGGGGACATCACCGATCGCCGGGACAACTCGGACCGCCGGATGGGCGACTGGTACGACGAGGACACCTGGCCTCCCACCGCCCAGAAGGAGCTGAACCCCGTCATCGACGTCGAGGACATCTCGATGCTGTCGATGACGCTGGACAACGGGGTGCTGGCCTCCTACCAGCAGTGCCACTTCACCCCCGACTACTGGCGCAATTACACCGCGATCGGCGACGCGGGACGGATCGAGAACATGGGGAACGACGGCGGGGACCAGATCCACATCTGGGAATCGCGCCGTTCCGGACCCGGCCGCCCCGACGCCGTCGAGGTCATCGAGCGCGCCGAGGGGTGGCACGGCGGCGCCGATCCGCGCCTGGTCGCGGAGTTCCTCCGCTTCGCGCGCGACGGCGGCGCCACCGAGGTCTCCGCGATCGCAGCCCGCGAGGCCGTGGCCACCGGGGTGCGCGGCGCCGAGTCGATCCGCAGCGGGGGAGTGCCGCTCGAGGTGCCCGCCGTGACGGAGGACGTGCGGGCGTACTTCGACGGCGGGCAGGCGTGACGCGGGTGCGGCGAACCGGCTGTGGCCTATCAGCCGTCCTGATTCTCTGAGCCCGCCCCGGACGTCACTTGCGTCAGGCGCGGGGCCCGGGGTAAGGGGGTCTGTCGGCTAGCGGCGGCCTCACGCGACGACCTCGAACGCCGCAAGCGCCGAGCTCACGTCGTAGGTGCTCGCGGCGCCGGCATGCAGCGGGAACGCGGCGGCGACGAAGCCGTCGGGCCGGATCAGGTACATCCGATCGCGCCGCAGCCGGCCCCGGGGATCCGCGGCGAAGGCGAACGGGCCCTCGATCCAGTCCGGAACGGCAGGGCGGCGCGCCCGGCTTCCGTAGGTGTGCAGCTGCCAGGTCATCGCGTGCAGAGCGTCCGCCCTCTCCCCGTCGGCCAGCAGCCGCAGGCCCACTGCCGGATCATCGGCCCAGGCCGGCGGCGTCGTGCCGGCCGGCACCTGCCGGTAGCGGATCCGGTACTGGCCGAGCAGCCCGCCCAGGTGCGGGCCCAGGGCTGACCGGAACAGCGTCGGGCCGAGGAGCGAGATGATCCCGCTGAACCGGCGTCGCAGCGCCGCGGCCCCGCGGCCGCGGCGGGCGATGATCCCGAAGGCGCGGTCGGTGCCCTCGATCAGGGTGAGAGCGACGGGTCGCCGCTCCCGTTCGTAGCGTCCGACGGCCGAGGGAGTGAGGTGGCCGCGGACGACGTCGGCCAGGAGGTTCGCCAGGTGATGGGCGTCCTGCAGGCCGGTGTTCATCCCTTGGCCGCCGATGGGGGAGTGCACGTGGGCGGCGTCGCCGGCGAGCAGCGCGCGCCCCTTGCGGAACTGGGAGGCGACGCGGTGGTGGACCCGGTAGGCAGAGAACCAGTCCACGCGCTCGAAATTGATGCCGAGATCGGCGCGGGCCTCGGCCAGGACCTCGTCCTGATCCGGGGACTCGGTGGGGCTGAGGCACACCAGGCGGGCGTGGCCGCCCGGGCCCAGCGGGATGAACACGGCGAAGGAGGCATCGCCGAAGCGGGCGGCGACGGTGTTGTCGGGGATCCCGGTGACGCCGTGGAGATCGGCGACGCAGAAGGTGGCGTCGTCCGTGACCCCCTCGAAGGGCAGGCCGAGCTGGTGACGCACCGTGGAGCTCGCCCCGTCGGCGCCGATGCACCAGCGGGCGCGGAGCCGGCATAGCCCCTGGGGTCCTTCGACCAGTGCCTCGACCTGCTCATCCGCGGGGTCGATGCCCTCGAGGAGAGTGACCAGACGGTGGCCCCATCGGACAGGACGCCCCTCGCCCTCGAGCGCGGAGGCCAGCAGCTCCTCGTTACGGCTCTGCTCGAAGATCTCCGCCCCGGGGAACGGGGTGTCCCCGGCCTGGGCAGGAGCGAACTGGAACCCCTCCGGGTTCGCGGACTGCCGCAGCTGGAACCCCGTGGCAGGATTCGCCGCCTCCAGCACCTGCTGCGCCAGTCCCAGCTGATCGTAGATCTCCATCGACCGGGCCTGGACCACCAGGGCGCGGGACTCACGGGTCGGGCCGGACTTGGGGTCGATAACCTCGGCGCGCACACCGCGCCGGGCCAGGACCAGAGCGGCCATCAGCCCCGTCGGCCCGGCCCCGACCACCAGCACGTCGGTCTCGAGCAGGGGAAGCTCGCGAAGGGGCACTGCGGTCATGGGCCAGCCTCTCGCCGGTGGTACCCGGAGCGGGTGGCTTCACCGTAATGCGACGGCCGTGCCGGGACCAGGGGTTCCTGGTCCCGGCACGGCCGGAGTCGCGGGTCAGCCCTTCTGGCGGCCCTTGAAGCGCGGGTCCTGCTTGTTGATGACGTAGATCCGCTCGCGGCGGCGCACGACCTGCGCGCCGGGCTTACGGACCAGCGAGCGCAAGGAGGAGCGGACCTTCATCGCTGCCCGTAGCGCCGGCGGAACTTCTCCACGCGCCCAGCGGTGTCCAGCACCTTCGCCTGGCCGGTGTAGAAGGGGTGCGAGGCCGAGGAGACCTCGACGTCGATCACGGGGTACTCGTGGCCGTCCTCCCAGGTCACCGTCTTCTCGGAGCCGCGGGTGGAGCGGGTCAGGAACGAGTAGCCGGCGGCGGCGTCGCGGAAGACGACGGGCCGGTAGTCAGGATGGATGCTCTGCTTCATGGTGTTCTCCTCACCAGCTGGATTTCGTGATGCCGGGCAGCTCGCCGCGGTGGGCGGCGGCGCGGAACCGGACCCGGGAGAGCCCGAATCGGCGCAGGTGCCCGCGGGGCCTGCCGTCGATCGCGTCGCGGTTGCGCAGCCGCGTGGGGCTGGCGTCCCGCGGCAGGCGCTGCAGGGCGCGCTGGGCCTGGACCTTCTCGGCCATCGGCGTGCTCGGGTCCTTGATGGTGCGCTTGAGGGCGCGGCGCTCGACGGCGTAGCGGGCGACGATTTCTGCACGGCGCTCGTTCGCCGCGATCTTCGACGTCTTGGCCATCAGCGCTCCTCACGGAACTCGACGACGGAGCGCAACGTCGGGTCGTACTTGCGTGCGACCAGGCGATCGGGGGTGTTCCGGCGGTTCTTGGTGGTCATGTAGGTGTAGCCGGTGCCGGCCGTGGAGCGCATCTTCACGGTGGCGCGCACGTCGGTCTTCTTCGCCATGGGTGTTCCTCTCAGATCTTCTCGCCGCGCCGGCGGATCTCGGCCACGACGGCCTCGATCCCGCGACGGTCGATGATGCGCAGGCCCGTGGTGGAGACCTGCAGGCGGACGGTGCGGCCCAGGGACGGGACGTAGAACCGCTTGGACTGGATGTTGGGATCGAAGCGGCGCGAGGTGCGCCGATGCGAGTGGGAGACGTTCTTGCCGAAGCTCGGTGCGGCTCCGGTGACTTGACAGCGTCGGGACATGACGGCAGATTCTAGCTACTGAGAATCATTATCGTCAAGCGTCTGGAGCAGTACCGGTATGTCCGAGCCTCAAGAGATCCACCGTCGTCAACGACCGGGAGCGGCGGAATCTTCCACGCCTGTCGCCGTCGTCACTGCGATCGACGCGGTGCTGAGGGATTCGCTGGTCGCGAGCCTGCTGCTGGACGTCCCGGGCGCCGTGGCGCTGCGCTACGAGGTCGACGTCGAGTCGGTCACCCTGCGGCGGCTCGTCCTGTCCGCCGACGGCATTGCGGAGGATGAGGAGGTCATCCTCGAGCACCCCTGCGCCTCGTGCGCGATGCGGGAGGACGCCGTGCCGGCTTTGAACCGTCTCGCGAGCGACCCTCGCATCAGCGTGATCCTGCTCGCGCCACCGATCTCGGCGGACCCTTCCATTGTCGCGGGCACCCTGGCGCCGCACCAGCGCGCATGGCACCTGGCGAGCGCCTCGACCGTGCTCTCGGCCGAGAGCCTCCACGAGGACCTCCTCGGCGATGCCACTCTGGCCGAGCGGCAGCTGCAATGGGCCGAGGGCGACGAGCGCAGCGTGGGCGAGGCGCTCGCCGCCCAGATCGAGTACTCCGGGCTGCTCGTGCTCGACGGCGACGGGCCTTCCGGCGCCGACGGCGAGGCTGCCACGCAGCGGATCGCGGCCGGCCGGGAGCTGCTCGAGCATCTGCGTGCACCTGACCAGCTGCTGGCCGTCGGACTCCATGACCTCGAGAGCGGCTCGATGCATAGCGGGGCGCTCGACCACCAGGCGGCCCTGTTGCGCCGCGACGCCCGCGTGGTCGAGCCCTACGGCGGGCCATCGGCGCACGGCACCTGGACTCTCGACCTGCACTCCGAGCGGCCTTTCCACCCCGATCGCCTGCTCGAGAACATCGAGGCCCTCGGCGGCGGGCGCCTGCGCAGCCGCGGACGCTTCTGGGTGCCGGACCGCCCCGACACCATCTGCCAGTGGGACGGCGCCGGCGGGCAGGTCTCCATCGGCGCCACCTGGAAGACGGGCCGCGAGCTGCCGACCACGCGGCTCGTGGTCACCGGGGTCGACGCGGCAGATGTCGAGCGGGTGCGCGCGGCGCTCGGCCGCAGCCTGCTCACCGAGGACGAGTGGGCTGCGGGCCTCGAGCCGTGGATGGGGGCGGAGGACCCGCTGGCGCCGTGGCTCGGGGAGCGCGGCGTGCTGCGGTGAGGACCCGATCACCCGGTCCGCCACCCGACCCGCCCTCGACGCAGCCGGTGGGCGCTGACAGACTCGTCTCAGCCCTCGGCGCCATCGGCGGCGCCTCGGCAGGGCTTGAATCCGACCACGGGAGTGACCATGGACTACCGACTTCTCGGCTGCAGCGGAACCGTCGTCTCGGCGCAGACGCTGGGCACGATGACCTTCGGCAAGGAGGCCGACGAGGCGACCTCCTTCGACATCATGACCGCCTTCGTCGAGGGCGGCGGGAACTTCTTCGACACCGCCGACGTCTACACCGGCGGCACCTCCGAGGAGATCATCGGCCGCTGGCTGGCCGAGCACCCCACCGAGGCCGAGCAGGTCGTCCTGGCGACCAAGGGCCGCGCCCGCACCGGCGACGGACCCAACGACATCGGCATCTCCCACCGCCACCTGCGCACCGCGCTGGAGAAGTCCCTGCGCCGCCTCGGCGTCGAGCACGTGGACCTGTACCAGATGCACGCCTGGGACGCCCTGACCCCGGTCGAGGAGACGCTGCGCTTCCTGGACGACGCGATCTCCGCCGGCAAGATCTCCTATTACGGCTTCTCGAACTACCTCGGCTGGCAACTGACCAAGGCCGTCCACATCGCCCACGCCCACGGCTGGGCCCGCCCCGTCACCCTGCAGCCGCAGTACAACCTGCTGGTGCGGGACATCGAGCACGAGATCGTCCCCGCCGTCCAGGACGCGGGCATGGGCCTGCTGCCCTGGTCGCCGCTGGCCGGCGGCTGGCTGACCGGGAAGTACAAGCGCGATCAGGAACCCACCGGCGCCACGCGCCTGGGGGAGAACCCGCAGCGCGGGATGGAGGCATGGCAGAAGCGCAACGACGACGAGCGCACCTGGCGCACGATCGACGAGGTGCGCGCGATCGCCGACGCCCACGGCGCCTCCCTCTCCCAGGTCGCCCTGGCCTGGGCCGCCGCCCAGCCCGCCGTCACCTCCGTAATCCTCGGCGCGCGCACCGTGGAGCAGCTGCGAGACAACATGGCCGCCGCCGACCTGCAGCTCAGCGAGGACGAGCTGCGCCGCCTCGACGAGGTCAGCGCCCCGCAGATGGACGACTACCCCTACGGTCCCGCAGGGATCAAACAGCGGCGCCGGCCGCTGACGAAGGAGAGCTGAACCGGAGCGACCCGACGGTCAGTTCTCCGATCGGTGCCCCCGCCGCGCCTCGCGGTCGAGCACCATGAGCACGTCGGCCGGGCCGCCCTCGCTGCCGAAGGCGTGCGGGAGCATGGTCGGGAACTCGGCGCTCTGATTGGTCTCGACGCGGTAGCGGCGCTCGCCCAGCAGCACGACCGCGGTGCCGGAGAGGACGACGATCCACTCCTGCCCCGGGTGGGATCGCATCTTCGTGGGGGCCGGAGGTGGCTCGGTCAGGCGCCGGCGCAGCACGACGGTGTCCGGGCTGCTCTGCAGACTCCACCGCAGCGCGTCCAGGTGGCGGTCCATGACGGGGTTGGAGACGACGTCGTCGGTCGCGGATTCCACCAGCTGGTCCAGGCTCGTATCCAGCGTGCGGGCGAGGGTGACCAGCTGATCCAGGGATAGCCGCCGCTGGCCGTTCTCGATCCGCGAGAGGGTGGACTGGCTGAGGTGGGCGCGTTCGGCGAGGTCGGCCAGCGACCAGCCCTGCGCGAGGCGCAGGCCACGGATCCGTTTGCGCACGAGGCCGTCGACGGCGCCATCTTCTTGCGTCATGAGCAAGAGTGTATGCCTGCGAGGCAACACCTGCCTAGTCTCAGGGTGACGCCTCCGAGGGAGGCCCCCGACGACGAGAAGGATTCTCCATGACTGACACGCACTCCACCCCTGGATTCGACCCTCTGCCCGAGGGCACGGTCGATGTCGCCGTGCTCGGCGGCGGCGCCGCCGGCCTGAGCGGCGCACTGATGCTCGCCCGCTCCCGGCGCTCCGTCGTCGTCATCGACGCCGGCACGCCGCGCAACGCCCCGGCCGACGGGATCCACGGCCTGCTGGGCCATGAGGGCACCCCGCCCGGGGAGTACCTCGAGCGGGGGCGCGGCGAGGTGCGCGGCTACGGCGGGCTCGTCGTGACCGGCACCGTCGCCGCGGCGCGGGCCGCCGATCCGTCGGCCGACGGCGATCTGCGCTTCACCCTCGAGCTGACCGACGGTCGCCGCCTCACTGCTCGCCGGCTGCTCATCGCCACCGGGCTGCGCGACGAGCTGCCCGACGTCCCGGGCCTGGCCGAGCACTGGGGCCACGGCGTGGTCCACTGCCCGTACTGCCACGGCTGGGAGGTGCGCGACGAGCCCATCGGGCTTCTCGCCCGCGGGCCCATCTCCGCCCACCAGGCGCTGCTGTTCCGCCAGCTCACCGACGACCTCGTCTACTTCCGGCGCGGCACCGAGCTCGACGACGAGACCCGCGAGCGGTTCGACGCCCTCGGCATCAAGATCGTCGAGGGCGAGCTCGCCGAGGTCGTCCCGGATGAGGACGGGACCATCGCCGGGGTCCGTCTGGCCGGCGGAGAGGTCGTGGAGCGCCGCGTCCTGGCCGTCGGCACCACCATGCACGCGCGCACCGAGGGCCTCGAGCCCCTCGGCCTGCCGATGGAGGAGCTGCCCCACGGGATGGGTCGCCACATCGTCACCGGCATGGCCGGTACCACCGAGGTGCCCGGCGTCTGGGCCGCCGGCAATGTTGCGGAGCTGAGCGCGCAGGTGGGGGCGTCGGCCGCGGCCGGAGCGCTCGCCGGGGCGCACATCAACGCCCAGCTCGCCGCGGCCGACGCCGACGCCGCCGTGGCTGCGCGGAAGGCGGCCACGGCGGCGTGAGAGCTCAGACGCTCAGCAGCACCTTGGTGGCGCGGCGCTCGTCCATGGCCCGGTAGCCCTCGGGAGCCTGCTCGAGGGGCAGGGTGAGGTCGAAGACCTTGCCCGGGTCGATCTTCCGATCCCAGATCAGCTGGATCAGCTCGGGCAGGTAGCGGCGCACCGGGGCGGGGCCGCCGTGCAGATGCACGGCGGAGAAGAACAGCTCCTGGCCGGGCAGCTCGACGTCGTGCGAGACGCCGACGAAACCGATGTGGCCGCCGGGGCGGGTGCCGCGGATCGCCTGCATCATCGACTCCTGGGTGCCCACGGCCTCGATCATGCTGTGCGCGCCGAGTCCGCCGGTGAGCTCCTTCAGCCTCTCCACCCCGGCATCGCCGCGCTCCTCGATGACGTCAGTGGCGCCGAACTCTCGGGCCAGTGCCTGGCGGTCGGCGTGGCGGCTGAAGATGATGATCCGCTCGGCGCCCATCTGCTGCGCGGAGAGCACGCCGAGCAGGCCGACGGCCCCGTCGCCCACCACGGCGACCGTCTTGCCGGGGCCGGCCTGGGCGGCATCGGCCGCGAACCAGCCGGTTCCCAGCACGTCGGAGGCGGCCAGCAGGGACGGGATGAGCTCGGGATCGGGCGTGCCCGGGGTCTTCACGAGCGTGCCGTCGGCGAAGGGGATCCGGGCGCGCTCGGCCTGGGTGCCGATCTCCCCGTCGACGAAGATCGCGTTGACGCAGCGCGAGGGGTGGCCCTCGCGGCAGATCTCGCACTGGCCGCAGGAGATCACGAAGGAGCCGACGACGAAGTCGCCGACCTCGAGCGTCTCGACCGCGTCGCCGATCTCCTCGACCACGCCGACGTACTCGTGGCCCATGTGCTGGTGGTCGGGCTGGTCGGCGCCGCGGTAGGGCCACAGGTCCGAGCCGCAGATGCAGGTCGCGGCCAGGCGGATGACCGCGTCCGTCGGCTCGAGAATGGTGGGGTCCTCCCGGTCCTCGACGCGGACGTCGCCGGGGGCGTGCATGATCACGGCGCGCATGATGTCTCCTTGAGGGGTCTGTGCATGGACCTTCCCATGGTGCGCCGAGAGGGCGGCTGGTGGGGAGTGACTGATGAGGGGTGTACTCGCAGGGCACCCCAGAGCCCCCCAGAGCATCCCGGTGCCCCGAGAGCGCGGCCTAAGGTGTCGCCATGGACAACAGGTCTCAGGTGCGCGAGTTCCTCACCTCCCGCCGCGCCAAGATCACGCCGCAGCAGGCCGGCCTGCCCTCCGTCGGCGCGCGGCGGGTGCCGGGGCTGCGCCGCAGCGAGGTGGCGCTCCTCGCCGGGGTCAGCGTCGAGTACTACGCCAAGCTCGAGCGCGGCGGGATCGGTGGCGCCTCCGCCGCCGTGCTGGATGCGCTCGCCCGAGCGCTGCAGCTGAACGAGACCGAGCGGACCCATCTGCTCGATCTCGCGCGCGCGGCCGACGGCATCCCCGCCTCGGGCAGGGCCCGTCGGCCCTCGAGCAGCCGGACGGCGCTGCGACCCAGCCTGCAATGGGCCCTGGATTCGCTGACCGACGGGGTCGCTTTCGTGCGCGACCCGCGCCAGGACGTGCTGGCCACCAACGACCTGGGCCGGGCCTTCTTCTCGCCGCTGATCGGGGACGGCGGGCGCACCCCGAACCTGGCGCGCTTCCAGTTCCTGGACCCGGCCTCGAAGGACTTCTACCCGGACTGGGAGCTGTTCGCCGAGATGTGCGTGGCGATCATGCGCATGGAGGCCTCCCGCGACCCTCACGACACGGAACTGCAGGACCTCGTGGGCGAGCTGTCCACCCGCTCGGACCTCTTCCGCACCCTGTGGGGCCGCCACGATGTGCGCCAGCACGGCGCGGGGACCAAGCGGTACAACCATCCCGTCGTGGGTGAGGTGTCCCTGGCCTACGAGGAGCTCGCGATCACGGCGGAGCCCGGCTGCGTGCTGATGATCTACACCGCCGAGCCCGGGTCCCAGAGCGCCGAGCGACTGCAGCTGCTGGCCAGCTGGGAGGCCTCCCGCCGCGAGGAGGCACGACGGGCCGCGCTCGCCGAGGACGGCTGAGCGGCGGGGCTCACCCGAGCAGAGCCAGCGGGACGACGCAGACCCCGTCCGGGCGCCGGTACGCGTCCGATCCTGTCGTCAGCACGACTTTGCTGCGGAGTCGAGGGCCGATCTGTTCGCCCAGCCAGTGCAGATGGCGGACGTCGCCATCGTCGACCGTGCGAGCGAGCTTCACCTCGAAGGCGACGACACTGCCGTCATATCGCTCCAGGACCAGATCCACCTCGCGGGTCCCGCCCCGAGTGCGCAGGTGGAACACCCGTGCCTCTGCCGCTGCTCCCGCAGCACGGATCGTCAGCGTTGCCAGTGATTCGAACAATCGCCCGAACAGCTCGGCAGCGCCGTCGGCTCCGGAGAGCAGCGAGCTCTCCGAGATGTTGAGCAGTGTCGTCACCAGGGCAGGATCGGCAAGGTGGTGCTTCGATGCCTGGGTCAGCCGGGTCATCTGCGAGAACCCCGGCAGCCATGCGTGGACAGGATCGAGAATCCACAGTTTCGTGAGGATGTCCCGATACGAGAGCGCGGTGGCCTTGGAGGGCTTGCTCGAGTCACCCGGCGTGGCCGCGTCGAGGATCTTCGTGTAGTCGGTGGTCGTCGACGTGGCACGGGCGTAGGCCGAGAGCCAGGCGCGCAAGGAGGCGGGCCGGCGCACGGAGATCCCCTCCGCAGGGATGTCCCGGTCGATGATCCGGTCCACGTAACCGGCAAGAGCTGCACGTCGCGCTCGAGGCGGAAGCGCACGGACATCGGGCAGCCCGGACCCGCAGATCTCTGCGGCGTAGTCAGCCAGCGTGAACTCGGTGTGCCCCCTGATCGTCGAACCCGGCTCGAAGAGGTCGGTGATCCGGACGGAGGGATCGGTGGTCGGGCGCTCGGCCAGGCTCAGAGGCCGCATCCTCAGCGAGACGATCCTGCCTGCCCCCGAATGCGTGTCGCCCCCCGTCTGCGGTGATGCGCTGCCGGTCAGAAGATACGTGCGCTCGCTGCGGGCATCGACGGCGCGGCGCACCGCATCCCAGATCTCGGGGAGATGCTGCCACTCGTCGATGAGGACGGTATCGGCACGGGAGAGGTGGAACTGCGGATCTGCGGCGACGAGCGACCGGATCGCGGGATCATCCAGAGCCAGAATGGCGTCTGTTCGCCGAGACGCGGTGGCTGTCTTCCCGACGCCTTTGGGGCCGTCGATCGCGATGGCCGAAAGGTCTGGGAGGAGTGCGTCGAGTTCGTCGTCGATATAGCGGTGCAGGTACGTGTCCGCCGGCCGTTGTGCAGGCTGAGTCATGAGACCTCCTGCCTGCGACGATACTCCCTACTAGTCGTTCTGCCAAGGTTCTACTAGTCGTTTTGCCACCGATCTACTAGTCGTCCTGCCAAGGAGTTACTAGTCGTCCTGCCACCTGTCGAGTGAGCGTGGCTCGGCCGCTCAGCGCCGCTGGGCGGCCATCCACTCCCACAGATGCGTGCCCTGGTGCGAGGGATCGTTGCGGGCGGCGTAGATCCAGGAGAAGTGCCCGGGGTAGCTCTCGCCCTCCCAGGTGACGTCGTCGTACAGGCTCATGATCGAGTCCGGGATCAGGCCGTGGGCATGGACCGTGTTCGCCTGCGGATCGACGGTGGTGTCGTCGGCCGCGGCGATCAGCCAGGTGGGCGTGTCGATGGCGGCGAGCTCGTCGTCGGTGACGAGGCGGCCGGGGGAGTCCCCGCGTGCCTGGACCACGCCGCAGATCGGCACCGTGGAGGCGAACGCGCCGGGGTTCTCCACCACCATCTTCAGGCTCATGTAGCCGCCGTTGCTGCAGCCGATCACGTGGACGCGGTCGCGGTCGACGGGATGGTCGGCGGCGACCTCCTCGATGATCTCGTCGATCAGCGGCTCGAACGCCGGGCCGTCGTCCATCCACGCGGACGTGCACTGCGGAGCGACCACGATCGCGCCGCCGAAGATCTCCTGCGCCTCGTCGGTGGCGAAGGCCAGGGCGCCGCGATTGGCACGCAGGTGGGTCTCGTTGTCGTAGTACTCGATCTCCCCGTCGAACAGGCCGCCTTCGCCGCCGCCGTGCAGCCACACCACCAGCGACAGCTCGCGTGCGCTGCCATGCCCGTGCGGGGTGAACAGGCGATAGTTGGTGCCGGAGGCGGCGACGTGGGAGCTGAACGCGTCCACCTCCGCGTCGACAAGGCCGTCCTGGACGAACTCGTCGATCGAGCCGTGCCCGTTGCCGTGGGCGGGAAGGGGAGCATTCTGGGTGAGGGTGTACTCGAGCTCCAACAGGACGTTGCGGCTCGCGTCGTCGAGGTACTCCAGGGTGCCGGCGCCCTCCACATCCGGGCCGTGCTCGAGATCCAGGCTGATCCGGCCGCTGTGGTCGGCGCGGGCGGCGGTGACGGTGCGGTCCACGTCGAAGGCGACGGTGCCGGTGACGGGATTGGTGCCGGTGGCGTGCACGCTGAAGGCCTCCGGGGAGAGCTCGCCCGGGATCAGGCCGCCACGGCGACCGGCGTCGATGACCACGGAGGTGACCTGCTGGCCGCCGTCGAGCACCTGTGCCTGGAGGGTGAAGCGCGCGGTACGAGCCGGTGGGCCACCGGGGCGGGCCGGGGCCTCGCCGCTGCGACCCTGGGCGGAGGCGGTCGGGGCGAGAGCGGCCAGGGCCGCGGCGGTGCCCGCGCTGCCGGCGGTCAGGAGGGTGCGGCGGGGGAGAGGGGCGGTCATGGGAACTCCTTCGTCCGGATGAACCATCAGGGATGAGCCATCAGAGGTGGCCTGAGTCACCGTATCGGGCCCGCCCTCCCGTGATCACCCCTCGGTGAGCTCCTCTTCCATGAGGGCGTCCAGACGGTGGATCACGCGCCGGAACTCGGTGTTCCGGATGCCGGTACGCCGCCACGCTGCGCGCCCGCGCTGGTAATCGGTGAAGGCGGGCCGTGCCGCCAGGTCAGTCATCGTGTGTGCTCCTTATCCGTCGGTCCGGCCGTCCCGGCGCGCGAGGCGACGGGGCAGCCGGGTCTCCACGTGTTCAACTCATTCGTCGTGCCCCTGGTCGGAGCTCATCTGGTCCTCGGCCGGCGGCGTCTCGCCCGGGGGCACACCGCCGCCCTCCTCGAGCCCGGTGAGGTTCTGCTCCTCGGGATCAGGGTTCGCGTTGGCTCCGCGGTCCTCGTGGGAGTCCGGGGTGTCCTCATGCAGCGGCCACGGATCGGCCGACGGGTCGGTGTCGGGATCCTGACGCTTCGGATCAGCGGGGCCGGGGCCGGAAGTCTTCTCTGACATGGCCACAGCGTGCCAGCGTTCGCCACCGCGCGATATCCATCGGACCATTCGGAAGGTCGCGCAGGGTCTTCTCGTGCGAATCTGGAGTCATGCCTCGCGACACGACGCACGCCGGCTCCGGACAGCCCAGCCCCGACCGCGACGGGGCCGGTCAGGTTCCGCTGCTGAGCGCCTCCGATCACGCCCGGGTGCTCACGAGAGTCCTGCTCTCACCCGTGGTCAAAGGGCCGATCGTGCGCCGGCCCGGACCGGTGAACCTCGTCGAGCGCTTCGACCTCGACAGTGCCGGCGTCCGCGAGATGCAGCGATTGCACGAGCGCTACGGCGACGGGCCCGTCCAGCTGCGGATCCCCGGCCGCCGTCTCGCTCTTGTGCTGACACCCGCGGACGTCCACCGCGTGCTCGACGGCACGCCGGAGCCGTTCACGCCCGCGACGCTCGAGAAGCGTGGGGCCCTGAACCACTTCGAGCCCGAATCCTCCCTGGTCTCCTCCGTGCAGGAGCGCCGGGCCCGCCGGCCCCTGAACGAGGAGGTCCTGGAATCCTCCAGGCCCGTGCACAGCCATGCGGAGGTCATGACCGCCGCGATCGAACGCGAGGTGACCTCCCTGCTGGGGCACGCCGATTTCACCGGCACCCTGGACTGGGACGGCTTCGCCACCGCCTGGTGGCGCATCGTGCGCCAGATCGTCCTGGGCGCCGCCGCCCGCGAGGACCACCAGATCACCGACGACATCCGGCGCCTGCGCCGACGGGCGAACCTCGCCTACGCGATGCCGCAGAACCGTCGGCTGCGCGAGAGCTTCCTGGCGCAGCTGCGCCGCTACGTCGAGGCGGCCGAACCCGGCAGCCTCGCCGAGATGGTGGCCCGCACCCCTGCCTCCCGGGACGCCGAACCGATCCAGCAGATCCCGCAGTGGCTGTTCGCCTTCGACGCCGCCGCCTGGGCCACCTTCCGCGCCCTGTCGCTGCTGACCTCCCATCCCGGCGCGGTCGAGACCGCCCGGGAGGAGATGACCCGCGCCCCGGAGCTGCCCTACCTCCGCGCCACCGTGCTGGAGTCGCTGCGGCTGTGGCCCACTACCCCGCTGCTGCTGCGCGACACCACCGAGGAGACGACCTGGCGCACAGGTTCCCTGCCCGCGGGGACGGCAGTGATCATCTTCGCCCCGTACTTCCACCGCGATGAGCGCCACCTCGCCGAGGCGCATCGCTTCGCCCCGCAGCTGTGGCTGGAGGGGCACGAGCCGGGCGAGCGGGACGACCGCGCCTGGCCGCTGGTTCCTTTCAGCGACGGGCCCGGTATCTGCCCCGGGCGCAACGTGGTGCTGCTGACCTGCTCCATGGTGCTCGGCGAGCTGGTCCGGCAGCGCTCGCTGACGGCGCAGCAGCCGCTGGATACCAGCACGCTCCCGGGGAGCCTGAGCCCGTTCTCCTCGCGGTTCACGGTGGCGCCGGTTCGATGAGGCGTCCGGGGGATCGCTGAGGTGTCCGCTGGAAGCGACGGTGGCCCGTTGAGACGGCGGCCCGCTCTGTTCAGGGCTGAGGCCATAGGATCGAAACGGCCCGGCCACGCAGGTCGTGGCCCGACGCGATGGGGCGCACCGCTCCGCGTCCCTCGACCAAGGAGTACTTCATGGCACGCCGTCTCGCCCAGGGCCAGCGCACGATCATCCGCACCCTCGACGTCGACACCGGTGAGACCGCGGTCCTCCACGAATCGGCCGACGTGCTCTACGAGGCCCCGAACTGGGCGCTGGATGGCACCGCGCTCTACGTCAACGGCGACGGCCACCTGTTCCGGCTCGAGCTGAACGGCGGCGCGCCGCAGCGGATCGACCTCGGCGACGTGCCGGAGCTGAACAACGACCACGTGCTCGATCCCGACGGTGAGCACATCTTCGTCTCGGCGGACGACGGGCACATCTACCGCGCTCCGCTCGCCGGCGGGCAGGCCACCCGGGTCACGAATGACGATGGCCGCCTGCACTTCCTCCACGGCGTCAGTCCTGACGGGGAGACCCTCGCCTACATCGGCGTGGAGACGTCGGCCGACGGCGCCTGGCGCGCCCCGAACGTCTTCACCATCCCTGCCGCGGGTGGGCCGGATACCCAGCTCACCGACGATGAATTCCCCGACGATGGCGCCGAGTACGCGCCGGACGGGCAGTGGATCTACCTCAACTCCGAACGGGCCCGCACCCGGCCCGGCCACGCCCAGCTGTTCCGCATGCGTCCCGACGGCACCGGCGCCGAGCAGCTCACATCCGACGAGCGCGTGAACTGGTTCCCGCACGTCAGCCCGGACGGCACGCGACTGGCCTATGTCAGCTTCCCGCCCGGTACCGAAGGCCACCCGGCGGACCGGGACGTCATCGTGCGGCTCTGCGAAGCCGACGGGGCCGGGATGCGGGACCTCGCGCGGGTGCTGGGAGGCCAGGGCACGATGAACGTGAACAGCTGGTCCCCGGACAGTCGCAGCATCGCCTACGTCGAGTATCCGATGGACGATGGGCGCACCGAGAGCGACGCTGCGCGAGCCGAGAGCTGAGAGTCGCCGGGCGCACTCGACTCTTCGACATCGGCACGTGGCGTCGCACTTTCCGCAGATCCTGCGACGTTCTCGGCCAATCCTCGCCGTCCTCGCCGCCGCCCCCTGGTTCGAGACCGGCGGCAATCCGGGAACGTGGCTTGTGCCAGCCGGTCACTCGACCCGGAAGACGACCCTGCCGTGACTGCGCGCAGCACCGCCGGCCACCCAGTGGGGAAGCTCGTGCCAGGAACGCACATCGAGCGGCCCCGGGTCGAGCCGACCGGCATGGACCTCACCGGCCAGCCACGCCATCTCCGTGGAGAGCTCGGCCTCAGCGCCCAGGAAGAAGCTGGTGATCGCCCGATTGTGCCGGCCGCTGGAGGCCTCGAACGCCCCGAGAGGGAAGTGCTCCTCCTGAGAAGCAGAGTGTCCCAGGGCGACCACGGTCCCACCGGCCTCGAGGGCTGCATACGCCGCGACGAGATGTGGCCCGCCGACCATGTCGAGAGCGGCATGGACGCGCGTGGTCACCTCCCGCACGTCGGCGAGGACCGCGCGTGCACCGAGCCGGCGCAGCCAGGGGTGACTCTCCCGGTTCCGGGCGACGGCGATGACGTCGGCACCGGAGCGCGCCCCGAGCTGGACGGCCGCGCTGCCGACGGCGCTGTTCGCCCCGACGATGAGCAGATGGCGCCCCAACAGCGACCCGAGGCGGCGCAGAGCCCGCAATGCACTGGCCATCGGCACCGGGATCGCCGCGACCGCGGTGAGGTCGGCGGTCTCCGGCACCTCGGCGACGGAGTCCGACGGCACGACGCGCCGTCGCGCCCACCCCGCGTCGGCCCCGAGGAACACGACCCGGGCGCCGGGTGGGGGACCGCTGCCATCGGCCGCCGCGCGCACCACATGACCGGCTCCGTCCCACCCGGGTATCCACCCCGCCGGCGCCGACGCCAGCGCCACCAGTTCGCCCGGATTCGGGGCGAAGGCGGCGACCTCGACCAGGACATCCTGTGGTCCCGGATCGGGCGTGCGGACCTGGGTCAGTTCCAGCCGGCCGGGAGCCGTGGGGGAGGTCGTCCAGGCCTCCATGGAGGGCACCGTCGGCGCCGTGCTGGACACCGCGTCCACGCCATCTCGTGCGTTGGCCATGGTCACGAGCTCCCGTCGGCGCCCGCGGGGGTCTCACGGCGATGGATGCCGAGGTCCAGGCGCCCCGGCAGCAGGCCGGGATCCAGCGAGCGCAGGTGGGAGGGGTAGTCGCCGTCGCGCAGCCGCCGGTAGGGGCGGTTGCTCTCGGCCTCGAGGCCCTCGAGCCGCGACGTCAGGCGCTGGGTCTCCCGCTCGACGTCGTCGGCGGAGATCGAGTCGGCGTCGTGGATGACGTGCAGGTCCAGCACGTCGATGCCGACGTACCACAGCGCCCCATGAGTCAGCGGGAACAGCAGGGAGTCGAGGTCGCCGCTGACGCCGCGAGGCCCGAGGGTGCGCTCGTCGTCGCCGGCGGAGACGGTGACCAGAGCCTTTCTTCGGGTGAGGCCGCCGTCGCCGTAGCGGCGCGGCATGCCGACCTCGGGATCGAGCTCTGCGTCGTAGGCGAAGCTGTCCGTCAGCACTCGGTCCAGCCATCCCTTGAGGATCGCCGGCGGGCCGTACCACCACAGGGGGAACTGGATGACCAGCAGCTCTGCCGCGGCCAGCTTCGCGTGCTCTGCGCGGACGTCGGCGGCGACCCGGCCCCGCGTGTAGGCCTCCCCGGCGTGGACGGCGAGGTTGCCCGGCGCGGCGGCCTGATCGCCGAGGTCCTGCTCACCGAACGCCGGGTCGAATCCCATGGCGTACAGGTCCGAGGTCGCCACCTCGTGATCGCGGGAGAGCACCTCGACGCCGGTGCGGAAGAGGTGGCCGTTCAGCGATTCGCGCCGAGGATGCGCGAGCACCCAGAGTGCGCAGCCGGGAGTGGGCGGATGGTCGACGGACATGAGGGCCTCCAAGGGTGAGGATCGGCGGGACCATGAGAGGTACCGGTGGGCTGACGCCGTGGGGTGAGCCAAGGGCTGGGGGCGACAGGTTCGGTCGTGGCTCGGTCTGTGGATATGCCCCATTCCATCGCCTCCGGGTGAGACGGGAGAATGTCCCTGACGCTGAAACAGATGCGCCACCGTCTCAGGGTGGGCCCCGGTGCCGACTAGGGTGGCGTCGTGGACACCCTCTCCGAAGTGCTCGACAACATCCGCTCCTCGGGGGCGCTGATCGATCAGAATCTGCTCGAGGCGCCGTGGTCCATCCGCTTCGAGGCCGGCTCCTCGATCACCGTCGCCACGCCGCTGCAGGGACAGGCATGGCTCATCGAGGACGGCGTCGAGCCCGTCGGCCTCGCTGCGCGCGACCTCCTGATCCTCACCGGCCCAGACCCGGTCCTCATCACCAGCGATCCCCTCGACAGGACTGCGGCACCCAGCTGCATCGTGCGCGCGGACGGCAGTTGTCTGGAGCCGGCAGGCAGACTCGATGGGATAAAGGGGCTCGACCGCCGGCGTGCCGCACCCGCGAGGGAGCACGTGCTGCTGACGGGAACCTTCCCGACGTCGGGCCGTATTTCCGAGCGCCTCCTCGGCGCCTTGCCGCCGGCGGTCGTCCTGCCCCGCCGTCACCAGCGCTCGCGGGCGCTGGACATGCTGGAGGCAGAGCTGGGCAGCCGGGAGCCCGGTCAGCAGGCGGTCCTGGATCGTCTGCTCGACCTGGTGCTGATCGGCGCCCTGCGCGACTGGTTCGCCCTGCCCGAGGCGAGCGCGCCGGCCTGGTACGGCGCCGCCGGAGACCCTGTCGTCGGTCCCGCGCTCGCCGCCCTCCACACGGACCCGGCACGACCGTGGACCGTGGAGTCGCTCGCCCGGGCGGCCAGGGTCTCCCGCGCGACGCTCGCCCGCCGCTTCGCCGACGTGATGGGCGAACCGCCGATCTCCTACCTGGCCGGCTGGCGGCTGTGCCTGGCGGCCGACCTGCTCCAGGACACCGAGGACACCATCGAGACCGTCGCCCGGCGCGTCGGCTACTCCAGCCCCTATGCGCTCAGCGCCGCGTTCACCAGGGAGTACGGGATCCGCCCCAGCCAGTACCGGGCGCAGTCGCGGCGCGCTGCCGCGTAGCTGACTGGTGCAAGGCGGCCCCGGACGCGGGCGGCAGGCGGCGGTCCCATAGGTGACTGGCACGAACATGTAGCTGAGCGGCACGCGACCCCCCCCAGGAGGAGGGCGCGTGCCGCTCACGGGTGTTGTCAAGCTGGTTGGAGTCAGTGGCTGTTCTGGGTCAGGCTGTTTGCACGAGGTGGTTGATCCCGACCGTCGCTGGTGGGGACGGCGTTTTGGGTTTTGCTCGGAAGCGCTCGGGATGGGACTCGTAGTACCGCTGTAGGGTCGCCTCGCGCCTTGCCCACACTGTGCGCCATGTACCAAAGTGCACTTGCGACGGCGTGAAGTGGGCGACGCCAGAGTGGTACTGCTGATTGTTCGCCCACACGGTATATGCGTGGTCGAACTCACGAGCGTTCTGCAAGCTCTCGAAATACTCCGGGTATGACGACCGGCTTTTCATTGTGCTGAACTCGGCCTCAGAGTACGGGTTGTCATTGGAGACATATGGCCGACTATTGCTGGCCTCGATTCCGTGCTCATCGAAAAGGTTCATGAGCGCGGTTGACTTCATTGTCCCACCGTTGTCTGAGTGGATCACTCGAGGGGCGCCCTCCCTTGCGATGGCTTCGGTGAACATTTCAACGGCGTGACATCCTGCCGAGTCGATCTCAACTCGACTCGCGATGCGATACCGGGAGAAAATGTCAATGACCGAGTACATCTTGAAGGTGATGCGGGAGTAGGTTGATTTCAACTCGG